>JBIIAG010000023.1:0-29718 GCA_044240055.1 Crocinitomicaceae bacterium | reverse complement strand
CAAGACCAATGGAGTCGAGGCAAATGGTTACTAAAATAAAAATTAAAGCCGATTTCGGATTGATGATATTCATAAGAGACTGGATCTTGTTTAGTGCGGCAAAGATACGGAACTCTTGAAGAATGGTGGATTAAGAAGTTGTGAAATCTAATTAAAAGTATTTAAATGGCTCGCCTTTCTCAATCAACTGTTCGATGTTCTTCAAAACCTGTTTCATGTATCTCCTCCAAAAGAGTTTTGTAAATAACCAATTTAGTGGATAATATAAAATTCCGTGTGCATACATCGTATAGGAATAGTCAATTTGAATGGTATTCGGCGAAGTTTCTATTGTTTTCCATTCACCAACAAATTGATAGAATCCAAGCATCCAGGATTGAAAATCATCGACTTTTATTTTCCAATACTCATTTTCTCTACGCTCCAAAACATGATCCATTGAAACGAATCCTCCTTTTTGTAACCAAGACTTATCAGCAAATACCTTTTTTGAAGAATGGACTTGACCCCAGTTTTCATCATCCGTACAATGCGTTATTTTTGGCATCACACCAAATCCAGTGTGAATTTTTGTTACATCACAAAGCATGGGCATTTTAAACGCCTGTTCTAAGGAACAATGATACGTAGTTTGGATAGCAGTATGAAATTTCATGGGTGTAAGGTAGTCATTTACTACAGGGAAGTTAGTTTAATCCAAATGAAATATTTTGATAATGAGATTATTTTTATTATTCCGCTTTGGTTACAACAGCTAAATACGATGTCTAGGAATGATCATTATTCAAGGCGGAGCTCATAAGCAGATTCTCTCGCTTAGCCAAGAAATGAAAACGTTTTGCAAGATTAACGCTCTTTGCTCTCGTTGTTGGCTCTGATATTGGTTTCGTTTAGCTCAACCAATAATTTCGCTGGTAAAATTAGCACATTAGCAGATTAGCACATTAGAAGGGGATTACTCGCTGGCGCTCTTGATCCCTGTTGGGGTCCGCTTCAAAGAATTCAAAAAGCTAAGCTGCTTCGCATCTTTGACTTTTTTTTGTTTTCAAAACGCTTACAAAAGCATGCTTTTCACATGCTGATCATTCGGGAGTACTCGCTATCGCTCGTGATCCCGAGAGGGCTGCGCTTCAAAGAATGCAAAAAGCTAAGCTGCTTCGCAACTTTTGGCTTTTTTTGTTTTCAAAACGCTTACAAAAGCGAGCTTTTGACGCGCTGATCATTCGGGAGTACTCGCTATCGCTCGTGATCCCGAGAGGGCTGCGCTTCAAAGAATGCAAAAAGCTAAGCTGCTTCGCAACTTTTGGCTTTTTTTGTTTTCAAAACGCTTACAAAAGCGAGCTTTTGACGCGCTTGAAAACAAAAAAAGCCAGCCTAAAGGCTAGCTTTTTGCATTCTTTGGCGGAGAGTGAGGGATTCGAACCCCCGGAACCTCGCGGTTCAACAGTTTTCAAGACTGCCGCAATCGACCACTCTGCCAACTCTCCGGGGCAAAAGTACACAAACTTTCAGAATTCGCAAGCGTTCAGGTAAAAATATTCGAAAAATATTTCTGATTGTTTACCTTTGTTCCATGAAACTAAAGCAAGTACCACTCGATGAATTGAATGCCATGAACAAGGATACCTTAATGGAAAAACTTGGTATTCAATATGTTGAAATTGGAGAGAACTATGTCGTAGCTTCTATGCCCGTGGATCATCGTACCAAACAACCCATGGGATTATTACATGGCGGCGCAAGTGCTGCTTTAATGGAAACGGTTGGATCCTTAGGCTCGGTGCTGTTAATTAACCACGAAACGCACTACGCTGTTGGACTAGAAGTTAGTGCGAATCACGTTGGAGGGATTCAAACTGGGGAAGTTTTGGCCACTGCAACACTCGTGCACGGTGGGAAATCCACGCATTTATGGTCCATTGAAGTACGTGAAAAAGGTACCAATCGGCTCGTCTGTACTGGGAAACATACCGTAATGGTGCTGGAAAAAAAGTGAAATGAACATTCATCAAACGGAATTTCCAATTTACTGAAATCTCTACGCTTTGGAAGGAGGAATATCCACTAAAATTAAAGGTCCGCCTCTCTTTACTTTTCTAGACTAACACGAAAATAATCGAATGAGCAAGGCTGTTTTAGTTCGATATCAACCAGCTAAGTAAACGTCACTCACTCTCAGACTTGGTTTAATTCTCGGTAAACGTATTCTAATCTTCTAAATGAATATACGACTTGATGGAAGAAACATATTCTTCAAACGCGCTGAAACCTTTAGGAGTGATTTTACAAATGGTGACTGGATACTTACCTTTGAAACCTTTTGTAACTGATAAGTATCCCGCGGTATATAACTTATCGATCTGTAGACTTAAATTCCCAGCGCTAGCTTTTGTTTTTTCTTTCAAATAAACAAATTCAGCTTCTTCCAACCCAATTAATAATGAAATTATTGCTAAGCGTAATGGAGAATGAAGTAAGGGGTCTAAGATCTTAAACATTGCTTTTTCTCATTGTGATTCCTGGAATAATAAAGGATGTAATGCAAGCAATCGAGGCCAATAAGTATGCGATTTCTATATTCGACAAAATGCTAATAATGGAAAGTAACATGCTAAATATTCCACCGAAAATAGATATTTGATGTTTAGATATTCCACCAATAACGAAAACGGTTAAACCGCTGATTAAGGGGAAAAAGATAATGGATAAAGGTAAGGAAAACAAGGTTGAAGCAAATGTAAAAATGGCATACATTATTGCGAACCCCGTAAATCCGAAAAAATAGACTTTCTCAAGTTGAGGGACATAGTTTTCGTTTTTTTCGTCCTTTCTTTTGTTTAAATAAGAGAAAAGACCTCCAATAGGAAACAAAATCCAGTTAAATGAATAAAGGAAACTTCCACTGATAGTAAGTTTAATACCGATGAAAAATTGAATTAGGAAATAACAACAAAGAATAGAGCCCCAAAGCATGTAGTAAAAAGCTGCGCCTGTTTTTGTTGTTTTCGTTTCATTAATTGCTGTCTCAATTGTTTTTAATGAGTCAATTACGTTAAATGTATTTTTGTTCATGATCATTTTTAATTATTATACAAATATAAACTAGTTACAAATATTAACCAAATAATTATTACACACACACACAAAAAAAAAAAAAAAACGCGTTGTATCTTTCATTCCTTTGAACAACAATAACGAATGACTTTCATTGTAAAACCCGAATTTTAATTAAACCGTATTCGGTACAATTAAAAAAGAAGGGAAAAGCTATTTTGTTTTATTTCGAATAAATGGGATTAGAGAAAAAAACTCTCTATAGTTTTGTTTCTGTTTCCCGCTCTCTCCAAGAAGAACTACTCTCTTCTCTCCCCGATTTGCTGCCTCCACATTGCGTAGTACAAGCCTTTTTCAGCAAGTAACTCTTCGTGTTTTCCTGTTTCGACAATGACTCCTTTTTCAAGAACGAAAATCTTGTCCGCATGCATGATGGTCGATAAACGGTGTGCGATTAAAACGGTGATGTGCTCTTTGTGACTGCCAATCGAACGAATGGTGTTGGAAATCGCTTCTTCTGTGATGGAATCCAAGGCGGAAGTTGCTTCGTCAAAAACCAATAAGCGTGGATTGCGAATCAAGGCACGTGCAATGGATAAACGCTGTTTCTCGCCTCCAGAAAGTTTCATTCCTCCTTCACCAATCACTGTGTCGATTCCGTGCTCACTTCGTGCCAACATGCTTTCACACGAAGCTTGACTCAATGCGAAGTCCAATTGTTCTTGTGTTGCTTCCGGTTTTGTAAACAGCAAATTTTCACGAATCGTTCCTGCGAACAACTGCGTATCCTGCGTCACAAAACCCAATTGCTGCTGCAATTCGTCGCGATCAATGCTTGTGGATTCAATTCCATTGTAGTAGATTTTTCCTGTTGGAGTGGTATACAATCCAACCAATAATTTCACTAAAGTACTTTTTCCCGAACCACTTGGACCAACAAATGCAACCGTTTCTCCTTTTTGCACTTCAAAATTGATGTTGCTCAATGCATCGTAATTGGAAGATTTATGCCTAAATGTCAAATCGCTAAATGCTAATTTCTCAATGGCATTCAATGGAATTGGATTTTCTGGTTTCTCTTCAATCGGCTTATTGATGATTTTTTCGAAATTATTCAAGGATGCTTCCGCTTCACGATAAGCAATAATGACATTTCCAACTTCTTGTAATGGTCCAAAAATGAAGAAGGAATAAAATTGCAAAGTCATGATTTGTCCAAGTGATAAAGAACCATGGAACAGCAAATACATCAAGATGAACATGATTGATTGACGCAATAAGTTCACCGTCGTTCCTTGAATAAAACTAATGCTTCTTACTTGACGTACTTTTTTTAATTCTAATTGAAGAATTTTACGCGTTCGGTCGTTCAAGCGATTCGTCTCCTGTTGTGTTAAGCCCAAACTTTTAATCAATTCGATGTTACGTAAGCTTTCTGTCGTACTTCCTGCCAATTGCTTTGTTTCGCTCATAATGGTCATCTGAACTTTCTTTATTCGCTTGGACAAAAAACTAATAAAGAAACTCAATCCAGCTGCAGAAAACAAGTACAAAAGAATTAATCCAGGTTGAACGGTAAAGGCATATACCATTACGAAAACTAGTCCAACAATCGAGACAAAAAGGATATTGATAAAACTCATGATGAATCGTTCTGCATCCGTGCGTACTTTTTGAAGGATGTTCAAAGTTTCACCACTGCGTTGATCCTCGAATTCATTGTAGGCAATTTGCAAGGTATGCTTTAGCCCATCTGTGTATATGTCCGCACCTAACTTTTGAATAATGAGGTTAATGCTGTAATCTTGAAATGCTTTAGCTGTTCGACTCACCATTGCTACTCCAATTGCTGCAGCAATTAACCAACCCACTCCAGACATAAACGCTGATTCCGTAAAGTCCTTCGGATGTGTTGCAAAACGATCTAGGATTTTACCAAAAATAAACGGGTCCAACAAGGAGAATACTTGATTAATACTTGCTAAAACGAGTGCTAAAAACACCAATGATTTATAACGTCCTAAATAACTGAAGAGAATTTTCATGGGGAGTCTTGATTTGAAGGTGCAAAAGTACAAAACTATTCCGCCCCAATTACTTCGCACGAGATTTCAAGTAATAGAATATGTATATTTGCTTCAAACCCAAGAGAACGAATGCTCTATTATCGATTTCCAGGCCAAGTTGTTAGTTATAAAAACGGACAATTTATTAAAGTTCAAGAGTCTGATATAAAGGGTTTTATTCTAAGTCACTTTAATAATCAAGAGAGATATCTTTTCAAAGAATCAAACGACTCCCCATCTGTTCGAATGAATCATAATTCCCCTTTTACCATTACGAAAGAGGAATACCTCGTTCAGGCGAGAGAGGTAATTACACTTTTGCAGGAATCGACGTTGAAAAAACTGGTCTACTCTCGTGTGAAAACTGAAAAAATTTCGATTTCAGGTAAAGTTTTGTTTGAGCGTTTAGATGCTGCGTATCCGAATGCATTTGTGTACTATTTTCAAGATCCTGTTTTAGGCGAATGGATTGGTGCGACCCCGGAAATATTGATTAAAGGAATGAACAATTCTTTTGTAAGTATGTCTTTGGCTGGAACAAAGAAAGCGGACGATGCTAGTCCTTGGGGTGAAAAAGAATTGGATGAACAGAATTTCGTTAGTCAATTTATTCAAGAAACCCTTTTGAATCATGACGTTCAGGATGTGAAATTTGATGGGCCGAAAACTGTACAAGCAGGTCCACTAAATCACTTGCGAACAGATTTTCAGTGGAAATCAACTACTAGCACCGCTTGGCAAATCGCACAAGACCTACATCCTACTCCAGCTGTGAGCGGCACACCCGTTCAAACAGCAAGCGAATGGATTAACTACAATGAAAAACATGAACGCTTGTTCTATGCCGGGATGATTGGTGAATTTCAAACTGAATCAATGAATGTTTACGTGAACCTTCGCTGCGGACAAATAATAGGTGATCAATTGTACCTCTATCTTGGTGGTGGATTTACAGCGGAGTCTGATCCAGAAAAAGAATGGGAAGAAACCGAAAATAAAAGCAAAACGCTACTCGACCTCCTTTAAATTTTGGTATTTTTACAGGATGATTTCTAGCTCTAAAATCATGGTGCAATTGATTGTCGATCAGCTTTTAGCTTACGGCATACGAAAAGTGGTTGTATCACCGGGATCTAGAAATGCCCCATTCTCCATTGCTTTTGACGAACACCCTGAAATAGAGACATTTGTTGTTCATGATGAGCGTTCTGCGGGATTTATTGCGCTAGGAATGGCACAAGAATTAGGTGAAGCCATTGCGCTTTGCTGTACATCAGGTAGCGCTTGTTTAAATTACTATCCAGCTGTTTCTGAAGCATTTTATCGCTCGATTCCCTTGGTGGTATTATCGGCTGATCGTCCTGCTTCGTGGATTAATCACGGTGACGGTCAAACGATTGTACAAAAGGACGTTTACAAAAACCACATCCTCGGCAGTTTAGAACTTGACGAAGATTTGTTCGCTCAAAAATCCATTGAATCACACCAAGAAGAACTGGCTTCTTTGTTGCAAATCGCACAAAGCAACTGGAAAGGACCTGTTCACCTAAATGTAGGATTGAACGAACCATTGTATCAAACGGTTGAGAAAACGATTGATTATGCGAAGGTTTTACCAAGAGAAAAACCATCGAAGCGATTGATTCAAACTGAAATGGATGTGATTATCCAAGAGTTCAATCAATCCAAAGTTTTGATTCTATGTGGTCAAATGGACGCAAATCCAAAGGCTCAGTTGGAGTTAATGAAACTCGCTGCTTTTCCAAACATCGTTGTTTTAGTCGAAAACACCTCAAACATTCAACATGAACGTTTCATCCACTGCATCGATCGTACGTTAAATGGATTCGATCAAACCAATGAAGCATTCAAGCCAGAGATACTGATTACACTTGGCGGTGCTGTTGTCTCGAAACGAATTAAGGCCTACTTGAGAAATGCAGGCGTGAAAAAACACTATAAAATCGGTGCGGAATTCCCGGAAATGGATACGTATCGCTGTTTGACCAAAGCCATTCCTTTGTCACCATCAGATTTCTTTGAGCAAATTAATGAAAACGAATTGATCGCCAATACCGTTAATTTTAATGGAAAATGGAAGGCTTTGGATATAATCGCAAAGGATCGTTCCCGAGAGTTTCATTCTGAATTTACTAGCTTGACAGATTTACAAGTTTTTCAAACGATTCAAGATTTACTCCCGGAAGATTTGGTCCTGCATCTTGCGAATAGTTCAGTTGTTAGATATGCGCAATTATTTGACCCAATTCCTGGCGTCCGTTACGAATCGAATAGAGGAACTAGCGGAATTGATGGTTCGACCAGTACTGCTTTGGGTGCAGCAATTGTTAATTCCAGAAAACAACACGTGTTGATTAGTGGGGATATTTCATTTTTATATGACAGTAATGCACTTTGGTACGCACCGTTCCCAAGGAACTTTAAGTTGATTGTCATCCAGAACTATGGAGGTGGTATTTTTAATATAATTACAGGTCCTGCAGAATCAAAGCAACGAGAACGTTATTTTGAAGCGAAACAAGCGAAAAGTCCTGCTTCGATTGCGCAAGCTTTTGGACTTCAAACGAAAACGCTTTCTTCCTTGGATGAATTAGAAGAATATTTACCTTTGTTCTTCGATCCAAGTTGTGAAACGCAGGTGTTGGAAGTCCAAACGGATGACCAGAACAATGCCACTGATTTGAATCGTTATTTTGAATTTTTAAGAAATTAAATTTATACATGGAACACTTTCTCGCATCATTTCAAATCTTAGAAACTGTTCAAGGCTGGACATACTTGCTTATTTTAACCTTGTTGGAAATCGTTCTTGGGATTGATAATATTATCTTTATTTCCATTGTTACGGATCCGCTTCCACGTGTTAATCAACGCAAAGCGCGCTTAATTGGTTTGAGTCTCGCATTAATCATTCGAGTTTTGATGTTGAGCGTCATTTCTTGGGTGATGACTTTGGATCAACATCCCTTATTCACGTTAATGGGACAATCATTTACTGGTCATAGTTTAGTGCTTTTAATTGGTGGATTATTTTTGATTTACAAGTCCGTTACTGAAATGCATTCTAGTGTAAAAGGAATTGAAGAAGGACATAAGTCGAAAGAAAAAAGCACCTTGCGCGGTGTCATTTTACAGATTGTGATCATTGACTTTATCTTTAGTTTTGATTCCGTAATATCGGCAGTTGGAATGACAAATGATATTTCACACGAAACGCATGGAAATCCTTTAATCATTATTGTTCTAGCAGTTGTTATCTCAATGATCGTTATGTTGCTATTTGCAAGGCCGATTAGTGATTTCATTAATAAACGTCCAACCATCAAAATGATTGCACTTGGTTTCCTAGTAACCATTGGAGTGATGTTAATTGCAGAGTCTTTTGGAGAGCACGTTCAGAAAGGTTATATCTATTTCGCCTTGGTTTATTCATTAGTGATTGAATTTCTGAACATTAAAATGCGCAAAAACAAGAACGCGTGACACCCGCAGAAGCATCGAATCATTTAGGGCTTTCTCACTATGAAGATTTGGACGAAGCGGTTGAAATGAACCTATTTCAATGTCGCCAAGAATTGATTCAAAAGGCAGATCATGTTTTGCTTTTTCAAGCAAAAGAAAAGCGTTTAAACTACTTGCACATAGCTTCTGAAACGTTAGGTTTTACCTTCGGTCAAGAATTTTATAGTTTTCAAATTTCAGAAAGACAATCTAACCGAATTGAAGAACACTTTCATTGCTTTCAAGCCAATCGCTCACGTCTTTTAAAGGATGCAAGTCACGTAAAGTCCTTTCTAGGTTTGGTGCACATACAAGAACAATTAAGGCGAAACTATCAGCTTTGGGCTTCATTCTGGAATTACATGAATTCGATAACTATGCAAGAAGTGAAATTGTCTAATACATTAGATTCGATGCGTTTTTTGCAAGTGATTTATGAATGGAAAGAACAAGGTATCGAAGAACTTAAGGAATTAGATTCGACGAAAATACCCTTAGACATCCAAGTGGAAATCCTCCGTTTAAAAAAAGTTTCAGCAAAACTTGCCTAAGCTTATTCGGCTCCTCCTTCCGCACCCGGAAGTTTTGATTTATTGGACATTTCTAGCTTACCAAACTTGTAACTTGCAGAAATGTAAAGGCGTCTTGTTAACCATTTGAATTCAGCAGTCTGTTCAACTCCAGGTCGATTCACTTGCATGTAGAATCCCTGTTTATTAAAGACGTCTGTTACACGAGCCCCAACAGACCATTTTCCACCCTGAAGTTTCTTTTCAAAAGCTAAATCAATTGGTCCTTTTCGTTGAGCAATTCCTTGTACAGTTACACGCGGACCATTATAAGTGACACTCAATTGCAGTGTTGCTGTTTTCTTCCAAAATTCAACAGACGAATTATACTTGAAATTATGGTTAAATCCTTGGCGGTTCGGCAATTCTAACTGATTAGTTGTATACCAAATGTAATTTGCGTTGTAGGAAAATGTGTTTTTCCACCATGTTGTTGGACGAAACATGCACACGAATTCCGTTCCCAGACTTTTCGTTTCTGCAATGTTCATAAAGGTTACTGCGCTTGTGCCATTTTCATAAAACTCTTTCACACGAGAAATAACACCCGTACTGTTTCGATAATAGGTACTTGCAGTGATGGAGTATTTCGTTTTCTCCAAGGAATAACCTAAATCAAATGAATGAATAAATTCCGGTTGTAAATAAGGATTTCCTGTTCGTAAATTGAAAGGGTCTGAATAATTTGTGAATGGATTTAAATCCGCGGATGAAGCACGTGTAATGCGTCGACTATAACTTAAGCTTATTTCTGATTTCGGTTTAAGTACATAACGCAAATGTGCAGATGGAAACAAATTGATGTATCTGTTAACAATACGAATTGTATCAGTTACCAAATTTGGGATTTGAAACGCATTCTCAGCACGCAGTCCACCTTGAAATTTCACACGATTAATTTGCTGACCATAAACTGCATACACGCTGTAAATTTGCTCATTGTACTCGTAAAGAAAATTAGCAAGACTATCGATTTCATTCATTTGTGTTGTCCAATCGTAGGTGCTTGAAACAGGATTGACACTTTGATCTCGAATGATTGCTTTTACGCCGGATTCAAATCGTGCGCCTAATTTTGGAAATAAATACGTGAAATCCGTCTGAAGGGTGGTAATGTTGTTCTTTTCCGTGTTACGTAATTCTTGAATAAGTGAAGGATAAGTGGTTAAAATTGAATCCGGTGTATAGTAGTTTTGATTGTAAAATCCTTGGATGTTTTCATTGCCGAGGGATTGTGTCGCATCAACCGTTAAATTACCTCGTTCATTTTTTAAATCATACTTATAATTCACGTTGAAATCAACATTCCTTTGCTGTGAAGGATCGTAAGATGAACGAAGCCACAGGCTATCTCTTTGTCCAAGTATATCGTAGGATGAATTCCACAAATCACCTGTTCTATCTCGTACACCAATGTTTCCTGTTGCTGATAAGCCAAGGGTATTTCTCGCTTTCAAATTGATATCCATTCCAAAACGAAATGTTTGTCCAGCATTTAAATCTGTCCCAATACGACTTTGGTCCAAGTTGAAATACGAACTCCCTGAACCTTGATTAATTTTTGAATAATTGTTTCTGTATCCTTCTAAATATCGTGCATTGTATGTGCCGTAAATGTTCAAAATCCCCGTTCGGTAACTCAAGGATAAATTCCCCTCACCTACATATCCTCCTTTTTGAAAAGTCGTCGCTAGGTTTGTTGAAACCAATCCATTAAAACCATTTAATTTATTCTTTTTTAGGACGATGTTGATAATCCCAGATGTGCCGTCTGGATCATATTTTGCAGATGGATTTGTAACAATTTCAATGCGTTCAATAGATCCCGCAGGCAGTGCATCCAATAACGTTTTACCATTACCCCCACTCAAAGAACTTGGACGTCCATCAATAAGAACGGTCACAGATCCTTCCCCACGTAACATAACTTTACCATCTTGATCCACTTCCACCGAAGGAAGTCTTTGAAGAATATCATTTGCTGTTCCACCGCGCACGTTTAAATCCTCGGCTACATTGTAGATTTTTTTGTCAATTCCAGCTTTCAAAACATCTTTTTCAGCAATTACCTTGATTTCACGTTCCGTTTTCTCACTGATTCTTCTCATTTTCAAGGTTCCGACATTGAAAATAGGCAATGCTGCCTTTACTGTAATAGCTGAAACTAAAATGGGGTCACAATTTGCAAAGGTGATTTTCAAATAAAAAGATCCAAATTGACAAGGGATGCTATATTTTCCTTCAACGGTGGTAAACGCTCCAGTTACGATGGAAGAATCCGAAGCTTTAAATAGTTTAACAGAAACATATTCAAGAGGTTTTCCGGTTTGTTGATCAACAATCTTTCCGATGACCATTCCGTCTTCTGATGGACTTGATTTTTGACTAAAACCAGCATGAACGAAAACAAGATTTATCGAAAGTAAAATAAGGAGGTATTTCATAAGTTCTGCAAAAATACAAAAAGGAGATTGATGAATACAGAAAATAAATCAACGAGTAATTCAAGAAATATGAGAAATGGAAAAGACTTTTAGTTCATAATTTAAACAATTAGCCAAAAAAAATTATCTTTGCCACTTAAACAAAGAAATAATGATTGAAAATTTAAGTTTAGAGGAATTAAAAGCTAAATTCAACAACGATAAAAAATTCAAATTAGGGACATATATTGTTGGTGGATTATTAACTGCTGTTTTATTGTTTTTTGTTTACCTCCAAATGATTTGGGTTCCGGCAAACGAGAAATCAAATGATGGATGGTGGGTTGCAATGAACTACATCTCAAAGGATTCAACGGATCAAGCAATTAAAGTTTTAGTTCCATTCGTAAATAGCAATGATGGAAAAACTGGTGGTGAAATTGGACAATACCTATTAGCTACTCAGTACATGAAAAAAGGTGATTACCGAAAAGCAATTAAAAACCTTGAAGGTGTTTCTATTGACGATTCTTACATTAGTGTTTTCTCAATCGGATTGCAAGGTGACTGTTACTCAGACATGAAAAAATACGATAAAGCTCTTTCTTTCTATAAAGATGCAGCTGATGCACAAGACAACGAATTGACAACACCAATGTACTTATTTAAAGCTGGTCTTGTTTCAGAAAAATTGAAAAAGAACGAAGATGCAGCAGGATTTTACACACGCATTCGTGATGACTATCCTTCTTATGCATCTCAAAACGGAATTGAAAAATACATCGCTCGTGTGAGCACTAAATAAGAAAGACGATGGCGACAGCCAACAAAAATCTATCTTCGTATTCAACAGAAAATATAATCAATGGTGCCGATTTCAATATCGGCATTGTTGTTTCTGATTGGAACGATCACATTACAAATCGCTTGATGGAAGGTGCTATTGCTACCCTACTTGAAAATGGCGTAATCGAAGAGAATATTCATATACAACGTGTTCCTGGAGCTTTTGAATTACCCTTAGGAGCAAACTATTTCTGTGAACGTGGAGATATTGATGGTGCGATTGCTATTGGTGTTGTAATTCAAGGGGAAACACGTCACTTCGACTTTGTTTGTTCTGGAACAACACAAGGAATCATGGATGTTATGCTAAAAACAAACAAACCCGTCGCCTTTTGTTTACTCACAGACAATAATGAACAACAATCCATAGACCGCGCTGGTGGTAAACATGGAAACAAAGGAATTGAAGCAGCTGCAGCTTGTCTTCAAATGATTTCCAATAAAAAGAAATTCGCTTAATTTTTTAGCACATGACATTAATCAAATCAATATCTGGTATCCGTGGAACCATTGGTGGAACTGTGGACAATGGTTTAACACCAATTGACGCTGTGAAATTTGCAGCCGCTTATGGCTCATGGTTGAAGGAAAGAAATCCCGGTCAAAAGTTACGCGTAGTAATTGGACGTGACGCGCGCATTTCAGGAGCGATGATTTCAGATTTAGTGGTATCAACATTAATTGGCCTAGGCATCGACGTCATTAATCTAGGACTTTCAACGACCCCAACGGTTGAAGTTGCAGTACCTTTGGAAAATGCACAAGGTGGAATCATATTGACGGCAAGCCATAATCCAAAACAATGGAATGCCTTGAAATTGTTAAATGAGAAAGGTGAATTTATTAGTGGGAATGACGGAGAAGAAGTTCTTACTATTGCCACGGAAGAGCGTTTTATTTTTGCTGAAGTGGATGATTTAGGCGTTGTTCGCAACGATGATTCATATTTAGTTAAGCATATTGATGCGATATTGGCTTTGCCACTTGTGGATAAAGAAGCAATTGAAGCAGCGGATTTTAACATTGTCGTAGATGCAGTGAATTCAACTGGAGGGATATTTGTCCCTGCCATGTTGCGCGCACTTGGAGTTACAAAGATTACAGAAATGTACTGTGATCCAACTGGACATTTCCCACACAATCCAGAACCTTTACCAGAACATTTAACGGACTTATCCGAAAAAATACTTGAAGTAAATGCTGATTTCGGAATCACTGTGGATCCAGATGTCGATCGTTTAGCCTTGGTTTGCGAGGATGGAAGTATGTTCGGGGAAGAATATACCTTAGTCGCGTGTGCAGATTACGTGTTAAAACACACGCCAGGAGCAACTGTTTCGAATTTATCTTCTACTCGTGCATTGCGCGATATCACTGAAGACCATGGCTTGACTTACGCAGCAGCAGCAGTAGGAGAAGTGAATGTGGTGACGAAAATGAAAGAAGTGCATGCCGTCATAGGTGGCGAAGGTAACGGTGGAATCATTTATCCTGAATTGCATTATGGCCGTGATTCTCTCGTTGGAATCGCTTTATTCTTGAGTCATTTAGCTCATGAAAATAAAAGTGTTTCTGCTTTACGCGACAGTTATCCAAAATATACGATTTCGAAAAATAAGATTGAATTGACGCCAGATATCAATGTGGACAAAGTTCTTGCGGATATGGCAGCAAAATACGCGCATGAAGAGGTCGATACGACTGACGGCGTAAAAATCTACATTGCGAAAGAATGGGTACACTTGAGAAAAAGTAACACCGAGCCAATCATTCGGATTTATTCAGAGAGCAAAGATGAAAGTGCTGCTAATGATTTAGCACAGCGCATCATCGAGGAAATTAAAGCGTGCATCTAACGCTATAAAATGAAATTCGAGCATAAAAAACAAAAAGTTGCGGATGTAAATATCTTTATCAAAAGAGTCATTCGTTACATGCTTTTCGCATTAATTCTCATCGTTTTTTCAGTTGGAATTGGGACTGTTGGCTATAAATATTTCGGTGCGCCAAGTTGGGTGGATGCCTTTCATATGGCTTGCATGATATTAACCGGAATGGGTCCCGTAATTTCGTTAGATACAAACGCAGCTAAAATGTTTTCTAGCTTTTACGCACTTTACAGCGGAGTTGCATTCCTCTCATCAACAGCCGTATTCTTCTCCCCAATCATTCATCGTTTATTGCACATGTTGCAAGTGGATGACGAAGCTATTTAATTTTTTTTTGTTTTTTTTTGATTCAATTAAAATAAATACTTACTTTTGACGTTAGTAACGCAAAACATTACTGTAATAAAGCTATTTGGGAATAAAGAAACAGAGAAAATCTACTTAGGTGTTGTGTCCAGAAGGTATCCTCCAGAAATTCAACAAATAGCGCGAAGAAAATTAAAAATGCTTCATGCATCTCAAAACTTAAAAGATTTGCGCATTCCTCCTGCAAATCGCTTAGAGAAGTTAAAAGCAACCTTTCCTCCTATCATAGTATCCGTTTTAACCAGCAGTGGCGTATTATTTTTATTTGGTATGAAAATGATGCGCTCGATGTACAACTAGTAGATTACCATTAAAAGAAAAAGTCATGGAAAAATTAAAAAACATTCATCCCGGAGAAGTATTACTCGAAGAGTTTTTACTGCCTCTTGAAATTACTCCGTATCGTTTGGCGAAAGAAACCTTCTTACCCCAAACACGAATCAGCGAAATACTAAAAGGTAATCGCAGAATTACTGCAGATACTGCGCTTCGTTTCGCGAAATATTTCGGAACCACAGGTAAGTTCTGGCTGATGTTACAAGACGACTACGATCTCGAGCATGAACAAGGATTGAAAGAATCAGAACTAAATGAAATCAAACCGTTCAAAAAGTAAACTACTTCTCTTTGAAAATAGCGTCACTAATGCCTTTATTCACTTTGTAATTCGTTAGTTTGATAACAATTGTTCCCTTTTGATCTTTGTCAGCAGTTTTCTTCTTTTGATTATCTGTTTTATTTAAGTCTGCTGCAACGCTTTTGGGCATTTTAAATTTCTTGACATCAATCGTAAAGGTTAATTGATTCGGCAGTCCAAATTGAACCTCTGTTCCATACGCGTAATCGACAATGACAGTCCCACTAGAGCGCGTGGTTACTTGTGAACGAAGAATGACATCTCTCTTAGTGTCAATCCACAATTTCGCAAGAATAATCTCACTGGTCTCTCCTGTTGGAATTACCGTAATTAAGTTCGTTTTGATTTCACCGATGGTTTTTGTCCCGCTTGAAACTGCCATGTACGCACCCTTATTCATCAAAAACGAATTAACATCGGTAAATCCTTGTTTCGGAAGAATGGCAATTCCTTTGGAAACTACCTTGAATTTGTCTTTCTGTTTAAAATAAATGGACGCATTTACCGGTAAGATTTTAATCAACGGGATATTCGCCTTGATGTTGGCATCCACCGAATAATCTTTCACTAAATTTAGTTTCTGAACAAGTTGTTGAATGACCGCGTTTGCATCAACTTCCTGAGAAAAGGCTGAAAAAGAAAACGTAAATAAGAAAAGAGATAGAATAGCTTTCATTAGGAAGTAATGTCTTTTTTATTGAATTTATATACTGCTACCAAAACAAGAATCACATTATGCGCAACAAGGATAGTTACTGAATTGCGAATGGTTGACCATGGAACTGGGTCTTCAAAAAACGAGCGCCACGAAGCCATGTGTGTTGTGAATAAAAAGGGTTTGATTGAATCGAACACTGAAACATCCAAGGTGCCAATGATAGTGAAGAGAATGATAATGGACATCGTGCTAACAATAGGCCCAATTGAATTTTCAGCAAATGCCGACAAGCAAATTGACAAGGTTGAAATCGTTAATAACGCTAGATAGGCCACGCCGAAACTCAATCCATATCGCCATAAAATATCTTGTTCCTTCAAAATAACCAATCCATCGCTATTTAAAACGATTAAGTCACCAGTGCCAAATATCCATTTACCGACAATTAGCGACAAAAATCCAAGCCAAATGGTTAGAATTAAGGTGTAAACCGCACCTGCGATAAATTTTGAGAGAACAATTTGTGTACGCGAAATGGGTTTTGTGGCCATCATGCGAATGGTTCCCATTGCTGCTTCTCCTGAAATCAAATCTCCAGTCACTAAAGAAACCAAAAGTGGAATATGCACAATCAGCATTTGAAGAATGATGAATGCAATCAGGTTCCCATTAAGTATATTCCCATTAAAAGACAAGGTTTGTTCAAAGGATGCTGTAACAAAAGATATAAATGATTTTCCATCCGCCTTCATCGCAAATAAAATCAGTAGAACAAGAAGTGTCAATGCACCAATTCCCAGGTAACTTCTTGGTTTTGCGAGGATCTTAATAAACTCGTTGTACGTATTTTTCAGTAACATTAAGATTGGATTATTTTCATGAAAAAATCTTCGAGTTTTCGTTTTGGCTCCATTGCATGAACTTCTACACCCTCTTGAACTAAAATTCGATTCAAACTTGGCACTTGTTGTTTTTCGATATTCACTTCGACCATACGATCATTGATTATTTTGTGTGTCGCTCCAGTAAAACTGACATTCAAAACTTGAATGGCCTTCTCCATGTCGTTTACATCCAATTGAACAACCATTTCTTGTGCGTTCAACAATTCTTTCACGTCTCCTTCAATTATCGATTGTCCTTTGTTAATGATGACCATTCGGTTTGAAATCAATTCTATTTCAGATAATTGATGAGAAGAAAGAATCACTGTTTTATTTTGCTCGGATTTCAGTCTTAAAATCAAATTTCTTATTTCAACGATTCCTTGCGGATCAAGTCCAGTTGTGGGTTCATCAAGAACGATCAAATCAGGCTGATGTAACAATGTCTGAGCAATTCCTAAACGCTGTTTCATTCCATGTGAAAAACCACCAACTTTATCGCGGTTTCGTCCATTTAAACCAACGAAATCTAACATTTCAGCAATTTCTCTTTTGGAGACGTCCTTTCCAGAAATACGTGCGAAAATAGCTAAATTCTTTTCTGCGGATAAATACCTATAAAAGTCAGGTTTCTCAATGATGCTTCCGACTTTGGAAAGAATTTCGTTTCGGTGTTTGTTCAGGTCTTTTCCAAATAACTGTATGTGTCCTTTGTCCGCCTTAATCAAGGACAACATGCAACGAATTGTTGTGCTCTTTCCTGCTCCATTTGGACCAAGAAATCCAAATACATCTCCTTTATTGACAGTAAAAGAAACATCTTTAACAGCTTGGAAACTCCCGAAGTTTTTAGCGAGGTGTTCAACCTTAATAATTTCTGTTTCCTTCATATGTTAAAATTAAGGTATTCAGTTCGGCTTTTGTTATATTTTACCTGGAAAGATTTCATTAATCTTCTTTGTACGGTAATTGAATATCTGTTCCAGTTTTGGACGAACAATAAATGGATGAGCCAATCGACCTAGAATGCCAAAAGGAACTTCGTAGCTAACAATATCGGTCATTTCTACCCCACCATCTACTGCTTTGAAGTGATGTTCGTGATGCCAAATTTTATATGGACCTTTCCGTTGTTCATCGATGAAGAAAACACCTTCTCTCACTGCCTTGATTTCAGTAATCCAATTCAATGGGATTCCAAGCATTGGCGTTACAATGTATTCAATCATCATTCCTTCATACATCTTACCCGGAAGATCTGTTTTAATGATGAAGCCCATGTTTTTAGGTGTGATTTCCTTCAAATTATTGGGAGAAGAAAAGTAATCCCAGCAAGTTTCTAAACTAGCAGGAATAAATTGTGTGGATTTCAGTTGGTACATGTTTTTCTAACACTTTGAAGCATGAAAAGTTCGTCCAATCTAAAAAAATTAGTGACGGAATAACGCTTTGTTCGGTTTTGGACCTAATGTCATTTCTAAGATTCCACCACCTGTAATTTGCACATGTGTCAAAATGGGTGTTTCCAAGGGAATGCCATTTAAACGGATGGATTGAATATATACGTTTGTTGTGGATTGCTTATTTACTTTGATTTCCAATTTTTTACCATCCGTGAATTGAAGGATTGCATGCGTTACACTTGGACTCGTTAACGCGTAATCCGGAGAACCAGGAGCAACCGGATAAAAACCAAGTGCAGTAAACAAATACCACGCACTCATTTGCCCGCAATCATCGTTTCCACCAAGTCCATCTGGTTTTGCTTTGTACTGTTTTGGAAGAATCATACGTGTACACGCTTGGGTTTTCCAAGGTTTACTTGTGAAATTATACAAATACGGAACGTGATGTGACGGTTCATTGCCATGAACATAATTCCCAATGATTCCATCCCGCATAATATCCTCTGTTTCTTCAAAGTATCTATCAGGAAGCGACATCGTAAACAAGGAATCTAAATGTCCGATAAAACGTTTTTCGCCGCCCATCAACTCAATCAATCGCTTCGGTTCATGAGGAACATATAGTGAGTAATTCCAGGCATTCCCTTCGATGAACCCTTGTCCATGTGTACTTAAAACATCAAACTCTTTTTTGAAAGTGCCATCCGATAATCGTGGACGCATAAATCCAATTGCGGAATCAAATTGCTGTTCAAAATACCGTGCACGTTTTGAATACACTTGAGTAAATGTATCTAATCCGAGTTTAAGCGACATCTGTGCAATGCACCAGTCGTCATAAGCGTATTCCAAGGTTTTGGAAACAGAATTCCCACTTAAATTTTCCGGAACATAATGGTAGTCCAAGTACGCACCAAGTCCTTCATAAAACCGTTGATTGGACGTCGTAACGGTCGCATCAAAAGCACGCTTGTAATCAAACCCTGTGTTGTTTTTAACCATGGCGTCGGCAATGACGGAAACACTGTGGTAACCAATCATACACCAATTTTCATTTGCATAATGCGACCAAACAGGTAACATGTGATGGACACTTTGATCATAATGCGCCAACATAGATTGAATCATATCCGCATTTGTTTCCGGTAACATTAAATTGAGAAATGGATGTTGTGCACGATACGTATCCCAAAGTGAGAAAGTCGTATAATTCGTAAATCCTTCCGCACGATGAATGCGTTGGTCCAATCCTTTATATTGACGATCCACATCCATGTATACGGTTGGACCAAGCAAGGAATGATAGAAAGATGTATAAAAAGTCGTCTTTTCCTCCGGCGTTAAAAATTCTGCTTGAATATGATTCAATTGTTCGTTCCAGCGATCTTCTGCTTGTTGGACGTATTGTTTAAAATCCCAATGTGGACATTCGGTTTTCAAATTCAACAAAGCACCATCAATACTGACTGAAGAAAGCGCCACTTTGATCAAAACATCTTTCTCATCACCAAAGGAAAAAGCTCCTTTCAATCCTTCACCCGCTGCTTCAGGAAAGTTGTTTTCCACATCGAATTTCCTCCAAAATCCATTATAGGCGCTTGGTTTTACGTTTTTAAATCCATAATTAGTGATGGGTTTTGAAAAGGAAATGGCAAAGTACACTGTTCTGGTTCTGGCCCATCCGTTTGTTTGACGGTAACCAGTAATCAACGTGTCGTTTTCCATTCTAACATAGCACCACACATTTTTATCGGAATAGTTGTAAATGCCATGACAAAGATCGAGAATGACATGGTTATCCTTTTTCTTGGTAAATTGATATTGATGAACTCCAACACGATCGCTCGTGGTTAATTGCACTTGAACCTCTGGCTCCTCTAAATAAACCGAATAATAACCTGGTGAAGCGGATTCTTTTTCATGATGAAAGGTAGAGCGATACCCTTTCTCTGGATGACTTTCAGTTCCAGGATTCCATTGTATAGCTCCGTTTGCAGGCATCAAAAGAATGTCACCTAAATCAGAATGCCCTGTGCCACTAAAATGGGTATGAGAAAAACCCACAATTGTGGAATCCTCATATTGATATCCAGCGCAGTAGCGGTAAACATCTTTTTGGTATTGTCCATTTACCAACATCGGTATCGTGTCTGTATCTGGACTCAATTGAACGGCCCCGAAAGGAACAGTTGCACCGGGAAAAGTATGTCCGGCATTTTTAGTTCCAATAAATGGATTAACGAATGTGCTCAGTGCTTGTTTTTGACCGATAAGAATTCCTGGCAGAACAATCAGGATGGAAAGAAATTTTCTCATGGAATAAAAGTACAAAAACAAAAAAGCAGGACAAAATCCTGCTTTTCATATCTTAAAACAAAAGTTGTAAGACTAGATATTTTCAATAATCATTGCGGAAGCACCACCTCCACCATTACAAATTCCAGCACCACCAATTTTCGCATTGTTTTGTTTTAATACGTTGATCAACGTAACAATCACACGTGAACCTGAATTACCAAGCGGATGCCCAAGTGCAACTGCGCCACCATTTACGTCTACTTTCGCTGGATCAAGTCCAAGAATTTTTGTGTTTGCAATTCCTACTACGGCAAATGCTTCATTTAATTCCCAGAAATCAACATCTGCTACAGTCATATTTACTTTTGCCAACGCTTTTGGAATTGCTAATGAAGGAGCTGTTGTAAACCATTCAGGTGCTTGAGCTGCATCAGCGTAACTAACGATTTTTGCAATCGGAGTTAAACCATATTTAGCTAAAGCTTCCTCTGATGCTAAAATCACAGCAGATGCGCCATCGTTTAATGTCGATGCATTTGCTGCAGTGATCGTACCTTCTTTATCAAACGCGGGACGTAAAGATGGGATTTTATCTAAAAATACGTTTTTGTATTCCTCGTCTTCTGAAACCATGATTGGATCTCCTTTACGTTGAGGAACAGCAACTGGTACAATTTCGTTGTTGAATTTCCCATTACTCCAAGCATTTGCAGCTTTTGTATACGAATCCACAGCGAATTGATCTTGTTCTTCTCGTGTTATGTTGTGTTCTTTTGCACACAATTCAGCACAATTTCCCATCGGAACTTTCGAATAAACATCCAATAAACCATCCTTTGTGATTCCGTCTAACATCGTTATGTTACCGAATTTTACGCCATTGCGTCCATCTAGATAATGAGGGACTTGTGACATGTTTTCCATACCTCCAGCAACGACTACGTGATTGTCACCTGCTAAGATTGATTGTGCACCTAGCATAATCGCTTTCATTCCAGAAGCACATACTTTATTCACTGTAGTACACGGAACATTGTTTCCTAATCCTGCTCCAAGTGCTGCTTGACGAGCGGGTGCTTGACCAACTCCAGCTTGAAGAACATTCCCCATAAATACTTCATCAATGATGCTTGCATCTACATTTCCTTTTTCTAATGCTCCTTTAATTGCTACAGTCCCTAATTGGGTTGCAGGAATACTTGATAGGCCACCCATGAATGCTCCCATTGGAGTTCTTGCTGCAGCAACGATGTAAACTGTTTTTGACATATGCTTGAAAATTTTCACGAAATTACGGATTCCTTTTTTGAATTTGATTTTAACGGAAAAGAAATCTTGACAATTCCGGAATTGTCCTTATTTTTGGGGCCATGCATTTACTCACTGATTTTTCGCTTTGGTGGCTTATTCCTATTGGAATAACATCCTTTGCAATGACGTATTTTTACTATCAAAAAGTCAGTTGGTTAAATGAACTTTCAAGCTGGAAGAAGAATTTGGTTAAAGCACTGCGTTTTTCTTCACTTTTTTTAATCGGACTTCTCTTACTTGGACTCGTTTTTGAAGCAACACATTTCCGTGAAGAGAAACCAATTTTCATCACCTTAATCGACAATTCATCGTCGATGAAAAATTTCAAGGATAGCTCAACGTTAAGTAAGAACATTGAAAAATACCGCAATGAACTTCAAGAGCGATACGAAGATCAATTTGAATTAATTGAATGGACAATCGGAAGTCAACAAGGAAAAGAAAAGGTTGATTTTACAGAAAATACATCTAATTTAGAACTGGGATTTGAAGCAATAATTTCACAATTCTATAACCGAAACGTTGGCGGTGTTGCATTGATTTCAGATGGGAATTACAATGTTGGATCCAATCCAAGTTATGCAGCTGAGAAACTTAACTTAACGCCGATTTTCACCTTGGCTGTTGGGGACACAACTCCGAAAAAAGATCACTATGTAAAAAATGTTTCGGTAAATGATTTAGCTTACTTGAACAATGACTTTCCTGTTGAAGTAGATGTGGAGGCCTTCAAATTAGGAGGAAAAAGCGCTGTCGTTAGTATTTTACACAATGGAAAAACGATTGCTAGTCAAAACATCACATATAGCAATCAAAAAAAGACGTTTAAACAACTTGACTTTCAATTAAAAGCCGAAAAAGTTGGTATGCAGTCTTATACCGTCGTTGTTTCAACTATTGCCGGTGAATATTCTGTTAAGAACAACCGACGTAACTTCTACATAGAAATAGTAGATGCAAGAAGTAAAATCATGTTACTTTCCGCTGCTCCCCATCCAGATATGAGTGCTTTCAAGGATGTTTTGGAACGAAATGAAAATTATGAAGTCAAAAGTATTCTATTAAAAGATTGGGATCAAAACATCAATAACGTTGATTTAGTCATTTGGCATGAACCAGGAATTCAATTTGACCCAGCTCAACACCAACGCTTGCGATCTGCAGGAATTCCAATTCTTTATGTTCTTGGCCAACAAACCGATGCTGCCGAAATTGCTAAATTGTCTATTGGATTAAAATCAAACAGTTCAAGTCAATCAGAAGAGCTTGAGCCAACGTTTAATAATGGATTTAATGCGTTTGAATTATCCGAGGCGTGTAAATCCTCGATTGATTTCCTCCCTCCTCTTACAGCTAAGTTTGGAGCAATAAAAGTGGATCCAAGCGCTGAAATTTTATTATTTCAACGCATCGGTCAAATCAAAAAAAATGATCCATTACTTTTCTTTTCCAAAGGAGAAAAAGTAAAAAATGGTGTGATTTTCGGTGAAGGAATTTGGAGATGGAGATTAAATGATTTTATTCGTCATCAAAACCATGATGTATTCAATGAGTTTATTGGTAAGATAGCCAATTATTTAATGGTTAAAAATCAAGGGATGGGATTGCGTGTTCAACTTCCAAAACGCATGAATAGCGAGGAAGAGTTGATTGTTACTGCTTCCTTCTACAATGCTTCAATGGAACCAATCACAAGTCCAAAAATAGATTTCGTCTTATCAAATGACAAAGGGAAACAATACAAATCTCAATTCGCTGTTGCAGGAAGTGTCTATAAATTGAATCAAGGCAAATTAAATCCAGGTAAATACACTTGGAAAGCAAGTACGACCTTTAATGGGACAAAACACACAAAATCCGGTGTGTTTATTGTAGAAGAAATTCAATTAGAAAAACTAGAGTCTTTTGCTAATCACAGCACTTTAAAGCAATTGTCCAAACAATCAAATGGCTCATTTCACTCTCTTTCCTCCTATCGAAAAATGTTGGATGAATTAGCGAAGAGAAATGATATTGCAACGGTTACTTACGAAGATCATACCTTTGATGATTTACTTGATTCCCTTTGGATCTTCGCGCTTCTATTCGCCTTGCTTGCCGGTGAATGGTTTTTAAGAAGGTATTTTGGTTCGTACTAGTTATGAAAAACTTCCTCTTATTTATATTTTTTAGTTTTCCTCTTGCTGTTTACGGTCAGCGATACCGCGACGGAGACATCATTTTTCAATCTTCCCCTTCTCGACAAAGTGCTGCAATTGAAGAAGCAACACAATCAATTTATTCCCATTGCGGCGTTGTTTTTTACGAAGATAATGTAGCCTACGTTTATGAAGCTGTTCAACCTGTAGGGAAAAGAAGATTAGACGAGTGGATTCAAAGTGGCGTCAATGGCGAATTCATTGTGAAACGATTGAAAGACTCATTACTTCTAACCGAAAACAACGTGAACGCATTAAAAACGTATGCAATCCAACAATTCGGCAAAAACTACGATGGTAAATTTAATTGGTCGGATAAAGAAATGTACTGCTCCGAATTAGTTTATAAATGTTACTGGAATGTTTTACACATTAAATTAGCTGCCACTAAACCACTTAGAGAATTTAACATCGACGGTCCAATCGTCCGCAAAATCATGAAGGAACGCTATGGCAACGAAATCCCATACGATGAGCCCATGATTTCACCAGATCAATTGGCAAATTCACCTTTACTGATCACTGTCAACTAAAAAAAGCGCTAATTTTAGGCCATGAATTTAAATTTTCAATGCAAACACTTCAATGAACTCAGCGTCGTCGAGTTTCATGATATCGTAGCTGTCAGATTAAAAACATTCGTTGTTGAACAAAACTGTATTTACCAAGACCTTGATGGGAAGGATAAAAAATGCTATCACCTGATTTGTCGTGATGGAATGGGAAACATCGTCGCTACAGCACGCATTTTACCTCCTGGAATCTCGTATGGTGAAGTTTCTATTGGACGTGTTGTCCTTCAAGAAGAATTACGCGGAAACGGACAGGGCCACGAACTAATGAGCAAATGCATGTCCTTCTGCGAAAAAGAATTTGGACGAGTACCCGTGCGCATTTCCGCACAAAAACACTTAGAACGATTTTACAACGGTCATTTATTCTTCTCAACCGGAAAGGACTACGAAGAAGATGGAATTCCTCACGTTGAAATGTTATACACACCACTTAATTAATACACATGTTATACAAAAGTTTAGTCGCAATCTCGAGTTTAGTGCTAATTAGCTCTTGCGTAAAGAAAGAAGTTTCCATTTCCAATGGGAATTTCAATACAATTAGCATGGACTATCTAGACAAAACCATTAAGCCAGAAGATGATTTCTTCCTTTTCGCTAATGGAAATTGGATACAAAACAATGAAATTCCAGCCTCCGAATCTCGCTGGGGGAGCTTCAATGAATTAGATCAAGAAAACAAAAAGAAATTAACAGCCATTCTTGATGATGCCAAAGCCAACCAGGGATCAAAAGGTTCTCAGAATCAATTGTTAGGTGCCTATTATGCTTCATTCATGAACATGGAAACAAGGAATAAATTAGGTGTTTCTGGCATTAAAGAGGAATTGAGCCGAATTGATTCAATCAATCGGAAAGACTTTATTGTGACATCCATCGCAATGAATCACCGGGATGGAATTGGCTCTGTCTTTAGTTTCGGTGTTGGTCAAGACATGAAAAATGTAACGAAAAACGCTGCATACATGGGGCAAGGAGGAATTGGCTTGCCGAATAAGGATTATTATTTGACTGAAAACAAAAAGGAAATTCTTGCCGCATACAAACGTCACATCACTAAGTCATTTGTGCTGATTGGACACGATACCGAACAGGCTCAAAAAATGAGTGAGGAAATTGTCGGATTCGAAACAAAATTGGCTGAATCCATGATGAGTCCTTCGGAAATGAGAATTCCTGAAAAAACCTATAATAAAATGAGTTTAAAGGAAACAATCAGTTTGTTGGGGTCCTTCGATTTGCGTTATTATTTCTCAACGGTTGGTTGTCAAATGCCCGACACACTCATCGTTAGTAATCCGGAGTACTTGAAAAAAGTAGCTAAAATGCTAGAGGGAGAATCGATTACTACATGGAAAAACTACCTCAAATGGAATATAATAAACCATTATGCAGGAAGTTTAAATGAACAATTTGTGGCATTGAATTTCGATTTCTACGGAACAACATTAAGCGGGAAAAAAATTCAAAAGCCATTAAATGAAAAAGCCATTGATGAAATTACCAATATTGAAATTGGAGAACTACTCGGGAAAGCATTCGTAGAAAGACACTTTTCAAAAGAAGCACAAGCACGTGTTAATGAAATGGTCGACAATCTTTTAGCTGTTTTTAAGGAACGTATTCAAAACCTTGACTGGATGTCCAACGAGACTAAAAAAGAAGCGTTAAACAAACTTTCTTCTATCGGACGAAAACTTGGATTTCCAGATAAATGGGAGGACTACTCGAGCCTTAATTTTAGCGCGGACAACTACTTGGCAAATGTCAAAGAAATGAATCGATATAGTGTAAAAAAGAACTTTGCTGATTTAAAGAAAGAAGTTGATAAAGACAAATGGGGAATGCCAGCTCACATGGTAAACGCATATTACCACCCACTACTGAATGAAATCGCTTTTCCTGCGGGAATTATGCAAGCGCCATTCTTTGATGAAAAATCAGAAGATGCAGTAAACTATGGTCGCATAGGCATGGTGATTGGACATGAATTTACCCACGGTTTTGATGATATGGGCGCTAAGTTTGCGGCAGATGGATCATTTAAAAATTGGTGGACAGACGAAGATTTACAGTTATTTGGAGAAAAGACAAAGATTCTTGGTGAAACATTCGCTGCTTTCTGTCCAATGGAAGATCAATGTGTGAATCCAGATTTGACTATGGGTGAAAACATCGCAGATTTAGGTGGATTAACGATGGCATTTTATGCATATAAACGAACATCAGAGTTTAAAGCAAATGAAGTGCGTGAAGGATTTACACCTGCTCAACGATTCTTTATCGCGTATGCACAGTTATGGAAAATCAAGTATACGGATGAAGAGATGAAAAATCGCATTGCAAATGACCCACATTCACCTGGCATGTACCGTGTAAATGGACCTTTGAAAAATTGTCCGGAATTCTTTGTGGCATTTGATGTGAAAGAAGGACGTGTGATGCGCAATGACGCAAAGAAAATTGCTAAAATTTGGTAGTAAATAATAGTTAAAAAAAATCCCAGGCAATTTATTTTGTCTGGGATTTTTTTTGACTCTTACTGATTAATCAAAATGGATATATTGTATCGCACAATCCATGAGAATACTCAATCGATCGTCCTCATTTAATTTTTTTGCAGCATCATAATTATCATAGATCTTTTCTAAACTATCAATATAGCAGTCGTAACACATATCCTTTGCAGAACCAACAGTTTCTAATGCACTTGCATATTCTTTGACATCTTTCAATGCTTCCGATCGATCCTGATCATTCCACTTCCCTTTTGTACTTGCGGAACTACATGAGAACAAGAATAAAGAAGTTACTAAGACAAAAATTAATTTCATAAGGTAGGTATTTTAGCTATAAATGATTCGTAATTAAGGGTTTCCTGTTCTCCTGAATCCATATTCTTTAAAATCAATGTATTTGAATTTAATTCCTCTTCACCGATTAAAACCACATATTGCACAGAACGATCATTCGCATATTTCATTTGCTTTTGGACTTTCGCTGTACTTGGATAAACTTCACAATCAACGTCGTGTTCACGAATTTGACGCGCTAAAGTTAAACAGGTGGAAACTTCCTTCTCTCCAAAATTAATAAAAAGAACTTTTAGCCCTTTTGTTACAGATGCTGGAAATAAATTCAATTCGGTCATCACATCATAAATTCGATCTGCACCAAAAGAAATTCCAACTCCTGATATTCCTTTTAATCCGAAAAGTCCAGTTAAATCGTCATAACGTCCACCACCACAAATAGAACCCATGTTCACATTGTTTGCTTTCACTTCAAAAATGGCTCCCGTGTAATAATTCAATCCACGAGCTAGTGTTAAGTCAAACTCTAAGTCAGCACGCTTAAGCCCCATTGAATCAACGACATTCATTACGTATTCTAACTCATCAATCCCTTTCATTCCAACTTCTGAATTTGCTAGATATGAACGCATGAGTTGCAGTTTCTCCTGATTACTTCCTGCAAATTGAAAGAGTGGTTTGATTTTCTCAATGGCTGAATCACTGATTCCTTTTTGAGAAAGTTCGTTTAAGACTCCCTCCTCTCCTATTTTATCCAGCTTATCTATTGCCACCGTCAAATCAATGATGCGATCAGCTTCTCCACAAACTTCTGCGATTCCACTTAAGATTTTTCGGTTGTTTAGTTTAATCGTAAAAGACGGAATATTCAAATGTGTCAGGACATCATCAAAAATCTGAATCAATTCCACTTCACAAAGCAAAGAATCCGAACCCACAACATCTGCATCGCATTGAAAAAACTCTTGATACCTTCCATGTTGAGGACGATCTGCTCTCCAAACCGGTTGAATTTGATACCGTTTAAAAGGAAAAGTTATGTCGTTCTGATGTTGTACTACAAATCGCGCGAAAGGGACAGTTAAATCATAACGCAATGCTTTTTCTGCTAGTGAAGATGCGAATTTCGGTAAATTATCATTGGAAAGCGCCTCCAAATCGGCCTTACGCATTTTATCTCCTGAATTGAGAATGCGAAATATCAAACGATCTCCTTCTTCACCGTATTTTCCCATAAGCGTTGAAGAAAGTTCAAAGCTAGGAGTTTCTATGGGAGCAAATCCGTACCGTTTAAAAACTGTTTTAATCGATTCAAATAAATACGTTCTTTTCGCTACCTCAGTTGGTAGAAAATCCCTTGTTCCTTTTGGTATCGCTGGTTTTTGAGCCATAATAATTTACTATCGTCAATTCTTGAATCGTTTAAAGTCCACAGCGTAAACTGAAACTTAAAACAGTCGTTTCGAATTCAAAGTTAATTCCTTTAATTGATTTGAGCATACTTTCAGTCCTTGACTCGAATTAATTCACTTGAAAAATTTACTCAAATTGACAGAGAAATAAAATAATAATTGCGTAAGTTCGTTTGATTAAATCAGCGATGAAACTCAAAGAAACAATTGATTTTATAAATGGTATTCTTCCATCAAAAGGAAGCGTCTTATTATCTGAACCCTTTCTCCAGGATCCACATTTCGAACGATCGGTTATTTTAATGTGCGAACATTCTGAAGCAGAATCGTTTGGATTTGTTTTAAACCATCCTTCCGTTGTTGAATTGCATGACCTTATTGATATTGCACCAATGTCCATTCCAGTTCTTATTGGTGGTCCAGTGGCAAATAACAGTCTTTTTTACTTACATACATTTGCGGACATCGAATCCAGTGAGGAAATACTGCCGGGATTATTTTTCGGGGGTGATTTGACGGCAATTTTTGAGTATTTATCCCAAGATGAAAGCAATAAAGAAAAAATTAAATTTTTTATTGGGTATTCTGGATGGAGTAAAGGGCAATTGACGCAAGAAATAAACGAACGTGCATGGATTTGTGTGAACAACATCCCCTTAAAAACCATACTGACATCTCCTGCCTCGAAGCTTTGGCAAAAATGCATGTCTATGCAAGGAGCACAATTTCAAACCTTCGCAATTTTCCCAAAAAACATCGCTGACAATTAAAAAACAATCCTTAATTGTGAA
>JBIIAG010000066.1:0-8764 GCA_044240055.1 Crocinitomicaceae bacterium | reverse complement strand
AAATTGCCGATGTAGCTCAGTTGGCCAGAGCAGCTGATTTGTAATCAGCTGGTCGGGGGTTCGAATCCCTCCATCGGCTCAAATTGTAGGGGGGATACTCAAGCGGCCAACGAGGGCAGACTGTAAATCTGCTGATGTACATCTTCGCAGGTTCGAATCCTGCTCCCCCCACAAGAAAAGAAAAAAAGCGGGAGTAGCTCAGTTGGTAGAGCTTCAGCCTTCCAAGCTGAACGTCGCGAGTTCGAGTCTCGTCTCCCGCTCACTTTTCAAAGAGCGCCGGTGTAGCTCAGGGGTAGAGCGCTTCCTTGGTAAGGAAGAGGCCACGAGTTCAATTCTCGTCATTGGCTCAGTATGAAAAAAGAAGTTGAATCCTTTCCATTTGATGGTAAAGGATTTTATGATAAATAAATATATTATTAACTAAGTAACAAAAAAAAAATGGCTAAGGAAAATTTTGACCGTTCCAAACCACACGTGAACATTGGTACTATTGGACACGTTGACCATGGTAAGACTACGTTGACTGCAGCAATCTCTAGCGTTCTTGCTTCTAAGGGATTGGCTCAGGTTCGTGATTTCTCTTCAATCGATAACGCGCCCGAAGAAAAAGAGCGTGGTATCACTATTAACACTTCGCACATTGAGTACGAAACAGCAAACCGTCACTACGCACACGTTGACTGTCCAGGTCACGCCGATTACGTAAAGAACATGGTTACTGGAGCTGCACAAATGGACGGAGCGATTTTAGTAGTTGCTGCAACTGATGGTCCAATGCCTCAAACACGTGAGCACATCCTACTTGGTCGTCAAGTTGGTGTTCCTCGTTTAGTTGTCTTCATGAACAAAGTGGACATGGTAGACGATGCAGAGTTATTAGAATTAGTTGAAATGGAAGTACGTGAATTACTTTCTTTCTACAAATACGATGGTGATAATGCACCAGTTATCCAAGGTTCTGCTTTGGGAGCATTAAATGGTGAGCCTCAGTGGGTTGCTACAATTGATGCATTAATGGATGCAGTTGATACATATATCGAACTTCCTCCACGTGATGTTGATAAGCCTTTCTTAATGCCAGTTGAGGACGTATTTACGATTACAGGTCGTGGTACAGTTGTAACTGGTCGTATCGAAACAGGTGTAATCAACTCTGGTGAGCCAGTTGAGATCTTAGGTATGGGTGAATTGAAATTAACATCTACAGTAACAGGTGTTGAGATGTTCCGCAAAATGTTAGATCGTGGTGAAGCAGGTGATAACGCAGGTTTATTACTACGTGGTATTGAGAAATCTCAAATCAAACGTGGAATGGTTATCTGTAAACCAGGTTCAACTACACCACACCAAGAATTTAAAGCTGAGATCTACGTATTGAAGAAAGAAGAAGGTGGTCGTCACACTCCTTTCCATAACAAATACCGTCCTCAATTCTATTTCCGTACAACAGACGTTACAGGAGAAATCTTCTTAACGGATGGTCGTGAAATGGTTATGCCAGGTGACAACGTATCAATCACTGTTAAATTGATTGTACCAGTTGCGATGGACAAAGGACTTCGTTTTGCAATCCGTGAGGGTGGTAGAACTGTAGGTGCTGGACAGGTTACAGAAATCGTAGCTTAACAAGAAACAACATAGTTTTAAGTAAGGGGAGTTTTACAACTCCCCTTTTTAAACGGGTGTAGCTCAGCTGGTAGAGTGGTGGTTTCCAAAACCATTGGTCGTGGGTTCGAATCCTACCGCCCGTGCTCAATTTAAATTGAATTAAGTGTCAAAAATTAGAACATATTTTCAGGAAACTTACCATGAAATGGTGCACAATGTAACGTGGCCAACTTGGAAAGAACTACAAAATAATACCATTCTGGTAGTTGTTGCATCTGTACTCATTGCACTTCTTATCTTCGGAATGGACTACGCATTCGGTATATCTGGAGAAGAGGGTTCATTGTGGAAAGGATTATTAGGATTTATATACGGATCATTCTAAACAAAATACAGTAATGGCAGAAATTGTTAAGAAATGGTATGTAGTTCGTGCCGTAAGTGGTAAGGAAAAGAAAGTAAAGGAGTATTTGGAGTTAGAAATTTCTCGAATGAAACTGAACGACTACGTAAATCAAGTTTTAATTCCAACTGAAAAGGTTTTTAAAATCCAAAACGGTAAGAAGGTAAATAAGGAAAAAGCGTTCCTTCCAGGTTATGTTCTAATTGAAGCTGCTCTAGTAGGTGAAGTTAGTCACGTAATTAAAAGTATTCCAAATGTTATTGGTTTCCTAGGCACTGTTAAAGGTGGTGAACCCGTACCGATGCGATTAGCTGAAGTAAATAGAATTTTAGGAAAAGTGGACGAATTAGCTACAACGGAGGAAGAATTGAAAATTCCTTTTGTTGTTGGTGAGTCCGTTAAAGTGATTGATGGTCCATTTAACAACTTCACAGGAGTTGTAGATGAAATCAATGAAGAGAAGAAAAAATTAAAAGTAATGGTCAAAATATTTGGCCGAAAAAATCTTTTGGAACTCAGCTATATGCAAGTTGAGAAAGAAGGATAAAAATTGTATTAACCGTAGGAGTGAGTCCGATGATTAAAGCTTCCCATCACTGATTCACGTTGACTACATAATTTTAATATATATGGCTAAAGAAGTAGCAGCATTGATCAAATTGCAGATCAAAGGAGGCGCAGCCAACCCATCACCACCAATTGGACCTGCTTTGGGTGCGAAAGGTGTAAATATCATGGAGTTTTGTAAGCAGTTTAATGCTAGAACTCAAGATAAAATGGGTAAGGTAGTTCCTGTTGTTATCACTGTTTATGGTGATAAATCCTTTGATTTCGTTCTTAAAACACCACCAGCAGCGGTACAAATCATCGAGCACACAAAAATCAAAAAAGGTTCATCTGAGCCAAATCGTGTAAAAGTTGCTTCCATTTCTTGGGATCAAATTCGCATGATTGCTGAAGATAAATTACCAGATTTGAATTGTTTCACCGTTGATGCAGCAATGCGAATGGTTGCGGGAACAGCAAGAAGTATGGGGGTAACCGTTAAAGGTGGAGACGCTCCTCAATCCAAATAATTAATTGTTATGAAAAGAGTTTCTAAAAAAAGAAAAGAGATCTTGTCGAAATTTGATTTGACAAAAATCTACACTCTATCTGAAGCATGTAATTTGGTGAAGGGAATTTCTACAACCAAATTCGATGCCTCTGTAGATATTTGTGTTCGTTTAGGGGTTGATCCTCGTAAAGCGAATCAAATGGTACGTGGAACTGTTGCGTTGCCTCATGGAACTGGTAAGGATATTAAAGTACTTGTACTTTGTACTCCGGACAAGGAAAAAGAAGCAATTGAAGCAGGTGCGGAATATGTTGGACTAGATGACTACATTGATAAAATCAAAAGTGGTTGGACAGATATCGACGTAATCATTACGATGCCTTCAGTTATGGGTAAAGTAGGTGCACTTGGACGTGTTTTAGGTCCACGTGGTTTAATGCCGAATCCGAAAACAGGTACAGTAACTATGGAAATAGGTAAAGCTGTAACTGAAGTGAAAGCTGGTAAAATTGACTTTAAAGTTGATAAATACGGTATCATTCACTCATCGGTAGGTAAAGTTAGTTTTGAAGGTGACAAAATTCGTGAAAACGCGAGTGAGTTAATTCAACAACTAGTGAAATTAAAACCATCTGCTGCAAAAGGTACTTATATTAAAAGTATCTACCTGAGCTCAACGATGAGTCCAGGGATACAAATTGACGCGAAGTCTGTTACTGCTTAATACTTAAGAAAATGACAAGAGAAGAAAAAGCGAAGTACATCAGTGATTTAGCGGCAGATTTAACTGCTAACAACGTGTTGTATCTAGCAGACACAGCAGAATTAACAGTAGAGACAATTAACTCATTGCGTAGAAGATGTTTTCAATCAAACATCTCCTTGCGAGTAGTTAAAAATGCATTGCTTCAAAAAGCGATGGACCAAGTAGAAGGGAAAGATTTTGGCGCATTGAGAGATGTACTAAAAGGTTCAACTTCTGTAATGTTCAGCGAAGTAGCGAATGCTCCTGCAAAATTGATTGCTGATTTCCGTAAGAAATCACCGAAACCAATTTTGAAAGGTGCATACATTGATGAAGCAATTTTCATTGGAGATGACCAATTAAAAGTTCTAGAATCACTGAAAAGTAAGGAAGAATTGGTTGGACAAATCATTGGAATGTTGCAGAGTCCTGCTCAAAATGTATTGTCTGCTCTTAGAGGTTCTGGTAATACAATTGCTGGAATCCTTAAAACGCTCGAAGAACGAGCATAAATTAATTAATAATAACCTTTTTTAAATTAAAATAAAATGGCTGATTTAAAGCAAATTGCAGAAACGTTAGTTAACCTTACAGTAAAAGAAGTAAGCGAGTTAGCAACAATTTTAAAAGATGAGTACGGAATCGAACCAGCTGCGGCTGCTCCGGTAATGATGGCTGGTGGTGCTGCGGATGCAGGTGAAGCTGCTGCTGAGAAAACGGAATTCGACGTAATCTTGAAAGCTGGTGGACCAAACAAACTAGCAGTAGTAAAACTTGTTAAAGAATTAACAGGAAACGGTTTGAAAGAGTCTAAAGACTTAGTAGACGGTGCTCCTGCAACATTGAAAGAAGGAGTTTCTAAAGATGAGGCTGAAGGTCTTAAAAAATCTTTAGAAGAGGCTGGAGCTGAAGTTGAGGTTAAGTAATTAACCCCATAATATTACAGGAAAGGCACCGCCATTTGGCGGATGCCTTCTCCTGTTTTTTCGCATGTTGATTTTGACAGAATAATCGAATAACTAAAAAACAAAAGCCTTGGCAACATCAAATAATTCAACCCGAATTAATTTTGCTTCAAGCAAAAATCAATTTGAATATCCAGACTTCCTGGAGATTCAATTAAAATCCTTCCAAGAATTCTTTCAGTTGGAAACAACTCCAGAGAATCGTGATAGTGAAGGTTTATTTAAAGTTTTCGCCGAAAACTTTCCAATTACCGATACAAGAAATCAATTTGTATTGGAGTTTTTAGACTACTTCGTAGATCCACCAAGATATTCTATTGAAGAATGTATTGAGCGAGGATTAACGTACAGTGTTCCTTTAAAGGCTAAATTGAAATTATATTGTACCGATCCTGAACATGAGGATTTTGAAACTATCGTACAAGATGTTTATTTAGGTACAATTCCTTATATGACTCCAAAAGGGTCTTTCGTTGTAAATGGTGCTGAACGAGTAATCGTCTCTCAATTACACCGTTCACCAGGTGTGTTCTTCGGCCAAAGCCGTCACGCAAATGGTACAAAATTGTATTCTGCTCGTATTATTCCTTTCAAGGGATCTTGGATTGAATTCGCGACAGATATCAATAACATCATGTATGCTTACATCGATCGTAAGAAAAAATTGCCTGTAACAACTTTGTTCCGTGCAATTGGATACGAAACAGATCGTGATATCCTAGAGATTTTTGGATTGGCTGATGAAGTCAAGGTCAATAAAGCCAATTTGAAAAAATTAGTAGGACGTCGTTTAGCTGCACGTGTGTTAAAAACATGGATTGAAGATTTCGTAGATGAAGATACTGGAGAAGTTGTTTCTATCGAACGTAATGAGGTAATCCTAGATCGTGAGTTAGTAATTGGTGAAGAGCATTTAGATTCTATCATGGACTCTGGTGCAAAATCATTGATTTTACATAAAGAAGATGGTAATTCAACAGATTATACCATTATCTATAATACATTACAAAAAGATACTTCCAACTCTGAAAAAGAAGCGGTTGAACACATTTACCGTCAATTACGTAACGCAGATCCGCCCGACTATGAAACGGCAAAAGGAGTATTTGAGAAATTATTCTTCTCTGATGCACGCTATGATTTAGGTGAGGTTGGACGTTTCCGTTTGAATAAGAAATTAGGGTTAGATGATTCAGAAGAGTCTCGTGTCCTTACCAAAACTGACATCATTAATATCATCAAATATTTGATCGAGTTGATTAATTCGAAAGCAGATATTGATGATATTGACCACTTATCAAATCGTCGTGTTCGTACGGTAGGTGAACAATTATATGCACAATTCGGTGTTGGTCTTGCTAGAATGGCGAGAACCATTCGTGAGCGTATGAACGTTCGTGACAACGAAGTATTTACACCAATTGACTTGATCAATGCGAAAACACTTTCGTCTGTTATCAACTCATTCTTTGGAACGAATCAGTTATCTCAGTTCATGGATCAAACCAATCCACTTTCTGAAGTAACTCACAAACGCCGCTTGTCGGCTCTAGGGCCAGGTGGACTCTCTCGTGAAAGAGCAGGATTCGAGGTGCGTGACGTTCACTATACACACTACGGTCGTCTTTGTACGATTGAAACACCAGAAGGACCAAACATTGGTTTGATTTCTTCATTGTGTGTGTTTGCGAAAGTGAATAAATTAGGATTCATTGAAACTCCTTACCGTCGTGTTGAGAATGGTAAAGTTGTATTAAATGAAGAGCCTGTTTATCTAGCAGCTGAAGAAGAAGATTCAAAAATGATCGCACAAGCAAATGCTGTGATGGATGATAAAGGAAACTTCTTGTCTGATGTTGTTAAAGCACGTTTCGAAGGTGACTTCCCTGTGGTAGCACCGAAAGATTTGAATTTGATGGACGTTGGTGCCAATCAAATTGCATCGATTGCCGCTTCATCTATTCCGTTCTTGGAGCATGATGATGCCAACCGTGCATTGATGGGATCAAACATGCAACGTCAAGCAGTTCCATTGTTACGTCCAAATTCTCCAATTGTAGGAACAGGAATTGAGCGTTTAGTAGCACGTGATTCTCGTGTGTTAATCAACGCTGAAGGTACTGGAACGGTTGAGTACGTGGATGCAAATGAAATCGTAATCCGTTACGATTGGAATGAAGAAGATAAAATGGTGAGTTTCGATAGCGAAGTAACACGTTATGGCTTAACGAAATTCATGAAAACGAATCAAAGTACATGTATCAACTTGAAACCGATTGTTCAAAAAGGTGATCGTGTTGAAAGAGGACAAGTTCTTTGTGAAGGTTATGCAACACAAGCTGGTGAGTTGGCGTTAGGTCAAAACTTGAAAGTAGCGTTCATGCCTTGGAAAGGTTATAACTTTGAGGATGCGATTGTAATTTCTGAAAAAGTTGTGCGTGATGATATCTTTACAAGTGTTCACATTGATGAATATTCGTTAGAGGTTCGCGACACAAAACGTGGAATGGAGGAGTTAACTTCAGACATTCCAAACGTAAGTGAAGAAGCTACAAAAGATTTGGATGAGAATGGATTGATCCGTATCGGAGCTGAAATCCGTGAAGGTGATATTTTGATCGGAAAAATTACTCCAAAAGGTGAAACAGATCCATCTCCAGAAGAGAAATTATTACGTGCAATCTTTGGTGACAAAGCAGGAGATGTGAAGGATGCTTCATTGAAAGCAGGTCCATCTTTACGTGGTGTTGTAATTGAGAAAAAATTATTCTCAAGAGCTGTTAAAGACCGTAAGTCAAAATCTCAGGATAAACCTATCTTGGAAACAATTGATGCAGAATACCAAAAGGATTTTGCTGATTTGAAGGAAAAACTTGCAGAAAAATTGATGGTCATTTTAGGTGAGCACAAATCTTCAGGTGTATTTAACAACTTCAAGGAAGAGTTGATCAAGAAAGGAACGAAATTTACGAATAAAGCGTTGATGGCTTTAGATTATTCAATTGTGAATCCTTTAAACTGGACTTCAGATGTGAAAATCAATCAATTGATTAGTCGTGTAATTCATAACTTCAATATCAAAGCAAACGATTTATTAGGTAACTACAAACGTCGTAAGTTCCATATTTCAGTAGGAGATGAACTTCCAGCAGGAATTGTGAAATTGGCGAAAGTTTATGTTGCTAAAAAACGTAAATTGAAAGTTGGAGATAAAATGGCGGGTCGTCACGGAAATAAAGGAATTGTTGCGAACATCGTTCGTCAAGAAGACATGCCTTTCCTAGAAGACGGAACTCCAGTTGATATCGTATTGAATCCACTTGGTGTACCTTCCCGTATGAACCTTGGTCAAATTTATGAAACTGTTCTTGGTTGGGCAGGTGAAAAATTAGGCATGAAGTTCGCAACGCCAATTTTTGATGGTGCAAAACCGTCAGAAATCGACGAATGGACAGCGAAAGCAGGTGTTCCTAAATCAGGTAAAACGTACTTGTACGACGGAGGAACAGGAGAGCGTTTCCATCAACCGGCAACAGTTGGGGTAATCTACATGTTGAAATTATCTCACATGGTAGATGATAAAATGCATGCTCGTTCAATCGGACCATACTCATTGATTACGCAACAACCACTTGGTGGTAAAGCGCAATTCGGAGGTCAGCGTTTTGGAGAAATGGAAGTTTGGGCATTGGAAGCATTTGGTGCAGCAAACATTCTTCAAGAAATCTTAACGGTTAAATCTGATGACGTGATGGGTCGTGCGAAAGCTTACGAAGCAATTGTGAAAGGTGATAATATTCCTGAACCAGGAATTCCTGAATCTTTCAACGTATTGTTACACGAGCTTCGCGGATTGTGTTTGAACGTATCGATGGACTAATTGATTAATAACGAAAACATTATATAAAAAATGGCTTTCAAAAGAGAAATACCAAAAAAACAAAGTAGCTTTAATAAAATCACCATTTCATTGGCTTCTCCAGAAA
>JBIIAG010000008.1:0-112637 GCA_044240055.1 Crocinitomicaceae bacterium | reverse complement strand
TTTTCTTTTAAGCTGTGACTTTACCATTTGCTTTTGCTACTACATCCTCAGCAACGTTTTTAGGAGCTTCTGAGTAATGCGAGAATTCCATAGAAGAACTAGCACGTCCTGAAGTAATCGTACGTAATTGAGTTACGTAACCAAACATTTCTGAAAGTGGAACGTCTGCTTTCAATACTTTTGAACCGTTACGGTCATCCATACCACGCATCATACCACGTCTTCTGTTTAAGTCACCTACAACATCTCCCATGTTTTCTTCCGGTGTAACAACTTCTAATTTCATGATTGGTTCCAACAAAATTGGATTACAACCTTTCAATGCTGCTTTGTACGCCATACGTGCACAAAGTTCAAAGGATAAAGAATCTGAATCGACTGCGTGGAATGATCCATCAAGTAATTCAACTTTCATCGCTTCAATTGGGTAACCAGCAAGAACTCCATTTTTCATGGAATCTTTAAATCCTTTCTCAACAGATGGAACAAATTCACGAGGAATGTTACCACCTTTGATACTGTTGATGAATTCAAGACCTGTTTTCTCTTCGTTATCTTGAGCAGAAATTTTAACCAAGATGTCGGCAAATTTACCACGTCCACCAGATTGTTTTTTGTAAACTTCTCTGTGACTTGTTTGACCTGTAATAGCCTCACGGTAAGTAACTTGTGGCGCGCCTTGATTTACTTCTACCTTAAACTCTCTTTTCAAACGGTCTACAATGATCTCCAAGTGAAGCTCACCCATTCCTGAGATAATCGTTTGTCCAGACTCCTCATCAGTGTTCACACGGAATGTTGGATCTTCTTCAGAAAGTTTTGATAATCCGATCGATAAACGATCTGTATCTGCTTGCGTTTTAGGTTCGATAGCCAATCCGATAACTGGATCTGGGAACACCATAGACTCAAGAACGATCGGAGCATTTTCTGCACACAATGTATCTCCCGTTTTGATGTCTTTAAATCCAACAACCGCACCGATATCTCCAGCACCTAATTCACTAATTTGATTTTGTTTGTTAGCGTGCATTTGGAAGATACGAGAAATACGTTCTTTATTATCTGAACGTGTGTTCAAGACATAAGAACCTGCTTCAAGCTTTCCAGAGTAAGCACGAACGAAACATAAACGTCCAACAAAAGGGTCAGTAGCAATTTTGAATGCTAATCCAGCGAAAGGTTCGTCATAAGAAGGCTTACGCAATTCTTCTTTATCTGTTTTTGGGTTAGTACCAACAACACCTTCAATGTCCATTGGAGATGGAAGAATTTCCATTACCATGTCCAACATCGCTTGAACTCCTTTGTTTTTGAAAGATGAACCACACATCATAGGAACAACTTTTCCAGAGATAGTTGCTTCACGCAATGCGTTCAAAATTTCACGTTCAGTTAATGAATTTTCATCTTCGAAGAATTTCTCCATCAAAGATTCATCAAATTCAGCAACTGCTTCTAATAATTCACTTCTTAATTGACGTGCTTCATCGATAATATCAGCAGGAATTTCAATTTCTTGGAAAGTCATCCCGAAATCTTCTTCATTCCATGTAATACCTTTAAAGTTGATTAAGTCAACAACTCCTTTGAAGTTGTCTTCATCACCAATATTAATTTGTAATGGTAATGCATGACTACCCAACATTGTTTTTACTTGACGACAAACATTCAAGAAATCTGCACCTTGACGGTCCATTTTGTTAACGAATCCAATACGTGGAACGTTGTAATTGTTTGCCAAACGCCAGTTTGTCTCAGATTGAGGCTCAACACCATCAACTGCTGAAAACAAGAATACCAAACCATCTAATACACGTAAAGAACGGTTTACTTCAACTGTAAAGTCAACGTGTCCTGGGGTATCAATAATGTTTACATGGTAGTTTTGGCCTCTGTATTTCCAATCTAAAGTGGTTGCAGCAGAAGTAATCGTGATACCACGTTCTTGCTCTTGCTCCATCCAGTCCATTGTCGCAGCTCCATCATGAACTTCTCCAATTTTGTGGCTCACACCACCGTAAAATAAGATACGCTCAGTCGTTGTTGTTTTACCTGCATCAATGTGAGCAGCAATCCCGATGTTTCTTGTAAATCTTAAATCTCTAGCCATGTCTTAGAATCTGAAATGTGAAAATGCTTTATTTGCTTCCGCCATACGCATTGTATCTTCTTTCTTCTTGAATGCAGCACCTTCTTCTTTCGAAGCAGCGATGATTTCAGAAGCAAGTCTTTGAGACATTGTCTTTTCGTTGCGTTTACGTGCGTATCCGATTAACCATTTCATAGCTAGGGATGCTTTACGTTCTTCACGAACGGGAGTAGGGATTTGGAAAGTAGCTCCACCTACACGGCGGCTTCTAACCTCAACAGCTGGAGTAACATTTTCCAATGCTTTTCTCCAAACGTCTAATCCTTCTGTTTCTTCTATTTTTTTATCTACGATTTCAATTGCATCGTAAAATAAACGGAATGCTAAACTTTTCTTACCATCTAGCATTAAATTGTTTACAAATTTTGTTACTACCTGATCGTTAAATTTCGGATCTGGTAGAATCGCAATTTTCTTGGCTTTTCTTCTTCTCATTTTGTAAAGCTTTTAATTATTTCTGCTTAGGACGTTTAGTACCATATTTGGATCTTCTCTGACTACGACCTTGAACTCCGGCCGTATCTTCTGCACCACGAACAATGTGGTAACGTACCCCTGGAAGGTCTTTAACCCTTCCTCCTCGCACAAGTACTAATGAGTGTTCTTGAAGATTGTGGCCTTCACCACCGATGTAAGCGTTGACTTCTTTTCCGTTCGTTAAGCGAACACGCGCCACTTTACGCATAGCCGAGTTTGGCTTCTTAGGTGTAGTCGTGTAAACACGAACACACACACCTTTACGTTGTGGACATGAATCAAGCGCAGCGGACTTACTCTTCTTCACCACCGCAGTTCTTCCTTTGCGAACTAACTGTTGAATAGTTGGCATAAAATACTCTTGTTTTAAAATAAATAATAACCCCCAAACGTACTTTGAGGGGTGCAAAGATAACTATTTATTTTTATAAACCAAGAGTGTTTGAAAAAAAATACGCTTTTTATTGCTTGATAATCAAAAATAAAGGAACCCAAAGTTATTCCTTCCCAAAATAATTTTAAGCTTAGTTAAATTGGTAATAGGAACCCTTGTTTAATGGTGCTCCAAATTCAATGTTCAATTCTGGATAAAAGTTGATTTCTGATTTTTTGATTTTATTCAAACGTTTCTGAAAATGTAGTTCCTGGCTAAGTGCTATTAATTTCTGATTTTGAATACCACTGAGGCTTCCGATTTGAATAGTGTTTATGCAACGAATGATTTGTTTTAATTGGTGCTCATATAAATTGGTCACATCATATTCTAATAGAATATCTATGCAATCTTGCACCTGTGCATCAAATTCACTTCTCGAAATTGAAATAGATTCATTCGAAGGAACTAGTTGAGTTAAGTAATCGTAGCCACGTGAACTTCGTTTGAAAATATAATTGTCCCAGAAAGCTTGATCATTAATTATTTCTTGATCTTCAGTATAATTAGAAATGTGTTTTAAGTGTGTTTCGGCACAACGGAGAAGGGAATAATTAGTCCAATATGGAAGTGGTTGAAAGAAAAACCAATCATACATCGTATAACTGCCATCTGTATTTTTTAATAAAACATAGAATTTAAAATCTTCATTGGAAGAATAATACGAAATGTCATTTTGATCTTCTTTTGAATTTAGTATTACAGGAAAGATAAATGCTGTTTTTTCTGGATTGGAAATTAATACGTCTTTAAAGATGATTTTCTCAGTGTATTGTCCCTCCCTGTAATCCGTTCTTTGTTGCGTCAAGCGTTGATGAAAGTTATCGTACGGACTATTTTCCTCATTGAGTAACTTCGCTAATTTCGGTTGAATTTCTTTTCTAACCAACGTTTCTGTTTCAATAGTTGATGCTTCCTGTACAAGTTCAATGTGATTAAAAGTTTCGGAGAGATTTTCAGCTTCATTTTCTTTAATCCAGTTTTCCTCCTGAAAACGTTTGTCTGAACCTATTCCCGCCATATAAAAAGATCGGATTTTCAACAGTGAATCACTTTGATAATCGTTTGAATAGTAGATATGCCAGTGGCCATCTTTCTTCTCAAAATTCCATTTGGCCGTTTGATGATAGATTACGGTAGATTCTTCTTTATTTACTTCGTCATAAATGATGTCATTTTCATTTGTAGGTGTACAGCTTAACAAACTTACTTTTTGTTCATCTTTACTAATTAGAACCGCGATGACTTGATTAAATGGAATGTGGTATGGAATGTCTTTTAATAGGTTTCTTGCTTGCTCTGTGCCTTTCGAAAGGTTTTCTTTATTTGTTAATCCTAGTTTACTAAGCACTTCATCTGTTTGTCGATCTCGTTCATCTGCACTCATCAAGGTGGGGTCTACTTGCATAATGACTTTTTCCAACTGCTCCATTACTTTTACTTCTTGGAAAAATTCACTCCAAAAGCTCAACCAAGCCAATCTTTTAGAATCACTATTATCTAATAAAAGACGACCAGTTGGACAACTAAAATGTAAGGTTTGAGCAGTAGCACTTGGGTTCTTTAGGTTCTTTACAACAACGTCCATAGCGCTTTCGGATGAACTCACTTGAATATCATTAATGGAAATTTCAAGGGTTGCTGCTCCAAGCGCTTTTAACGTCACCTTTTGCAAACTGAGGTAAATAGGTCCGTCAACGGATTTTCCATAGGTTCTAATAACTATATCTGCGAGTGAATATGGCGCAAAATTAATTTCTGGGTCATTCCCAATGGTTTGAATTGATTCAAAATAGGATTGCTGCTCCAGTCGCATATTTTTCAAGTTAAAATCGCCTTTCTTTTGTTTTTTGTTGAGTATCCTGATTTCTTCTTGGATTTCCATTTTCGATTCTTCGGCCATTTTTTTACAAATGGGATCCGTTATACGTATGGATGAATTAGAGGTGATCAAAAAGTGTTCTGGCGCTTGTGCGAAAGCAGTCCCAAACCATGCGAGACTTAACAATATTAAAAATGATTTCATATTACTAATTAAGTTTACGTTTTTATTTATCGAAAAGCAATGGGATGAAACACGTTCATTGGACGAAAAAAAAAGGAACCCAAATGGATTCCTTTTAAATGATTTATGAATCTATTTTATCGATACATGGTTGCCTTTACTGCTTTGATTAAGCGATCCACATTCGGTAGTGCTTCGTCAATTAGCGTAGGGGAGAAGGCGAAAGGTGTATCCGTTTGTGTTACACGTTGAACAGGTGCATCTAAATAATCAAATGCATAGCGTTGCAAGTGGTAAGCGATTTCAGAAGAAATTGATGCCAATGGCCAAGATTCTTCTAAAACAACACAACGATTCGTCTTCTTAATGGATTCAACGATGGTTCCATAATCCAATGGACGAATGGTGCGTAAATCGATAATTTCTACATGAATGTTATCTTTTGCTAATAGTTCAGCAGCCTCTTCAGCCACTTTAATTATTTTTCCAAAAGTAACAATCGTAACGTCTGTCCCTTTACGAACGATGTTTGCTACGCCAATTGGAATAATGTATTCTCCTTCAGGAACTTCTCCTTTATCTCCGTACATTTTTTCTGATTCCAAGAAAACAACTGGATCGTTATCACGAATCGCTGCTTTTAACAAACCTTTTGCATCTGCAGGATTTGACGGTGTAAGCACTTTTAATCCTGGTACGTGAGCGTAAAATGCTTCAAAACTTTGTGAGTGCGTTGCAGCTAATTGTCCAGCTGTTCCGTTGCCACCGCGAAAAACAATTGGACAAGAATATTGTCCGCCGGACATTTGCAACATTTTAGCTGCAGAGTTAATGATTTGATCGGCTGCAAGGATGGCAAAGTTCCATGTCATAAATTCGACGATAGGACGCAAACCATTCATTGATGCTCCGACTGCAATTCCTGTATAACCTAGTTCTGCGATGGGTGTATCGATTACTCTTTTTGGACCAAATTCATCCAACATTCCTTGAGAAACTTTGTAAGCACCATTGTATTCAGCTACCTCCTCACCAAGTAAAAATACACGCTCATCGCGTCGCATTTCTTCGGACATTGCTTCTCTTAAGGCTTCTCTAAATTGTAATGTTTTCATAGTTCAAAAATTTCGAATTGCAAAAGTATAAAATCCAGTGAATTCGTGGGTTATTTTAGGCCACTTTTAATGAGGCGATTTTAGATTTGGAGAATTTTTCTTCGGCATACTTCATGTTCACATCAAGTTTTTTAACCTCGGATGAAGGGATGTCAAACATCGCATCAGTGAGAATTGCTTCACAAATTGACCTTAATCCTCTTGCACCAAGTTGAAATTCGTTGGCTTTTTTTACCATAAAATCTAAAACTTCGTTGTCAATGCTCAATTTTACGCCATCTAATTCAAACAGTCGTTTGTATTGTTTTATGAGTGCATTTTTCGGTTCTGTTAGAATTCGTTTTAAGTCAGCGTCTGACAATGGCTCTAAATACGTCAAAACAGGGAATCGTCCAATTAATTCAGGTATTAACCCAAATGAACGAACATCGCTTGGTGAAATATACTTTAAAAGCGAATCTTTCTCAATCATTTCTTCTGTGTCAGATGAGAATCCAATTGTTTGACGATTTACACGATTTGCGATTAACTTTTCTATTCCGTCAAAAGCTCCACCACAGATAAACAAAATGTTTTTCGTATCAATCTGTATCATTTTTTGTTCTGGATGCTTTCTTCCTCCTTGAGGTGGAACATTAACTACTGCTCCTTCTAACAGTTTAAGTAAAGCCTGTTGTACTCCTTCACCGGATACATCTCTTGTAATGGAAGGGTTATCATTTTTACGAGCTACTTTGTCGATTTCGTCTATAAAAACGATGCCCATTTGTGCGCTTTCAACATTGTAATCAGCGGCTTGTAAAAGTCGTGAAAGAATACTCTCCACATCTTCACCAACATAACCGGCTTCAGTTAGAACTGTTGCATCGGCGATGCTAAATGGAACATTCAGTAATTTTGCTATGGATTTAGCAAGTAACGTTTTTCCTGTACCTGTTCTACCTACTAAAATTACATTCGATTTTTCAATTTCTACCTCATCTGAAGTTGTCTTGTATCCAAGGCGTTTGAAGTGATTGTATACTGCAACAGAAAGGAATTTTTTCGCCTCATTTTGTCCAATCACATATTGATCCAAGTGTGATTTAATTTCATGAGGCTTTAACAGATTCACTTTGACAAGTTCCAACTGTTCTTCCTTTACTTTATCAGATAGTTCTTCTTGAACAATTTTGTTTGCTTGTGATGCACAGTTGTCACAAATATGTCCAGATATCCCAGCAATAAGAATTCCAACTGCGGCTCTTTCAGAACCACAAAACGAGCAAACAGCATCTTTTTTAGCCATGTTTATTTCGGATTACGAAGCAAAACTTCATCCACCATACCATAAGCTTTCGCTTCATCTGATGTCATCCAATAGTCACGATCTGAATCCGCCCAAACTTTTTCGTAGTCTTGTTTAGAATGACGTGCGATGATGTCGTACAATTCTTTCTTCAATTTTTGAATTTCTCTAGCTGTGATTTCGATGTCAGATGCTTGACCTTGAGCTCCACCAAGTGGTTGGTGAATCATCACACGTGAGTGTTTCAATGCACTTCTTTTTCCGTCCGCTCCCGCACAAAGTAAAACCGCTCCCATTGATGCGGCCATTCCTGTACAAATCGTTGCTACGTCAGGACGAATATATTGCATTGTATCGTAAATGCCGAGTCCAGCATAAACTGAGCCTCCTGGTGAATTCAAGTAAATTTGAATGTCTTTTTTTGCATCTACTGACTCTAAGAATAACAACTGTGCATTAATAATATTTGCTACTTGGTCATTGATTCCTGTTCCTAGAAAAATAATTCTGTCCATCATCAAACGGGAGAAAACATCCATTTGGGTCATATTCATCGGTCGTTCTTCGATGATGTACGGAGTTAATGAAGACTCGATGTAATGGTCAACAACCATGCTGTTGAGGCCGATATGTTTTGTCGCGTATTTGCGGAATTCGTTACTATCCATTTTTTTGATTTTAGGTAACAAAGTTACGCAATTTCGTGAAGAACGTATGAAATGTTTAGTCAAAAAAAAATCCCGATTTCTCGGGATTTTAAATTCGCTTTTTAAACAGGTTACTTTACTACGTTTGTAAAGGTAGATTCTGTAGAAAGTTTCAAGAATTCACGGTCTTTCGCAGCTTTATCTTTCAAAGAAGCATTTTTCGAAATAGCGATTTTTAACTGTGCAACAACTGCATCAACTCCTTCATTTGAACGAGCAGCGATGATTGCTTTTAGGTAAGCCGTTTCAGCTGTCTCGGTTAGACCAGACAATGTTTTTTTCGCAGCGTCTAATTTACCAGAAAGAACTTGGGCAAGTGCTTTGTTGAAGCTATTATCTGAGAAATTCGCGTCTGCAGCTGTGTATTTACCCTCCATGATGTTTAAGATACCTTGATTGTAACTTGCCGCTGTTTTTTGAGTTGCATCACCTTTAGAGTCAAATGCTGTTTTTGCTTGAGCAATTAGTTTTTTAGCGTTGCTAGTATTTCCATCTAAAATGAATGATGCAGCTAAATTGTTTTTAGCAATTCCATTATCCTTAATTGATGCTGCTTTTTCGAAAGAAATTTTTGCATCAGCTGTTTTGTTTAATTGAAATTTCGCAGCACCCAGGTTTGTGTGAGTTCGGTAGTCGTTAGCAAAATTAGTAGCTGCAACGCCGTAGATTCGTGCTTTGTCGTTTAATTCAGTTGTTAATTTATTTGCTGTGAACAATAATTCTTCCACAGAAAGTGAGTTCGGATTATTACTAGCTGCTGCTTTCAATTCATCATCCGTTAATCCAAACTCGGTGTATTTAACCACAACCATCGCACGACGAATTTTTGGAAATACATCCTTATCTAATTCAGTGTAAGATTTACCTAAGTTGATCATTTCCTTTTCACGTTGTTCCAAATCTTTCGTCATTTCTAAAATACGAATGAATAGGTTTTTATCTGCTTCAGCAATGGTTGTCGAAGCAGCTAACTGTGATTTGAATCCTTCGAAATCCTCACCGTATTTATTCAACTTATACATGTTTGTATCTGTAAAAGCAGTTAAGTTTGCTTTCTTCATTAAAGCAATAATCGCTGTTCTTGTAGTAGTTGTACGGTCAAATGAAAGGTTATCATTTTTTGAAATTTCACCATCTGGTGAAGCGTAACCATTAATTTCAATCTTATTGATTTTAATTTTAGGGTTTGATTGAGCCGCTTGAATCCAAGATACCAAAGCTGTAATGTCCGTATCTTTCAATTCTGTAGGACGAACATCAGATTTTCCTTTTTCAAAGTTAAATGTCGCTTCTGAAGTTTTTTCAAACTGACGAACTAATGCATCCTCTTCGTATAAAACTTTAAATGTTTTGTTTACCAGATAAGGAGTGATGATGGTTGCATCAGCAATTTTCATTTCCGGTAATGCATCTTTCTCTTTTGTTTGCTTGTAGATTTTGCCTGTTATGACTAAGTCCGCGGCTTCCATTTCTGGTAAATAAGGAATGGTTTGCTCAAAAGTTGCTGTTCCACCATTTTTAAAATTAATCGACGTTCCGTTTTCTGTTACCTTTTCACCATTTACATACCAAGTCCCAATGGCATATGAACCTAACTTAGGTGTAATTTCAGCTTTCGCTTTTTTCTTAATTCCTTTTTCCGGAACGTTTACAGTAATGGCGATTTTAACGCTGTCAGTATGCATTTCAAGAGGGTTAGGACTCACTGAGTAAGTGATATCTTTAACTAAATCACATGATGCCAAAAACATCATACCTGAACCTAAAAAGAACAATTTGCTCGAACGAAATAATTTCATGTTTGGTTTTTTATTTTTTACAAATGTATAAAACATTTCACTACTGAGAAAATAAACACATTAGCTCTGAATGAATTGATAAAATGGATCATCTTTTTTGACAATCTCTTGAAGTGGAATCATCACGAATTCTCTCTGTTTAAAATGTGGATGAGGAATCATTAATTGTTCTGATTGAATTTCTTCCTTGTTAAAGAATATAATATCGATATCAATGCATCGATCTTGATAACCGGTTGCCGTTTTTGTTCGACCCATCGTCGTTTCAACTTCTTTGAGTATTGTCAGTAGTTCAAAGGGGTTATAGTTTGTAAAACAAGTCAAACAAACATTTATAAATTGATTCTCCGATTCATAACCCCACGGTTCTGATTCGTAATAAGACGAAACAAATTCAACTTCTCCAGCAGAAATTTTGATGGCTTCAATTGCCTTTTCTAAATGTTCAATTTTGTTTCCCAGATTTGAACCTAAAGAGAGCAACACGCGATTTACACTTACTTTCTCCATTCAAAATGTCGCACTAATTCCAATAAGTCCGTTTTTAAATATTCCAAAGTTGGTCGAAGCGAATCATAATTTGGTCTACAATTAAGAAGTACTTCTCCACGGACAAAATTTGTAGTGGAATCTGTTAAATAGAATTGAAAATTCGTTGCAACGTTTCCTTTTAACTCAAAAAACGTCCCAAAAACTCTTTGTTTTGCTTGAATAATCTGTTCAAAGTTGATTTTATCAGCTTTGATTTTGTGCTCATCAACTTTGTCGTTGGCGAAATTAATGATCTCGGCTAACGAATCTTTACTTGGTAATTTCAAGTAATACAAGAATAATTTGCCATTAAGTGGACCAAGGTCGATTTCTTGCACACAATAATTTGATTGTGGTTGTTCAGTTGCTGAGGCGATATAAAGATTGGATAATTTCATCGAATAAGGACAATCGCTCTTAAATAAACGATAACTATGTTCGGGAAGGTTCATGCGCAAGTAAGTAGATGGTTTTGGCACTGGGTTTTCATCGGAACAAGCAGAGAAAACACCAATCAGAAGAATAAACGGCGCTATTAATCGAATAATCATGGCAGTTTGATTTTAATGGTTTTCATGCGTTTTTTATCAGATGATTCTACTATAAATTTCACTTCATCAATAAAGATGAATTCGTTGTTTTTTAAAATTCTTCCAGCTTGTTCAAGAACGAGTCCACCAATTGTTTCAGCCTCGCCTTTCACTTCCTCAAATGACTCTTGATAGGTTTCCCCAATAACTTTGTAGAAGTCATTAAGAGAGGTTCTTCCTTCAAAAATAAAGGTTTGACCATCCAGCTTTGTGTATGTAATCTCATGATCATCAAATTCATCGGTAATATCTCCAACGATTTCCTCCAAAATATCTTCCAACGTAACGATTCCACTTGCGCCACCATATTCATCTACCACAATGGCCATGTGCATACGCATACTTCTGAATTCCTGAAGTAAATCGTTGATTTTTTTATTCTCAGGTATGAAGAAAGGTTTTCGAAGCACTGATTTCCAATCGAAATCTGCTCCTGCATTTAAATGAGGTAGTAAGTCTTTAATATAGAGGATGCCAACAATGTTGTCGGGGGATTCTTTAAAGATTGGCATGCGAGAATATCCGGCCTCAAGAACTGTTTGCATAACCTCTTCAAAACTTGCGTCGTCGTCAATTGCCTCAACTTCTATTCTCGGAGACATAATTTGGCTAGCATCCGTTTTACCAAATTTCACAATTCCTTCTAAAATTTTATGATCCTCCTCGGAACTAGAATCTTCCCGAGTTAATGCCAGTGCTTGTTCCAATTCATCTTGGTTGACTTTTACTGAAGATTTATTTCGTTTTTGAATGAAGCTCGTTCCATATACAAGGGCAGATTTCAACCAAGAAACGGGTGGAATGGAGCCAATAAAATAGAGTGGGTAGGACATCCATCTAACAACGCTCAATGTGTTTCGAGCGGCAAAAATCTTAGGCACAACCTCTCCAAGTAATAAGATCAAAAAGGTGATTCCCACAACCTCCAGCAAAAATCGCTTCAGCTCTGTACCTGGCAATGGCGGATAGACATCGTTCAATACAAAAGTAGAAAGAATCACAATTCCAACATTAACGAAGTTATTCGTGATTAATATGGTTGCTAGTAGTTCTTTTGGTTTCCCCAGTAGGTTCAAAATGAGTTTAGAACGGGAACTATTTTCTTTTTTAAGATCCTCATTGTCCGATGGTCGCAAGGAGAAAAAAGCACTTTCAGAACCGGACATCAGTGCGGATACTAAGAGTAAAAGTGCGATGCAAATGATGTAAATGACAGTTGTTGAATCAAAACCGCTTGGTAAGGATTTTGCTAAACTGATAAAACTGGGAGGCTCGATTAGGCTCATGATTAAAAAGGTAAAGAATCTTCAATGTTGTTTTCTAAACCGCTCATTGGTGAAGGATTAGCGGGCTTTCCTTCTTGGGAATATGGGGCATTATTACGCTCAGTTTGATCGCTGCGAGTTAAAATGGTTAAATCATCTCCAACAACTTCCGTTGCGTAGCGTGTATTTCCTTCTTTGTCTTGCCAAGAACGTTTTTTTAATTTTCCTTCTATGTAAACTTTTGATCCTTTACGGATGTATTTTTCAGCAATTTCAGCAAGTCCACGCCACAATACAATGTCGTGCCAGTCTGTTATTTCCTTGCGGTCTCCAGTTTGTTTATCGTTGTAGATTTCCGATGTAGCAATAGGAAATGTCGCAACAACTGATCCATTTTCAAGACGTCGAATCTCGGGATCTTTACCCAAGTTTCCAATTAAAATTACTTTATTGACACTTCCATTCATTTGGACAAAACTAAAGGTTTACGGTATCAATAATACTTATTTTTTTTTAAACGCACGTTTTTTTGCTGGTTTTGCTGCGTCAGTTTTAGAAATTTCGATGCATTCTTCCAAACTTAACTTTTCTGCTTCGGTTCCTTTCGGGAGTTTAAAATTGTCTTTTCCGATTTTCATGTAAGGACCATAACGTCCATTTAGCAATTGAACATCGGGACGTTCATCGAAACTTTTTATCAATCGATTAGCTTCCACTTGCAACTTTTCCAAGTAAATTTCTAATGATCTTTCATAGGTAATTGACATGGGGTCTTCTCCCTTCGGAATGGAAGCAAAAATCTTTCCAACTTGAACGTATGGTCCAAAACGGCCATTATTAACTTTCATGTCTTGTTCCTCGTATTGTCCAACGACTCTTGGTAATTGAAACAATTTCAAAGCATCTTCCAATGAGATGTTTCCAATAGACTGATTTGGTTGCAATGATGCAAACAACGCTTTTTCACCATCCACTTTTTCATCACCAATTTGAACCATTGGTCCAAACTTTCCAATTCTAACGATGATTTTTCTGCCACTTTCAGGATGAACTCCTAATTCTCGTTCACCAGTAGCTCTTTCGCTGTGTTCAAGCGTATTTTCAACAACTAAATGGAAAGGTTTATAAAAACTTTCCATCATGTTTGTCCATTCTAATCGACCATGTGCAATCTCATCGAATTCCGCTTCCACTTTTGCGGTGAATTGGTAATCCATGATTTGTTCAAAATGTTCCTTTAGGTAATCCGTTACCACAATTCCGATATCTGTAGGAAAGAGTTTATTTCGATCTTTCCCTGTCGTTTCAGACTTTTCTTCTTTCGAAATATTTCCTTTCGTTAAAGTTAACAAGCAATAATTTCTGATTTCTCCTTCGCGTTCTTGTTTTTCAACGTACGTACGTTTCTGAATAGTTGAAATGGTTGGTGCATAGGTAGATGGACGACCAATCCCAAGTTCTTCCAATTTTTTAACCAAAGAAGCTTCCACATATCGAGAAGGAGGACGAGTGAATCGTTCAACTGCTGTACAAATTGATAAGTCTAAAGACTCTTTTGCGTTTACTTTTGGCAACAATCCATCGGCTTCTTCATCTTGTTCCTCATCCAAACTTGACTCCATGTAGACTTTTAAGAATCCGTCGAAAACAATTACTTCACCTTTCGCTGTAAAATAATCAGCTGTTGGTAAGCCGCCAATTTTCACTGTTGTACGCTCTAGTTTCGCGTGTGCCATTTGACTCGCGATTGATCTTTTCCAAATCAATTCGTAAAGCCTTGTTTCATCACGTTCTGAATCGATGCTTGTTTTACTAAAATCTGTTGGACGAATGGCTTCATGGGCTTCTTGTGCACCAGAACTTTTGGTAGTGTATTTTGTCGGTTTCGAATAATCGTTGCCATAAAATTCTTCAATTGCAGCTTTCGCTCCGTTCACCGCTGTTTCAGAAAGATTCACGGAATCCGTTCTCATATATGTGATGTGTCCAGATTCGTACAAACGCTGTGCAACACTCATTGTTTTGGTAACAGAGAATCCTAGTTTTAAACTAGCTTCTTGTTGAAGCGTGGATGTAGTAAAGGGTGCGGAAGGAGACTTTGTACTTGGTTTTTGCTGTACATCATCCACAATAAAGGAAGTGTTTCTGCACAGCTCTAAAAATTCTTGTGCTTCTTTTTCTCCATTGAGGTGTCGGTTTAATTCCGCTTTTAAAACTCCGTTGTTTGCACCGAATGTTCCGTTCACACGAAAGAATGGATTGACATTAAATGCTTGGATTTCACGTTCGCGGTCAACAATTAATCGAACCGCTACGGATTGTACACGCCCAGCAGACAAACTTGGTCGTACTTTTTTCCAAAGAACAGGGGATAATTCAAATCCCACAATTCTATCTAAAACTCGTCTTGCTTGCTGTGCGTCGACAAGTTCTTTATTAATCTTACGAGGATTCTCAATTGCTTTGAGAACTGCCGTTTTGGTGATCTCATTAAAAGTAATACGGTGTGTATCTTTTTTTGCTAAATCTAAGGTTTCAAAAAGGTGCCAAGAAATCGCTTCTCCCTCGCGGTCCTCATCGGTCGCTAGCCAAACAACTTCTGCTGCTTTTGCTAATTTTTTCAATTCAGCAACGATTTGTTTCTTGTCTGCACTGACTTCGTACAACGGGTTGAAGTGATTATCAATTTCAATGGCTAATCCCTTTTTGGTTAAATCCCGAACATGTCCGAAACTTGACTTTACAATGAAATCTTTTCCGAGGTATGATTCGATGGTTTTTGCCTTTGCAGGGGACTCAACGATAACGAGATTTTTTGACATAAAAAGAATTTTGGGACAAATGTATATGGAAAACACGGCAATTCGCAAGTTGTTCACAGCAAAATTTTACGACTCTTTTCCTTTAACCTATGGTTAAGAAAAATTTCCTTACAAAAAAAACTTATTTAATGAATTTGACATGTCAATTTGTCATGCGTTTTAATTTATCGTAATTTTGCATCCTTAGAATTAAACATTAGAAATGGAATTTGAAAATAAAGTGATAGATGAATCAATGCAGGGTACTGCCATCGAATTGCAAAATCAAGGAGGAGAAGGAAAGAAAAAACTATACCTGGAAAGTTATGGGTGTCAAATGAATTTTTCTGATAGCGAGGTTGTTGCTTCCATTTTAGCCCAAGATGGTTACGAAACAACGCGCAACATGGACGAGGCTGATGTCATTCTATTGAATACATGTTCCATTAGGGAAAACGCCGAGCAACGTGTCCGTAATCGATTGACTGAATTTAAAATTAAAAAAGAAAATAATCCTGAATTGGTCGTGGGAGTTCTTGGTTGTATGGCCGAACGACTTAAAAAGAATTTGCTGGAAGAAGAAAAACTGGTAGATTTAGTAGCAGGTCCGGATGCATACCGTGACTTACCTAACTTGATTGAAGAAGTTGGGACAGGTCAAAAAGCTGTAAATGTATTACTGTCACGTGATGAAACATACGCGGATATTTCTCCAGTTCGTTTGGATCAAGGTGGAATTGCCGCATTTGTAACGATCATGAGAGGTTGCGATAACATGTGTTCATTCTGTGTTGTTCCCTTTACGCGTGGAAGAGAGCGTTCACGTGATCCACATACAATCGTTGAAGAATGTAAAGATTTGTTTGATCGTGGATACAGAGAAGTAACCTTGCTTGGACAAAATGTGGATTCCTATCGTTGGAATTTAAGTTCCAAAGGAGAAGTGAAAAATCCTGATCAACCGACAACAAACTTTGCTCAATTAATGGAGATGGTAGCTTTGGTTTCACCTGATTTACGTGTTCGATTTAGTACTTCCCATCCAAAAGACATGACGGATGATGTACTGGAAATCATGGCGAAATATGAAAACATTTGTCCTTATATTCATCTACCGGTTCAATCAGGTAATACAGACGTACTTTACCGCATGAACCGAGGTTATTCGAGAGAATGGTACATGGAGCGCATCAATGCTATTCATCGCATTGTTCCCGATTGTGCGATTTCAACCGACGTTATAACTGGATTCTGCGGTGAAACGGAAGAAGAACATCAGGGAACTCTTTCGCTGATGGATTTCGTAGAATACGATTTTGCGTACATGTTTAAATATTCGGAACGACCAAAAACATTGGCAGAAAGAAGATTTGAAGATGATATTCCCGAAGAAGTGAAAGGACGTCGTTTGAATGAAATCATTGAAAAGCAATTGGCTCATTCACTTAAGAGTAATCAAAAACAAATAGGAACCATTCAAAAAGTGTTAATTGAAGGCACATCCAAGCGTTCGGAAGAACATTTGTGTGGTAGAACAGGACGAAATTCAATGGTTGTTTTTCCGAAGGAAACCTATCAGAAAGCACAATATGTTATGGTTCGAATCGATAGCTGTACTTCAGCAACGCTGAAGGGAGAAGTAGTTTCAGTGTGTTAAACTTGTTCAAATGAATATTCAACAAGTAAAACAGCGTTTTGGTATAATTGGGAATTCTCCCATGTTGAACCGCGCATTGGAAGTAGCGATGCAAGTTGCTCCTACGGATATCTCCGTGCTTGTTACGGGGGAAAGTGGAACAGGAAAAGAAATTATTCCGCAAGTCATCCATCAACTCAGCTCCCGTAAACATGGCGAGTACATTGCCGTTAACTGTGGTGCTATTCCTGAGGGAACAATTGACTCTGAATTATTTGGACACGAAAAAGGATCATTTACTGGTGCGAGCGGAAGCCGTCAAGGTTATTTCGAAGTTGCAAATGGCGGAACGATTTTCTTGGATGAGGTAGCAGAATTACCTATGCAAACGCAAGTTCGCTTGTTACGTGTATTGGAAACAGGTGAATTCATTCGTGTTGGTTCCTCTAAAGTAATTAAAACGAACGTACGAGTAGTAGCTGCAACCAATGAAAACATGCAGCAAGCCATTCATTCTGGAAAATTCAGGGAGGATTTATTTTACCGTTTGAGCACCGTGCCAATTCAATTGCCGGCATTAAAAAACAGACAAGAAGATGTGCATTTGTTGTTCCGGAAATTCGCTAATGACTTTGCTGAAAAATACCGAATGCCGGCCATTAAATTGTCAGATGAAGCGGTTATCCTACTCCAGAATTATCCTTGGCCGGGTAATATCCGTCAATTAAAAAATTTAGTGGAGCAATTATCGGTCATTGAAACAGCACGTGATATTGATGGAATTATGCTTGCATCTTACCTGCAGCCAATTACTGAAAAGTCTAGTTTTTTAGTCAAAAATGATCAAACGCAAGAATCTATTTCTGAACGAGAATTGATGTATAAGTTTCTTTTCGACATGAAAAAAGATTTAACCGAGCTCAAGAAATTAGTTTTAGAGGTCATCAATAACGGTCAATCGGTGAACTTAAGCCAAGATCAAACGGCACTTGTCAATCGGATTTACCAGGATGTGTATGATGACACACCTGTTTCAACGCGCATGTTACCACCAGGAACAGCGAACGAGGCACATACAACATACCCAGCAGCGGCGGAAACATTTGAAATTCATGAAGAAATTGAAGAATCCTTATCTTTGGAAGATCGTGAAAAGGAATTGATTCATAAAGCATTAGAAAAACACAGAGGAAAACGCAAGTATGCGGCTTTGGAGCTTGGGATTTCTGAACGAACACTTTACCGTAAAATTAAAGAATATCAACTCGGGGAATAAATGAAAATTATCCTATTCATTTTCGTGGCAATTGGATTAAGTGCTTGTTGGCCGAGCAGTTTCTCGTTTAGAGATACAGGGGGGATGCCGGAGGAATGGAAAACCTTTACCATGAAAACCCTTACTTTGGAAGCGTCCACTTGTCCGTTGAACTTTGCAGCAGTTTTGTCTGAAAACATGAAGGATGGTGTTCAAAACAATACACCGCTCTTATTGAACACTACTTATGGCAAAGGGGAAGTAAATATGGAGGGACAGATTACTCAATATAACGTTCAACCTTTAGCTGTTCAAGGAAATAACAATGCTTCTCAAAACCGACTAACGATGACTGTCGTTATGGCGATTAACATCACGAAGCCAAAGGAAGAACAATGGACGATGACCAGCACACGGTTTGCCGATTTTAGTTCAAGTACGAATCTTTCCGAAGTGGAAACGAAATTATTTGAAGATATTTCTGCACAAATGGTGCAAGATTTAATCAATAAATTATTAAGTAATTGGTGATGTTAAGTAGCGAATCCATCCACCAACAAATGCGGAATACAGCTAGTTGTTCCACACTTCAATTGAATGAATTGAAGGAGCTCATGGATTTGTATCCCTATGCTTCCAGTATCGTTACATTGTATTTGAAATCTTTGGCGAATGACCAAGATTTGCGCTTGAGTTCTCAGTTGGAAAAATACGCGTATCAAATTCCCAATCGTGCATTGCTTTACGATTTGTTGGTTACTCAATCTAAAAATATTGAAAATCAAATAGAAACGCAGACAGATGTCATTCAAGAAGCAGTAACAGAAATTCCATTGGAAGCGGAACCTATGCATCCAATTACACCGATCATCCCAATTACCTTTGAAACTGTACCAGATCTTGATGTTGAAACAGAAATAATACCGGTAGAAGAAACAGAGGAATTCGAAACATTGATTGAACCGGTGGCTAAATCTGAGAAAGTTAGTGTCGAACAAGTAATTCAAGAAACAGAACTTACGGAGGAAGAGATTTCCTTAATTATTCCTCAACAGATAGAAGAGATTCGGGAAATGGATGAGGTCGATACGATGATTCAATCTGCAGTGATTTCTTCATCGTATTTGCAATTAGCTTATCCAGGAGCTGCGGAAGAAGTCGAAAAGAAAGAAAAAAATTCGCTTGAGGAGGAAACGGTAAGTCAATCCGTAGAAACAGAAAGTAATCAAGTTGTTGAAGTCATGACTCAGGTGCAGCCAAAGTCTTTTACGGATTGGTTGAAAATGGGGGAAATTCTGGATGAAAACAAGGAAGAACTAGAGCCAGAAGCGAAAAAACCAAGTTTCTATCACTTCGAAAAACCGAAGAAGGAATTTTACTCCCCGGCGAAAAAAGCAAAGGAAAGTGTTAGTGAAAATGCAATGCCTGTTAGTGAAACACTTGCTCAAATATTTGCCTTACAAGGAAATATTAACAAGGCAATTCAAGTTTATGAGCAATTAAGTTTGTCTTTTCCGGAAAAAAAGAGTTTCTTTGCAACCCAAATTAGAAATTTAAAGAGAAAACTTAATTCTTAATCATGGATTTATTATTATCAATACTTATTATCGCAGCAAGTATCTTGTTGATTTTAGTTGTTTACGTTCAAAACCCAAAAGGTGGAGGCTTGAGTTCTGATTTCGGTTCTCCGTCTCAATTAGGTGGTGTCCAAAAAACGAACGAGTTAATTGATAAAATGACTTGGGGATTGGCTGCAACAATTGTAGTAGTTAGTTTGGTTATGACCATTCGTCAACCAAAAACAGCGAAACCAGTTGCTCCTCAACAAACACAACAAGGACAAGGTCAAGGGCAAGGTCAAGCGCCAGCTCAAGGAAATAAATAAGTTTCGGTTTCGACCGTTGAAATGTCAGTATGTCACGCATGCTGACATTTTTTTTGTGCCAAAGCGAAAAATTGTCCACTTTCTTGCACTGGCATAATATTGGTGAATTGAACAATCAAAATAAATAAACAATGTCAGTAAATTTTAAACCTTTGGCAGACAGAGTTCTGGTAGAACCTGCGCCAGCAGAACAAAAAACAGCAAGTGGAATCATTATTCCAGACACAGCAAAAGAAAAACCATTGCGCGGAATTGTTGTAGCAGCTGGTTCCGGTAAAAAAGATGAACCAATGTCAGTAAACGTTGGGGATTCCGTATTATACGGACAATACGCTGGTACAGAAATCAAAATCGACGGTACAAACTACCTGATTATGAGAGAATCTGATATTTATGGAATTTTTTAACTAAACATTCAAACGTAACACAATGGCAAAAGATATTTATTTCGACGTAGAAGCACGTGAGAAATTAAAAAGAGGTGTAGATGCTTTAGCAGATGCAGTGAAAGTGACGCTAGGTCCAAAAGGACGAAATGTCGTTATTGGTAAAAAATTCGGTGCGCCGCATATCACAAAAGATGGTGTGACAGTTGCTAAAGAAATCGAATTAAAAGATCCAATTGAAAACATGGGTGCACAAATGGTGAAAGAAGTGGCTTCGAAAACAGCAGATATCGCTGGAGACGGAACAACAACTGCAACTGTATTGGCACAAGCGATTGTAAGCGCAGGATTGAAAAACGTTGCTGCCGGAGCAAATCCAATGGACTTAAAACGTGGGATCGATAAAGCAGTAGCAGAAGTCGTTAAAAACTTGAAGAAATTATCCAAAGAAGTAGGGTCTGATAATAGCAAAATCCAACAAATTGCGACGATTTCAGCAAACAATGACGAGACCATCGGTAAATTAATCGCTGAAGCCATGAAAGTGGTAGGTAACGATGGTGTTATTACTGTTGAAGAAGCAAAAGGAACAGAAACAGAAGTGAAAACGGTAGAAGGAATGCAATTCGATCGTGGATACTTATCTCCATACTTTGTGACAAATGCTGAGAAAATGGTGACGGAAATGGAGAATCCATTAATCCTCATCAGTGAGAAGAAAATTTCAAGCATGAAAGAATTGCTTCCAATTTTGGAGCCAGTTGTACAAGCCGGAAAAGGATTGTTAATCATTGCGGAGGATGTAGATGGTGAAGCATTAGGAACTTTAGTTGTGAATAGATTACGTGGTTCATTGAAAGTGGCTGCCGTGAAAGCACCAGGTTTCGGTGATCGTCGTAAAGCGATGTTGGAAGACATTGCCATCTTAACTGGAGGACAAGTAATCTCTGAAGAGCGCGGAATGACCTTGGAAAATGTTACAATGGATATGTTGGGATCTGCGGCGAAAATTGAAATCGACAAAGACAACACAACCATCATCAACGGAAAAGGTACAAAAGCGGACATTAAAGCTCGCGTTGGACAAATCCGTTCACAAATTGAATCGACAACTTCAGATTACGATCGTGAGAAATTACAAGAGCGTTTAGCGAAATTGGCTGGCGGTGTAGCTGTACTTTATGTAGGTGCGCCAACAGAAGTGGAGATGAAAGAGAAAAAAGACCGTGTGGATGATGCATTAGCAGCAACACGTGCGGCTGTGGAAGAAGGAATCGTACCTGGTGGTGGTGTTGCGTTAATTCGTGCAATTGAGTCTTTAGACAAATTAAAAGGAGCCAACGAGGACGAAACAACTGGAATTGCGATTGTAAAGCGTGCAGCGGAAGAGCCATTGCGTCAAATCATTGCCAACGCAGGTGGAGAAGGTGCAATCATCGTGCAAAAAGTACGCGAAGGAAAAGACGACTTCGGTTACAATGCACGTACGGAGAAATACGAAGCTTTGTACAAAGCAGGAGTTATTGACCCAACGAAAGTAACGCGCATTGCCGTTGAAAACGCAGCGTCCATTGCGGCGATGTTGTTAACGACAGAGTGTGTGATTGCTGATCAACCGGAAGAATCAAACCCAGGTGCTGCCATGGCAGGAATGGGTGGTGGAATGCCCGGAATGATGTAGGATTTATAAGAGCCCTCGGGCTCTTTCCCGTTTCCTACTTCCCGATTCATTCGGATAGCTGGAGACGACTCTATATGGCCACTCGCAAGAGTGGCTTTTTTGTTTCAATATTTCGGCTTGTTTCTTAACTTTATTGTTCAAATTTACATATGTGTTACGCGAATTCTTCCACTTCTGTAAACATCAACTTGGCGAAACACTACCAAAAAGTCGTTCCTGAGTTGCTTCCCGATAATCCAACGTTCTATGCATCTGGTTTCGATCACCCCAACTGGAGAATTGTTACAGCGGATTCTCAAATACAATTGATGAATTGGGGTCTAGTACCCTTTTGGTTTAAAGGTCAAAATCGTTTGGATGTGAGCAATAAAACCCTCAATGCCCGAATCGAAACATTGGAAGAACGAAGTTCCTTTAAGCATTTATGGAACCGGCAACATTGCTTGGTGCCGTCTACGGGATTTTTTGATTGGCAACATCAAGGAAAGAACCGAATTCCATACTTTATTCGTTGTAAAGAACATGAACTCTTTTCGCTTGCAGGAATCTACGATACATGGTTGAATCCCCAAACGAGTATGTTTGAACATACCTTCACTATTGTTACCTGTGAAGCAAATCAATTGATGGCGGAAATCCACAATGTAAAAAAGCGTATGCCCTTGATTTTGACTCCTGAATTAGAAGCTGATTGGTTGAGTGGTAACTTTCATTGGAACATTTCCAAGCGCATTTCTTCAGAGAAACTAATGGCGCATACCATCAATAAACGCTTATTACTTTCACCTCAAGCAAATAGCGCAGAAATACATAAAGAATTTATAGATGATAGTCAGCGTCAAACAAATCTATTTGACTAATTTTGGCACTACATTTGATTTCAACCGCTTGTGAAAAAAATAGTTATTCTGTTCGTCTTATTTTCAACCTTGATTTCGTGCATAGAAATCTCGGATGACTTAACCATGCACAATGATGGGTCTGGAACCTTACGTTATAAGGTTAATTTATCAGCTAGTAAAGTGAAAGTTAATTCCATACTTGCTTTGGATAGCCTAGATGGTAAAAAAGTCCCAAGTATTCAAGAGATTAGTTCTAAAGTAGGAGATTTCGCACGTGTTCTTGATGCGCAAACAGGGATTTCAAATGTTTTAATCGAAGAAAACTACACAGATTTTATCTTGAAATTTTCGTGTGATTTCACAAGTATCATGGCCTTGCAGGCGGGATTAGCAAATGCTATCGAAGCAGTGTCAAAAGAGAAACTTGGTCCAGAAGCAGATGAAATTTGGATCACATGGGACGGAAATAAACTAAAAAGGTCGGTTCCTGCGTTTGCACGTGCAAAAGTGAAAGCGTTCAAATCAAATGAGCTAGAATCGTTGAAAGAAGGGTCATATACGACAATTACGCGTTTTGATCGACCGATTGATCGTTTTGAAAATCCACTAGGAACATTGAGTAAAAACAAGCAAGCTGTCATGATGAAAGCAAGTGCGTTTAGCATCAAAGAAAATCAAGATCTCCTTGAAAATACAATCTATTTGATATCTTCGAAAAACTAAAGAGATTATGATTAAATTCGCTTCATATTTCATTTGAAAACGCCTGTGAAAAAATCACTTTTTTACTCTATTGTCTTATTGTCAAACAGTTTGTTGTTTGGACAAAAATCAGAAAACTTTATTCCAAAGGATGCTGTAACAGTTTTTAGTATTAATAACATCAGTTTATTGCAAAAAATATCCATGGATGATTTGGTGCAATATGAATTCATGGAGGAAGTCCATCAGGAGTTATTCGATGGTTCAACATCTGGAAAAACATTGAAAGATGCTGGAATTGATTTTGACCAGCGTTTAAATTTATTCTACGGGAAAACCTACCAAAATGAAATTTCAGGATTCACCTTTGGTGTAAAAAGTCGTGATCAATTGTTTCAGGTTTTTGATGATTTTCAAAAGCTGGATCTGAAATACCCGGGTGTCGATTTTTATGGTACTTTCTTTAATAACTTAATCATTAAAGGAAATACAGCCATATTAATACGCATCGAACCAACGATGGATTACATCGATCAAATGACAGATTCATTGTGGTATGCAAGGGGAAATGAAATGCCTTATGAAATATTTGGAGAAGAAGAAATCATTGAGGATGAAGAAGGTGTTTTGAATGAGCAAGAGTTTGAAAACAATCAAGCAGTTGAGGAAACAATCTACCCAGATGCTACAGAGAATCCCAACATTAAGAACTATTACGAATTAAGGGATAGCGTGCAAACAGTTCTTCAAAGTAAAGAATTGAACCGATTAATGAAAGAATTGTTAGTTGATGGGGTCAATTTACATTCGCAAGATCCTCGTTTTGCAAATCAATTGACTCACGAAGCAATTGGAACTTTTTACCTAGATAACTCAAGGAATTTTGAGAAATCCCAAGGTTTATGGTATTTTCAAACGGTACTTCCTTCCTTATATAAAGACATTCAGGAATTGTATACAGGCAATGTGATTTTAGGTGATTTAATCCTAAAAGAAAACAAGGTTGAATTCCACGTTGAAGCCAACTACGGTAAAGAATTAGGTTCTATTTATAAGGAAATGAATGATTCCAAGTTTGATAAGCATGTCCTGAAGTATATTCCGCAATCGAGTACAGGATATTTTACCTACAACGTGAACTTGCGTCAAGCTTATGAGCAAGCTTACAAAGTGATCATGCCTATTTTAAGTGACGAGAAGAATGCACAAATCTCAATGAACGTGCTTACGATTGAATTATTAAATGAGTTCGTGAACAAAGATGCGTTGTTTGGTACTTATAAAGGAAGTATGTTCGGCACCTTCAATGGAATCAAAAAAATTAAAACCAAAAAAATTGAGTTTTACTATGATGAGGAGACCTTCGAATATGGCGAGCGAGAAGCGGAAGCAGAAGAAGACATGCCAATTTTTACGGTAGGATTTTCCATCGATCGTTCAGATATTCCGGAAAAGGTGATGAAGCATATGAGTCGTTTGACTTCGAAATTTAAAAACTGCGGTGATTATTGGAAGTTTGAAAATGCCATTTTGGATGCAGCACCTATGTATTTTATTAACCGTAATGGGTTGTTTATATTAACCAACGACGAAGATTTAGCAGTGAATCATTTTGATGGTTATGGTTCTGAATCTCTTTCGCGAAAAGAATGTAAGGTGGCAAAGAAAAGTGGATTCATGTATGGACACATCGACATTCAGGAAACTTTAAATCGATTCCCTGTCGGGGTGCTTAATCCAAGACAAGAGGAAATTCTTCAATCGTTAAAAGGTAAATCAGGTCAATTTGAATTAAACTCAAGCAGTACCACAAGCGAACAAACAAAATTCAATTTACAATATTCATTTGAAGGACAGGAGTCAACTGGTAAACACCTGTTGGACTTAATCAATTCAATTTATGTCGTGACTACTTTTAATTAATAAGCGTGTTTCGTAAAATAAGTACCCTACTTTTACTTGCCGGTGCCCTCGGATTGGTGCTTTTCCTGAAAAACATCCTTTTTCAGAAACCAATACCACCAAGATTAATAGATCGACTACCATCGGCAGACTTCATTGCAACAGCAAACATTCTTGAATTAGCCAAGGAAACAAATGGCATGTTGCAGTATAACAAAATTTCAGCGCGTGATTTCACAACCTATGAGTTTCTACTTGGACAAGGGAAAATGTATGGAATTGACCTCCAGCAAAATGTGTACCTTTTTGGAAATGAGGATGGAAATTGGGGTGCTATGGCTCAATTGAGTGATAGCTCAAAAATCATGGGTGGAATCGAACGAATCCGCAAGTTTGTCAAGATTTCAGATTCAACGTTCAATGACCATAAGTACTTTTACAACCTAGAGGATAAGTCTTACTTGCATTACGGTGATGGGTATGTGCTTTTCTATAAAGGAAGCGAATTTAAAGAAGTGCTTGAACAGGTGATTTCTGCGAGAAACAAAGGTATACACAAGGATTGGAAGCGTTTTTTAGCTCAAAAACAGTTTAAAAATGAACATTTGGTCATTTATTCAAATTGGTCGAAATTGAAATCGCTCGGTATTGAAACTGCCATGTTTGCGCATGATAGTGATTCCTCTAGCTTTAAATTGAAAAGTTACTTAAAGAAAACAAAACCCCTTTATTTTAAAGAGAAAAAGAATGCGTTGAGTTATGCTTCTTCAATTGGTACACAACGCATGATTGATGTTCATTTGGATATTGAGGAATTGAAAAAGAACAAAGAGGATTCCATGTTCGTGCAAATTTCAAAAATTGGACGCCGCTTTGGGTTTCCAATTGCAGAGTTTATTCAAGCATGGACTGGGGATTTATGTTTCATCGAAGGTGGTATGCAAAAAGTGAAGGAACGCTATATTGAAACGGTATTGGATGAAGACTTCAATGAGCAAGAAGTGTCTCGTGAAAAAGAAGTGCTAATTCCAGCATATTCTGCCATGATTTCAATGAATGCATATGGGCAAAACTTCCTAAATAAATTAATGAAAAAAGGAATTTTGAGAAAGGAAGGAGAGGATTTTAGATTCTTATTTTCCCCTTTATTGAAATTAAAGAGATTTGGCGAAATCTATCAATTTTACTCAGGACCATCTGCTCCTCAGCTTGTGCCGAGCACAAACAATCACGTCACATGGACTTATGAGGGAACGAAATATTTCTTTAGTATTGATTCATTGACCAGACATGAAGTATTTGGAAGCCTTCATATACCAGTTAGACGCATCTTCCGACGAAATAAATTACTTTAGATATCTGAAGCAAGAGCGAAGTGAAATTCGTCTGCATGCGCTTGAATGTAGTTTAATATTCCGGATATTTCATCAAAATCAAAACTGGAAACCAATTTCGTTCGGTATTCCTTGAAATGTGAAATTCCTTTAAAATAATTCGTGTAATGACGTTTCATCTCATTGATTCCAAGCTGCATTCCCTTCCATTTTATGCTCATTTCTAGGTGATCACGACATGCTTGAACTCTGTCTTGTATACTTGGTGCTGCAAGGTGAGTTCCTGTGGCCATAAAATGCTTGATTTCATTAAATACCCATGGATAACCGATGCTTGCACGTCCAATCATGATGCCATCAACGCCATAGCGGTTTTTATATTCCATAGCTTTTTCAGGAGAATCAATGTCGCCATTTCCAAAAACAGGAATGCGCATGCGTGAGTTATTTTTCACTTCCCCAATGAGCGTCCAGTCAGCTTCGCCTTTGTACATCTGCTTGCGCGTACGACCGTGAATGGAAATAGCTTCAATACCGATATCTTGCAAGCGCTCAGCTGTTTCAACAACATATTTGGTGTCGTCATCCCAGCCTAAACGAGTTTTAACTGTAACCGGAAGTGAAGTTGCTTTCACAATCGCTTCAGTCATGCGTACCATTTTCGGAATGTCTTGTAAAAGACCTGCTCCTGCACCTTTACAAGCTACTTTCTTTACCGGACAACCATAATTAATATCCAATAAATCTGGTTTCACTTGATCGATGATTTCTGCGCATTGAATCATGCTTTCAATATCTGAACCGAAAATTTGAATCCCAATGGGACGTTCATATTCAAAAATGTCTAGTTTCTGAACACTTTTAGCTGCGTCACGAATGAGTCCTTCAGAGGAAATGAATTCAGTATACATTAGGTCTGCTCCGTGCTGTTTGCATAATGCACGAAATGGCGGGTCACTCACATCCTCCATTGGCGCAAGTAATAGTGGAAAGTCACCTAATTCAATGTTGCGAATTTTTACCATTATTTCTGAAAGTATTCGGGACGGTTTGTTTCAATCACTTTTAAATAGTTTTTCAGTTGTTGTTCATTTGTAGATTTCAAAATCATCAACATATGTTCTGATTCAACAACGATGTAATCATTTAACCCATCTAACAGAACCAATTTGTCTTTTGGTACATTTACCAAGCAATTGCTTGAATCAAAGGCAAAAACATTGTCTCCGATGATTGAATTCGCTTCATTATCCTTTGGTAAGTGTTCCGTTAAACTTCCCCATGTTCCGAGGTCACTCCAATCGAAATCTGATAACACAACTGAAACATTCTTTGCATGTTCCATCACCGCGAAATCAATCGAGATGTCTTCACATTGATCAAATGCTCGATATAAAAAATCTGTTTCTTTCGTAGTACCATACGCACTGGTATCTGACATGAAAATTTCATGAAGCATTGGCTGAAACTTATGCAAGGCATCAAGAATAACGTCCGCACGCCAAACAAAAATTCCAGCATTCCAATAAAAGTTTTTCGCATCTAAAAATTGTTGAGCAGTTTCAACATTTGGTTTCTCTCGAAACTGAATTACTTCAGTTGCTTGTCCTTTTTGAACACCGCTACTAAGGTCGAATTCAATGTATCCATACCCAGTATCTGGACGACTTGGCTCTATCCCAAGTGTTACCAAGTGTTTCTTTTCATTTGCCACTGTAATTGCGGTGGAAATGATTTCCTGAAATCTTGTTTCGTTCACAATAAGATGATCGGAAGGAGAAATAATCAAGGTGGCATCTGGATTACTTGCATGAATTTTAGCTGCAGCGTAGGCAATACATGGAGCAGTGTTTTTGCGCATTGGTTCGCACAAAATTTGCTCGAAACTGAGTTCAGGAAGTTGTTCCTTTACTAATTCACGGTAAGAAGTATTGGTTAAAATGTAGATGTGTTCGCTTGGAACAGATTTCAGCATTCGCTCAAATGTCAATCTTAATAATGATTTACCAATTCCAAGTACATCTAAGAATTGTTTCGGTTTTTGGGGAGTGGACATTGGCCAAAAACGGCTTCCAACTCCACCAGCCATGATTAGGCCGTAATTATTTGTGCTCATATTTTTCGATTAATTCAACGGTTGCAAGTGCATGAACCAAATATGGTTTCCCCGTTTTTAATTCAGTACAAAGATAGCGACTTCTGCGCAGTAAGCCTTTCTCGAATGATTTTCCATTCAAATGAAACATGCTTTTGTACGGAATTTCTTCCAAGGTTGTTCCAGGACTCTTGTCATATTGTTTTAATGTTCGACTCAGTTGTATGTCCGTACAGGAAGATGCTTTCGTATTCGTGAAGTTTTTCCACAGTGCTTTTTCAACATCTAAAGGTAATTCCTTACTAACTAAAATTGGTTCCATCAAACGACGGTAAGCTTGTTTCCACTCGATTCCATGCGCTTGAATACGAAGACCGTGATCCCGAAAAGCTTCTAAATGAGCTAATTCGTGTATTGCGGTTACCAAAAAGGAGAATTTGTTTAAGTCACCATTTACGGTAATTGTCGGTTTTTCTTCTCCGGATTTCACACGGAAATCTCCAAGTTTTGTACTTCTCCCTGGAACTATTTTGAACTTAACTTTTGCTGCAAGAATTAAATCCGTCAAGTATTCCGTAAACGCTTCAGGAGCGAAACGATTTAATGTTTCAATAAAATGTTCTCGTTTTGAAATTGACACAAACAAAGTTAAAAACAAAATGAAAGCAAAATCACCTTACACCACCTTAGAAAATATCCTTAACTTAGCTTCGTGAAGTTATTGCAGAATATAGGAAAGTACACATTGATGTTGACCATGGTTTTTACAAAGCCAAAGAAATGGAAAATTTTCTTTTCGCGCTTGATAAATGAGCTCGACAATATCGGCATTAGTTCATTGCCAATCGTTGGTTTGATGTCTACTTTTATTGGAGGTGTAATTGCGCTGCAAACAGCATCCAACATGTCAAATCCGTTGCTTCCAAAATATACAGTTGGTTACATTACTCAATCTAGTACCATCCTTGAATTTTCACCAACCATTATTTCCTTGATTCTTGCAGGAAAAGTTGGGTCAAACGTTGCATCTGAAATTGGCACTATGCGTGTCACGGAACAAATCGATGCCCTCGAGATAATGGGCGTAAATTCTTTGAATCACCTTGTTTTACCTAAGGTGATGGCAGCGATTTTGTTTTTTCCAATTTTGATAATTTTTTCGATGGCATTAAGTATGTTGGGTGGTTGGATGTCATTGATGATATCAGATTTAACGACAACAGAAACATACGTTTTAGGATTACGTGCATTCTTTAATCCATTTCACATTACTTATGCTTTAACAAAAACGGTCGTTTTTGGATTCCTAATCGTTTCGATATCTTCATTTTATGGATATTACGTAAAAGGTGGTTCCATCAATGTAGGACTCTCCTCAACCCAAGCAGTTGTAAGTAGCAGTATTGCCATACTCATTGCAAACTTCATTTTAACTCAATTATTGTTGTTATCATGATTGAAGTGAAACATGTAAATAAGTCCTTTAATGGACAGCAAGTTCTCTTCGACATAAACCATCAATTCGAAAAGGGAAAAGTTAACCTCATAATAGGTCAGTCTGGTCAAGGAAAATCCGTATTGGCGAAATGTATGGTCGGACTTTACGAAGTAGATGAAGGTCAAATTTTGTTCGATGAAAGGAATTTCACTGAAATGGAGCGTTTTGACCGAAGTAAAATTCGCGAGGAAATCGGCATGTTGTTCCAAGGCGTTGCATTATTCGACTCCCTAACGGTAGAAGAAAACATCATGTTCCCTTTAACAATGTTTACAAACATGACGAAAGGAGAAATGCAAAAACGTGTTGACTTTTGTTTAGAACGTGTCAACTTAACCGGACGAAACAAATTATTTCCAGCAGAATGTAGTGGTGGGATGCAAAAACGCATTGGAATTGCGCGGGCGATTTCGATGAATCCAAAATATTTGTTTTGTGATGAACCTAATTCTGGGTTGGATCCTAAAACGTCGATTGTTATAGATGGCTTAATCAAAGATATTACCGCTGAATTCGATATGACTACGGTTGTGATTACCCACGACATGAACAGTGTGATTGAAATTGGACAGAACATCCTTTTTATTCATCAAGGTAAGAAGTGGTGGAGTGGAGATAATAATTCAATTATCACTACAGATAACCCAGAAATCCTCAGTTTTGTGTTTGCATCGGAATTTATGAAGGAAATTAGGTCCCTCATGCAGGAAAAAAGAACATAATTTTCGCTCGACACTTTCATTTTAAAAAATTAACTTTATCTTTGCACCCCATCATGAGAGAAATTTCATTGGGCTCGGGAGAACGTTTCCGATGTTTTATTAGAATTGCGGATGTGGTGAAATTGGTAGACACGCCAGACTTAGGATCTGGTGCCGAGAGGTATGCGGGTTCGAGTCCCTCCATCCGCACAAAAGGTCTCGTTTGTAACGAGGCCTTTTTTTTTAACATAAATTGATAAAAACACAACAAAATGAACATTACTCGTCAAGAAGTAGATGCACAGAATGCTGTACTTAAAGTGAACATTGCTCCAGCTGATTACCAAGGAAAAGTGAAAGCTTCTTTGGAGAAATATAGAAAAACCGCGAAAATACCAGGTTTTCGCCCAGGGAATATTCCCATGGCACTTATTCAAAAACAAGTTGGACGATCAGTTTTAGCGGAAGAGTTAAATAAGTTGACGAACGACGCTTTGTACAGATATATCTTGGATGAGAAATTGGAAATTCTTGGAAATCCAATCCCGAAAGCAGATGAAGGAATGACGGGAAGTTTCGAACAACCTGAAAATTTTGAATTTTCTTTTGAAATAGGGTATAGCCCGTCTTTTGAATTGCCGATTAATCCAAAATCAAAATTCGATTACGCAACGGTTAAGATTGATAAAGACTTAATCAATAAGCAAGTAGAAGATTTACGCCGTCGTTACGGGAAACTCGTTTCTTCTGATTCAGTTGGTGACAAAGATATGGTCATGGGTAAATTCGAAGAAAGAGATGCAGATGGCTCTGTGAAAGCAGACGGAATCAGTCACTCTTCAACAATTTCCATGGAGTTCCTTGAGAATAAAGCTGGAATTAAGGCTTTGAAAGGAAAGAAAGTGAATGAGGTTGTTGAGTTAGACCCGAAAAATGTTTCGAAAGACGACAAAGATTGTGCATCTTTATTAGGAATTACGGAAGAACAAGTTGCTGGCTTAACTTCGAATTTTCAATTTACCATTGCCGACGTGAAACGAATGGAAATGGCGGATTTAAACGAAGAATTATACACAAAGTTATTCGCAGAGGAAGTTAAAACGGAAGAAGAACTTCACGCTCGCATCTCCACAGATCTTACACGTATGTTTGCGGAGGATACCGACCGTATTTTTACACGAAATGTATACAATCATTTAGTGAACGAAACAAAAATGACTTTCCCTGAAACGTTCTTGAAAAGATGGATTCAAGTTTCTTCAGAGAAACCGGTTTCGGAAGATGAAATCGAAGCAGAATTTGATGCTTACCTGAAATCATTGAAATGGCAATTGATTCAAACGCGTATTTTTAAAGACAATAACATCCAATTGACAAACCAAGAGGTCATGGATTACACAAAAGGTTTATTGGTTGGCAATTATGCACAATATGGCTTGCCTGCTCCAGATGATCAAGAATTAACAGAAACAGCTGCACGCTTGTTGCAAAATAAAGAACAAGCAAATGGAATTTATGACCGTTTAGCTGAACAAAAATTGACAGATTTTTTCAAAACTTCGGTTAACTTGGTTAAAAAAGAAGTGAAATACGATGACTTCGTTAAATTGGCATCTGCACAATAAACGTAAAGGTTTCGAATGAGATCAAAGGGTTGAATATTTATTCAACCCTTTTTTATTTCCAATCTAAAACTTGCAGGTGCTTGAGTTTCTCTGTTTGTCCAAATGCAAATTGAATACTTCGCGCAAGTCCTTCAATGCTTTGCATCTTGGCAGTTCTATTCGAACATAAAGCAATGATTTCTCGCGCCGGTGATGCCGTCATGTCACGGATGGGTTTAATTCCACCTTGCTGTATTTTTGTCAGCGGAAAATTACTTGGGATCAATGTGTAACCACCATGACGGTCAACCATTTCCATAATGAGAGGAATGTTTCCACCTTCATAATTCCACTCGTTTTCATTTAGTGTTTTTTTCAATTGGCAAAAATGAATCATTTGCGTGCGAAGACAATTCCCTTGATTCAATAGCCAAGGATGCATGTTTTGTAAGTCGGATAAGGTTAGCGTTTCAGCAGTTATTTCAGGGGAGTAAACAAATATTTCCTCTTGAAATAATGGGATACTGCGTAAGCGTTGATCCATATGTGGGCCAGCAATTATTCCCAAATCAATTTCTTTGCGTTCCATTGCATCCAATACTTCCGTCGTCTTCATTTCGTGAATACTTAATTTGATTTTATCAAACGTTTTCTGCCATTCACCAAAAAGTGCAGGTATCAAATAACAAGCAACAGTAGGAATGATGCCTAACCGAATTTCTTCCTTCACATTTCCTTTCAATTGTTCGGATAACCATTTGATTTTTTCGTTCTCATTGAGAAGTTCGCGAAGAATAGGCAATAACTTTTCACCTGCTGGAGTCAAGCTTAAGGGATTCGAATCTCGGTCAAAAACCAAATAACCGAGTTGATCTTCTGCTTTTTTTATCTGCATGGAAAGCGTTGGTTGTGTCACAAAACAGCGTTCACTTGCCCGTTGGAATTGTTGCTCTTCGCTCAGAACCACAATATAATGCATTTGTTGAATGGATATCATATAAATAAAATCTATGTAAATATAAAAAGTATTGAATAAATACATGGTTTATTTGAGCTTATCTTTGTCAAAGCAAAAAGAAAAAAGGATTTTGCTGCGATCTGGTATTTTAAGCGTGTTTTTGTATGTATCAGAAAACCTTTTCGCCGTAACTTTGTAATCATATTAGTAACTAATTAAATAAAATATATGTCAACATTTGTAGGGAAACAATTTCCAGACGTAACTGTCAAAGCAATCGATGAAATGGGTGATGCATTTCAAATCAATGTCCTTCAACAAGCAATCGATAACAAGAAAAAAGTAGTGTTATTTTGGTATCCAAAAGATTTCACATTTGTTTGTCCTACTGAGATTCATGCTTTTCAAGAGGCAGCTGCTGAATTCGCTAAAAGAAATACAATCGTCATAGGAGCATCTTGTGATACTGCTGAAGTACACTTTGCTTGGTTGAACACTGCAAAAGATAATGGTGGAATCGAAGGAGTGAAGTTTCCAATCATCGCAGATTCAACGCGTAACTTGGCAATGGAGTTAGGTATTTTGGATTACGACATGTTCGATGAAGATTCAGTAGGAGATAACGTACCTTACCGTGCGACTTATTTATTAGACGAAACTGGAATGGTATTCCATGAATCAATTAATCATTTCCCTGTTGGACGTAATGTTCAAGAATACATTCGTTTGATTGATGCATTCACACACGTACAACAACATGGTGAAGTTTGTCCAGCGAACTGGGAAGAAGGAAAAGATGCAATGAATGCTACGCGCAATGGTGTTGCTGATTACTTAAGCAAACATTAATCATCATGTTTACTGAATTAACGGAAGATCATTTGGATCAACTTTTGGCCAATAATCCAAAAGTAATGGTACAATATGGAGCGACGTGGTGCGGGAATTGTAAAATCACCAAACCAAAATTCAAACGCATGGCGGAGGAAAATGAAGGCATTGAGTTTTATTACATTGATGCAGAAAAACTTCCGAATTCACGTCAATTTGCGAATGTAAGTAACTTGCCAACGTTTGCGGGATTCATAAATGGATCTTTAGTAAAAGAAGCGCAAGGAAATAAAATAGAAACCATTCAAGAAGTATTAAATGCGGTTACCAGTCATTAAGCACATCGTCGAATTCATTGAGAATAATGATGAAGACTACGTAATTGAAACCATGGAAACACTTGAGAATTTAATCGAGGCTCCAGGAATCAAGGACGAAGAATTAGATGTTATCGGCGAGTTATTGTCGAATTATTCTGGCGCATTAGAAGTGCACAAAGACATTCAAACTGGAACAGCTAAAAGAGATGCATTGAATGCATTCATGAAGCGTGTAACCGGTTCGATTGACTAAACTTGAATCAACTTATGAAAAAGCCAACGAATTTCGTTGGCTTTTTTTATTTCCTATGGTAAGGAATGAAGGCAATTCTTTGCTTTCGCAGATGTTCTTCTTATCTTTGCTTCATGTCAGATTTACTATCGAAATTAGAAGCGATTCACTACCGTTTCGTAGAAGTGGGAACCATGATCACCGATCCGGATATTATTTCGGATATGGAACGTTATGTGAAACTCAACAAAGAATACCGAGATTTGGAATCTTTGGATGAAATGTACAAAACGTACAAAAATGTCATTGAAAATTTAAGTAGCTCGAAAGCCATGTTGGAGGTTGAAACAGACCCCGAAATGCGTGAAATGGCAAAGATGGAAATCGATGAATTGGAAACTTCGCGTCCAATTATGGAAGAAGAAATCAAAATGATGTTGATTCCAAAAGACCCAGAAGATGATAAAAATGCAATCATCGAGCTTCGAGCTGGAACAGGTGGAGATGAGGCGTGTATTTTCGTCGAAGATATTTTCCGAATGTACACGATGTATTTCAAAGAAATGGGTTGGCAATATGAAATCATAAATTCATCAGAAGGAACCGTAAAAGGATACAAGGAAATTTCAATTGATGTCGCTGGAGCTGGAATTTATGGAATGCTGAAATTTGAATCTGGCGTTCACCGTGTGCAACGTGTTCCAGAAACAGAATCTCAAGGACGCGTGCATACTTCGGCGATTACCGTTGCCGTTTTACCGGAAGCTGAAGAGGTAGATTTTAACCTTGATATGAATGATGTACGAAAAGATACTTTCCGAGCTTCAGGAGCGGGTGGACAGCACATTAATAAAACAGAGTCTGCGATTCGTTTGACACACATTCCAACGGGGGTTGTGGTTGAATGTCAAGATGGACGTTCACAGCATAAAAACTTAGAAAAAGCCATTTCGGTTTTACGTTCTCGTTTATATCAAGCAGAATTAGATCGCGTTCACAATGAGCGTGCGGCACAACGAAAAACACTTGTTTCAACGGGTGATAGATCTGCTAAAATTCGCACATACAACTACCCACAAGGAAGAATTACAGATCACCGAATTAATAAAACCATGTACAATTTAAGTTCATTTATGAACGGAGATGTTCAAGAAATGATTGACGCTTTGAAAATGGCCGAGAATGCAGAGAAATTGAAAGGACAATCGTTATGACAAAACAAGAATTAATAGAACAAATTCGCTTAAAAGAATCCTTTCTTTGCGTGGGATTGGATCCGGATATGAGCAAAATTCCAGCACATCTTTTGGGTTTGGATGATCCGATTTTCGAATTTAACAAAGCGATTATTGATGCAACGAATCCTTATGCTGTTGCATTCAAACCTAATACAGCATTCTTTGAATGTCATGGTTCAAAAGGTTGGGACTCCTTGGAGAAAACGATCAATTACATTCCGAAAGAATGTATGATCATTGCTGATGCAAAACGAGGAGATATTGGTAATACTTCAACATACTACGCCAAAACTTTTTTCGAAACCCTTCAGGCGGATGCGGTAACAGTTGCTCCGTATATGGGGTCTGACAGCGTTTTGCCATTCACGAAATTCGATGGGAAATGGGTCGTGTTATTGGCCTTGACGTCAAATGAAGGCGCGAAAGACTTTCAGTTAAAAGCTGGTCAAGATGGACTTTTGTTTGAAAACGTATTGAAAACGTCCATGGAATGGGCGAGTTCAGAAAAAATGATGTTTGTGGTTGGCGCTACAAGAGCAGAGGACATTGCCGAAGTGAGAAAATTGGCGCCTGATTATTTTTTCCTTGTACCAGGAGTAGGTGCACAAGGGGGAAGTCTTGAGGATGTGGTGAAATATGGAGCGAATAGAGAATGTGGACTATTGGTTAACTCTTCGCGTGGAATTATTTATGCTTCTTCAGGATTGGACTTTGCCAACGAAGCAAAAAAAGAAGCGCTGAAAATACAAAACCAAATGGCTCTGCATGTTCAGCGCTGGAACTTATAAGCGTATCGAATTATTTCGACGCTAAGTCTGAATTTTCTGTTTGTTGGATACTTCCGTATGCATCACAGCTAGCCGTTCTTCCAGCTCCACAAGAAGCTAAAACTACTGATACTACCGCTGCACAGATTAAAAGAGTGAATTTCGTTTTCATTGTTGTTTGTTTTGTTGTTTGTGGCTTCTCTAACGAAGCACATTTTATAAAGTTACAATTTTTTCAAAAAAGAGGAGTTATATCCTCATAAGTTTCGATTTTTAAGTGTGAAAAAACGTCTATTTTCTTTTTTCCTGTTTGGTTTTTTGCCCTTATTGATGTTTGGGCAAAAAAAAATGGTGTTTTTTCAGGAAAATGGAATTGCTTTTCCAAGCTCGGTCGAAAAAATCTTCATGGAACAATCATCCAATCAAGTACAAAAAACGGTACGGTCAATCCAAATGCAAAGTATTGAAAAAGGATATTTTTTATGTGGCATTCAATTATTCCAAACCTCAGATATCTGCGATTCGTTTCTGGTTCAACTTGGACATCGATATAGTGGACTGAATTTAACCATCAATGATAGTACACAAAAAATGCTTCAGGGAATTTTTCCAACTGAACGCATACTTTCAAGAGAGGTAAAACAATTAGGTCCGGCAGCCTACCACCGCCTCATGACTCTTATACTGTCATTTCATACAGAGCATGGATATCCATTCTGCAACGTTTACCTTAAACAGGTGGTCACTAAACAAGATGTTATCGAGGCAGAACTCGTCGTTGATCGAGGTCCATACTATATCTGGACAGAAATACATTTGAAAAATGACCTTCCTGTTTCAAGGAATACACTGCAAAGTATTATTGGAATTCGCTTGGAAGATGCGTACAACGAATCTCTTTTTAATGCCATCGAACAACGCGTTTTACAAACGGGAATCTTTGCATTAAAGAAAAAATGCGAGGTGCTTTTCACGACGAAAGGAGCTGAACTTTTTGTTTATTTAGAGCGAGTGAAAGCAAGTTCAGCACAAGGAATAATTGGATTTCAACCGGATCCAGCGACCGATGCCTTAAGCTTCACGGGTGATGTGAACCTTAAATTAATCAATTCTGTTAAGCACAATGAATCATTTCAATTTTCGTGGAAAAGTATTCAGCCCAGAACACAAGCGCTGCAAAGTAATTTAATAGTGCCCTACTTATTCAAGTCTCCATTTGGAGTGATTGGTGATTTTCAGTTATACAAGCGAGATTCTAGTTTTTTGGATGTCAAATCTTCTCTTGGTATACAGTTTCAATTTCAAAATGGCTGGCAACTTCGTGCGAATTATTATTTCGTGAATTCATCTGTGATCTCTCAAACGAATGCAAATCCTGTTTTTTCAAAATTAGCCAGTTTAAAGACGAATAGTTATGGTTTAGTGCTCTTTCAGCGAAAACTGGATTACATTCCGAATCCAAGAAAAGGCTATTCTGTTTACATAGAGGGACAATTAGGACAGCGAAAAATGGAAGAAAATACTCAAGCCATCTGGAAGACGAATGCAACAATTTCCTATTTTCTACCTTTGGCAGGAAGAATGACATTTCTTACGCATATAGAGTTTGATACATATCATGCACCAAGTATTTATCAAAATGAACTCTATCGTTTTGGTGGAACAAATTCACTGCGCGGATTTAATGAGGAAAGTATCTTTGCAACCACAAAAGCACTTTTAACCTTCGAATACCGTTTTCTGTTGGATAAAAATTCTGCAGTTTTCGCCTTCTTTAATCAGGGATTTTATGAAAATACCTCTGTGAGTTATGTGAAAGATCAGCCATTTGGTTTCGGTTTTGGGATTTCGGCAGGAACGAATTTGGGTATTTTTCGATTGGCATATGCATTAGGAAAGGAATTTAATAATCCACTTCAATTGAATGCTGGTAAAATACACATCGGATACATTTCTTATTTTTGATTTATGAAATTAATTTTTGCCAGTCACAACGCGCACAAAGCAAGTGAAATTCAAAGTATTCTTCCATCTTGGATTGAAATTGTGACACTTTCGGAACTCAATTATCTAGATGAAATACCTGAAAACGAAGCGACAATTGAAGGTAATTCTCAATTTAAAGCTCGGTTTGTCGTTGATAAATTTGAACAAAGTTGTTTCGCAGATGATACAGGATTGGAGATTTTTTCGTTAGATGGACGTCCAGGTGTGCATTCTGCACGTTATGCTGGAGAACAAAGAGATTCGAATGACAACATGGATAAAGTGTTGATGGAATTAGAAAATTGTACCAATCGTTCAGCACAATTCAAAACGGTTATCACCTTATTTTGGGAAGGTGTTGAACATCAATTTGAAGGAATTGTAAGCGGCAACATCTCACGTGTAAAAACAGGTTCCGAAGGATTCGGTTATGATCCTATTTTTGTTCCGGATGGAGAACAACGCAGTTTTGCAGAAATGACGTTAGCAGAAAAAAATCAGTTTAGTCACCGAGCAAGAGCGATTGAAAAGCTTGTGGAATTTTTCAATACACTTCCAAATCACTAATGATGATGGCCACATTTTTTACATCTCCATTAATCGGGGGTGTTAATTTTGTGATCTTCACGCGCAATTGGTGAATTCCTTGAAGTTCTTTACGGATACGTACATTTATACGCTCGCCAACATGTTCAATCAATTTGGATCGTATTGCCATTTCTTCTTTTACAATCTGATTGATGGCAACATAATCAACCGTTTGCTGAAGTTCATCTGTTTGTGCAGCTGATTGAAAATCGGTTAATAAAGCAATGTCAACAACATAATGTCCACCAATGAGTGCTTCTTCAGGAAGGCATCCATGATGTGCATACAATTGAATGCCATTAACTTCAATGACTTGCTTCATCACGCAATTTTTGTATGTGCGTTAATCCGGAATCTAACCTTGATAATACTTCATCTTTTCCTAAAAATGCAGAAATATCAAACATGCCTGGTCCAGCGCCAACTCCAGTTACACACAAGCGGTATGGCAATAATACTGCGCCAATCCCTACTTGTTTCGCTTCTAAAAAGGATTTAAATGCTTGTTCGATTTCGGAGGCAGAGAAATCACTAATTCCTGAAACAATTGACTTCCACTCGGAAATATATCCGGTTGTTTCATCTTTCCATTTTTTCAAGATGGTTTCCTTATCGAATTCGGAAGGGCGGTTGAATAAGTATGCTCCTTCCGTTAGGATATCTTGTGCAAATGTTGCACGTTCTTTCATTAATCCACAAATTTGGGATAAACGATCAAGTGGCATATCAAATCCACCGATTTCGTTTAGTTGCGCTGCAATTACATCATTATCTAATGCACGCAAATATTGTTGTTGGAACCATTTTGTTTTTTCCGGGTCAAATTTGGCACCTGCTTTTGAAACACGATCCAATGAAAATGCGTCACATAATTCATCCAGTGTAAAGATCTCTTGCGTTGTTCCTGGATTCCATCCTAGTAAAGCCAACATGTTAATGAATGCTTCTGGCAAGTATCCTTTTTCCCGGTAACCGGAGTATAATTCACCTTCGGATGTTGTCCAGTTCGTAGGAAACACAGGGAATCCTAAGCGGTCACCATCTCGTTTCGATAGTTTTCCATTTCCATCCGGACGCAATAAAAGTGGCAAATGCGCAAATTCAGGACTCTCCCAACCAAATGCTTCATATAACATGACGTGAAGTGGGGCAGAAGGTAACCATTCTTCTCCACGAATGACATGACTAATGTTCATCGTATGGTCATCTACAATGTTTGCCAAGTGATACGTTGGCATTCCGTCGCTTTTGAATAAAACTTTGTCATCTAGGTTATTTGTATTTACGACAACCCAACCACGGATTAAATCGTGAAAACGGATATCTCTGTTTCGTGGCATTTTCATACGGATAACGTATGGATGTCCTTCCGCTAATAGCTTCTCAACCTCGGTTTTCGGCAAGGTCAATGAGTTTTTTAAAGAAGTACGTGTCACACTGTTGTATTGCCAGTTCGGCATGCCCATAGCTTTTGCTTGCTCGCGCATGGTATCCAATTCTTCCGCTGTATCAAAAGCGTAGTATGCTTTGTCATCAGAAACTAATTGTTCGGCATACGGACGGTACATTTCTTTTCGTTCGGACTGAACATAAGGCCCAAAATCACCACCAAGTCCTGGTCCTTCTGTAGGCATAATTCCACACCATTTAAATGCATCCATGATGTAATCTTGTGCACCGGGTACGAAACGTGTTTGATCTGTATCTTCGATACGAATTAAAAAGGTTCCATTGTGTTTTTTAGCGAAAAGGTAATTGTATAATGCTGTACGCACACCACCCATGTGTAATGGTCCAGTTGGTGAAGGTGCAAAACGAACGCGAACGGCTTTTTCTGACATAGCTTGATTTTTGTGCAAAGATACATCAAATTCAAAGTTTTTTCCGACATTTTTCATGCTAGAAATCATAGGAGTTCGTGATTATCGTCATGTTTTTGTGATCGAAACATCCGGAACTTCGTAAAAAACAAATAACATGACAACAAAAGCAAATATCTACGATCAGCATTCGGAAAACCAAGATTGGTTGAAAAGACTTGATTTCTACAAAGAAGAAATCGTCATATTGAAAGAACGTTTGGATGAGGTTACGAGCAAAAATAATGCGGCGGAATTTCTGAAAGACGTGGAGCATTTTCAAAATCAATTTATAGTTCAACGAAATAACATTGATGAATTGGGACATTCCATTAAAATGAATGAACAACGATTAGTCAATGAAGTGAATGCAAATCCAATTGCTGTTGACCACCGAAAAGTGGAAAATCACGTTTCAGAAGAAGACTTTATCGGATATTTTGAAAAGAATTTTGCTGAATTAAGAATTGAATACAATAAGTTCTTATCCAAGTGGATGTAACTTTATTCCACACAATACAACGTATCATAACACGGAGAGAATCCAGCCCAAACACCAAGAAGTCCTGGTATGTTGGAAGGAACATTAATCGGTGTTGAAAAAGGACTAGAAGCAGAATTCAACTGTGCGTATTTTTTATCGTAAAACGAATATACGTTTTGATCCATTTTTGAAAATTTCACTACAACGGAATCTCCAAGTCGGTAATAGCGTTTGAATTCTTTTAAATGTGTTGTGTCCTTTCTTTTCAGTGGATTTTCATAAGAGAATTCAATCGTTTTCCCATTGAAATATTTATCGGAAAAGAATCCGCCAAAACCTCGTTTGTAAATTTCATCGATGGTCTCCCCGTTAAATTGATTCAGGCGTTTTACTTCCCATTTATAGGCGTCGAATTGATTGGCTGGGTCGATTAACTTTGCCCAAGAATAACCATATGAATTGTTTTCTTGGGAAGGTTTCCAGTAGAGCTTGTCTAAAGGTGTAGGCGTTGGTAAATACGTGGTTCCTTGGTAACTTTTACCTTGATGCGCAATGTGTAAGGTATAAAATTGATTGACTTGAGCAACGAGTTCATTTGTACTATACACTTTAATGGGGAGTAGTAATGCTTCGTTCCAATCCAAGCGAAGCATTTCAGCCACTTTCTTTTGACTTTCGATTGGCAATTCGGGAATTGTATAAAGACTCAAGGAAAATGTGTCGTTTCCATGCATAACGTAAAGATTAGCATCGTAAACGAAGCGAGAAAGATATGCGGTTAAATCACTTTCCTCATAAATATTAGCACTCTGTGAAAGTATAACGATGGGGTGACCACCGGTTTCAATGAGCCCATCTACCACCAACTGATTTTGATAACCTGGGATATCGATTTTCACCTCTTTCGAACAAGAAAACAATGAGATGATCAGAATTGTCCACCAACTTTTCATGAGATGAAGTTAGGGATTTATTCTATAGCGTGTTTCCAACAAGCCACTTTGCTCGCACTGACTTCAATTTTCCCAAGAAACAATCCTGCAAATCCAACTTGGTGTATCATGGTATCTTTGTTTCCTTTGTTTCGGTGAACGGATGGTGCTTCCATGAATGTGTGTGTATGTCCACCTAAGATGAGGTCAATGTGTTCACTTTCCGCCGCAAGTCGAATGTCGGATGGTTTTTTCGCATCTGAATAACTGTATCCTAAATGAGAAAGACAAATGATAAAATCACAGCCTTTTAAGTGTAATTCTTGCGCGATCTGATTTGCTCTTTCAATCGGATCTAAATAAATGGTGGCGCCATAATTATCAGCGGAAACAAGTCCTTCGAGTTGTATGCCAAGACCAAAAACACCAATTTTCAATCCTGCTTTATGAAATATTTTATACGCTTGGGTTTGGTCCTTTAAAACAGTTCCAGAAAAATCGTAGTTGGCACAGAGAAAGGGAAATTTTGCGAATTGTTTTGCCTTTAGAAATCCGTCGAGTCCAATGTCAAAATCGTGATTCCCCATAGTTGCAGCATCATAGTTCATGGCGCTCATGAGTTTCATTTCTAATTCACCGTGGAAAAGGTTGAAATAGGGAGTTCCTTGAAAAATATCACCAGAATCCAACAGTAAAACATGTTCCTCTTGTGCACGAATGTCATCGATGAGTTGAGCACGACGGGCAACACCTCCTTTGTTCGGGTATTTAGAGTGATTTGCTGGAAATGGGTCTATTTGTGAATGGGTATCATTCGTATGTAAGATTACCAATTTCTTTTCCTTTAATACCTGAAGTTTCTTGGTCCATTGAAAAGAATTCAATAAAAGCAAGGAACTAGATCCAAGAATACTTGTTTTTAAGAAAGATCTACGTTTCATTTAGTGAATGCGTTTTTCAGATGAAACAATCAGGTTTTTCTGCGTTTTTGCTTCTTCGATAAACACATCTCGCAACAAAGTCTTTTTATCGGACCGCTCAACGGCATCTTGAAAAAAGTCCATGCGGTCGCCACCATTGGCAAGGTAATCAGTTGTTATGACCCAAATAAATTGAGTCGATTCGTTTACTCCGTTTACCATGAATTTGCCGTTTATCATGGATGCATTTGAAATTGGTTCTCCTCCGCTTTGAAGAAGGTAGTTTTGGATCTTCTCTAGTGATGAAATGGGTAATCGTAGCCAAACAATACTGTTTTCAAAAGGCATGATTCGAAAAATATCACCAAGCGTTACGGGTCCTTTTCCAATTGACGAGCGAATTCCACCAGTATTTAACAAGCAGAAAATTGGCTCAGACATTTTCACCGATCTTGTTTGATTCACAAATAAGGCATCGCTTGTCCAATTCCCCAATAAACTCGAAGGCCGTCCAACTTCCATTGAAACATTATTTTCGGCGAGAATTTGATTCATGGCGCGATCCATGGAATCTTTAAAAGGTGATATAAATCGACTTACTTCTTCTTTTGCTGGTGAGTCAATTTGTAAAGGAGTTTTTGATACAGATACGTTTAAATGAGAAGAGCAAGCCAAAAGGCCTGCTCCAATCAAAAAGAATATCAAAAGTTTGATCATTATTCGATAATGAATTCACGTTTTACTTGACCGAAAGATGTACCAACTTGAAGAATGTACATTCCCGATTTGAATTCGCTTGTTCCAAGTTCAAGTACAGGTACTTGAACATTTGAAGATGATTTAATCACTCTTCCTTGCATATCAGTGATGGTATATTCAATAATATCTAGACCGTTTACCTGTGCAAATAATTTTTCTGTTGCGGGAACTGGGAATACAGAGAAGTTAATATCTAATTTCTCTTCAATTCCAGCATCACATATCAGGTAAGACATGTTGGCAAAATTCACATGGCAAGCGAAGTTTGTTGAATCCACATATGGATTTCTATTCTCTTGTTTACTGTAAATAAATTCATTTCTTGCGATTTCATAATTGTCAGGAAGGTCATTAAAGTGCCATGTTTTCAATGACTCTTGACTTTGATTTGCTGGTATTTGCCAGTTGTTACCTAATTGACCATTGTATGCAGTTGCCATGTAGAAAATTGAACGTGCTGCATTTCCTTTTTGAGCAGCGCGCGGTTCGTAAACCAACTGATTTCCACTGTAACCTACATTTCCTTCCAAGTAATTAAACACCACATTTCCATCGATATCCATCATAGGCAAGTTACTTCTTGGTGTGTTTGCTTGTTGTAAATTTGTTGGATATAAGTTGTGTTGGTCACTGTATTCTGGTTTCTCCGGATTGTCGCATGGGAAAGTAGGCATCCATGAGTGACAATAAGAGTGTTCACGTGAATATCCTTGTGCAGACCAATCAAAAGGCTCATTAAATACTTTGCGTTCACCTGAATATGCACATGTCACGAAAGATTGTCCGTTTGTAGTATCGCGAATCTCAAATTGATTCATCACTGTCGTTTTGTAATTGAAATATGAAACCACCGTATGCGGATTAATCAAAGCAGTCAAGTCACTTAACAAGGATGAAGAACCTGAATTAATTCCTGAATAATAGTTTCCAATTTGTTCTCCCTGACTTGTTACATTTCCGATTGCAGGTGTTGATGTTTTGTAATTTTCGAATCCAGCAGGACCATTGAATGCAAAAACGGCAAAATGGTAGTTTTGATTTGCAATGATTCCACGTGGTGTGAATCCTGTTCCGCTACCGATGTATGCTACACGTGCATCACCAACAACATCACCTCTTTTATAGCTTGTTCCATCTGTTGGCATTCCTGAGACAGCAGCACCATTTTTCCAAAGTACAATGTAATTTTCTGCATTTGTTCCTGCAGTATATTGTCCGCCTACGGTGTATGCTTTCACCAACGGGAATGTTAAGTTAGATGGATTAGCTGTTGGTTCGGTAGCTAGGTTATTTGTTCCAATAGCGTATAAATTAATGATATATGGATTTTCATCGCTATCATTATTCGCGATAGAAATGGTAGCTGTACGTGTACCAGTTCCGGTTGGAGCAAAAGTTAGTGAGTAGTTATTACTTCCCAATCCTGCAACTGAACCTGTGGTTAAATTTATAGCGAATTCCGAAGCATTGGCACCAGAAAAGGTAACACCGGAAAGTGTTAACGCGGAAACTCCTGTGTTTTCAATCGTCACAGTTGTTGCAGCAGTTGTTCCAACTACATAGGTTTCATTATTTAATACAGTTGTCCCGTTTACTTTTACGTTAATCTCCCTTGCAGGTGCAACATAAGGGAAAATATCTAATAAATTTCTTGGGATGATTTGATAGTTTGCGTTAAACTGGCCTAATTCACCAACGATTGAAATAGGTCCTGTAGGAATCGCTGTTCCATCAATATTTGTTGATCCGTTGATCCGAACATCAAACGTGGTTGTACCAGATATTACTTGCACAGTACTATTTCCCGTAGCAAAGTTTCCTGTTTGTACAAACGTTACATTATCAAAGCGCACTAACTGTGCCTCTAAAGACTCATTAGCGCTTGAAAATGGGATAATTTGGGCTTGAGGTAAAACTCCTGGCCCATGATTAATCACATTCGAGGTTGGCGACAATTCCAATAAACCACTAAAGTCAAATAAAACCCCAGTTGCCGTAATTGAATCACCACGCTGAACAGAGGATACGATAGATCCATAACAAGCAATTCCAGCTGTTCCATCTTGAATGTAACGAATATTTCCAAGTTCACTACCATTTGTGGCTACGCCAGTAACGGTAACTGTTTGACCTATTCCTAAGTTTCGCACTTGAGAAATGGTTTGTGCTTTCAAACTGAGTACAGTGAATAAAGCGAAAAAACTAAGTATTCCTTTTGTCATAATTAAAATTGAATTGCGAGTGAAACATTAAATCTAAATCCACCTCCAAACATGACGCTTGCAGATTGGGCATCGAAATTTTGGTATGGATTATTTCTGTTGTTAGTTGCATCCGAGATAAACGTGTTATTTAGAGCATTTGTGATCGTAGCAGTTGTTAACAAAGAAAATGTTTTGAACGGGAATTTGTAACCAGCGAAAACGTTCAATAGGGTATAGGATGGCATTTTCCAGGAATCTCTTCCTCCATCATCACCTTTCAGTGTAAATGGATTAAAATTGGCATAATAGCGATCGAAATACTGTAATTGCACTTTCAAATATCCATTTTTAATGGGTTCGTAGCGCAAGGCAGCAGCTAGTGCTGTTTGAGCAGCATCTCCAACATGTACGCCTTTTGCATCAAATGTGAATTCCAGTGAATCGTATTGAGGGATTATGACTGTTTTGGAAGAATTCCAAAACCATTCTCCAATGGAAACCATGATGTCTCCCGATAATTTTTTGGAAAATTTGAATGCCGCATCAAATTCACCACCGAGGTGTATAGCATCAAGCCCATTAATGTTCACATTAATAGTTTCGGTAGGATCGTTTGGATCTGGAACAGGAGCTCCATATGGAAAAGGTTTGTTTTTCCAGTTGGTAGCGTACGCATTGACATTAAATCCAAATTTCTCTTTCGCATAGTTGTAACCGCCTTCCGCAGAGAGAATCTTTTCATTCACGATTTCAGTAAAGAAACCATTTGTGTTGTTATCAATGACATTAGAAAATAGTGGTGTGCGGTTTAAGAAACCAATATTTACATAAGCCGTAGCATACTTCTGCACTTGGTAGCTCATTCCTGATTTAAAGGTGAATCCGGGAAGGAATTTCCAGTCTGTCGCGTAATACTTTAGGTCTTTATTGCTCGCGTCATAGGTAACACCGTTGTAGGTAATTGTATCTAATGCACCTATTCTTAAAATAGTATCACCCAAATCAAGTACGCGTTTCTGGAAACGATCAACTCCTTTGTAACCGTTCAATATCCCAGATAAATTGACAAAGTAGGATACTTTTTTTCCGGTATATTCCATTTGTCCGAAAGCACCTGACCATTGGACAATTCCATCGCGATCAGCATTATATGGATTCATGGCAATTTTGTCCCCAACACGTTGCATCGGATCTGCATCGTTTTTATCTGCGGTACTGACAAAATAATCTCCTCCAAGCAAGTTAGTGATTACTTGATAATGTGCTCCTTGGTAATAGCGAAGATCGATTCCTCCCGAAAACTCTACTTTTTTTGAATAGCTGTAATTAAATTGACTCAAGTATCCTGCCCAGAAATGATTGTTGATGCTCGCTAACAATATTTGACTCGATTTTATTTCCGTTGGATGGTATATTGGATCCGTATTTGGTGTGCCAAAGAGTGAATTAACTTGATTTTCTTTGATAACTAAATCCCAATTTATTAAACCGGATGAATCTCTAAGAAGTGCATTTGAATTCGAAATACTAGTTCCCCCACCTCGACCAATCGAGACATAGGCAATATTCGAAATGGATAATTTATCATTTACAGACCAAAAGTCCTTTAAGGTAAATTGTGGTTTGGAATAGAAATTCAGTCGTTCGTTCAGGACTTCTTTTTTTCCGTCACTATTCGTTTGATATCCCCAATGTTGGTTAAAACGTATTCCCATATCCGAGAAAACCATATTTGTATCAATTGGTGCACCCAAATCTCTTGCCATGCCTTCATCGAAATATTGAATTGCTTGGGTAAATGATCGTTGACCGTGTTCTTGTGGTGCAGCAAATGCGGATAAGGTCAATAAATGTTTGTCCAATTTCTTTGAAACCTTGATGTAGCCAAATTTTCCTTTACTTGGAGTCCCATAAACCCAACCATCCGCTTGTTTGTAGGAAGCAGAAAAAGTTAAACCCCAACCAGATTTTGTCATACCGGTATTATACGATAGGGTAGAGCGCAATAAATTACCGGTTCCGTATTCCTGACGAAAGGAACCACCTGGTTTATTCGAAACACCTTGTGTGATGATGTTAATCGTACCACCAATGGATGGCATTGCGATTTTAGTAGCACCGAGTCCACGTTGTACCTGCATTTGAGCAGTAATGGCATCGAGTCCAAACCAGTTGGACCAATAAACGGCTCCGTTTTCCATGTCATTCACAGGAACTCCGTCAATCATCACTCCAACATTGCGTTGGTCGAATCCACGAACATTGATGCGAGCATCACCATCACCTCCACCTTGTTGCGTAGCGTAAACTCCAGGAGTTCCATTTAACAACATCGGTAAATCTCGAGAACCAAGTTCTTCAGTTATTTTTTGTAATGGGATTTTTGTCACTGCAACAGGGACATTTTGGGAACCAGCTAAATTTCCAATAACTTTTATTTCACGGTATTCTTGACTCGCTCCAATGAAAAAATTAACAGAAACAAGCGGTTTAGAAACTTGAATTTCTTGTGACATTGAATCAAATCCCAACATTTTAAACGTAATGGAATAATCGCCATATGTGACATCCGTCATTTCGTAAATACCTTGTGAATTGCTCATGGCTCTTTTCACAACGATACCTTTATTGTTGTATAGCGTGATTTTAGCCCCACTTAAAAGCTGGTTTGTTGCGTTTTCACTGACTTCACCAGTGATTTTTGCGGCAGACTGACTGAAACTCAATTCAGCGATGCACGCGAAAAGAATAAGTAGGAAATAGTTCATCGTTTCTTGAGTAGGACAAAAAGTGTCTTACTTATCTTAAGATGATTTTACGGATAAGTTGTTGTCCATTTGAATCAGTCATACGGATAATGTAAACTCCGCTGAAATCACTTAGGTCAAGAGAAATTAGAGGTTTTGATCCGATGTTTGATTGTGTGTAAATGGATTGACCAAGAGAATTTAAAACTTGAATTTTACGAATGTTTCCATTGCTTTTAATGTTTACAATTCCATTACTTGGATTGGGATAGATACTCATCGATACCGTCTCGTTTTCGCTAACTGAAACAGGATTGCATGAACAGTTGTGCGTACCTAGTGAACTCCAATTGCCATCAAGAATTGGATTTCCACTTGTTCCGTACAATGTGTCACCATTTGCGTCTAAACGAACAATAACTGGAGGGATTGAATCATAATCCAATAGTGGGTCAAAAAATGAAGGGTTAGTTGTTGATCCTTTCACGATAGTCGCTTTACGAATCATGGAGTGATCTTTAGTAATGAGTACTCCTAATCCTGTACTGTAAGGAAACTGAGTTGACCATGCCCCGTCATTTCCGGAAGATGTTCCCGTTTCGTTAGCTGGATTCTCTCCGATTTTTCCCAATAAATCTACTATAGCAAATCCAGGAACATTTGTTGCATTGATTAATGTTGTTGCTGTTGAAGGCAATGTTCCTTTCGCTAACATGATTGCGTCATTCCCATTCCAATAGAAAGAATTAGAGGTGTTATAAATAGGACAATAAAACCCATCAGCTCTTGCTTGTAAAGAATCCCAAATAGGAGCTTCTTGACCAGTTCCGTTAGGATCTTGTTTGTCTAAAACCGCCACGTATACATCGTGTGCTGCAATTGTCCCAGATAATTGAATTGAATTAGATACGGTTGCTGTAGTAGCACCATTGGAATAACGAGCTACAAAATAACCGCTTAAGTTTATTGGATTAGCCGTAGGATTATAAATTTCTAACGCTTTGTTGTTAGACCATCCCTCAACGTACTCAGAGATAAATAATTCAGAACAATTTTGAGCAGTTGCATTCAGTGTTAAAACACTGGTGATAAACAGTAAAATTTTTTTCATAATCCACTAAAAACAAGCAACATGAAATTTTTAATATTTACGTATTTCATGAAGTTATTATTCTTTTCACGTGGTTTCAGCATAGATGCATCAAGGAGGACACGTGTTAAGTTGAAACAAATTTAGGTCTTTTTTTGAAAAAAAAATAAACTTTCAGGTTAAACTTTCATGAAATATATGTTAGCGAATCTCATCTGTTGTTTTATACGAAGACAATACCTAAATTCGGGCTTCAAATTAGTTATATGAAAAACCGCATATTCTTTATTCTAACTTTTGTTAGTTCGATTGTTTTCTCACAAGACCTTACTGTAGAACGCATTTGGAAAAATTATGAATTTAATCCGAAACGAATTGGCGGATATCAAGCCATGAATGATGGTGAGCACTATATTAAGGTAACAGACGGTAGTTTCTATTTATATGCCATGAATGACCTGAATGATAAAGGTGTGATGTTTTTGGATGGATCAAAGCTTGTACTGGATGGCAAACAAATCGCCTTCGATGATTTTCAATTTAATTCCGATGAGTCAAAATTACTTCTTTTAACGAATGTTGAATCGATTTATCGACGAAGCTATCAAGCTGTTTATTATTTATATGACTTAAAAACACAAAAATTAAGTCCGTTAGATGCAGTTCATTCTCCTCAAACTTTAGCGGAATATTCTCCTGATGGAATGAAAGTATCCTTTATTCATGGAAATGACTTATTTGTGAAAACAATTGCAACTGGGAAAGTTGAAAAATTGACACAAGACGGCAAACGCAACAAAATTATTAATGGTACAACGGATTGGGTGTACGAGGAAGAGTTTTCCATTACTAAAGCTTATGGATGGTCACCAGATAGTAAGTACATTGCATACTTGCGTTTTGATGAAAAAGCTGTTCCTGAATATAGTATGGATACGTACGGCGGACTTTATCCGGAGTCTTATACCTTTAAATATCCAAAGGCGGGTGAAGTAAACAGCGTGGTTACTGCACACTGCGTTTCGTTGGAATCTAAAAAAGTGCAACAAATTTCTTTAGGCACATATGAGTATATACCGAGATTAAATTGGTCTTCAGCTTCGAATCAATTAATTGTACAAACCATGAATCGCCATCAAAGTGAATTGAATTATTGGCTAGTGGATGTTGTTAAAGGAAAAGTTTCGAGTAAAATTTTCTTCACGGAGAAATCCAAAACGTACATTGACATAGACGATAATTTGTTGATTCTAAAGGATGGGAAATCCATTCTTCGAACGAGTGAGGAAAGTGGGTACCGTCATATTTACCAATTGAATTTTGATGGAAGCGTGAAACAACTTACAGTCGGACCGTGGGATGTGATTGATTTTCTTGGTTTTGACGAATCAACGAAACAAATTTATTTTAGTTCAGCCGAGAAAGGAGCGGTAAACAAGTCTATATACTCATTGGAAACAAGTGGTGGAAACAAACGCGATTTGACGCCAACGGTTGGTTACAATGAAGCTGAATTCTTAAATGGAATGCATTACTTCATTCACACGTATTCAAATGCCAATCAAGCTCCGGTGTATACGCTTTGTAAAAGTGACGGATCCATTGTTCGTGTTCTTGAGTCCAACCAAGCTTTTATGGATAAATTGAAGAAAGAACGATTGTCACCGAAACAGTTTATTGTTGTAAATGCAAATGGTGTAAAATTAAATGCCTCTGTTATTTTACCCCTTGGATTCGATCCGGCAAAGAAATACCCAATGTACGTGAATGTGTATGGTGGACCAGGTCACAACGAAGTCTTAGATAATTGGGATGGGAATGATTATTTGTTTCATCAATTATTAGCTCAAAAAGGATACATCGTTTTTCAAGTCGATCCAAGAGGAACCATGTATCAAGGTGAGGAATTTAAAAAAAGCACGTATTTACAACTAGGTAAATTAGAAATCGAGGATGTCATGAATGCGGTGAAAGAATATTCAAAGAATTCATTTGTTGATGTGACTCGAGTTGGAATTATGGGGTGGAGTTACGGTGGATTCATGGCTTCACTTGGTATTACCAAAGGGGCTGACGTCTTCAAAATGGCCATTGCTGTTGCTCCTGTTACGAATTGGCGTTATTACGACAATATTTATACAGAGCGTTTCATGCGTACACCACAAGAAAATGCAGATGGGTACGATCGCAATTCCCCCATCAATTATGTGGATAATGTTAAAGGGAAATACCTTTTAATTCATGGTGCGGCTGACGATAATGTTCATTTTCAGAATACCATGGACATGACAACAGCGTTGGTAAAAGCGAATAAGCAATTTGATTTATTTGTTTACCCGAACAAAAATCATGGGATTTATGGTGGAAATACCCGTAATCACTTATTTCAAATGATGTTAAATTTCATTGAAACGAACCTTTAGTAAACCATTGTTGTCACTAAATTGTTATTAATTTAGATGAGAGAAACGGAATTCGGTGTTTCTTTTGTAATTTAGGGCAAACTTTTATACAAAACACATATTTCGACAGAAAAAAATGAGTGAACTAGCCAAATTAGAACTTGACGGGAAAGTATACGAACTTCCAGTCATAACAGGTACTGAAAACGAAAAAGCCATTGATATCTCCAAGTTGAGAGACATGACTGGATACATTACCTTGGACACGGGATACAAAAATACCGGAGCAACAAAAAGTGCCATCACTTTCTTAGATGGCGAAGAGGGAATTCTTCATTACAGAGGATATTCAATTGAGCAATTAGCGGCGAAAGCTTCGTTCATTGAAGTTGCATATCTTCTCATTTATGGGAATCTTCCAACACAAACGGAATTAGATCAATTCGAAGATAGCATCAAGAAACATACCTTGGTTCATGAGGACATGAAACAATTCTTTGAAGCTTATCCTTCCAAAGCACATCCAATGGGTGTATTGTCATCAATGATAGCTTCATTAGCGACTTTTTATCCTGAATCGTTGGATCCCAACCGAAGTAAGGAAGCAAAAAATTTGACGATTCACCGTTTGATCGCAAAATTACCAACGTTAGCAGCTTGGGCGTACAAGAATTCGATTCGTCACCCATTTATGTATCCAAAGAATGAATTCGATTACTGCAAGAATTTCTTATACATGATGTTTGCTATGCCAACAGAAGATTATAAAGTTGATCCTGTTGTGGTAAATGCCTTAAATACATTATTGATTCTTCATGCAGATCACGAACAAAACTGTTCTACATCAACGGTTCGTATCGTAGGTTCTTCGCAAGCGAATTTATATTCAACGGTTTCTGCAGGTATTTCTGCACTTTGGGGTCCACTACATGGTGGAGCGAACCAAGAAGTAATCGAAATGTTGGAGCAAATCCACAACGACGGTGGAAATGTAGATAAATGGGTATTGAAAGCGAAAGACAAAGAAGATCCATTCCGTTTAATGGGCTTCGGTCACCGTGTTTACAAAAACTTCGATCCACGTGCGAACATCATCAAAAAAGCATGTGACGAGGTTCTAGCTAAATTGGGTGTGAATGATCCATTATTGGACATCGCGAAAAAATTAGAGAAAGTTGCCTTGGAGGACGAATACTTCAAAGCAAGAAACTTATATCCAAATGTAGATTTCTATTCTGGAATCATCTACAAAGCATTAGGAATTCCTTCAGAAATGTTCACCGTGATGTTCGCATTAGGACGTCTACCAGGTTGGATTGCTCAATGGAAAGAAATGACAGAGAACAAAGAACCAATCGGTCGTCCACGTCAGATTTACATCGGCGAAACGAATCGTGAATATGTCGATATCTCTAAACGATAAAAGAAAAAAGCCCTGACGATTTAGTCAGGGCTTTTTTTATGGGGTTAATTCTCTGTTTCTTCTTGAGTCTCCGCCTGCTCATCAAAGGGGAAATGTGTGCGCTTCGATCCGGCATATGTTTCAAACATTCGGAAACTACATTCCAAGTCGCCGTTGAATACTTTGTGCTTCACACTTGGACGTAGTCCAATTGATTTTAATCCTTCTTCACTTGAAGTAATCACCCAAGCTTGTGAATTGGTCATGGTGTGTTTCAACCAATTCCCTATGTTTTCGTATAGTTCGTGCGTATTCGCTGCCAAACGTTCTCCATAAGGTGGATTCGTAAGGATAAAAATCGCTTCGTCGTCTTCTTTGGTTATTTCATCAAAGGAACACACTTTTGTTTCAATGAAGCGTCCAAAACTCATTGCACGTAAATTGCGACGTGTTTTCAAAATCATTTCATCGGATAAGTCTGATCCCATTATTCTGCATGGAAGAGAACGTACATTTCGCGTTGCGTTGTCGTAAATATCGTTCCAAACAGCTTCATCGAAGTTTTTTAAATTCTTGAAAGCGTAATGTTGGCGCTCGATGTTCGATGGTATACCTGAAGCGAGTAAGGCTGCTTCCATTAATAATGTTCCCGATCCACAGAAAGGATCTAAAAAGGTCGTTTTTCTGTCCCATTTGGATAAGCGGATTAAGCTTGCAGCAACGACTTCATTGATAGGTGCATCTCCAACAGCTTCACGATAACCACGTTGAAATAAGGGTATTCCACTTGTATTCAAGGAAATCGTAACTTCATTTTCCTTGATGTATAAATCAAAAAGTACTTGTGGACGCTTCAATTCCACATCTGGACGATCATCGAATTCATTGCGGAAAGAATCCACAATCGCATCTTTTACCACCAAATATGGATATTGTGTGTTGTTAAACAAGGTCGAAAAAACGGCACCTTTAACCGCGAACGTTTTAGAAACGTCGAATAATTCTGTCCACTTAATTTTCATGGATTTACGGTACAAGTCTTCTTCTGATTTAATGTAGAACTTATCGAGCTCTACAAGAATCGAAATAGCACAACGGGCATACAAGTTCAAATAGTAAACATCTTTCCATGTCCCTTTAATTCGAACAGCGCGGTTCAATTGTTCTGCTTTTGGGTAGCCAAGTTCTTCTAATTCTTCCACTAAGGTTTGCTCAAATCCAAACAAACATTTCAGTGTAATTGTTAACTCTCCATTATTTCCCATGCTCTTCTTTTCCATTTTATCGTTATAAGGTCTAACTTTGTACAAAAGAACGAATTTGCGAAGTTTCTATACTCTTATTTTAATACTTTTTTTCATTCTTTTCACAGAATGTTATGCGCAACAGAAAGTTGGACTGGTTTTAAGCGGTGGTGGAGCAGCAGGCGTAGCACATGTTGGTGTTCTAAAAGCATTGGAAGAAAGACACATTCCGATTGATTTTGTCGTTGGAACATCTGCAGGCGCACTTGTTGCGAGTATGTACGCCAGTGGCTATTCTCCTTCAGAGATAGAGGCATATGTATTGAGTGAACCTTTTCAGTTAATGGTGAAAGGCGAAATAGAGGCGAAAAAAAAGTTTTTCTTTTTTGATGACTCCAATACAAGTAGCATGTTCAAAATTCCTTTTTCAAAGGATAGTATTCTTCAAAAGTCTATTCCCATGTCTTTTGTTGATCCGCGCTATTTTGATTTTGAGATGCTCCGAATTTTGGGCCGAACAAGTGCCTCTGTTGGAAATGACTTTAATAAGCTATTTATCCCATTTCGTTGCGTAGCATCTGACGTAGTGCGCAAAGAGAGTGTGGTATTCTCCAAAGGAAATTTAAATGAATCTGTTCGTGCGTCGATGACTTTCCCTTTATATTTAAATCCAATTCGAATAAACGGAGTACTTTATTTTGATGGCGGATTGTATGATAATTTCCCCTTAAAGGCCATGTACGAACACTTTGACGCGGACTTTATAATTGGAAGTAATGTGACAAAGAATGATATCAAAGCAAATGAAAATGATTTCTTCGGGATGGTTTCAAGCATGATGACAACCCCAACAAATTATACACTTCCATGTCAACACGGAATGATTATTGAACCAAAAACCGAGGTAGGCACCTTTGAATTCGAAAATGTAAAACAAGCAATTGAAGACGGATATCGAGCTACCTTATTGAAATTAGATTCTTTGGAGCAATATATTGAAGTGCGTGAAAATCCTGATTCACTCGCGCAAAGAAGAAAAGTATTTCGTCTAAAACTAAATCCAATTGTTGTTTCTTCGGTGAAGACAGCGTCCGATAAAAAGAATGAATTCCAATATGCCAACAAGTTCATCTTACCGAAACGAAGTCGACGAATATTAGATGAAGATGAGTTAAAAGAACGTTATTTTCGTCTGGCTTCTACTCCGCAAATTGACTTTCTGTATCCAAATTTTGAGGCCAAACCGGATGGAACACTACAACTTAATTTAAATGTTAAAAAAGTAAAGGAATTTCGTGCTGACTTTGGTGGACTTATTTCTTCACGAGCAGTAAATACAGGTTATTTCAATTTAAGTTACCGAAGAATCGGTCGAGTAGCTCATAAAATCAATGCAGAATCATATTTTGGTAAGTTTTATGGTTCTCTACGTACAAATTATGAGTTGGTTTTACCTTCCATTTTTCCAATATCCATTAGTGGTTATTTTACCTTAAATCGATGGGATTATTTTCGCAGTTTTGCTACGTTTTTTGAAGAAGTAAGACCTTCCTTTCTCGTTCAAAACGAAGCCTATGCTGGAGTGAAAGTAAAATTACCACTTGGAAATAATGCGCGTTGGATTTTGGATGCTCGTTATCTTAGCTTGGAAGATGACTATTACCAATCCAGTAAATTTACATCGATTGATACAACAGATTTCACAAAGTTTTTTGGCACTTCCTTATCTGTGGAGTACACGGTAAACAGTTTAAATAGAAAGCAGTTTGCATCCGAAGGACAATTTTTTCAAGTAAAGGCTAGGTATGTAAATGGATATGAGCGAACAGTGCCAGGGACAACTTCCATTATAAAAGATACGGTGGAAAAGGATCATCAATGGTTAAGTGTTCAAGCGGAGTTTCAATCTTATTTTATTAAAAACGGGCCGTTTCATATAGGATTTCATGGTAAAACTGTGGTGAATAGTCAGTCCTTATTCGCTAACTACACTGCAAGTTTGTTGTCTATGCCTTCTTTCAACTTAATTCCCGATATGGAGACCTTTTTCTTGCCGGAATACCGCGCTACACAATATTTCTCGGTTGGAACGAATTTGGTATTAGAGTTGATGAATAAATTGGATTTGCGTTTGGATGTCTATTACTTTCGTCCATTTATGCAATTGCGTCAAAATTCAGATGGTACAATTCAATATATGAAGCCAGAACAGGTGAAATCGTTGGTGGCATCTTCATCAATCCTCTACAATACACCAATTGGTCCAGTTAGGGCAACGTTGAATTATTTTCCTGTTCAAGAAAAACCCTTGTTTTTTCAGCTGAGTTTTGGCTACATTCTTTTTAATGAACGAGCAATACGTTAGTACAAGAAGGAGTCTGTGTCTAAATAAGCCCTCTTGAACGAAGGAATTCATCCAGACTTTCAATGTCACCATACAACACTTCTCTTGCTTTGCTTCCTTGGAAAGAACCGATAATCCCCATTCCTTCTAATTGATCTACAATCCTTCCAGCTCTGTTATATCCAAGCTTTAATTTCCGTTGAAGTAAACTTGCTGATCCTTGTTGATTGATGACCACAATTCTAGCAGAATCAACAAACATTGGGTCAATTTCATTCATGTCTATGTTGCCGCCTGATTCACCTCCTTCTGGTGTGTATTCTGGTAGAATTAGTGCTTCAGGATATGCCCGTTGGTCGCCAATGAAACTACAGATTTCTTCTACTTCTGGAGTGTCCACGAATCCACATTGGAGTCGTTTGATGTCTGAACCTGTTGAAATAAGCATGTCTCCTCGTCCAATTAATTGATCCGCACCAGATGCATCGAGGATTGTTCTTGAATCAATTTTTGAAAGGACACGGAACGCAATCCTAGCAGGGAAATTTGCTTTGATCATACCAGTAATTACATTCACAGATGGACGCTGTGTTGCGACGATGAGGTGAATTCCAATCGCGCGAGCAAGTTGTGCGATACGAGCAATCGGATGCTCTACTTCTTTTCCAGCAGTCATAATTAGGTCGGCAAACTCATCAATTAGCACAACGATATACGGAAGGTAACGATGACCTTTCTCTGGATTTAAACGCCTAGCAATGAATTTGGCATTGTATTCTTTAATGGTTCGAACACCTGCATCCTTCAATAATTCGTAGCGTTCGTCCATTTCAATACACAAAGAATTCAGTGTGTTGACAACTTTGGATGTATCAGTGATAATTGCGTCTTCTTCTCCTGGTAATTTTGCCAAAAAGTGACGTTCGATTTTATTGTAAAGCGTTAATTCAACTTTCTTCGGATCCACCAACACAAATTTCACTTGTGCCGGATGTTTTTTGTATAAAATCGAAATTAATATGGCATTAAGTCCAACTGATTTTCCTTGTCCAGTTGCACCAGCAACCAAAAGGTGAGGCATTTTGGTAAGGTCAAAAACGAATGTTTCGTTCGTTATGGTTTTTCCCATTACGATTGGTAATTCCCCATCGAAATTCTGAAATTTATCTGATGCAATCAATGAGCGCATACTTACCATTTCTGGATTCGAATTTGGAACCTCAATACCTATGGTTCCTTTTCCAGGAATTGGCGCGATAATACGGATTCCTAATGCGGATAGACTCAATGCGATGTCATCTTCCAAGTTTTTAATTTTCGAAATACGAACACCCGGTGCAGGAACAATTTCATATAGTGTCACTGTTGGACCAACCGTTGCTTTGATTTTTGCAATTTCGATTTTATAATGTTGAAGCGTTTGAACAATTTTATCCTTGTTCGTTTCAAGTTCTTCTTTACTCACAGAAATTCCACTTGTACCGTAGTCTGTCATTAGGTCAAGGGGAGGTAAGACATATCCTTCAAGGTCTTTGGTTGGGTCATATTCACCGTATTCACTAACCAGTCTTTTTGCTAAATCATCATCGTCTGACTTTTGGGTAGCATTTGCTCCCATATTGGTTGGACGAGGAGTATCTGGAATAACAACACTTGGTTCAGGTTCAGTTGCAATTTCAAATTCAAAATCGTCGTCTGATTCATCCTCTGGAATGGTCAATTTAGAAGAAACACTGAGTTCACTTTCTTCAAAAAATACATCCTCATCTTCCTCTTCGTTTTTTGAGAAATCGACAGTTTCGGAAATGATGTCTGATTTTATTTCTTCATCTTTAATGGTATTTACAACAAAGATATCTTCGTAAGCATGTCGTGAATTTTCATTATCCGCAGTATCAGTATATGTTTCACTTTCTGACTCGTTATTTTCTCGACTAAAAATGACATTAAGCAATTTGGAATAGTCTGGGTTGAAAATTAAGGTTGTTATGACATAGAGAAAAACCAAACTCAACGCAAATGCTCCGAAACTCCCTAATGTAAGTAAGAGCCATTCATTGACATAAAAACCAAATGTCCCTCCAAGGTAGTTCAAGTTTTCACTAAAAAAACCTAAGAAAACAGATCCCCAAATCATGTATGCGATAGAAATGGTAAAAGCCCTTCCCAAAGGAACGATGGTGTAATCAAAAAGTATTCGTATCCCTGAAATGAACATTAGGAAACAAATTACGAATGAAGTCACCCCAAATAATCGATAAATCAATAGGTGAGAGGTCCATGCGCCAAATTTGCCAAGCCAATTCTGAACAGGCGCCTCAGTTCCGTCAAAAATATAGTCGAAGAAAGACCGCTGTAAAATACGATCCTGGTCGGCTGTCCAAGTGAACAGGTACGACAAGCAAGCAAGAAATAAGTAAATCGAAAGAAGCGTTAAACTAGATCCGAGTATCACTTTAAATCGTTTAGTGTCGAATTTTGAGGTAAAACTTAACCTTTCTGCTGTTTTTTCCTTCGCTGGTTTTGTTGATTTGCTCTCCTTTTTAGTCGTATTTGAACTGGTAGAATTCTCAGTTCTAGCAGTGCTTTTCGGTGTAAATTCGTTGTCTTCCATTCGTTATGTCTACAATATCCAACGAAGTTAATGGATAAGGGCACATTCTTACGGAAATTATTGGAATTGTATAAACAAGATTTTGTTAGTTAGTTGAATGGATGGAGGTACTTGTTTTTGCGGTTTTTTCTATAAATGCTTTTAGGCTAATTTTTTGATAATCAGCGGGGATCATAAACAAAGAAAGAGGCGGGATTTTTTTGTCAATAGATTCTAATGTGTATTTGTATAATCCATGGTCATTGACTACGTAATACTGCAGAAATAATCCAGGCGCATCATCGTATGCACCTAAATATTTTGCACCGATTTTTTTGGTGTAAATAACGGTTAATTCGTTCTTAACTAATTCGTGTTTGAAATGAAGTCTTTTGCCCCGTACTCCTGCAATTTTCACATGGCCAAATTGTTTTCTAAAGGTATAAGATTTCGCGCTTGTATCCGATTCATCTTCTTTTAATTGAATGGCAAAATTACCTTCCTCTAAACGAATCAGAACATATTTCTTATGCTGAGTCAAATGTTTGATGGTTTCTTGTTTCCCGAATTCTGAATTGAAATTGACAATTTTAATAAGGGAATCTCGCGCGAATACGATCATTTTCGCTTCTACCGAATCCTTGACATCAACTCGCTCGATTCTGTAGGTTAAGGTTCCATTGAAATGTGCGGGATTTTGACTCCAACTCCGAAAATTCACACCAAATAAAAGTATGGAGAAAAGGAGAAATTTAATCATATAAAGTTGCTTGTAGACATGAGGAAACGTGGAACAAATATAACGAATTCTCAAGAAGTTAACTGATTCCAATTCGATAGTTCCTATAGAATGTTGTAAATTTGTCCTGCCCGAAGAAAGGGAGTTTTATGAATCGTCAATTACAATTTATCTTTAATCCCTCGGAACTTGGCGCTGGAACGCGCGGAGCATCCTTAGGTCCAGAAGCCGTTAGAGCTGCTGCAAGAGCCCAAAATTCTACGTTATTTTCAGAATTCCCTGTTTACACCTTGCCAAATCGAAACGATTTGTTAGATAGGCCGACAAACTTCCCCTATGCTAAACGCATTGATGGAGTTCTGCAAATTTTTGAAGGAGTAAAACAACAAGTAAAGGAAGCAATAGATTCGGGTATGTTTCCATTAATCATAGCTGGTGATCATTCTTCAGCTGGTGGAACAATGGCTGGATTAAAATTAGCCTACCCAGGAAAACGTCTCGGAGTTTTATGGATTGATGCACATGCAGATATTCATTCACCGTACACAACTCCTTCAGGAAACATACACGGAATGCCTATCGCAACAGCGTTGGGCATTGATCAGTCTGATCTTCAAAAAAATAATTTGGATCTTACAACCATGCAATATTGGAATCAGTTAAAGAGCCATTCCTTAAAGCCTGCAGATCTTATTTATATAGGTGTGCGTGATGTAGAAGAAGAGGAGATTCACGCCATGCATCAACTGAATTTGCGTAATTATACAGTGAAAGAATTACGCGATAGGGGATTACAAATTTGCATCGATGAAATTTCACAGAAATTACAATCATGTGACATCGTATACGTTTCCTTCGACGTGGATTCTATGGATCCAAGTGAAACATCATACGGTACAGGAACACCCGTACCTAACGGAATCACATTTGATGAAGCAAAGACCATCCTTACGAGTATGTCCAAACTGAATAATTTGGCATGCATGGAAATAGTAGAGGTGAATCCATGTTTGGATAATGAAAAAAATAAAATGGCTGAACGATCATTTGAATTGATTAATTCACTGGTAAAAAGTTTAAAATAACGATGGAAAATCACATAAAAGCGCTGATTTTAAGACACGCAACAACTTTGTTTGGACAAGAGATTGATGAACAATTAATTCAATTTCAAGTGACAAGAAAAGATGTGGAAGGAGATTTGACCTTAGTCGTTTTTCCTTTTGTGAAATTGCTTCGTTGTACACCTTTAGAGGCTGGAAAAAAAATCGGAGACTTCATCGAACAGCACGTTTCCGATGTGGAGAAGTGTATTGTTGTAAATGGATTCTTGAACATCGTTTTCTCCAATAACTACTGGTTGACTCAGTTAAATGAGGTGTATCAAACCGCTTCTTATGGATTTGCTCCAAAAGGATCAAAACCGACAATCATGGTGGAATATTCTTCACCGAATACAAATAAGCCCTTGCATCTAGGTCACCTTCGAAATAATTTCTTAGGATACTCCGTAGCAGAGATTTTGAAAGCGGATGGACACGAAGTCATCAAAACACAGGTGATCAATGACCGTGGAATTCACATTTGTAAAAGCATGTTGGCGTGGGAGAAATTCTCGCCTTTAAATGAGAAAGGTGAACGCGAAACACCTCAAAATACTGGATTAAAAGGTGATAAGCTCGTTGGGAAGTACTACGTGGAATTTGATAAGAACTTACAAAAGGAAGCCAAAGAACTAATTTCCGCTTGGGAAATGGGTGATTTTTCTTCTTGCTCGGATGAGGTGAAAACAGCTTTTACCAATTTTCAAACGGCAAAAGTCGACAAAGACGAAAAAGCTATTCAAGGAATTGATGATAAAATCAAGGAATTAGCGAAGAATAATACGAGTATCCTTTTAGAAGCCAAAGAGATGTTGGTGAAATGGGAAGCACGTGATCCACAGGTTTATTTATTGTGGACAACCATGAATTCATGGGTATATGATGGATTCGAAAGTACTTACACGAAAATGGGTGTGGACTTCGATAAATTGTATTTTGAATCGGAAACCTATTTGTTAGGAAAAGATCAAGTGATCAAAGGTATTGCGGATGGTGTGTTTTTTCAAAAACCAGATGGTTCTGTGTGGATCGATTTAACCGCTGATGGTCTAGACGAGAAATTAGTGCTTCGTTCGGATGGAACAGCTGTATACATGACGCAGGATATCGGAACGGCAATTGACCGTTTTCATGATTTTCCGAGCCTAAATGGAATGGTGTACACCGTTGGAAATGAGCAAGATTACCATTTCAAAGTCTTGTTCTTGATTCTGAAAAAATTGGGTTATGCTTGGGCGGAAAATTGTTTCCATTTGTCTTACGGCATGGTGGATTTACCAACAGGAAAAATGAAATCTCGCGAAGGGACCGTTGTTGATGCAGATGATTTGATGGATGAAGTCATTGAAAAAGCGGAAGAAATGACCAAAGAACGTGGACACATCGAATCGTTAAGTCAAGAGGAACGCACTGCGCTTTTTGAACAAATTGGTTTAGGTGGATTGAAATATTATTTATTGAAAGTAGATCCGAAAAAACGCATGATGTTTAATCCTGAAGAGTCGATTGACTTAACTGGAAACACAGGTCCATTTATTCAATATGCTCATGCCCGAATTTCAACTTTGTTGGAGCGTGCAGGAAAAATTGATTTGAGTGAAATTCAAACGGCGGATTTGATTCATGAGGAAAAGGAAATCATCAAATTATTGACTCAATTCCCGCAAACCATTCACGAAGCGGCAACTGGATTTTCACCAGCAATCGTTGCGAATTACATTTATGATTTGGTGAAGAACTACAATCATTTTTATCAAGCAGTGAAAATTCTTTCCGAAGAAAACGCGGCGAATAAAAACCTAAGATTAGCCTTGAGCGAATGTGTGCGACGCGCGATTCAACAAAGTTTAATGGTGTTAGGTGTGCAAGCACCGATGAAGATGTAAATTCACATTTGTAGGTTTCGATTGATTGGATCTCTAGCCATTTCTTTTTAACTTAAAGTAAAAAAAGGAATGGCAAAAAAATTCAGAAAAGTTTATTTTCGTTTACCAAATTGGGATTATCGTGAAGAGGGGGCATATTTTATAACAATATGTACAAAAGATCGCCTGCATTTTTTTGGTGAAATAAATAATCGGAAGATGACTTTGTCACCAATCGGTGAGATTGCAAAAGCCTGTTGGTTGGAAATTGAAGCTCATTTTTCGAATGTCCATTTGCGTGAATTTATTTTCATGCCTGATCATATGCATGGGGTCATTGTTATTTATAAATCTAAATTAACGGTTGGAGATTCGGCAATTTTACGTGATAACAGATTTCAAAACATCGGTAAGAGTTCTATTTCATCCATTGTTGGTTCGTTTAAATCCGCTGTTTCTCGAAAATCAAGATTAATAAATCCTGCCTTCGGATGGCAATCCCGATTTCATGATCGCGTGATTCGTTCATCGATGGAATTGGATAGAATTGAAAATTACATCAAACGAAACGTGGAAAATTATAATAAAAAACGTTAGGCGCAGGGCAAAAAAAACGGTAGGCGCAGGGCATGCCCTGCGCCTACCGTTTTTTATGGATACCATTTGTAGAAACAGGGCATGCCCTGTTTCTACAAATTAATTATTCATCACGCATTGCATTCCCTGTTTCTACAAATCAATGATTCATTCACGCATACCATGCGTGAATGAATCAAACAAAAAAATATTTATTGGTATTTACCTGCCAAAAATCACCTCGTCGGTCAATTCACGAACCATGACAAACAATTCTTCTTTGAAGGTTTGTGCCTCATAGGTACCTTTTTCAATCTGACGTAATTTGTGTTCCCACTGACCAGTTAATTCCGGACTTTTCAGTAATTCACTCTTAATGGTGTCAATCAGGTTCATTCCTGTTTCTGTGGCGACAAGGTTTTTCTTTTTCTTTTCGATGTATTTGCGTTTGAAAAGCGTTTCAATGATGTTTGCACGTGTCGATGGACGTCCAATTCCATTTTCTTTCATGATTTCACGCATCTCTTCGTTCTCTACTAATTTTCCAGCAGATTCCATTGCGCGCAATAATGTCGCTTCGGTATAGTATTTTGGCGGACTCGTTTTTCCTTTATGAATCAAAGGTTTGTGAGGTCCACTTTCGCCTTTTTCAAAAATTGGCAGGATTTTATCCTCGTTTTCACCTTCTTTTTTCTTCGTTCCGGATTCCTTGTTTTCTGCTTTTAAATCATCATAAATCACCCGCCAACCTTTGTCCAAGATTTGCTTTCCGGTGGCTTTGAATTCCAGTGCGTCGACTTTTCCAAGAACTGTTGTATTGGAGATTTTACATTCGGGATAAAAAACGGCAATAAATCGTCGGCATATTAAATCGTACACCCGTTGTTCGTCCGGTGTGATGCCCGACGGCGCTACCCCTGTTGGAATAATCGCATGGTGATCGGTGATTTTTTTATCGTCAAATATCTGTTTTGATTTTGGAATTGGTTTTCCTTGCAGGGCATCCGTGAATCGTTTGTAATCACGCAATCCGTTGAGAATGTTTGGGATTTTTGGATGTAAATCTTCTGATAAATATGTTGTGTCTACACGCGGATAGGTGACTAACTTCTTTTCATATAAACTTTGAATCTTAGACAAGGTTTCTTCGGCGCTGTATGCATAGTAACGATTTCCGTCCACTTGCAGGGATGTTAAATCATACAAACGTGGATTTCCTTCTTTTCCATCTTTCTGTTCGAAAGAGGTCACTTCAAAAGGTTTATCTACCAAATACGCCAATCCTTTATCTGCCTTGTCTTTCGTTTTCAATCGATCAATTTGGCAATTAAATTCTGTCTCACGGTAGATGGTTTTGAGTTCCCAATATTCATCTGTTTTGAAGGCGTTGATTTCCTTCTGACGCTGCACAATCATGGCTAATGTCGGTGTTTGAACGCGTCCAACGGACAAGGTCATTTTATCGCGTCCAAATTTTCTGGTATATAGGCGTGTTCCGTTGATGCCAAGCACCCAATCACCCACAGCACGTGAATTTCCTGCAGCGAAGAGATTGTCGAATTCTTTGGAGTCGCGCAATTTGTTGAATCCATCTTTAATGGCTTCTTCTGTTAGTGAAGAAATCCATAAGCGTTTCACGGGAACCTTACATTTTGCTTTGATGAGTACCCAACGTTGAATCAACTCTCCTTCTTGTCCAGCATCCCCGCAATTAATGACTTCCTCCGCTTGTGTCATCAAGGTTTCGATGACTTTGAACTGACGCTTCGCACCTTCGTCCTCGCGTAATTTGATACCGAATTGACCCGGAATAATCGGTAAATCTTCCAATTTCCAATATTTCCAATTCGGATTATAGTCCTCCGGATCCTTCAAAGAGCACAAATGTCCAAAAACCCAAGTTACGCAATAGCCGTTTCCTTCTAGGTAGCCATCTCGACGATTTTTAGCTCCTAGAATCTCCGCTAAGTCGCGGGCAACACTTGGTTTTTCGGCAATACATAATTTCATTTCAATACCTGAATTGGAAACCCAAAAATAGGAAAGAAAGCGCTTTTATTTACGCACGTAAGTTGAGAGTTATGAACGATTTTTCACATAAAAAAAGCGGTGAATTCACCGCTTTTCATTTATTTTTTGAAGGCACTCATGCCTTTCATTAAGAAGTCTTTGTAAGTTTTTATATCTGGCGTATAACCGATTGCTTCAGTTAGGTCGTTTCCTTCACTGTCAACCACCACATATAGCGGTTGTTGGAAACTGCCATATTTCTCCATTTCTAAATCTGCCCATTTGTTACCAACAGTTTTGATGTTTCCACTTAATTTAGAAACGCGGACTTCGTTTGCTGGCAATGGCGTGCGGTCGTCTACGTACAAGGAAACGATTACAAATTGTTTTTGCAACAATGGACGAATTTCGTCATTTGTCCAAACAGTCGATTCCGTTTTACGGCAGTTCTGACAAGCATATCCGGTGAAATCAAGTAAAATTGGTAGGTTTTTCTTTTTCGCATATTCTTTTCCAATTGTTAAATCGTGGAACACTAAAATGGAACCATCACCAACTGGATGCATGTCAGCTGCGTATTGCAGGGAAAGTGAATCGCTTCCAAGACCTGTCTCTAATCCACCATTCACCCAACGGAAATTATCCTCTGAATGTGTTCTTGGCGGAGCAATTCCATCGATTAATGTCAATGGTGCACCAAACATTCCAGTGAACAAATACACGGAGAAAGTTAATGCAATCAATGCAAACATGAAACGCGGAACACCTAATTTTTCTACTGGTGAATCGTGAGAAAAACGAATTTTACCAAGAAGGTAAATTCCCATGATGAGGAATAAAACGAACCATATTGCTACGAACCACTCACGTGTCAATAGGTCCCAGTGGTAAGCTAAATCCACAGAGGAAAGGAATTTCAATGCTAACGCCAATTCTGCTAAACCAAGTACAACTTTCACGGAATTTAACCATCCACCTGACTGCGGCAAAGAATTCAACCATCCTGGGAAAATCGCAAAAATGGTAAAAGGAATCGCTAAAGCAAGTGAGAATCCGGTCATTCCGATAGCTGGGGTTAAGTAAGAGCCGGAAGTAGAAGCTTCTACTAATAAAGTTCCAATGATTGGACCTGTACATGAGAAGGAAACCAATCCCAAAGTAAAGGCCATAAAGAAGATGCCTAAATACCCACCGCGATCCGCTTGTTTATCCATTTTATTCACCCATGAATTCGGCAATTGAATTTCAAACGCACCTAAGAAGGAGAACGCGAATAATACGAAAATACCAAAGAAGATAAGGTTCATCCAAAGATTGGTAGATAGGTCATTTAATCCCAATGGACCCATCGCAGCAGTGAAGACTAATCCAAAAGTCACATAGATTAAAACGATGGAGGTTCCATAAACCAATGCTTTGAAGATTCCTTCTTTACGTGTTTTGGATTGTTTTGTGAAGAACGTCACGGTCATTGGAATCATCGGGAACATGCACGGTGTAATCAAGGCTACGAGTCCTGCAAGGAAACCAGCGATGAAAATCACCAAATTGGAGTCCTTTTCTTTTTTCTTCTTATGATCTTGTTTACTTGGCTCCATGTGTGTTTGTGCCTCGTTCGTTGTATCCGTTGCAGTTGCTACCACTTCACTTGTATCAGCAGCTGTAATAGTCGCATTTTCATCAGGTGTAAAGCCGCTTAATTTTACTTTTCCTTGGGTGTCAAATGGACCAACACAACCATCTGCGTTGCATAATTGGAAGAAATTAATTTCGAAGTCAAGTGCGAATTCATCTTTCGTCAACACTTCAATTTGTTGCTTGAAAGTTGCTTTCTTCTCGAAGTAATAAGAAGTTCCTAAGTCATCTACATGTTTAATGGGTTTCCCTAAATCAAATGGTTTTCCAACTAGCTTGTATTTTGGAGATTTTTTTAGATTGAACTCAGGTACTAAACCTGTCCCATCTGCATCCGCAGGATTGTGTTTCAAAGAGAAAATATGGAATCCTTCGATGATGGTTCCTTTGAATACAATATTTGCATGTGATTCATCAATTTTTTCTACGGAATAGGTCCATTTGATGTAATCATTCATCATTCCTTGTGCTTTAGCAAAGGAGAAACTTAAAAGGAAGCTGAAAAAGAAAAAGAGATTTTTCATATTAGTTGATTTCTAGGGTAAATGGTACGGAAATAGGAGGGAGGCATTTGGTGTCGTCGCAAATCATGTATTGCATTTCACCTTTTAAAGTCCCTGTTTTTTTAACGTTTAATTGCTGTTCGGCCGCATAGTGGGTCTCGAATAAATAAACTGTTGATTCAAAGTTTTTATCGAAAATCTCGTGTGGAACAGTTCCTTCGACTGCAGTACCTATTAATTTGTAGTTTTTGGATGCTTCGATCACCATTTTTGTTGGAATTGGACCCGCATTTTCGTCTGTTTTTTGCGAGTACAAGTGCCATCCAGGTTCGATTTCACCCGTTGCAATAACGGCACTCGATTTTGAATTGTATTGGAACGTCCATTTGACATGATTTTGTGCGTACATCATCGAGGTAAAAGACAACAATAGTACTAAAAGGAGGCTTTTCATTTTCATTGGATGATTTCTGAGTTTTCGAAATTACGAAACTTTCGGGACATACGCGAGTAACAATTGTTACCGAATCACCATGCCAAACGTGCTTGAGCGCTTACAGATTGGTCTGCACGAACTCCACTTTCAAATAGAAATTTACCTGCCATAGCAATCATTGCAGCATTGTCTGTACAATAAGAGAATTTAGGAATCGAAACGTTCCATCCGTGTTCTATTTTTGCACTTAATCGCTTTCGAAGTTCACTGTTTGCCGAAACACCACCAGCAATCACTACACAGTTTATACCTGTTTCTTTGACTGCTTTCTCAATTTTATCCATTAAAATACTGACAATACTGTTTTGAATCGATGCGCAAAGGTCATTCAAATGTGTTGATTTAAATTGCTCATCCAATTTCACCTGATCGCGAATAGTGTATAAAATGGATGTTTTTAAGCCACTGAAACTAAAGTTGAGCCCTTCGATGCGTGGTTTGGAAAATTGAAAGGCTTGAGTGTTGCCAAGTTGTGCATATTTGTCGATTAATGGTCCGCCTGGATAAGGAAGATCGAGCATTTTAGCCGCTTTGTCAAACGCTTCTCCTGCCGCATCATCAATCGTATTTCCAAGAACTTCCATTTGTAACGGATTGTCCACACGAACTATTTGCGTGTGTCCGCCGGAAACGGTCAAACATAAAAAGGGAAAACGTGGTTTCATTTCACTCGCATCGTCGATGAAATGCGCTAAAATATGCGCTTTCATGTGGTGAACGGGAACCAATGGTTTGTTTGTCGCAAGAGCTAATGCTTTTGCAAAAGATGTTCCAATGGTTAGTGATCCAAGTAGTCCAGGTCCTTGAGTAAAAGCAATTGCATCGACGTCTTCCAGTTGAATTCCTGCCTCTGAAAGTGCAGTTGATACGACTGGCACAATATTTTCTTGATGTGCACGTGAGGCAAGTTCTGGAACGACTCCACCAAATTGTTCATGCACTGCTTGACCAGCGATAATATTGGATAAAATCTCACTTCCGCGAAGAACCGCTGCGGAGGTATCGTCACAAGAAGATTCAATGCCAAGTATAATCGTGCCTTTCACTGCTAAAAGATTATTAAATTTGTAATGCTAATGGCAAAGGTACTTAAAATCTTGGGTCGCATATTCGGTATTTCAGTGGAATGGATTTTGCTGTCTGTGATGCTCCTTGCCTTTATTGTTCGTTTCCCAAGTGTTCAGTCTTATTTCGCCCGCCAAGCCACGAGTTATCTATCTTCAGAACTTCATACAACGGTAAAATTAGATCAATTAGAGATTGTTTTTCTGAATAAGATTGCATTGAAAGGATTGATGGTCAAGGATTTGAAAAATGACACCTTGGTTTCCATGGACGAACTACTTGTGACGATTGATAAATTAAAAATTGCAAAAAACGAGTTTGTTTTAGGACAATTGGCACTCAAAAAGGGTAAAATAAATATTCAACGAGACAAGAAAACAGGAGCCTATAACTATGCGTTTTTGGAAGATTATTTTGCGTCTTCTGACAAAACAACATCCAAAGCGAAACCGATTAAATTAGATTTAAAACGTGTTTCCTTGTCTAATTTCCACATTAAATACGATGATAATCGAAAATATACGATGCCTTATGGTGTGGATTACGACCATTTAGAGTTAAAAAATGTGAAATTATTGGCGACGAAATTTAAAGTTCGTGGAAATGATTTAGCGTTTCAATTAGACCATCTTGCATTTAAAGAACGAGCTGGAATTAAGATCAATCAACTTTCTGCCTATGTGTCCATTCTCGAAAAAGGATTGCATTTGCGAAATTTTAAGATCAAGACAGCTAAAACCAATATCCATTTTCCAAAATTCAATTTTGACTTTAAGAATTGGGATGCGTTTAATTCGTTTGACGATGAGGTTATCTTTGATGCGTATTTAGCTCCAAGTCTCATCAATTTGGCCGATGTGAGTTATTTCGCACCGGAAATGAAAGGAATGTCTGACCGTGTTGCACTTTCAGGACAGGTTTCAGAGCGTCTTAGGAATTTAACATTGACGGATCTACATCTAAGATTTGGCAAAAGTTCATACTTGAAAGGTAATCTCATTCTACCGGATTTTCGCTTAGGAGACCAAGGTAAACTCAAGGAGTACATTCGTTCCGCACATATTTCTGTCCAGGATCTAGCACGATTAAAGATGCCGGAAGGAGTTTCCTCGATTGATTTAGGTTCCACCGTAGACCTACTCGATTTCGCCAATATCAGGGATCTCCAAATTAATGGGGATTTATCACGGATTCAAATTAAACTGAAAGAAGCCCAAACTGCAATTGGAACAGTTGGATTGAAAAGCCCAATGAGTATTGCTTTTAAAGCGGATGGAGTTGCAATAAGTCCAGTTCAAGCAGATTCAACGTTTATTCAAATTCAGTCATTAGACCTCGCGAAATTGTCGGGTATTTCAGACTTTGGACTAGCAAATGGTTTCGTTCGATTTGATGGATTCTTTTCCAATGACGGAGATTATCAATTGAACAAAATGTCTGCGGATTTAAGCCGTTTGGACTATTTCGGATATTCCTACGCAAATATTCACTTGACCGATGGTCAAATTGTCGATGAACAACTAACATCCACGATAAAAATTAAAGATCCAAACTTGGACTTGGATTACACAGGGAAAATATCGTTAAATGAAATTCCTTCGTTTCAAATAGATTTAGACATCAAATCATCTGATTTAACCCGTCTTCATTTTACAAATTCCGATGAAACGCATTTTGCAGCAAAGTTGAAAACGACGATTAATGGCGCGAGTTTCAAAGAGTTGAGTGGGTCAATAAATACCAGTTATTTGAATTATCAAGAGTCCGGAAAAACGGTCGATATGGATTATGTCAGAGTTGATTTTGACAGACAAAAGAACTCAGATTACATCAATGTTGAAAGCTCACTGTTGAATGCGCGTGTTCAAGGGAAAATAGATTACAATACCGTGGTTGGAGACTTTTTGCAAAATCTTTCCCAAGTATTCCCTTCGATGGCTGTGACCAGAAACTTGAGAGAGACAGAAAATGCACACACTAATTTTACATATCAATTTGAAGTGAATCAAGCGAATGATTTACTGGCGATTTTTGTTCCTGGGTTAAAGGTCGCAAGTGGAACATCTCTGCGAGGTTCATTTCAGTCAAAGGAGGATGAACTTGTAGCAAAACTGCTCAGTTCGGAAATTCAATTTGATGAAGTGAAGATGCAAAATATTAACATGAATCAAACCATTACTAATTCTGGAATTCATGGAGATTTGTTTGTGTCTGCATTGAGCTATGGTGACTCCTTGTCATTTAGTGGATTGGAATTTTTAAATGAAGGTAAAGATGGCGTGTTAAGATCATCTTTAATGTGGGATAAAGAATCCAATGATTTTTCATCCATCAAATGGACCACCACGATTTTAGGAGATGATCAAGTGAATTTTGTTTTGGAACCTTCATTTTTCTCCATTAATGGATACAAATGGGAAATTGAGAATGAATCGGATATTACCCTTGCAAATAACGATTTAAGCTTGAATGAGTTTAAACTCTCACGAGGAGGTCAACTCATTAAAATGGAAGGATGTCTAACGAAGAATGACCAAGACAAACTCCATTTTCAGGTAAGTCAATTAAAATTAGATGAATTAAGTCGAATGTTCGGATTAGAACAACAATTTGCTGGTTCCTTTTCCGGTTGGGGTGACATTTCAAATCCATACACGAATTTCAATTTTAGTTGCGATGCACGTGTTGAAAATTTATTTATTGATGGCGAAGAAATTGGTACTGTTTCCGTATTAACAGATTGGAACGAGAAAAGGGAAAGTATTTTTATGCAGGGTGAATTGAAATACCGGGGTACCCGTACCTTCGATTTCAATGGATTATATGCAGTGAAGAAAAATGAGTTAGACCTTAAATTGAAGTTTGATCAAACCGATATTAAATTTGTCAATGCTTTCATGGATCCAGAAGTGGTAAAAGACATTCAGGGAAAAGTAAATGGGAGTATTCAGGTGAAAGGAAGTCCGGATAAACCTGAATTGAGTGGCAAACTACGCCTGTTAAATGGTGGAGCACAAGTAGAATTATTAGGTGTGAAATACCGGACAGAGGGGATGATTGATGTAAAGGAAGAATCCTTTGAAATCACGAATATCCCTTTGTATGATGAGGTAGGAAATGTAGCGTATATTATTGGTACAATTAACCACAATAATTTCAGTGATTGGAATTTTGATCTTCAATTTAATATGGAAGATGACATTCGTAAAATCAATCCATTAACGAAACGAAATGCAGCCATTGAACAATTCATGGTTTTAAATACAAAATACAAGGAAGGTGATATTTATTATGGAAAAGCCTTTGCCCGTGGAATTGTAAATATTTCTGGAACAGAAAGTAACTTGGAAGTTTTCGTTGACTTAGAAACGAAAAAGAACACGGACATCGTGTTCCCTATGTATGGCGTTTCTGAAATTGAACAGGATGAAGATTTCATTCATTTCGTGAACAAATCGCAGCTTCAACAGCAATTGGAACGTAAATTGGATTTCTCTGGGGTTGATTTGGATTTAAACTTCAAAATAACTCAGGATGCACAAATGAAACTCATCTTCAATGAGCAAATTGGTGATGAAATTATCGCAAGAGGTGATGGGAAAATGAACATTAAGTTGGATCAATTGGACCATTTAACCATGATTGGTAAATACAGCATTGCTACAGGTAGTAAATATAATTTTGCCATGGGTTCTATCAAACAATTATTTATGATTGAGAGTGGATCCGTTATTGAATGGACCGGAGATCCATATGATGCGTTGATTGAGGTAAATACGGTGGCAACAAAAAAAGCATCTATCTTGGAATTAAGTCCTGAATTAGCAGATAAATCGTTGGTAAATCAAGATGTATACTGTTATTTGAGATTAACAGATAAATTACTTTCCCCACAAATTGCTTTCGATATAAAAGCTCCTCGTGCACCTGAAACAGGAAGAGCATTGATTGATCGGGTCTTGGCGGATCCGGATGAGAAAAATCGTCAATTTTTCTCTTTGTTACTCGTTAGTAAATTTCAACCGTTAAAAGGAAATATTTCAGCGGGTGGATCAGCTGCCTTGGATTTAATTGAATCTCAAATTAACGCCGCACTCAGCAACCTTTCGGAAAATTATAAATTAAATTTGGATGTGGGTTCTGATGCGTCGCAAGGAGAAACAAGTGTGGCAATCGGAATGAACAAAGGGATATTAAATGACCGTCTCGTAATTTCAGGTAGTTTTGGAGTGGAAAACCGTTCTACAACTAGCGACATAAACGGTTCGAAAAGCGTTCAAAACTCTGTTATCGGTGACGTGAGTCTTGAATACAAAATAAAAGAGAATTTTAGGGTTCGTGCGTTCAATCAATCCAATAACAGTTCCGTCAATGAAAATGCTGGACCGTTTACGCAAGGTGTAGGTATTTCTTATCGAGAGGAATTTAACCATTGGGACGATTTACAGTTCATTCAAAAGACATTGCGTTTACTGAAAGGGAAAGAAAGTGATAAAATACCTGCTGATAAAAGAAAACGACAAGCGGTTACGGTTCCAAATAGTGAGATAACTGTTCCGGAATCAGTCGAAAAAATAAATAGAAAAATATGAAAAAAGTACTCGTTGCTAATCGTGGAGAAATTGCCCGAAGGGTTCTAAGAACCTTGAAGAAAATGAATATTAAAAGTGTTGCAATCTACTCTGATGCTGATGTGAATGCTCCGCATGTTTTAGAGGCAGACGAAGCAGTATATGTTGGCAAAAGTCCATCTGCTGAAAGTTACTTACAGCAAGAATTAATCTTAAAAATATGCAAAGATTTAGGTGTTGACGGGATTCATCCAGGATATGGGTTTCTCTCCGAAAATGCTGGGTTTGCTCGAAAAGTGAAGGATGCAGGAATGAAATTAATTGGTCCTTCTCCTGAATCAATGGAATTAATGGGGGATAAGTTAAGTGCTAAGCAAGCGGTTAAAGACTACAATGTTCCGTTGGTTCCAGGTGTGGATGAAGCGATTTCTGACATCCCCGCAGCGAAACGCATTGCCGCAGAAGTTGGCTATCCCATCCTAATCAAAGCCTCTGCTGGAGGTGGTGGAAAAGGAATGCGCTTAGTTTACGAAGAAAGTGAATTTGAAGAACAAATGATTTTGGCGCAAAATGAAGCGCGTTCTTCCTTTGGCGATGACGCAGTGTTCATTGAGAAATTCGTTAATCAGCCTCGTCACATCGAAATTCAAGTATTTGCCGATCAACATGGAAATGCCGTGCATTTGTTTGAACGTGAATGTTCTGTTCAGAGACGTCATCAAAAAGTCATTGAGGAAGCTCCAAGTGCCGTCTTAACGCCTGAAATCCGTGAGAAAATGGGTGCAGCAGCTGTTCAGGTATGTAAAGCGTGTAACTACGAAGGAGCAGGAACTGTTGAGTTCTTAATTGACGCGAACTTAGATTTCTATTTCCTTGAAATGAACACGAGATTGCAGGTCGAACATCCCGTTACCGAAGAAATCACTGGACTTGACCTTGTTGAATGGCAAATACGTGTTGCTAGAGGTGAACGTTTACCAAAACTTCAGGATGAGTTGGCGATTCATGGTCATGCCGTGGAAATTCGTGTCTACGCAGAAGATAGTTTAAATGGATTTACACCAGATATCGGTACATTAAATCGCTACCGCATTCCAACGGGCAAAAGTGTGCGTGTAGACGATGCATTTGAAGAGGGAATGGAAATTCCAATTTACTATGATCCAATGATTGCGAAATTAGTCGTTTGGGGCAAAACAAGAATGGAGGCAATTGATCGCGCCATCAAAGCAATTGATGATTATCAAATTTCAGGAGTCAAAACTACCCTTGATTTCGGCAAGTTCGTTTTGAAACACGAAGCGTTTAGAAGTGGAAACTTTGACACCAACTTTGTAAAGGAACATTTCTCTAGTCCAGATTTAATGGCTGATTCAATGGAGGAAGAAAGCATTGCTTTGCAACATGCCGTTGACTCGATTTGGAGCCACGTCATCGAACAAAACAACCAAGCGTACGCTTCAAGAGAAATTTCTTCTTCATGGAAAAATCGAATGGAGTAAAATAATTTAATTTTTCAAATCCAATTACGAGAAAAAACGTACTTTTACCTCGCAAAATTTCAACAATGAATTTACACGAATATCAAGGAAAATCTATCTTAAAAAGTTACGGCGTTGCCGTTCAAGAGGGGATAGTAGTCGATAAAGTAGAAGATGCTGTAGCAGCTGCTAAAAAATTATCGGAGGAAACAGGAACAAGTTGGTTTGTCGTGAAAGCGCAAATACATGCTGGTGGACGCGGGAAAGGAACAGTGGAAGAAACTGGTTCTCATGGTGTAGTTATCGCAAAAGGACTTGATCAAGTGGAAGAAAAAGTAGCTGGAATCCTAGGTGGACACCTTACTACACTTCAAACGAATGGAAAAGGTAAAAAAGTAAATCAAGTGTTAATCGCACAAGATGTATACTATCCTGGTGCTTCTGAGCCTCAAGAATTTTATATGTCCGTTTTACTTGATCGTGAAAAAGGAAGAAACGTGATCATCTATTCTACAGAAGGTGGAATGGATATTGAGCACGTTGCTGAACATACCCCAGAAAAATTACACAAAGAATTCGTTGATCCACGTGTTGGACTTCAAGGATTCCAAGTGCGTAAAATCGCTTTCAACCTTGGATTATCAGGTGAAGCATTCAAACAGATGTGTAAATTCGTTCCTTCATTATACAATGCGTACGTAGGAATCGATGCATCGATGTTCGAAATCAATCCGTTGTTCAAAACGTCTGATGATAAAATCATTGCTGTTGATGCGAAAGTAACCATGGATGGAAACGGATTATTCCGTCACCCAGAATATGCAGCAATGCGCGACAAAACAGAAGAAGATCCAACAGAAGTAGAAGCTGATGAGGCAGGATTAAACTTCGTGAAATTGGATGGTAACGTTGGATGTATGGTGAACGGTGCTGGACTTGCAATGGCAACGATGGACATCATCAAACTTTCCGGTGGTAACCCAGCGAATTTCTTGGACGTTGGAGGAACAGCAAACGCAGAACGCGTAGAGAAAGCATTCCACATCATCTTGAAAGATCCAAATGTGAAAGCAATTTTAATCAACATCTTTGGTGGAATCGTTCGTTGTGACCGTGTTGCGCAAGGAATCGTTGATGCATACAAAAACATCGGTGAGATTCCAGTTCCAATCATTGTTCGTTTACAAGGAACAAACGCCGTTGAAGCGAAACGATTAATCGACGAATCAGGACTGAATGTCCACTCAGCTGTGCAACTACAAGAAGCCGCTGACTTGGTCAAAGAAGTTTTAGCATAATCATTGAAAGCCATCTGAGGATGGCTTTTTTATTTCATATACTTTTTATCACATGGCTTTCCCATCTATTTACACAGCCGAAACGACTACAGCTTTAGCTGCTAGAATCGATTCATTGACAAAGGAAACTCCAGCGCTTTGGGGAAAAATGAATGTCGGACAAATGCTTTCTCATTGTTGTGTGCCATACCAACAAATTCTGGGTGAGAACACCGATAAACCGGGAAAGTTGATGAAATGGATCATCAAAACCTTTCTGAAAACTTCCATGGTGAATGAAACGTCGTACAAACCCAATATGCCAACGGCTCCGACCTTTATTCGGGTCAATCAAGAATTCGATGTGGACGCCGAAAAAGCAAAATTGAAAACCTACATTCAACAGATCCAAGAGTTGGGTCCAGAACAATTGTCTGCGAAACCCTCTTTGTCACTTGGAATGATTACAGCGCAAGAATGGAATAATTTGCTGTACAAACATATTGACCACCATTTGCGTCAGTTTGGGGTGTGACGAATGTTCATGATGAAAAGCCCGCACCGCTGGATCTGCAATCCCACGGAATGCAAAAAGTCATAAAATAGTTACTTCATTTTAGCTTTCCGCACTGCTGGATTTACAAATTCTACAGTGCGAAGTGCAGTAAATTCCCCATTATCTTTAGCCCCGCTTTATTTTTTCAAGAACAAATTACACGTAAATTTGTCTTTAAGTTAAACAATTGTTTTTCAGATGTTAAAGTATGTGATGTTCTTGTTGGTTTTGTTGCCAGGCTTTGTGAGGGCGCAAATCAACGTGCCTCATACTTTGTATCAACAGTTTAATGGACCATTTGATTATACGATCATAGGAAAATCACATAATGCTCTTGACAATTGGCAGAGTCCCGTTCCTCCGTGCTTTATCCAAACTAATTCTTCCGCTACCCTTTCTTTGGCAACAAACCAAACTATTGTGGGGGCTTATTTAATTTGGGCGGGAATTGGAGATGGTATCGGGAGTAACATCACATTAAATGGAGTCACTATGTCCCCTGACTACTTGAATTATGTCAATATAAACCCTATAACTTGGAACTGGACTTTCCCTTATTTTTCTGCCGTAAAAAATATCACGTCATTTGTTCAGAATAATGGAAACGGCATCTATCAAGTGAGTAATTTCGATCTCAATCCTATTATACAACCATATTGTTCAAATAGTGCTCAATTTGCAGGTTGGAATATCGTAGTTGTTTATTCAAACCCTAACTTACCTAACAAACAAATCAATATTTACGATGGTTACGCCTTTACCTATGGTGGTTTCGGAGGACAAATAAATATTCCAATTTCGAACCTTAATGTAACGAATACAACTGGCGCTACAATGACATATATCGCTTATAATGGTAGCCCAAATCTGTTTTATACTGAGTCGGTTTTATTTAATAATAACATTTTAAGTAACGCACAAAATCCCGCAAATAATCCTTTTAATGGGACAAATAGCTTTACTGGCAGCAATGCGAGTTGGAACATGGATGTGGATAAGTATTCAATAAATAATTTCATTAATATTGGTGACAACTCTGCATTATTAAAATTTAATTATAACAGTTTTCGTTTGATCTCCACAATCATTACCTCCATCCAATCCGAACTTCCTGACGCTACCATCTCACTTGACAATATCACCGGTCAAGATATCTGCCAAAACCAAGACTTGACACTAGATTATACGGTCTACAATGTCAATTCCAATGATACCTTGTTTGCTGGAACACCTATTTCGATCTATGCCAATGATAGCATCTTGCTTTCAACGTTTTTATTGCCCAGTAACATTCTCATAGGTGATAGTTTGACTTTAAGTACACTTGTGACTATTCCAACGGGCATTTCAAGTCCTTTTAATTTGAGTATGGTGGTGAACCAGAATAGTACGCAATTAGGTGTCTATCCCGAGAGTAATTTTGGAAACAATGTTTCCAATGATTCTACGATCAGCCTCACTACAATTGTCTACCCGAATTTTGGGAATGTTGGTCCATTCTGTCAAGGAACGAGTTATACCTTACCTAATGTTTCTTTGAACAATGTCGATGGCGTTTGGTCGCCTCCTTTCGACAACCAAAGTTCAGGAACCTATTATTTCTTGCCAAACGACACGACCTGCAATCAACCTTTGCAACTTGCCGTGCAGATTGTTCCGCAAATTACGCCAATCTTCAATTTCGCTACAAGTCTGTGTCAGAATGACAACTTGCTTTTTCCAGTTTCCACGCAAACAGGCGCCTTTGGAACGTGGTCTCCAGCTTTTGATAACCAAAATACCACAACGTATACCTTTACCCCTACGATTTCCACACCAGCGGTGGGATGTCCAACCCCAACCCAACACACGGTGAATATTATTCCATCAACGGTTCCAACCTTTAGTTTGCTCGATTCCATTTGTTTGAACGGGCAACTGACGTTCCCAACGGTTTCTGACAATTCTATTTCAGGAACATGGTCGCCAGCTTTTGATAATCAAAACAGTGCGACATACACGTTTACGCCAGATAATAGTAACATTGCAACTTGCCTTGTTTCAATGCAACACGCGGTGGTGATTGTCCCACCAACAACTCCGAATTTTTCCGTTGTGAATAGTTTGTGTGAAGGAACTTCGTTTGTTTTTCCAACAACAAGTTTGAACAGCATTTCTGGAACCTGGACTCCAGCTTTCAATAATCAGGTGACTACAAATTACACCTTCACTCCCGACACAACTTCTGTTTTGAGTAGTTGTTCACCAAGTGTTACGGAAAGCATTGCGATCATTCCAACCCTTTCACCAAGCTTTAACTTCGCTGATTCTTTGTGTGAAGATGCCGTATTCAACTTCCCCGATGTCTCCATCGAGGGCATCACTGGAATTTGGACACCCACTTTCAACAACCAAGCCACACAAAACTATACCTTCACCCCAAGTTCACTTGGAATCGTCAGTACAAGTCAAGGTTTGCGTTGCCCACAGGTCGTGAATCAAATCCTAACAATTCTACCAAATCCAATTGCGGATTTCACGCCACAATATTCCGTTTTGCCACTGTATATGCCAAGTACCATCTTGGACAACAACTCCTCGAATGCCTACAGTTATTTCTGGAATTTCGGCGATGGAACAAGCAACGACAGCATTTTCTCTCCCGAACATACCTTCCCAGAAGAAGCCGGATCCTACTTGGTTAGCTTGCAAGTCAGCAATCAAATCGGTTGTTTGGATACCACTTCACAAATCATTGTCATTGAACACGATCCAGTGGTCTTCATTCCCAATGCCTTCACACCCGACGGTGACGGTTTGAACAATGAGTTCACGGCTGTTTTCCCTGAAAACATGAAACTCGCGAGCTTCGAAATGTACATCTATGACCGTTGGGGAGAATTAGTCTTTTACAGCCAGGATCCAAAACAAGGTTGGGATGCTTCCCTCGCGGGATACGATGCGCCCGATGGAGTGTATTCGTATTTGGTGAAGTACAAGGAATTTGGTTACGTGAATAAATTTCAGGTGACAGGAAGTGTGGTGGTGATTAGGTGATATATTGTCGCAGCAGTAAAACTGCAGCGTAACGGTTACTGATTTCAAATCCAGCAATGCGTTGTTAATATAAATATACCTGTGTTTCACCCCACTTGTAGTAAAATTTCGTTCACATAGATAAAGTATACAATTTGAACAGTTTTCATTAAATGAAAAAAATAGCTACCGTACTCATCTTTCTTAGTTCACTTTTGATGAACGGGTCGAGTTATGGACAAGTCATTTATTACCAAGACAATTGTCATTGTGGCGTTACTGGGGCAGGATTTTCCACCCTTATGGCTGGAGGAAGTGATACACTAAAAGTTCATATTGCCCCAGGAAGCACAATAAGGAAAGCTTATTTATTTGTCACTGAATATTGGAATAATTCAATACCACCTATTGATTTCCATGTTGAACTAGAGAATGAAACATATATTTTTAATTCAAGTACACGATTAAGTAATATAAATACACATCCGGAATCAACAACCCCAAATGTTTATATTCATTCAATAGACATTACTGAAAATATTAATCCCGAGGATAGTACCTTTTTCACGGTAATTCCAAACGTAAATATTTCAAATTGCTCTGGTTGTATCTTTAGTACAGTCTATCTTTACATTCTCTATGAAAATCCTAACTTAAATCTTACTAGCTCATATATTTTAATTAACAATCAAGACGAGCAATATTCATCTGATTTTCAAATTGATGAATTAAATACATTTTCATCAAATTCTGATATTGGTTTTTCCATATGTGCAGCTCGCATAAATGATTATTCGCCCGGAGATGGGAGTTATTTAAGTTTTAATAACGGCATTCAGGTTGGACTTCTAGAGGGTGAAGGCAATTTGGCAGGTGATGGGCCTCAAGGGTGTTTTTATTTTGAGAATGATGCGCTAACAGGGCTTTCAAACGATACTCCAGATAATTTTGTAAACGGATCTGATGCCTTAATGAATGTCGACAACCTTATAACTCCTAATCATAGTTTAATTTGGAATCTGACCTGGGAGCAATTTATGGTTGGTGCAAGATTCAACATCTACAATGAATTTTTTATTGAACACGGAACAACCTGTGAAAGCAATGTCGTTACCGTTAGTCAAGATACTACGATTTGTGCTAATACCCCGCTTTTACTTGAAGCCTCTGGAGGCATTACCTATGAGTGGAGTCCCTCAATTCATTTAAGTTGTACGACCTGTGCAAATCCTATATTTGTGTCTGATTCATCTGAATTATTGACTGTTCGAATTAGGTACACTGATTCATGCTCTGTGATTAGATCAATGAAAATAAATGTTTTAAAAAATCCGGAATTCAATAAGATTCAAATAAACTCAAGTATATGTGGTACGGATTCAGGAAACATTGTCATAACACCAAAAGCCGAAGGTGATTCTTTGTTTAATTATCAATTAGATCAAGGAGCCTTCCAAAACAATGCTAGTTTTTCCTCTGTTTCTTCGGGAATACATACAATCACACTAATGAATAGTCATGGTTGTCAATCAGACACACTTGTTACCGTGAGTCAATTAAATCAAACAACGGCAAACTTTCAAGCGAGTCAAACCATTGGCGCAACTCCTTTTGACGTGATACTTACAAACACTTCCGCAAATGCAAATCAATTTGACTGGTACGTAAATAACGTTTTGCAAACGGGAGATTTGAATCATTTAAACATTAGTCAATCTGGCATTTACCACATTGAATTAATTTCTTGGCAGTTTGACCCTTCATGTGCTGATACAGTTCAGTTGATCATCCATGCATATGATGCACTCTTATTAAACATTCCAAATGTCATCACGCCAAATAACGATCAAATCAATGATGTTTTTACCATCCAAAGTAATATGGATGTATCTGCGGATGTCTACATCTTCAATCGATGGGGCAATAATATCGTTGAATTTCATGGGACACTTTTACAAGGTGAAACACATATTTGGGACGGAAAAGAAGGGCAAAACGAGGTAAGCGAAGGAACTTATTTCTACCAAATCGAATTAAAGAATTTGGATTCAAACCAGACCACGGTACAATTACCTTATTTACCAAAAATCATAGAAGGATTTATGGAAATACGACATTGAGGAACTTATTTTTTGAAAAATAAAAAGTTAACTCTACAGCGAAAATTTAGCATTGCGGGGTATCGTAAGATTGTAAAACCAGCAGTACGAGGTTGGTAAAAAAGACATAAAATGTGGTTACTTCATTTTAGCTTTTTCCAAAATTTTATTTGCGGTTAATACTTGTTTTGAGAAATCAACAGAACCTTTTCTTTTGGCGGTAGACGTAGCTTTATGGACAAATGCTTCTGCTACTTTGCCTGTTAAGGTTGGAATACTTTTAATTGCGATGGCCATTAGTTGTTGTTTGATAAAACAAAATTAAAAATAAAAAGTGGAAATGCTTCGTAGTGTGGTGGTTATAAGGTGATGTATTGTCGCAGCAGTGCAACTGCAGCGTAACAGAGCGTTTTAGAATATATTTATGTATTGTCGCAGCAGTGCAACTGCATCGTAACGGTATCGTGGTACGGCTGGGTTGTAAATTCAGCAATGTTTGGATTAGACGTTCATCGCCTCAATCAGTCCATTTCCACACTGAAAATGTCCTTTTGGACAGGATTTGTGTCCGTGTAGTCCGCAAGGTTTACAGTCCAAATGTTTAACCTCAATCACATTCGAATCATCTGACAATGGCTCAAAGCCGAATTCCGGAATCGTAGAGCAAAAGAAGGCACTCACTGGAGCATTTCCTGCGGATGCGATGTGCAAGGGACCTGAATCATTGACGAAATTTCGTTTTGCATCCTTCATCAACGCAGCAGATTGCATAAGACTTAGTTTTCCGGCTAAATTATGCACGTTGTTCCGTTGACTGATCAATTTGATGCCTTCGCATAATTCATGGTCGTCAGGACCGCCTAATAAATAGAATTGAACGCCCTCTTCATCGAATTTTTCCATCACATATTGCCAAACAGCGGGAGGAGCTTGTTTCGTAAACCAAACAGATGCAGGCGCCAAACAATAGTATGGTGCATTTTTCCATTGCGAAACGAAATCAAGGTCGATTTGACTTGGATACAATTGTGGTCTACGTTGTGGATTTTCAACGAGGTCTGAAATAAGTGACAAATTTCGATCGACTTCATGATTTCCATTCGAGATGGAATGTGTAAATCGTTGTGTATATAAAAATGAAAATGGATTCTTTGAAAAGCCCCTTGTTTCCTTCGCCCCAGATAAAATGGTTATTAGTCCAGATGAGGCAAAGCGATGAAGGTTCAGTACTAAATCGTATTTTTCTTTTCTAATTTCTTGAATTAATTGAATGAGTGATTTTCGCTTCTTTGACTTGTCAAAGATAAGTACGCGTCCTAATTTGGGATGCTCATAGAGCAATGCTTCATTTCCTTTTTTTAAGAGAAAATCGATTTGTGCGGAAGGAAAAGAAGTGGAAAGGGATTCAATCAGAGGAGTTGCCAGAATGACATCGCCTAGAAACGCTGTTTGAATGATTAATATTTTCTTTGTTTCCATTACCTGATTAACGTCACATATCCTCTTTTCACAATCGTTTCATCTGTTTGTGTCGTTATCTCAATGCGATACAAAAAGACATCATTGCTCGCGTCAAGTCCAGATTTGGTAATCTTACCGTCCCAACCCATAGTTGGGTCCGAAGTTTCGAATACGATTTGTCCCCAACGATCAATGATGCTAAATGAATAGTTTTTTGGATCGGCATTCGAAACGACCGGGTAGAAAATTGGATTTAATCCATCCGGAGTAAACGCATTGGGTACAAATACTAATGGGTCGTATGGAATACAGACATCAATGGAACGACTTCTTTCACTAAAGTTATAAGTATTTAGTCCTTCCACTGCTTCGATTCGGTAACAGACTTCACCATTGGTGCGCAAGGCAGAAACATCATCTGTCAAACTTGTAACGTTATTGGGTACAATCGCCATTGGCGTATTTTCGAAAGTGCCATACGCATTTCGGTACACATGGTATTCCATGACATCACCATCAAATAATTCGTATGGATTCCATGAAATGGTATTGATCATGTTGTATTGATCGGCTGACCCTGTGACAAACATGGTTTTATTGGTATTCGCATAAGCACCTGGATTTCCACAGCTATCTACGAACATCGTTCTGTATTCCCATGCTTGTAAACTTAGTTCTACATCGTCATCCGTAAATTGAGCGACGTTATTTATAACCGGAGCACGTCCAATTTCAACAAAATTGCCAAGGGTATCTTTTCGTTCGAAGATAATCTCTGTAATTCCAACGGATGCATCCACATAAGCGTACAATTCAATATATTCACCGTTAACAGTTGCTAATTTAAAATAATGGTATGCCGGAGAATTAGGAGTTGGCATCATGAAACACAAAGGATTCGAGAAAGCTACTTTTCCATTGTTTAAATTCGCTTTGATGAAAATACAATAAGACTCTCCACGCGTCAATTGTGCCAAGAAATTCAGATTTGTTGTACTGCCTAAAAGTGTCCATTGGTTATTGTTTTTGGACCAAATTTCATAGTTTGTAACGCCTGTACCCCCATACAAACTCCAAGATAAATTTGCTTGTTCTGCACACATGTTTATCGTGTAACTGGCTAATATAGATGTATGTACCAGCGCTTTCGCTGAGGTCTGAAATGTTGGTGGATTCGCTGCAGTGAAGCAAGAATCAAAAGCTGCAACAGAGTAGGAGAATGGGCCAGGTGTATTCACCAGATAGGAATAATTCGTTGTTCCAATGCCATATACCGTATCTAATTCATATAGAAATCCATTTGCGTCGAACGTGTAAATGACATAGCCATACGTATCATCTTGTGCGTTTTGATTCCACTGGATATTCATTTGGTAAGTTGTTGTGTCATATCCAACAGAGTAAATAACGGGCATATCGGGAGTGAACATGTCGCTTAAATTGTCGCCAGGTCGATTGGAATTGAAGTTACACGTCGTAGTTGCCAAATTTACTCGGTAACGAATGAATTCATCACACAAATCAATCGTATCAATATAACTCGTTTGACTGTAAGGGACGCTATCCAAGAAATTGAAGAAGTTCGTTGGATATTCTCTGTAGATGTAAAAATAATCGTTGTAAGTTGGGAGCGGTGTTGCGCGTGGTTTGTTCCAATTTAAAACGGCTGTTCCATTGTTTGGATTGACAAGCGTTAAAAAGATGTTGGAAACCGTATCACTGTAGCGAAGCGTTCCACCATTACATCCGGACTGAACCGCTAAATAGAATTGGTGGTCTGTATTAATTGCGGGAACAATGAAACTGTTCGCATTAATATCCGTTTCCGTTCCAATTAAACCATTTTGTATCGAATAGATTTGATAGGAAACAAATGCATTGTTATTATTGGTGACAGGATTCCAGAAAATGGTCAAATCGTTTGTATTTGCCGTTTGAATGCAATTGATTTCGGGTGCATCTATAATTCCTGGATTCAATACATGTATGGTGATCGTAGCGTACGATACTTGTGGAACTTGACAATAATCGTCCTGTACACGAAAAACATAATTGTAGGTCATTTGATCCACGGAATTTCCTTGCGCATCGGAGATGTGATCGCAGGTAGTTTGCCAATTAAAATTGGTGCTGATGGCTCCCGTTCCACTTAGCGGAAAACTTGAATTTAAACTTGCACATGGTGCAATGCTGCATCCAGTACTTGAGGTAAAGTTTGTTCCGTACATTGGTCCAGATCCTGTCATGGTCAAAGTTTGAGGACTTCCATCTTGCAAAAGGTCGCCATCACTTGCGTTTAAAGTGAAAGAAACCAAGTCACCGGCATTCACGGTTAATTCAAAAGAATTTCCTGGAAATGGAGCTGTAATCACTGGTGGATTATTCCCTCCGGAACACGGCATGACCATCAATTGCATTTCGCGTTCAACTTCTGAAATCAAGATTCCTTGACGATATGACTTCACCAAAACCTTTACCACGTAATTTCCAATGTTCACACAGGTAAACGTTAGTTCGCCCGAAACAGGATCTAAATTTGATGGTAAATTTGCTGGATTTAAACTTTGATTTGGTGTTGGATTATTCGCACTAAATCCAACTTCAAATGGAACTGGAATTGGATCAACGGGAGGGTTGTAACTTGCTCCTTGTATGTTATTGTATGGAATTCCGAAGGAAAAAACCAAGGAATCTAGGTTTGGATCAATGGCATTTCCGTTGAATGTGTAAGGTGTTCCCGCACAACTTACGAAGTGAGGGTCTTGAAAAAATACGGGTGAATCATCGGGTGAATCCAAGGAATAAATTTTCGCAGCTAATGTAATTCCATAATTTGCTGGATTCATTAAATTGGAAACGGTGTTGCTGCGTGAAAAGTTTTCGTATGTAAAAATCCATCCATTAGTAGGTGGAATTCCAGTCAAGGATACACTTGCACTGCGGTAAATCACTTTTTCAACGGCTCCTTGACCATTTCCACCATTGCTTCCAGTTCCACAAATAAGGGGGCCTGGCGAACCAGTTACTGGCGAACAAGTAGGGGAGATGTCTTGACGAGAAACGAAATTTACGGTGATGCTTGATAAGCTTGGGTGATTCCATACCTTTAGTTGCTCTGATACCGGATTTACATCTGCGCCATTGCAATCACGGAAAAAAATCAGTTCGAATTGATAATTCGTTCCGCCCATGTGTTTATAGCTGATTTCACCTCCCATAACATGGGAAGCAAATGTGTTTTGCCAAAGGAAAACAAATGAAAGCAGAAAAATAACTCTAAACATCAGTAAAACAACGGGAAAAGACCGTATTTATTATAACGAAAGTTTACAGAATAAGTTGCTAACCAACACTAATTATCGACAAACTTTTCCAATCCAAGTGTTTACGGGCCATTTCACGTATTTCTTCCGCAGTAATTTCTTGTACTTTTTGGATGTATTTGTTGTAGAAAGACATGTCCATATTGTGTAGTTCCACTCCAGAAAATAAATCCAACATAGCGTATGGTCCATCTGCTGCTTTGAGTAATTGTCCTAGCAAGTAACTTTTAACTAACTCCAATTCTTCGGCTGGAACCAATTCTGTTTGTAGTCGCTCGAGTTCATTTTTGACTTCTTGAATCGTTGCTTCGCGCACTTCTTTGGCAACCTCCGTCGCAATCATGAAATACCCGAAATGCGTATTTTCCATCATGTAGGACCCAATTCCGTAGGTATAGCCTTTGTCCTCGCGGATGTTACTCATCAAGCGACTTCCGAAATAATCTCCAAGAATTGTATTCATGACCGAAAAGGAAATAAAATCCGGATGGGTTTTATTGAACATGATTTTACCAATGCGAATCGCTGTTTGCAGAGCATCCGATTTTTCTTGATGAACAATGTGTGCTTTTCCGCTGAACGTGCAATTCACGTGTTCGAAGGCTTTTCCAGCGAAATCAGCACAGGCTGTTTTGATGTCTATCATCACATCCTTTGAAAAATCACCCACTAAAAAGACTTTCGACAATCCTTTTAAATAGTGTTTTTGATGGAATGCGATGAGGTCCGCTCGCTTCACGGCAGCGTAATCACCTTGCGAAATTACTTGTGAATAGGGCGTTTCTTCAAAAAGGTCTTGTTGTATTTTGCGCTGTGCTAACACATTTACTTTTTGCAATTGAACCTTTAATTTTTCTTGTCGCTCATTGCAGATTTCTTGCACTTCTTTTTCAGGAAAAATCACCGAAGTAAAGGCTTCGTAAAAAATATCAAAAGCTTGTTTTAAGTAGCTGTTTAAGGCATACAATGTTACGATCGATTGTTCTTGCGATACGCTAACATCGTAATACGCGCCTACTGCATCAAGTGCATGTTGAATTTGAATCGCAGATTTTGACTTCGTTCCAGAAATTAAAAGTCCAGCAGTAAGTGAGGCCAAAATGGGCGTTTCGATCGTCGTTCCAGCATTGAAATGCAATTCAATTTTTGCCGTTTCGTTGGCAATGTTGTTTTTCCAATACAAAGGAATGCCAGGATGGATTTCAACCATTTCAGGCACCGAGAAATCAATCGATTTTATGGGTGTGAGCTTCGGGGCAACTTGACGATTAAGCATTTTTTTTCTTTTTAACTTTCAATAAAACACCATTTTTCTTGGCAAACAAGTGATTGGCAAATGTCCGGAGGTCCTCCGCGTGAATCGACTGGTAGATTTCTTGTTCTTCGTTAATTCCATTCGCATCACCAAGCAACTCGAAGAAGGACAAATTCATCGCTCGGTTCAACAATCCTTGATCTTGGAAAGCGCGTGCCGTTCGAAGTTTGATTTTAATTTGCTCCAATTCTTTTTTGGAAATCAAGGTCGTTTTGTAGTGCGCAAGAATTTTCCAGATTTCCTTGTCTAATTCAGCAAAGGATTTTCCCTCATTCAATTTCCCCGTGATGATGAATAATCCTTCATCCATGGATCCCGTAATGTAAGCATTGATTTCAGACACCAATTTTTGTTTCTTGATGAGGTCGACATACATTTTAGACACTTTCTCGCGTCCCATGATGTCGCTTAACAAATCAGCAAAGTAATATCCCGGATGTTTTCGTTCGGGCATTTTGAAGGCATAATAAAATGCATCTGCAGGAACGTTTCGAACAATGGTTTTGGATTTAAAACGATCTTGAGCTGGTTCCAATGGAAGAATACGAGCCGATTTCTTTGCTTTCGGAATGGAACCAAAAAAATGATTAACGCGGTCTTTAACAAAATCCAACTCAAAGTTTCCAATGACACACAAAATGCAATTGGATGGATGATAGTGCTTTTTGAAAAACGCTTTAACATCACTCATTTTCGCATCTTCAATGTGCTTGATCTCTTTTCCAATTGTCGCCCATTTGTACGGGTGTTTGGTATACGCTAAAGGACGTAATTCCAACCAAACGTCGCCATACGGTTGATTCAGGTAGCGTTGTTTAAACTCTTCAATAACGACATTGCGTTGAACTTCCAAACTTTTATCTGTGAAGGCTAAAGAGAGCATTCGGTCACTTTCTAGCCAAAGTGCGGTATCCAAATTGTGTGCCGGCAGGACATCGTAATAATTCGTGATGTCGTTGCTCGTAAACGCATTGCTTTCACCACCAGCGGCCTGAAGTGGTCCATCGAAATCGGGAATATTTACTGATCCACCGAACATCAAATGCTCGAATAAATGCGCAAATCCTGTTTTTTCTTCGCTTTCGTCTCGTGCACCAACGTCGTACAATAAATTGACCACGGCCATCGGGGTGGATGCTTCTTTGTGGAAAAGTACCGTTAGGCCGTTTTCCAATTTAAATCGTTCAAAATAAATCATAAATAGTTCTTTTGTTCGTTCAGTGCTCGATGAAATTCAGTCATCATTTCTTGAACAATTTCACCCGCAGGCATAATTTTTTCAATGAGTCCGGCAATTTGACCAATTTCCAATTCACCTTCTATCAAATCTCCTTCGAACATGCCTTTTTTCGCACGTCCACGTCCGAGAATTTCTGTTAATTTCTCTTTATCTGCTCCGTCGTGATAGGCGGATTGTAATTGTGTGTAAAATTCATTTTTCAATAAACGAACCGGTGTCAGTTCCTTCAAGGTCAACATCGTGTCACCTTCTTCACTAGCGATGATGTATTGTTTAAAGTTCTCATGAGCGCTACTTTCTGTAGACGTCACAAAGCGACTTCCCACTTGCACAGCGTCTGCGCCAAGGTTCATTGCGGCCAACATTCCTCGTCCAGTACCAATTCCACCGGCAGCAATTAAAGGAATTTGAATCGCATCTTTGACCATTGGGATTAAACAAAATGTCGTTGTTTCGTCTCGTCCGTTGTGTCCACCAGCTTCAAATCCTTCCGCAACTACCGCATCAACTCCCGCTTCTTGTGCTTTCAATGCAAATTTCACACTGGAAACGACATGCACCACTTTAATTCCGTGATCTTGCAAATGTTTGGTCCATGTTTTTGGATTTCCAGCCGACGTAAAAACAATCTGAACTTCGTGTTTGATGATCGTTTGTATATGCTTGTCGATATCCGGGTAAAGCATGGGTAAATTCACCGCGAACGGTTTACTCGTTGCTTGTTTGCATTTGATGACCTGTTCTTCTAAAATCTCGGGATACATCGATCCGGAACCAATAATCCCAAGTCCACCGGCATTTGAAACGGCAGCAGCTAATTTCCATCCGGAACACCAAATCATACCGGCTTGAATCAAAGGATACTGAATTTCAAGTAGTTGACATATACGGTTGTGTGAGTTTGACATATTTCGTATTTGAAGGACGAATTTAATGATTTCTAAAGTGATTCTCACGCCCTAATTTCAATCTGACATGAAATGATTAAATTAGCATGAAATTAGTCGATTTGAAAGTCCGGTTCTTCCTTGTGTTTTTCATGTTCGCGTCACTTTATCAGGTGTATGCGCAAGAATCGCATGAAGCAATGCCACATAACGAAATTCAATTTATTGAAAACAAAGGACAATGGCCTTCGGTGGTGCACTTTCAATCAGCAGTTTCCGGTGGAAAATTATGGGTAGGAGATAGTTCCATCTTATTTCAGTTGCAAGATCTATCGGATTTACATAAAGCACATTATGATTTAAAAAGCGTAGAAAATCCAAGTTTAAAATCAGCGCTTATTCAGCAAAAGTTTCTTGGTTCAAGACAAGATAAATTACTTTCTAAAGAAGGACGTTCGACACATTATTACAATTACTTTCTTGGGAATGACTCAACGAAATGGACGCATGACGTACACACTTACTCAAAGGTGGAATACCAGCATTTTTACTCCGATATTCATTTGCTTTGGGAGAGTGATAAAAATGCCTTGAAGTATTCGTTCTTTGTCGAGCCGGGAGCTAATCCAAACGAAATTCGTTGGACTTATGCCGGAGAATATTCGTCCATACGTATTCGAGACGGACGCTTGATCTTAAAAACAACTATTGGAGAAATCATTGAGCATCGTCCCATCGCCTATCAACTCATCGCTGGAAAAAAAATCGCGATTTCTTGTACGTTTCAGGAGCAAGAGGGAAGTTATGGTTATGAATTAGGAAGGTACAACAAAGAATATCCATTAGTGATTGATCCCGTGCTTGTCTTTGCCACCTACAACGGATCTGTGTCCGATAACTTTGGAATGACTGCGACCTATGGAAATGATGGTTCCGCTTACTCAGCAGGAATGGTTTACGGAAACAATTTCCCAATTCCAAATGCCAATTCTTTTGACATTACTCCGAATTTTTCCTCTGTAGCAGGATCGAATGGAATAACAGATGTATTTGTGACTAAGTATAGTCCCGATGGAACAAATATGCTTTGGTCTGCATTTTTAGGTGGTGGAGATATGACACAAGGTACTGAAACTGCCCATAGTTTAATCTGCGACTCACTCAATAATATTTATGTGTTTGGTGCAACGTCTAGTACGAATTTCCCGACAACGCCTGGTGCATTTCAATCAACGCATGGCGGAGGAACTCCAGGAGCAAATTTCTCGTTCAACGGCGTATTCTTTTCTGGACAAGGAACAGATATTTACATTTCAAAGATTTCTTCTAATGGACAAAGTTTATTAGCATCCACATATGTAGGAGGCTCTGATAATGATGGTGTCAATTACCGTTCAACTGCTTTGCCTTACAATTCTGTTGCGGCTTATGATTCATTAACGACCAATTACGGAGACCAATTCCGCGGTGAAATCATGTTGGATTCGCTTAACAATGTGTACATCGCAAGTTGCACGCGCTCGGCTAATTTTCCGACTTTGAATGCCTTTCAAGCAACGAAAGCCGCTGGACAAGATGGTGTGATTTTTAAATTAAATCCTTCTTTTTCCAATTTACAGTTTTCTTCTTTTTACGGAGGGAACAATTCGGATGCTTGTTACTCTGTTAAGTTAGATACACTTGGCGCAATTGTCTTTGCTGGTGCTACCTGTTCGAATAACCTACCAGGAACGAGTGGGGCATACCAATCGAATTTTCAAGGTGGTAAAACCGATGGATTTGTAGTGAAATTGTTTCCAACAGGAACATCGATACAAAAAGCGAGTTATGTCGGATCGGCTAATTATGACCAAGTTTTCTTCGTTGAAATCGATCGTTTGAATCAAATTTTCTTGTTGGGACAATCAGTTGGGGGCACGTTTCCAGTGAATAATGCACCGTACTCAAATCCCGGGAGTAGTCAATTTATCTTGAAACTAAATCCAAACTTAACGACGAATCTAGCCTCCACGGTGATAGGAAATGGAAGTCCGTCAATAAACATTTCACCTGCTGCCTTTCTGGTTGATATTTGTGGAAACATGTACGTTTCTGGCTGGGGAGCAAATATCTTGCAGTCAGCGCCAATCAGTGGAATGCCGATTTCGCCAAATGCATTTCAATCGACCACGACAGGTTTTGATTTTTACCTAATGGTTGTTCAAAATGACTTCTCAGGATTACTCTATGGTTCTTACATCGGTGGTGCTTTGGCGCAAGAGCACGTTGATGGTGGAACTTCTCGCTTTGATAAAAACGGTGTTGTTTATCAGTCTGTCTGTGGTGGATGCGGTTCTCATAGTGATTTCCCAACTTCCCCGGGAGCTTGGTCCTCTTCAAACAATTCCTCTAACTGTAATAATCTAGTTTTCAAGTTCGATTTCCAGCTCATCCCAAGTGCTTCGTTTACCACCAATAATGTTGCTGGATGCACCGATTTAACGGTAAATTTTCAAAATACGTCAACGCAATTAGACTCTTATCTGTGGGATTTCGGTAATGGTGACACAACGAGCATCATCTTTAATCCATCCATTACTTATACGCAAGCGGGATCATACAATGTAAATTTATATGTCACGGATAGTGTTTGCTTGTTAACAGATACGGCGAATATACAAGTGCTTGTATTGGATTCCATTCAGTTGAATGTGTTGGATACGATTAGTTTGTGTAATTCCAATCCATTTTCTTTAGTTGCCTATCACAATGGAACTGGAGCACAATTTATTTGGTCACAATCGCCTAATTTGACGAATCCATTAAATAATCCGAACGATTCCATTGCTATAGTTTCATCGCCAGGTTGGTACTTCATTGAGGTAAGTAATGCATATTGTTCGAAGATGGATAGTGTCTTTCTTGCTTTTGATGTACCATTGCAAGCATTCTTTACCATTGAAGACTCGTTGGGATGTGCTCCGTTTACCGTGACTTTGAATAACAGCTCGACTTTCACAACTGACTTTATCTGGGATTTAGGAAACGGAGTACTAGATTCAGTCAATTTTAATCCGACAGTTACGTTTACAAATCCAGGAACGTATCAAATTCAATTGAACATTTCAGACAGTATATGTTTGGGACAAGATTCCTATTCGATGACTGTTCAAGTTTCATCCCCTTTATTGGTGACTCTACCAGATACGATTTTCTTATGTCAATCGGTTGAAACTACCTTGACTCCCATTTTAACAGGTTCCGCTACATCTTATGTTTGGTCAAATTTTTCAGATTTCAGTGATACCTTGAATGTGAACCTTCAGAATCCAAATTTAAACTTAGTCGATCCACAGAATCAAACGTATTATTTTCAGGCGGACAATGGCTATTGTAGTGTGATCGATAGCGTTCATATTTCTATTTTTGGTGAAGCCATTTCAATCCAATGTTTAGATTCCATTTGTATCACAAATGTTTTACAACTACAAGCGCTTAATAATGGTTCAGGTTCATTTACATATCTATGGTCTAGTCCAAATGTATTGATTAACCCAAACAATCAAGTGACAGCTCAATGTATTTTACCAGGTTCACAATACGTTTATTTGCAAGCGACATCACCTCAAGGTTGTGTTGTATTGGATTCCCAGTTCGTTTATGTTTCTATGTTCAGTAATGGAAATGTAATGGCAACAGCAAATCCAAACCTCATTATGCCAGGTGGAACAACGCAATTAACGGGAATTGTACCAACAAACGGCAGTTTCACCTGGAGTCCAACAACGAACATGCTCAATCCGAATTCCTTATTAACAAACATTTCTCCAAGCGAGACAACAATCTACACTTTGACTGCATCTGATGGACTTTGCACCAAATCGGACACTGCCATAGTAAAGGTTTATGAAATTGTGTGTGATGAACCTTATGTGTTTGTTCCGAATGCATTCACGCCAAATGGCGACCAAGAAAACGATGTGTTGTATGTTCGAGGAATTTGGATTGAAAAATTTGTTTTGCGCATTTTTGATAGATGGGGGGAATTGGTATTTGAAACAAGCGATCAATCGATCGGTTGGGACGGAACATTTAAAGGAAAAAAATTGGATCCAGATGTTTTCGACTTTTATTTAGACGTCGATTGTTTGGGTGGTTTACACAATATAATTAAAGGAAATGTTACATTAATGAAATAACAAAATGGGAAAAATCATTCAAGCAAAATCAGAGAAGTTTTTAGCGAACTATTTAAACAATGCGAGTCCAACAGGATTCGAATCCGCTGGACAAAAAATGTGGTTAGACTACATAAAACCTTATGTGGACGAATACATTACCGATAATTACGGATCAGTTGCGGGTATTATCAATCCAGGTCAACCTTACAAGGTAGTTATTGAAGCGCATGCGGATGAAATTTCATGGTTTGTTCACTACATCACGAAAGATGGATTCATCTATTTAAGAAGAAATGGTGGTTCCGATCACATGATTGCCCCTTCTAAACGCGTGAACATTCACACAGAAAAAGGAACTGTCAAAGCAGTATTTGGATGGCCAGCAATTCACATGCGTCAGCAAAAAGAAGAGACGCCGAGTATGAAGAACATATTCTTAGACTGCGGCTGTAATTCCAAGGAAGAAGTCGAAGCACTTGGTGTTCACGTTGGCTGCGTGGCAACGTTTGAGGATGAATTCATGATTTTGAACAAGAACAAATACGTTGGACGCGCACTAGACAACCGTATGGGTGGATTCATGATTGCAGAAGTTGCGCGCATGTTAAAAGAGGCGAAAAAGAAATTACCGTTTACCTTGTATATCGTCAATTCCGTTCAAGAAGAAATTGGTTTACGCGGAGCAGAAATGATGGCAAATCGCATCAAACCAGATTTAGCCTTGATTACCGATGTTTGTCACGATACTGGGACACCAATGGTGGATAAAATCGAAAATGGCGACCAAAAATCAGGATTAGGACCTGTTTTAACGTATGGTCCAGCGGTACAAAACAATTTCTTGAAGCAGATCATCAAAGCAGCAGAGAAAGGTAAAATTCCTTTTCAACGTGCGGCGGTTTCTCGTTCTACAGGAACAGACACAGATGCATTTGCGTATTCGAATGAAGGAGTAACGAGCGCATTGATTTCATTGCCACTGCGATACATGCATACCACTGTAGAAATGGTTCAGAAAGAAGATGTGGAAAATTGCATTCGCTTGATTTACGAAACACTTTTGACAGTGAAAGCTGGTCAAGACTTTAGGTATATCAAATAAATAGTTGAAAAAAACAAAGATGAGGTGAGGCTGAAAAGTCTTACCTCTCTTAGATAAGTTCGACTTTTAAATCTTCGATAAGGAGAATATCTCCTTTGACAAGTTTCGCCCTTCTTCTTGTTTCAATTTGTCCGTTTCGGTACACAATGCCAGAATCTACGATGTGTTTGGCGTGTCCACCAGTTTCGGCAATTCCTAGCGCTTTCAATAAGCCCATTAATTCAATGTATTCTCCGTTTACGGCAAATTGTTCCATTATTTTCCTTTTAATTCCATTGCTTTTAAGGTATTCATCATCAAAGATGCGATCGTCATTGGACCAACACCACCAGGTACTGGACTAATGAAACTACATTTTGGTGCAACTTCATCAAAGTTCACGTCTCCAACTAGTCTCCATCCACGCTCACGAGTAGCATCATCCACGCGTGTTGTTCCAACATCGATGATTACAGCTCCGGTTTTTACCATGTCTGCTGTAACGAAGTTTGGTTGACCTATAGCTGCGATCAGAATATCCGCTTGTAAACAGATTTCCTTCAAGTTCTCTGTGCGCGAATGTGCAAGCGTAACGGTGCAGTTTCCTGGATTCGCATTTCTTCCCAACATAATGGAAAGTGGCGTTCCGACAATGTTACTGCGTCCAATGATAACGCAGTTTTTTCCTTCCGTAACAATATTGTTTCGTTCAATCAATGCCATGATTCCAGCTGGAGTCGCGGGCAAGAATCCAGGTAAATTTAAAATCATGTTACCAAGATTACGCGGATGGAATCCATCAACGTCCTTCTTTGGATCAATTGCTTGGGTGATTTTTAATTCATCGATGTGCGCTGGCAGTGGTAATTGTACGATGAATCCATCGATGCTCTTGTCTTCATTCAATTGACGTACTTTGTCTAATAGAATTTCCTCAGGCACCGAAGAATCGTAGCGTATCAGCGTACTTTCAAATCCAATTTGATCGCAAGCACTCACTTTCGAATTGACGTAAGAAACAGATCCACCGTCGTTACCAACCAAGACAGCTGCAAGGTGAGGAATTTTTTTTCCTTCTAATTTTCGCTGTTGAACTGCTTGCGCTAGTTCAGCTCGTATTTGTGCTGCTGTGGCTTTACCGTCTAGGATTGTCATAAGAAAGTTTTTGCAAAGATAGGAAGAACATACATCCTGACCTAAATCAAGTTATCTTTGTAAAAAAGAAATTTATGAAGCATATTTTTATCGGCACATTTCTGTGTTTGTTGCAGTTTACATCATACGCTCAAATTCAAGGTTCTGAACTCGGAATCGAGGGATATGGTGGCGGTTCTCAACTCGGAGGAACCTTTGGTGGAGAGCTCAAATACGCAGCGAAACTTCCAAATAATTTAGTCATTGGGCCATCTTTTCGTTTACAGCGATCTTGGTCGAATTACTTAAGTGTACAATCGCAGTTTACAATTTATGGTGGCGGTGCATTTGCTCATTTGCGCATTCAGGATAAGATTTTTGTTGGCACTGAATTTCAGATGCTTCATAGTCCGTTTAATTTTATCACCTTCCAAGCGGGACAAAAAAAATGGGCGCCAACTTTATTTCTTGGGGGTGGCTTTTGTTTAAAGTTAGCACCAAGAGCCAATTTGAATTTGGCCTTGTTCTATGATGTCATCAATGCAGATAATAGTCCGTTTAGAAGTTCGTATAATTTCAGAATTAAAAATGAATTGGGACAAGTAGTAAGAATCTTGCCAATTATCTATCGCGTTACGTTATTCATACCTTTATCAAAATCAACATGAAAATAGGCATTGTACTTTATCCAACATATGGTGGAAGTGGGGTTGTAGCGACGGAGTTAGGTAAAGCACTAGCGGCAAAGGGACATGAGATTCACTTCATCACGTATTCGCAGCCGGTTCGTTTGGGCTCATTTCGTGAGAATATTTATTACCACGAAGTTTCTTTAACCGATTATCCACTGTTTGATTTTCAACCGTATGAAACGCAGTTAGCCAGTAAAATGGTGGATGTGGTAAAACACGAAAAGTTGGACATTCTCCACGTACATTATGCCATTCCACATGCGTCTGCAGCGTTCATGGCGCAGCAAATACTCAAAGCCCAAGGAATTAACATTCCGTTTGTGACTACGCTCCATGGAACAGACATTACACTCGTTGGTAAGGACCCATCTTTTGAACCAGTGATTACCTTTTGCATCAACCATTCAGATGCGGTTACCACGGTTTCGGAAAGTTTGAAAGAAGATACATACGCACATTTTCAAGTGATACGTGACATTCATGTCATTCCAAATTTTGTTGTGGAAGATGTGGAAAATGAACATTACACCGTATATATGCGTCAAAAATATGCGCGCGATGGAGAACGTATTTTGTGCCACATTTCCAATTTTCGTCCAGTGAAACGAGTAGAAGATGTCATGCGCATTTTCGCGAAAGTGAATGCAGAAATTCCATCAAAATTAATTTTAGTGGGAGATGGTCCGGACCGTTACCATTGCGAACGTTTATGCCGTGAATTGAATTTATTTGATCAAGTTATATTCTTAGGAAAAGTGCGCGATACCTCCCATGTCCTAAAAATGGTGGATGTCTTTTTACTTCCATCGGAAACCGAAAGTTTTGGACTCGCAGCATTAGAAGCAATGGCTGTAGGAGTTCCGGTAATTTCATCAAATACAGGTGGTATTCCGGAAGTCAATGTTCATGGCTACTCCGGTTATTTATCAAACGTTGGTGATATTGATGATATGGCGAAAAATACCCTTGAATTATTGAAGCCTGAAAATCATCCAGCATTTAAAAAACAAGCGAAATTGCGTTCGGAAGAATTCAGTTTAGCTAGGATTCTTCCGATGTATGAAGAATTATACCGAAATTTAGTCAAATAACACTTGCTAATATGTTGAAAATAGGCGTATTATTATCTGGATGTGGCGTATATGACGGCGCAGAAATTCAAGAAGCAGTATTGAGTTTACTAGCGATTGACCAAATGGGCGCACAAGCAGTTTGTATTGGAATCGATGCAGATCAACATCACGTGGTTAACCATTTGAATGGTGAGGAAATGCCTCTAACAAGAAACATGCTGGTGGAAGCTGCGCGCATTGCACGTGGCGATATTCAAAAAATAGAAAACATTGTTCCCGCGGACATCGATGCGTTGGTAATTCCTGGTGGATTCGGAAGCGCGAAGAACTTCACTTCTTGGGCCTTTGATGGCTCAAACGCGACGATTCGTCCGGATGTGAAGTTGTTATTGGTAAACTTGGTCAACATTGGTAAACCAATCGTAGCTATATGTGTTAGTCCGATTGTATTGGCGAAAGCTTTTGAAGGATCCATGATACAACCCAAAATGACCATTGGCTCCAAAAATGGGGCTTCTCCTTATTCCATAAGCGATTTTGAGGATGGCCTGACAACTACAGGAGCCATCACCGTTGATTGTCCATTAGGTGAAGTACTCATTGATGAAGAAAACCGCATCATCACGGCTCCGTGCTATATGATGGATGCACGCATATCTGAAATTCAAGGAAATATTCAAGCGGCTTTCACCGCTTTAAAAAAGATGTTGGATGCCGAATGATGAACGTCTAAACGATTGGTTGAAGGAACGCAAAGCACGTTTCAATGAACGTCGAGCAGATGAATTGTTTGCGCGCATTTGTCAACAGGATCGCGCTGCGTTGAGCGCCGGAATTACTTTGGTTGAAAGTAGTCGTCCGGAGGATCGTTTTGAAGCCAATAAACTTCTCCAACTTTGTCTTGCTCAGAACAAACAAGCGTGGCGTATTGGCATAACCGGTGTTCCTGGAGTAGGGAAGAGCACGTTTATTGAATCCTTTGGAAATTTCATTTTACAACACAAGCAAAGTTTAGCGGTTTTAGCCATTGATCCTTCTTCCAATGTTTCAGGCGGAAGTATTCTTGGGGACAAAACACGTATGGAAACCTTATCCACCAATGAGCGTGTATTCATACGTCCAACAGCTGCAGGCAAAACCCTTGGTGGTGTCGCACGACATACCCGCGAAGCAATTATTTTATGCGAAGCAGCAGGATTCGAAGTCATTTTCATCGAAACGGTTGGTGTGGGTCAGTCAGAGACGATTGTACATTCCATGGTCGATTTCTTCTTGTTACTCATGCTTGCAGGTGCAGGTGACGAGTTGCAGGGAATGAAACGAGGCATCATGGAAATGGCGGATGGAATGATCATCACAAAAGCCGATGGCGAGAACATTCAAAAATCAAATTGGGCACGAAGAGAGTATGCGAATGCCTTGCACTTATTTCCACCCAAAGAAAACGACTGGATTACTCACGTTCATACCGCAAGCAGTCTCAAAGGAGAAGGATTTGAAGAAATCTGGAAAAACATCGATTCCTTTTTCATTAAAATGAACCACAGCGGATGGATCACAGAAAACCGCAAGCGTCAAGAGTTAGCTATTTTGGAAGAAATGATGCGCTCCCTGCTTCAAAGCGACTTTTTCTCAAACGACCAATGGATGGGAAAATACCATGCCGTTGAAGAACAAGTAAAATCAGGAAACATCCTCGCTTACCAAGCTGCGGAGGAGTTGTTTCGGGAGTTTCGGGCTAATATTTCAACACTTTAAACGTCGACAATACTTCTTCGTTCTTGTTCACGCGCAAGATATAAATCGCTGAACGCATTTCTGGAATCGATATTGGTGTTTCTAATGCAGCATTGTTGACTGTTCCACGCGTAATGATTCGTCCGCTCAAATCAAAGATTTCATAGGTACAACCTGTCGCTTGCGTTTTATTGTCGTGCGCTAAAACAAATATTCCATTCGATGGATTCGGAGCAACCGTAAAATGAATGTCTGGACCATCTGGTGGAATTGGGATTAACTTGAAGATCGCTGTGAAGAATCCGTTTGGAGCTGTGATATTCGTGGTCAAGGAATCTTGCAAGGTGTCGTTCACAAAAGCAGTAGGTAACCAATGCGAGAATGTGTACCCCGGTTTCGGGATGGCTACCATGTTCACAGGAACGCCGTCAAAGTAGGTTCCATTCCATGGATACGTCACTGGTTGAATCGTATTCAACGCTATTTCCCCACCATTTTCTGGATAAACGTCCAGATTGACTTCGATTGTTTTTACTAAGTTAAATCCTGTTTTTATGTTGTCAAAAACAATTTCATTTCGACAAGCCAATTGGTCTTGGAAAACGTCATGGTTATTCACAAACGTTTGCATTTGTCCAGCAATGTTGTTTGGGTCGCCCCAACGTGCAAACTCGTTTGGCATTTCAGTCACCATGGATTCAAAGAACATGTTTTCTCTGGCTAATAATACATCCGTTTGATAACTTGTATTCATCAAATCGGCAAAGCGATTAATAAAGTAGTTTTTATAGTCTGTGTTTTGAATGCTTTTTAACCAAATGTTGATATAGGGTAGGTCCGTACTTTGTCCCAACATGTAATTGATGTGATTATCTGTACAACTAGTCCAGCCGTTAGGTTGCATGGAAAGCTCTAAGTCAATTAATGCAAAGCGCCAACGCCAATTTGTTTTATCTGATCGGTATATTTTAATGTTGTTTCCAGGCCAATCGACATTTCCCATCCAAGATTCGGCAATGATGTAATCTGAGTAGTGTTTTAAATCGAATAGTTGATCAGCATCACTCATGTAAGAAGGAGAAGTTGGATTGAGTAACTGAAAATTCGCATAAGAATTCCAGAAATTATCTACGTCACCTTCTACTGCGCGCAAGACCAAATTATACCAATAACTCAATGATAACAGTTCCAATGAATCTTTATTCGCTCCATCATGAATTTCAAAATACTCTGAATTGAATTTCTCGCGAAGTTCATAAAGTCCAAAATATGACCCATTGATATACACACTTACTGGACGGAAAGCTGAATAATAATTCTTCGTTCCTTCGCTCATCATGCGAACCTGACTTGCGTCTTTGTAAGGTAGGTTTAAAAACTGGTTACTTCCATTTCGAAGGTAAATGTCGCTGTATTTCGTACGGTTTGGGCGATCTGGAATCAATGGATAATCCACAGGTGCTTGTCCAAGTGCGCCATGATCAAATGAAAGTCTAAAGGAATGCTGCGGATGGGAACGACTTCCTCCAGCTCCTCCGTCCATGCGGATTGCTGTTTTTCGTTCAAATAAAATTGGATGACCAAGTCCTTCATTCAGGTAAACAGCATGCGCTGGTTTTATCCAATCACTCGACCAATTGTCAAAAATGCCGGTTGAACCATAAAGATTGCTTTGATCTGTGGTTACCATCAAAATCGGTGTGTCATGGCTGATGTTGAACAAAAAGGTGACAACTGTTTGTTGACTCGGAAGGAATGTGCTGTTAGCATTCAATGGGAAAACTTTCGCGCGAATCACCGTTTTTTGAAAGACAAAAATAGAGTCTGTAAACGTAGTGGAATTGAAGCTTGGTTCGTCTCCATTTGTTGTGTACACAAGTTTACAAGGCTCAGTATTGGAATGGTTTAATTTTAAGTAAAAACTGGAGTTTATCACTCCTGAAATATGTGAGCTAATCGGACGAGAAAGACTATCTGAATAGACTGAACTTGCATTGTTTGTACTTCCCGGACTAGGACTCATCCATTTGATTGTTGATGAAGCATCCGGAGATCGTCCAATGGAAATATCCGCTGTTGGTGTTTCAACGGTTAAACTAGAAACCAATTGTTGCGATGGGTCAAATAAATAAACCGTTTCACCGTTTCCATCAAGTTTGAAATTGGTATGAATCAGGTTTCCTTGTACGGGAATGAACTCATTCGTAAGTTCAGTTAAGCTTGTTGTATTCATGTGAAAATCGACATACGTGTAGTTTTCACCATTCGTTGCTGCGACCTCGAATCCGATGGAATTAATCATTCCCGCGGTCAATCCCGACGCACTTAATTCACTTGCTCTAATTAATATTTGATGTCTTGCACCCCAATACCAGTTCCCAAATGGTGCTGGATATTCTGTATTCCCGTTTTGAATCGTTCCAGTGCCAATAATGGCATTGTTCAATTTGATGTTTGGACGTTGGTAATAAGTGGAAGCATTGTTTGCCGAGCATGCCGCTGGACTCCCATCAATAAAACTTCCGATTGTTGAAATGTAGGGAGTAGCCGTTTGCTTGAAAATCGAATTCTCTGTGTATTGCGAATTATTGTACGAACACACATTGATCACCACATTTGAAACACCATCCCAATAAAACGGTGTTACAAGTTGGTGTTGACTCCAACCTGCTTGAGGCGTAAAGTTTTGTTCTGAAACACCAAATTGAAAAGGAGTTGATCCAAAACGATTTTTTTGACTACAAAATATTTGCTGGAATCCACCTGCTGGAATGCTGAGATTTGGCAAGATCCACATGGTAGGAACAGTCAATTTATCTGATAGCGCGTATCCATTCAGGTTTATCGGAGTCGTTCCAGCATTATGAAGTTCAATCCAATCACTGGCATCTCCATTTTCGTCGCTTGAGGATACGTAGTTTTTATTACAACCTTCGTTGATTGAGACTTGTGAAAAGCCAATATGGTGTATAAGTAAAAAACAAACGAGGAGTTGTTTCATTTCTAAATTATTTATAAAGAACTAATATAATCAAATAAAATAAGTCTTATGAATTTTACATCATACACAGAGGCAAAAAAACCTCAAATCGAATCATCTCCGATGGATTAGATTCATCAACAATACGGAGGTAATAGATGCCAGGAAGACTTCGACTCAAACGCACTTCATGTATGGATGAATTTATTTTTTGAACCTCAAATGAAATACTTCTTCCGTAGGTATCTACAACGTCACTTATCGTCCCTTTTTCCATAACGAGTTTGAAATGACCACTATTCGGATTTGGATAAAGGTTTTTTCCCTCGATGGAAAGCTCTGTTATTGATACTTCTGAATCAACTAGGAATGTATCGATTTCTACACAGCCCTCTGCATCCGTAATTGTCACGATATATTGTCCTCCAGCGATTTGAGTGATGTCATTTGTGGTTTGGCCGTTACTCCAGCTGTATGAGTAGGGAGGATTTGCTCCTGAACCCCCCAAATTAATGACGCCATCCAATCCGAAAACTTCTGAATCAATCACCGAATTAATGGTCCATGGAAAGGGTTCATAAACTACGTTTTGAATAGAAAGGGAACAGCCTAATTGAGCTTGTACGGAACAGATATAGTTTCCTGCGCCAATTCCTGTAATGATGGATTCGTCTACAGAAAAGTCAACCCAATTATACGTGTAAGGTGATTGCCCTCCTTGGGTGAATATGCTGATGCTTCCTCTTTGTCCTCCAGGGCATGTAACAGGTGTTGTTTGACTCGTGACATTTAAGTCGGAGAGGTTAATTTGGAAACCAACCGTGTCTTGACAGTTTAAACCGTCGGAAACAATGCATTGAACAGAATCAGGTCCAACTGTTTGAAGGATATTTGTCGTTTCGGGTGAATTCAACCAAGAATAACTATAGGGTAAAACACCTTTGGTTGCAGAAACAGCTACTGTTCCGACAGCGTTGGAGTCACAGACAATGCTCGTACCATTGATTTGCACAGTCAAATTCGATAACGTATAAATAGTGTCAGAAAATGATTTTTGACACCCCAAAGCATCCGTAATGGTGCACGAATAGATCCCATTACTCAGATTAGAAAGCACATTTGTAGCTGTTGTATTATTCCAATTGAATTGATAAGGAGCAATTCCATTTGAAGGACTTAAGGTGATTTGCCCATTCATGTTTCCAGCACAATCAATTTGTGACGTGTTGAAATTCACTTGTATATTGGATTGACTTTGAACTGTAAACGTTTGAGAAGCGATACATCCTAAAATATCCGTTGCTGTAACAGCATAATTACCTGTAGACAAGTTTTGAATGGAAGGCGTATTGCTAGCAAATGGAGTCCATCCATAAGTATAATTCCCATTCCCACCTGTTGCATGCAAGGAAATCGAACCATTGGATGTATTGTGACAACTTGGTAAAATAATTGTATCATGAACAATTTGCATAGGATTAGGCTGCGAAACTGTTGCGGTTATGTTTCCTTGACACCCATTTTGATCAGTGATTTGACAGGTGTAATTTCCAGCGGGAACATTTACTAATTGATTTGTATTCCCAGAAGTAGGAGACCATGAATAGACATATCCCGGAGTTCCTCCTGTGGCAAGAATGTTAACACTTCCTGTAGATGCGCCATGACAATTGACCGGTGTATTTGATGAAATTATTCCGTTTACTGCCAATGGTTGTGTTATAGGAACGACATTTGTTCCGATACAACCATTTGCATCAGTCACTTGACAAGCGTATTGACCTGCAGATAAGTTTTGAATCGTATTGGTGCCATTTCCAATAGGGTTTCCCGGGGACCAACTATAAGTCAGCGTTCCAGTTCCTCCGGAAGCTATAATTTGAGCTGAACCATTTGAGCCATTGAAACAGCTTACAGGTGTTTACTTATTAACGCAACACTTGGGCCAGAAATAGTATTGATTCCAACGGATAAAGATCCTGTACAACCATTTTGATCACTCACAACAACGCTGTAGGTCCCAGAAAATAAATTGATTAAGTTGGCTGTACTCCCAACGGAAGGTGTCCAACTGTATGTATAACTTCCTGTTCCACCACTCGTCACCAAAGACAAAGCACCATTATTAGAACCACAAGTTGCCGGTGAAATCGAAGAAGTCCCAACGGTAATTGCTGATGGAGTATTGATTTGAACAGCTTGATTTACTAGACAACCATTTGCATCGGTCACTTGACAGGTGCATGTACCAACAGATAAATTTGTCGCTAAACTACTTGTTCCACCCGATGGACTCCAAGCATATAAATAGGGAGTGGTTCCACCAACTTCGGCTGATCCATTCGTTCCGCCAAAACATGAAACCGGAATGAGTGATGTGATCGATGAACTTAATGCACTGGGTTGCAAAATTGTTACATTCGTTGTTTGCTGACAACCATTTATATCGCTTATTGTGCAGGTGTATGTTCCAGCAGGCTCGTTGTTTAAGCTTGAACTCGATGACGCAATCGGACTCTAAAGATAGCTTAGATTTCCAGTTCCTCCCGAGGCTAAAATACTCGCATTGCCTGTAGAATTACCAAAACAAGCGACGTTTGAAACAGATAAAATTGAACTTGTAATGACGGGTGGATTGGCGATTTGGAAAGTTTGATTGATAACACAGTTATTTGCATCGCTTACTTGACAGGAATAAGTTCTAGCAACCAACGTTGAAATGGAATTTGTTGTTCCTAAATTTCCAGTCCAATTGTATTGATAAGGAGCATTCCCACCACTTGCAGAAAGCGTTAGTGAGCCATTGTTTCCTCCAAACAAGTGATTGGAGTCATGGCTGAATTGACAGAAATTGGTGCTGGTTGGGTAAGAATAATTTGTTTTGTGGATGAACAACCTAGTCCATCACTTACTTGACATGTATAATTTCCGGCATTTAAATTTGTCAATGTAGACGCATTACCAAGGTTAGGAGTCCATGAGTAAGTGAATTGTCCATTTCCACCCGATGCACTAATACTGATGGCTCCATTTGAACCTCCGTTACACTGTGGATTACTGGCAGATGAAACACTTGAAGTAACAGCTGTTGAAACCATTGCAATACTTGTATTCTGTTGAGGAGTAACACATTGGTTCGCGTCAGAAAGTTGACACGTGTAGTTCCCCGGACTCAAATTGCTGATAAGGGCACTATTACTACTGGTGTTTGACCAATTGAAAGAGAAATTTCCAGTTCCTCCCGATGTTGTAAGTTGAATGGATCCGTTATTTTGTCCACAACTCGCGTTTGTCACTATCGAACTGACTTGTATCGGAAGGCAAATTTTAAATAGTGGGTTAATTGCTAATGCGACTGCGAAGCCATAGTTTTCAATGGGTGTCCATGCTGCTGCTCCATTGGGATTTTGATTCCACTTCATAAATGCGCGATTAGCCTTAAAGTAATTCGTTGAGGTTTGGAGTTTGACATTTGTAGCATTTACGCAAGTTGATCCTTGCGCAAGTTGATCCTTGCGCAAGAAGTTGCGCAAGTGTGAAAATGAACAAAAAGGAAAATAGAAGATACTTCATTACATTTCAATCTTTTCAAAGGTAATGAAAGAGTTGCTTAATGACATCAATGATTTGTTAACCTGTTACTAGAATCAAATTTTTAAGCAAAAAAAAACAGCACACGTGCTGTTTTTTTTTTGAGGAGTATTATAGGATTATTTCACGTAAACACGTTGTGTTGTTTGTTCTATACCATTGGAAACAACCACTTGGTAAATCCCTGTGCTTAAGTCGTCAAAAGACAATGCATTGTTCACATCGTTTAATTGATCTGTTTTTAACGTTTGTCCTGACATGGAAACAAATGAAACACTTGAACCAATTAAATCTGGCGTCACATTGATGTTCACATGTTCAGGGGTACCTACGATGGTTACTTTATCAGCAAGGGAAATCAATTCCAAACCGGAACTAGCACCTTGACCTGCTAAAATTTGTGTATTCGCAGTTGATTGGTAACCGTAACCATGAATGGTAATTTGTGATGCATTCGTATTCACAGATAATTCTACCCATCCATAGTATGTATTGGCACCGGCAGTTAATTTTGCGCCTAAAAATTTATTTGATTGGTCTCGGAAATTCCCTTGTTGAACGGGGATTTGGCCGAGTATTCCTGCGTCTATAAGTATGTCTACACCTAGTGCATTGTAAGACGAAGTCCCGAAGTTTGCTGCCGATGAAATCGCAGCACCATTGTTCAAGGCTGATAATTGAAATGAAGAAGATGAACTTCCTGTTCCCGCTGCACCAACAAGTGAAACGCCATTCCCTGAAATCACTCCAGCAATCGCACCTTCATAGGTAAGTTGAATTCCTTGAGTTGAGGAAGAACCACTTATGTGTTGAACGAAAAAGTTCAATTCTGGGTTTGCATCGTTATTAAAATCTATAGAGTATGGTGCGGACAATGAATCCACAATAACGTCTGGATTTAGATTCGTCGCAACGACTTGAGCATTGATATTACCTTGGGCAACTAATGCTCCAGCAACTGCTGTATATTGTTTTAATTTAGTTTTGTTAGATGAAGTAAGAGTTTTCATATTTTAAAATTTGGAATAAAAATAATCATTTTCAGTTGATTTGTAAAATTTCCATCACTATTTTAGGAAATTATCGATGATAAAACCTTGTTCTTCCATGTTTTGTGCAATTTCAGGATAATTCAAGTAAAGTATTGAAAGGTTTGCCTGGCTTTCCATCCACGCTTCAATTTTTGCTTGTTCTTGTTCGAAATGCGTTAATTTTTTCGTCGATAAAACAGTTGACATAGATTCTCCTTTTGGGTTTTTCGGACTTAAGTCTAATTCACTTTGAATGTATAAAAGCTTGTAGTGAAAATGATCGGGTAAAAAGGACAAGGAATGACTTGGGATAAAAATGATTTGATCTCCCACATTTTCAAGCCAACTTGAATCTTGAAACAGATTTGCTGCTTGTTCTTTACTTGTAGGTTCTTGGTAAATAGGATAACCTAATGTTTGGATAAACGAAAGAACTTTTGGGTGATCTTGATCAGTTACCTCAGTACAGATAATTCGTTCACCTTTCATAAATTTCTCAAGCTTTTTTTCATGAAGAGAGGCCTTTATTTCGTCTTTTAGGTAATCTCGGTATATTTCGAATAGCCACTTGTGAGATTTAATATTCGTTGGAGTAATTCTTAAGTTTACTTCAAATGCTTGAATGGCATCTTCATACAATCCTTGACGAACAAGTGCCTCGCCAAGATGGTAGTGTGCACGGTGAAAGAAAAAATCGTTATCAATGGCAATAAGAAATTCTTCGATCGCTAAGTTCAGTTCGCCTCTTCGTAAAAAACTAAGACCAAGGCCATGGTGTGCTCTCGCATGAGCGTCATCGATATTCAAAGCTCGAATGAACTGCGCCTCAGCAAGCTTGTATTTTTTTCGTTGAAGGAAAATCTGAGCGATATTTAAGGCTAATTGGTAGTTGTATGGATTCTTTTCTTGTATTTTTAGGAGCTTTGGCAATGCCAAATGAGGTTTATTCATCGCTAAAAGGATTAGTCCTTCCAAATAATCCAAATACATGGGTTGTTCCATTCCCAATTTGTCATAGGCATCTTCGGTTTTTTGACTTTTTTCGCTTTCTTCACGAAGTTCCGTTAAAATCAACATGGACTTTCTGTACTGTCTTTTTGTTAAATAAGCAAAGGCCAATCTTTGTCCATAACGTTGCACTTTACTCTCATTGTAAATTCGTTCCAAAATTTCAATAGCTGGAGCAAATTTTCCAGCGTTTAATAAATTCCGTGAAATGTAGTATACGTTTTCTCGTTTTGACTTTTCGACTTGCAACAATTTGTCATCATCCAACGCATCGATGTAACCAAGTTCAACAAGTTGTTGTAATGCTTCTTGTGCTGCCCATGGATCCTCACGAAGCAGCGAATCATGCATGCCTGTTTCTCCCGGAACGGATTCCCATGAATCGATAAAATTTGTTTCTCGTGCTTGTTCAAAACACGCATGCACTACTTTTCCTTCCATATCTTTACCAACGGGTAAATCCATGTGATGCAATAGGGTGGGAGTGATGTCCAATACGCTTAAACCTGAAATTTGACGACCATCGTTTTTTATTCCTGGTCCAGCCATAACAAAAACTCCGTACGGACTATGTTCAACTGCTGGTCCAGAAGGTTCTTTCGGAATATAAAGTGGACGCTGATGGTCACAATGGAATCCATGATCAGAGATGAGCAGAACAGTCGTGTTTTCTTCATCAATCAAACTCATCATTCGTGCTAACATACGATCGTGAAGAATGTAAGCTGCCTCTACCACATGTTGAAAATCATTAAAGTCTTGTTCCGGAATTTCGGGTCTTCTAGGTGGGAAATAGCGCATGGCCACATGTGAAAAGTGATCAATAGCGTCGTGATAGATTGCCATGAAATCCCAGTCACTTTTCTCTAACAAATAGCAACTAGCACTGTGAATTGTACCCGCATTCGCCATGTTTTTAATGACATTAGTTGTGCGTTGATCTGAGCGAAGTGGAATGTTTTCCTTTAGGTTCGGGATGAATGGAAGTACTTGATTTAAGTTAATTTGATGTGGGTGAATGCGAAACTCCTTCATTACTTCCGATAATTCCTCCGGATGAATAGTTCCTTTGGGCATTTCCCATTCTTCGTTTAATGGTTTCGTTGCAATTTGATACAGGTTTGAAACCATCACGCCATTGATTGGTTCAGCTGGATTACTCGGCCACCATGCCACGACGTTACTTTTGTATCCTTCTTGATTCAAAATGTTCCAAATGGCTTTAACTTTGCGAGAAGTGGAGGTGACTGGACGAAGATTTTCACCATCCGGAGTCGGTTCAATGAATCCGCCAATACCATGGGTATCCGCTCGAAATCCAGTGGCGATGCTCGTCCACAACATGGGTGAAAGGGGTGGGTCCAAAGTTTGTAGTTTTCCATAAACTCCTCGAGACATTAGTTTTGCAAAAGCAGGCATTTTCCCTTGCTGGATGAGTGGCATAATGACTTTCCATTCCGCAGCATCCCAGCCGATTACGAGTACTTTCTTTTTATCGCTCATGATTCTTTTCGATTGCGGTAAAGTGAGTCATCAATGATAGATTTCAATTCCTCCATAGGAGTTTCCCATCCGCAGAAATCAATCAAGCGCTGCAGGCTGTTATCGGGGTTTTTCAATAATTCTCGGTGATGAATTTCAATAAATGGGATAGAATGGGCCAGCAGAAATTGACGGCTTTTTTCAATGTGTAATGCGTACATTGTTTTAAATTTTTCCTTTTGATCTTGTTGATCTTTTCCAACCATTTTTTCTTGCGATTGAACAACTTCATCTAAATCACGTAGCATAAACACGACACGATAAGCCAGAGAAAGGTCAATGAATGTCACTAATGGCGCTACAATTTTGATGGCTTTACCATCATGATCTTTCAAAAATGCGTTGTTTTTCACAATGCCTTTTACAGCTTCCAATTCAAAATATCCATTTGGATTATTTTCGTCTTCCACGCGAATAGCATCCGTTGCTATGGATTCGTTTGCAGCTTTGAAAAGTTGCATCATTAAGGAGGTTCCAGATCGGGGAATTCCAGTTACAAGTGTAATCACAGTCTTTTTTGATAAGGTTAATCAAAAATAACAATAATCAAGAGGAGAAAAGAAAAGAGAAAAAACTAAATTGTGTTTAGGATGATTTTATTGCGGTGTAAGCTGATTTCCCCTTTGATTTCTAATTGCTTTAGAAGTCTTGAAATTACAACTCTAGAGGAATGCAAATCGTCCGCAACTTGCTGATGCGTGTGCAAAATCTCAAGTGAACCCAATAATTTCGCTTGATCACGAAGGTATTTAAGTAAACGTTGATCTAAATTCATAAAAGCAATGGCGTCAATAGACTCCATTAATT
>JBIIAG010000007.1:0-115328 GCA_044240055.1 Crocinitomicaceae bacterium | reverse complement strand
AGCAAGTAAATGCGCTTGCCCGATGTAATCATCGAGTATTTTTGGTCGCATTCGTTCAGCAAGTGGAGCATTCATCATCCATCAAAGTTAAGGTATTCTCGTTAAATATTCTAGGTTTTGAAGTCAAAGAAACTCCTTCTTTAGAAGTAAACTATGAAACAATTCTCTTAACTTTGTTTCATGTTAAACGGAAAGAAAATCTGCATTGTTCTGCCGGCATACAATGCGGCTGAAACATTAGAAATGACCTATGCTGAAATCCCCTTTGATATTGTGGATGAAGTCGTATTAGTCGATGACGCAAGTAAAGACAATACCAGTGAGGTTGGGCAAAAGCTTGGCATTAAGCACATTGTTCGTCATGAACAAAACCGCGGTTACGGTGGGAATCAAAAATCCTGTTACGAAAAAGCCTTGAGTTTGGGTTCGGACATCATCATCATGTTACATCCAGATTATCAATACACGCCAAAACTCATTCATGCCATTTCAGGTATCATTGCTTACGATGTATATCCTGTTGTGCTTGGGTCAAGAATTTTAGGAAAAGGCGCCTTGAAAGGTGGGATGCCGATGTACAAATACATTGCAAACCGCTTTTTGACTTTATTTCAAAATATTTTAATGTCTCAAAAGTTATCCGAATACCACTCTGGATACCGTGCATTTTCAAAGGAAATATTTACGAAAATCAACATTGAAGCAAATTCAGATGATTTCATTTTTGACAATCAAATGTTGGCGCAAATTTTCTATGCTGGATTCGAAATTGGAGAGGTGACTTGCCCAACCAAGTATTTTGAAGAAGCGTCATCTATTAATTTTGCACGTTCAACAACCTACGGTCTAGGTGTATTGTGGACATCCATGAAATACCGTTTGGCAAAATGGAAAATGTATACCGCAAAAGAATTCAAACAGAAGTAGTCGGAATCAGTTTGTGAGGAATTTATATCTTTGATTAAAATAAAAAATATGGGATTACTAGCTAATAAAATTGTGTTAATTACAGGAGCTTCACGTGGAATCGGGAAAGCTATTGCAGAGGAATGTGTTCGTCAAGGTGCAACAGTTGCCTTTACGTACTTGTCGTCAGAAGAAAAAGCGCGTGCTTTGGAAGCGGAATTGACTGCTAACGGAGGAAAAGCGAAAGGCTTCCGTTCGGATGCTTCTAATTTTGATCAAGCACAACAATTAGTAGATGATGTCGTGGCTGAATTCGGAACAGTGGATGTTTTAGTAAATAACGCTGGAATCACACGTGATACTTTGTTGATGCGTATGACGGAAGAACAATGGGACGAAGTAATCAATACCAACTTGAAATCAGCATTCAATTTAACGAAAGCTGTTCAAAAACCAATGTTGAAAGCACGCTCAGGATCGATTATCAATATGTCTTCTGTTGTAGGTGTAAAAGGTAACGCTGGACAAGCAAATTATGCTGCTTCAAAAGCTGGTTTGATTGGATTCACGAAATCAATTGCCGCTGAGTTAGGTTCTCGTAACATTCGTTGTAACGCGATTGCACCAGGCTTCATCGAAACAGAAATGACCGACGCATTGAATCCAGAAGTAGTGCAAGGTTGGAGAAATGGTATTCCCTTGAAACGTGGTGGACAACCAATTGACGTAGCGAATGCAACTGTTTTCCTTGCTTCTGACATGTCAGCTTACATCACTGGACAAACACTACATGTATGTGGTGGAATGTTAATGTAATCATATGAATATTCGCCCAAGACGCAACCGAAAAAGCAGTGCCATTCGCCACATGGTGGAGGAAACGAAACTCGGAGTAGAAAATTTAATTTATCCCATCTTCTTGAAGGATGGAAAAAACATCAAAGAGGAAGTTTCTTCTTTGCCGAACAACTTTCGTTGGTCGATTGATAAACTTTTGCCCGAAATTGAAGAATGCATGAATCTTGGAATTCATACTTTCGATATCTTTCCAGCTGTAGATGAATCCTTGAAAGATCAAGTGGCAAGTTACAGCTATGCAAGCGACAATTTCTATTTGGAAGCAATCCGACAAATCAAAGCACGTTTCCCAGAGTCAGTGGTAATGAGCGATGTTGCGATGGATCCATATTCTTCAGATGGACACGACGGACTTGTTATTGACGGGAGAATCGTGAACGATGAAACACTACCGATTTTAGCTAAAATGTCTGTTGCGCAAGCACAAGCTGGTGTAGATATCATCGGGCCATCTGATATGATGGATGGACGCATTGGTGTAATCCGAGAAGCACTCGATGGTGCAGGATTTACTGATGTGAGCATCATGTCGTATACAGCGAAATATGCAAGTGCGTTCTATGGTCCATTCCGTGACGCTTTGAATTCCGCTCCAAAATCAGGTGATAAGAAAACGTACCAAATGAATCCCGCGAATCGACGCGAAGCCTTGTTAGAAGCGCAATTGGATTTTGAAGAAGGAGCCGACATGTTGATGGTGAAACCTGCTTTATGTTATTTGGACATTATTCACGTATTAAAGGAACAATTTCCGATTCCAATTACCGCTTACAATGTCAGTGGCGAATGTGCCATGGTTCACGCCGCAGCACAAAATGGTTGGTTGAATTACGACCTTGCAGTATACGAAATGCTTTTGAGCATTCGTCGTGCAGGGGCAGATGGAATCTTAACGTATTTCGCGAAAGACTTCGCGCAAATGCTTCGAAAATAATCATGTTATGTCAGGATACACCATTCATTTGGATTACATCGAATTAGCTGAATTCGAGAATGTTATTAATAATAACTTAAAGGTAAGCTTATCTATTGAAGCAAAAACAGCGGTGGAGAAATGCCGTGCGTATTTGGATCAAAAAATGCTTGGGTCTGATGCCTTGATTTATGGAATCAACACTGGATTTGGTTCGCTTTGTGACACTGCTATTTCTTCCAATGATCTAGAAGCCTTACAGCGAAACCTAGTGCTTTCGCATGCCTGTGGGACAGGTGAGGAGGTTCCTCATGAATTGGTGAAACGCATGTTACTCTTGAAAGTTTTTGGACTTTCTAAAGGAAATTCCGGTGTACAATTGGCAACGGTTGAACGCTTATTGTTTTTCTTTAATGAAGGGATTTATCCAGTAGTTTACCAGCAAGGAAGTTTAGGAGCATCTGGAGATTTAGCACCGTTAGCTCATTTGTGTTTGCCTCTACTTGGAGAAGGTGAAGTGGACTACCAGGGGCAACGTTATTCCGGATCTGAAATCAATGCGAAATTTGACTTGAAACCAATTGTACTTCAATCCAAAGAAGGATTGGCGCTTTTGAACGGAACCCAATTCATGTCCGCCTATGCAAGTTTTGCTGTAAAAGAAGCACATTCGTTATGGGAAAAATGGATTTTGGTTGCAGGAATGTCTTTGGACGCATATGATGGAAGATTAAATCCATTTCAATCGAATGTGAACGCAATTCGCAATCAACATGGACAAATTCAAATGGCAGAGGCTATGCGTGAGTTAATGTCCACAAGTGAAATCATTACGCAAGAAAAGAAACACGTTCAGGATCCGTATTCTTTCCGTTGTATACCACAAGTTCATGGTGCAACAAAAGACACGATTGATCATTGTGCGCGAATTGTGGAACGAGAAATGAATGCAGTTACGGATAATCCAACAGTATTTCCGGATACAGACGAAGTTGTTTCAGCGGGGAATTTCCATGGACAACCTTTGGCCTTAATCATGGATTTTCTAGCAATCGCCATGGCAGAGATGGGCAGTATATCCGAGCGACGTGTCTACAAACTCATCTCTGGAACACGTGGATTGCCCGCATTTCTAGTGGCGAATCCAGGTTTGAATTCCGGAATGATGATTTCCCAATATACTTGCGCATCCATTGTGAGTCAAAACAAGCAATTATGCACGCCTGCATCCGTAGATACAATTGATTCAAGTAATGGACAAGAAGATCATGTGAGTATGGGCGCTAATGCAGCGACGAAACTTTACCGAGTAATTCAAAATTGTCAAACGATTTTAGGGATTGAATTAATGCATGCAGCACAGGGATTGGATTTTAGACGACCACTTAAAAGTTCTGAGCGCATTGAAAAAATACACGCAGAATTCAGAAAAGAAGTTCCGTTTTTATCGGAGGATCGCTATTTATCCCGCGACATGAAAACAGCACGTAACTTTGGATTAAAAAATTGGTAATTATGGAAGAATTTGAACAAGTATTGGAAGGAAATGAACTCCCAAAAAGACCAAAATTTCTATTGATCATCTCGATCTTGTCCTTTGTGAATATTGGAATAACCATCCTGACATCTTTCTTTGGTGTGTTAGGCGGAAAGCCAAGTTCACAAGAATTGGAAGCAGCAAAACTTCAATTTGCAGAATCTCAGGAAAAACTTGATTCTTTGGCCAAAAGTGAAAAGGTAGACATGTCCTACTGGTCTGAAGTACTCACAAAGTTGGAGACAATGTCAGATAACATGTATGCCAATTTCTTAGCCTACAACGGTTTAATACTAGTGATTGCAATTGTTGCACTCATTGCCGTATACCTCATGTTTGTTGGACGCAAAATAGGTTTCCATTTTTACATTGGCTATTGCTTCTTGTATGTCATTCAAAGTTATTTCTTTACGACACCAAGCGATGTCCCAACTTTTGTTATTGTATTAAACACCTTGTACGGTGGAATCTGGGTTTACCTCTATTCGCGAAACCTTAAATGGATGAAGTAATATTACATTAGCACAATAGTCCATTAGCCCATTAGCACATTAGCACATTGAACAATTAGCACATTACCTAAGCTGGCATAAGATTCAAATTAGAATCAATAAATTTCTGTGGCGCTAGTCCTGTAACTTCTTTAAAGCTCGTGTAAAAGGTATTATACGTACTAAATCCAACTTTTATGGAGAGGGATTCGAACGTATTCGTTTTCAAATATCCCGCTTCAATTAATTCTAGGGCCTTCTTAATCCGAACAACCTTCTTAAAATCTGAAAAGGATGTTTCTGAATGGTATTTAAATAAAAAGTTCAAATGACTTTTCGGCATCATCAATTTAATTGCGAGCTCTTCAGTGGTAAATCCTGGATTGAGGAAGTTGTTTTCTTTTTCTATGTGCTCATCAATTTTAAAAAAGTATTCTTCCAATCGAAGTTTCATTTTTTGACTCAACTGCAAATCTTGAGCGTTCGATATTTCTGTTGTTGGCTTGATTCTCCAATTGGAGGTCTGTTTAGGTTGGAATTCTACTGCATTAGCAACCTTTGAAATTTCCGAAATGTACCCATTTAAAATAGATGGTGAAGTTAGAATCATCATAAAAACAATGAACCACGCGGCGGAATTTATCCAAACAAAATAGTTGTCGGAAATAAACTCCTTGTTTTGCATAAAAAACAACGCGCTAAATAGTCGAACTAACATAATAGTAAAGGTGATAAAAAGTACAATGGTCCATTTTTTCAATACAACCATTTGCTCCGTTTCCATTTCTAAATGACCTTGTTTTTTCCAAATGTGTTTGCGTAATAACAAATAAACGACCGTAAAGTAATAAAGCGCTTGAGCAACCAACAAAAAGGTAATCACACCTTTTAATTCCACCTTAATAAAATTTTCTATGAGATGAAAGTTATTTTCGATAATTAAGATTGTCGGTAATATAAAGTGTAGAAGACTTTTATAGTCAAACTTTAATTTCGGAAAAACCAAATGTTTAAAATAGAAACAGGGGAAGGCAAAGCCGAAAACAAAGTACATGCTATTAGAGACGTACACAATATGTTCCACCTGATCGCTTAGTCCTAAATAGCCCCTTGAGATGAATCGGATGGATACACCAAAAATCATAATGGCCAAAAAAATATTGACCTTTCGATTTGAACGAATAGAGATCAACACGAGAATGGTGCAAATGATGCCCAGGGCCCCATTTAATACAAAGGTTAAATCAATGAGTGTTTTCATACTGTTTTCCTGTTACCATTTATTTGGTTTTATTCATATTTTACTTTGACCTAATAATATTTTATTTGGACATATTAATATGTGTAAAAGTAGTTATTGCTTATTGTAATTAAAACAAGAAGTACCTATCGAAAGCTTAAAAATTGTTATTAATACATTCTGAAAATAGGGTCAAACTTAATTTTATGATTTTTCTCCTTGTAATATTGTGGTGTTAGAAATCAAAAAATAAGTGTCGTGAAATACTGTTTTGTTTTATGCTTGATGTCCACTTTCCCCACTTTTGCTCAAAGTGTACATCACCAAATGACATCCGCTCAAGGTGCAAATGTTCATGCGTCAAATGGCGTTATGATGAAGCAGTCTGTCGGACAGCAAAGCGTGATTGGAAAGTACTCTGGAAGTCAATTTTCCGTTGGACAAGGATTTATACAAGGAGGATTTTCTCAAAAGACATTTGTTAATTCTCCAAGTATTCAAGTTTCTTGTTATCCGAATCCGTTTGTTTCTAAAGTGAACCTTCAATTTTCCGCAACAATTGATGGAGCCGTTCAAATTTATTTGTACGATGCCATGGGTAGATTGCTTTACACGGCAGAAAAATCCATGATGAACAATTTGATCAGTGTAGAAACGCTGTCGCCGCTTCCCGATGGAGCATATATCCTAAAGCTTCAGGCAAAGAATTTTAATTATACCACTAATTTACTTAAATCCAAATGAGAAGATTAATTCAGTTTTTGTTCATTTTTAATGTTCTATGGAACACAAATGCACAAGGTGTTTATTTTTTAACGGGAAGTAATTTCTCCTCTTATCAATTTAAAAGCGCACCAAATTCTATGTTCACGGAGTTGAAAAGTGGCACTGGAACGACCCATGAAATGGGATTCTCCAAGGAGCTAAAATCAGAACACATACATTACAACGTTGGTGTCAATTTAAATGAGTACAATGCCGTTGCTGGATCAATGAATAATTCTTACCGTTGGAATACCAAGCATCTAGGTATTCACAATTCCGTGGATTATTCTATTTCGCTTTTTGGAAATGTCCAAGTGAAACTAACTGGTGGACTAAACATAGCGACCATCATTTACGGACGTCAAGAAATTAACGGAAACTATTTTGATTTAATCAAACAAAAGGAATTTTCGGGAATCAGTCTTTCACCGTACACGAGGTTGCAGATGACTTACAGCATCACGGATCTCGGTTTTTTGAGCTTCGGTTATGGTCTAAATAAAACCTTTTTCCCGATGAATGATTCGGCTGAGAAATTATCGATCACCACTAACCAACTTATTTTCGGCATCCACTTTAATATCCAATAATCTACTCAAGTACCATTGTTATGAAAAATTTATACTTCATTTTTCTTTTATTTGTTTCTGTCAATCTTTCAGCTCAGACGAAAGGAATTACTTATCAGGCAATTATTTACAATCCATCCGGAGAATCCATTCCAGGAGTGAATAATGCAACAGCTCCTATGGCCAACAAGAGCGTTTGTTTACAATTCTCTATTGTTGATGCCAGTTCTCAAGTTGAATACCAAGAGTTGATTTCAACTACTACAGATGAATATGGAATGGTGAATTTGGTCATCGGAAACGGAGTGCAATCAAGTGGATATGCATCTTCCTTTTCAACAATCGCTTGGAGCGTTGATCAAAAAAGTTTGAAGGTTGCGTTAGATATCGCCGGACAATGTTCGGATTTTGTGGATATCAGCAATCAAAAATTCGAATCCGTACCTTATGCTTTTTCAGCAAATACAGCGGATAACATTTCCGGCATTCTTCCCATTGAAAATGGTGGAACAAATGCGTCGACCGTTTTGGGAGCAAAAACAAATTTGGGATTAGAAAACGTAGATAATACAAGTGACTTAAATAAACCAATTAGTACTGCTACTCAGACTGCTTTGGATTTAAAGGAAAATCAAATCAACAAATCGGCAGTTACGACATTAGGAACAAGTGACGTTCTTTATCCAACCCAAAATGCTGTTAAATCCTATGTTGATGCCAGTGCAACGAACATCAATACTGCTATTGCCAATGAAGCAGCGATTCGTGCAGCTGCAGACAACGTATTAACTACCAACCTTGCAACGGAAGTTACAAACCGCATTAATGGTGATAACATACTAACGACCAATTTAGCGACGGAGGTAACGAATCGAATTAATGGTGACAATACATTGACAACCAATTTATTAACGGAAGTTTTGAACAGAACGAATGCGGATGTTATCCTAACAAATAACTTGGCTACAGAGGTGACTAACCGTACTAATGCCGATTTATTAAAAGAAGATCTTGTCAACAAATCAACAGCTACGGCACTTGGAAACAGTGATATCCTTTATCCATCGCAAAATGCGGTTAAAACGTATGTAGATGCTACATCTACAACAAATACAACGGCGATCAACAACGAAGCTGCCATTCGTGCAGCGGCGGATGTTGTCCTGACAAATAACTTGGCAACTGAGGTAACAAACCGAACGAATGCCGATTTATTAAAAGAAAACCTAGCGAACAAATCAACAGCAACTGGACTTGGATCAAGTAATGACCTTTATCCAACACAAAACGCGGTGAAAACATACGTGGATGCGAGTGCATCAACGAATGCTGCGGCAGTAACAAACGAAGCAGCGATTCGCGCAGCAGCGGATGTTGTGTTAACGAATAACTTAGCAACGGAAGTTACGAATCGCACCAATGCAGATTTATTGAAAGAAAATTTGGCTAATAAATCTACCAATACCACACTTGGAACAAGTGACATTCTTTATCCAAGTCAAAATGCAGTGAAATCTTATGTTGATGCAAATGCTGTCAATGCAACAAATGCATTAAATAACGAAGCAGCGATCAGAGCAGCTGCAGATGTCCTATTGACGAACAACTTAGCAACGGAAGTAACAAACCGCACCATTGGTGATAATAATTTAGCTACCGCAATTAACACCGAGGTGACAAATCGTACCAATGCAGATTTATTAAAAGAAAACCTAGCGAATAAATCAACCGATGTCATACTTGACGGAAGTTCGAACACCAAATATCCAACCGTGAAATCCATGAAAGATTACGTGGATGCATCTTCATCCGCAGCAACTGGTTCAATTACCAATGAAGCAGCGATCAGAGCGGCGGCGGATGTCATATTAACAAACAACTTAGCAACGGAAGTAACGAATCGAACCAATGCCGATTTATTAAAAGAGGACTTAGTCAATAAATCTAATAACATTGTGGTAGACGGTACCTCAACAATCAAATATCCAACAGTGAAAACAGTGAAGGATTTTGTTGATTCAAATGCAATTGTAGCAGCAACGAATATTACAAATGAAGCCGCTGCTCGTGCAGCTGCAGACAACACCTTGACAACGAATCTGAATACGGAAGCGAATAGCCGTATTAATGGAGATTTATTAAAAGAGAACACTGCAAACAAATCAACTGCTACGGGATTAGGAACAAGTGATGTATTATTCCCAACACAAAAAGCAGTGAAAACATATGTGGATGCCAATACAACATCAAATACAACAGCAATTTCAAACGAAGCAGCAATCAGAGCAGCGGCAGATGTTGTATTAACAAATGATATAGCAGCCGAGGTAGCAGCAAGAGCAGCAGCAGATGTTGTATTAACAAATGATATAGCAGCCGAGGTAGCAGCAAGAGCAGCAGCGGATGTCGTTTTAACAAACAACTTAGCAGCGGAAGCAGCAGCAAGAACAGCAGCGGATTTATTAAAAGAGAACACAGCAAACAAATCCACTACAACGACATTAGGAACCAGTGATGTGTTATTCCCAACACAAAACGCAGTAAAAACCTATGTTGACGCAAGTACAGCAGCTGGAACAACAGGATTGAACAACGAAGCAGCAATCAGAGCAGCAGCGGATGTCGTTTTAACAAATGATATTGCAGCAGAAGCAGCAGCAAGAACAGCAGCGGATTTATTAAAAGAGAACACAGCAAACAAATCCACTACAACGACATTAGGAACCAGTGATGTGTTATTCCCAACACAAAATGCAGTAAAAACCTATGTGGATGCACAAGTAGCAACGGCAACTATTGCAGATGCAGATGCAACGACAAAAGGTAAACTCCAATTAGCAGGTGACTTGGCAGGAACAGCAGCTGCGCCAACAGTTCCTGGCCTTGCATTAAAAGCACCAATCGCTTCACCAACATTTACAGGGACTCCAGCAGCTCCAACTGCAGCAGCAGGAACAAACACAACACAAGTAGCAACAACCGAATTCGTAACAGGCGCGATTGCAACGGCAACGATTCCAGATGCAACAACAACGGCGAAAGGTAAAATTCAATTAGCAGGTGACTTGGCAGGAACAGCAGCTGCGCCAACAGTTCCTGGTCTTGCATTAAAAGCACCAATTGCCTCACCAACATTCACAGGAACGGTGACTTCACCAATCTATGCTTCAACTCCTCAGGCCTTAACAGATGCGGCAACTATTTCATGGAATCCAACAAATGGACTAAACGCAAGTGTAACCTTAGGGGGAAACAGAACGTTGAGTTTTGCGTCTTTACCTGCAGTAGGATCATACGGAACATTAATCGTTACACAAGATGCGACAGGAAATAGAACAATCACACTTCCATCAACATCCAATAAAGTATTAGGATCAGCTTCAACCACAACGATCGCCTTATCAACAGCTGCAAACGCAAAAGATATCTTGAATTTTTACTACGATGGAACAAACTGTTATTGGAATATTGGACAAGGATATGGAACAGCAGCAACTGCAGCTGTAACTAATTTAACATCTAGTGTTTCTGGTACATTGCCAGTTGCAAATGGTGGTACGGGTGCAACAACACTTACAGGAATCGTAAAAGGAAATGGAACAGGGGCTATGACAGCTGCAATAGCAGGGACAGATTATGTAGCTCCATCAGGAAACATAACTGGAACAGCTTCAAATATTACAGGTACTGTTGCTGTAGCAAATGGTGGAACAGGCGCAACTAATGCCTCAGCCGCTTTGTATAATCTTGGTGGCGCGCCATTATCTTCCCCTGCTCTTACCGGAACACCTACTGCTCCAACAGCATCAGCAGGAACAAATACTGCTCAAGTTGCAACAACGGCATTTGTAACATCAGCTTTATCAACATCCGGACTTCCATCACAAAGTGGAAATAATGGAAAATTCTTAACTACTAATGGTAGTTCTGCATCATGGGCATCTGGTGTATCAGGTTCTGGAACATTAAATTATATCCCAAAGTTTTCAAGTTCTTCAGCTCTTGCAAACAGTTCTCTTTCAGATGATGGAACAGGCCTTCGAATAGGTAATCCAAACGGAACAAATGGTATATATACTGGTTTAAGTTCATACGATAACACAAGATTAATGGTTGCAGGAGGTAGAGAATCTGAAAGTATAAGAATGACTTTCCCAGGTGATCCATATAACAATGAACTCTCTTTCAATTGGTACAATTCAGCATGGAGAATGAGAACAGAGAGAAGTGGTGGGGAAATAACAGATCTATCTTTTTGGAAAACAACTGGAGCAGGAGTTACTACCGAAAAAATGAGAATTGATCAATCTGGTTATGTAAAAGCAACTGGTTTTAAAACCCAATCTGGAACTTCATCTCAGTTCTTAAAAGCAAATGGAACAGTTGATAATTCAACTTATTTATCAGGCACTGTTTCAGTAGCAAATGGAGGAACTGGAACAACTACATTGACAGGGTACGTTAAAGGAAATGGAACAGCTGTCATGACGGCTAGTGCAAATATTCCAGTAGCGGATGTTTCTGGTGCGGCACCACTTTCATCACCAACCTTTACAGGTACTCCTGCAGCTCCAACGGCATCAGCAGGAACAAATTCAACTCAAGTAGCAACTACAGCTTTTGTTACTAATGCATTATCTACATCCGGACTTCCATCACAAAGTGGAAATAACGGAAAGTTCTTAACAACAAATGGCACTTCGGCATCATGGGCATCTTCTGCAGGTGTACCTTATTCTGGTGCAACCGGTGCAGTTAATTTAGGAGATTATAATTTGACAGTGAGAGGAATTAAAATAGGTACTTCAGGTACTGATAACTTTGCCTTACAAAATAACATGGTTATAGGAAGAGATGCACTAGTTAATAATACAAATGGATATAACAATATTGCAATGGGAAATACTGCATTAGGTTTAAACGTAGGAGGTTATAATAATCTTGCCATTGGAAATGAAGCACAATATAAAAATTTATGGGGGTGGGGCAATGTATCTTTAGGTATTGCAACATTAAACCAAAATGTAGTAGGAAATTTCAACACAGCTGTTGGGCATGGAGCTGGATACTTTTTAACGTCAAGCTACAATACAGCAATTGGACACAATGCGCTAGATGGTCAAGCTAACGGTGGTGGAAATACTGGTGTTGGAGTTAATGCGGGAGGTGTGCCTTGGAATCAAACAACTTATAATAGTACTTTTTTAGGATACAATGCAAAAGCTCAAAGCGGTCTTGATAATGTTATCGTAATCGGTTACAATGCATATACGAATGAACATAATACGATTCAATTAGGAAACGGTTCAATAGTAAAATTAAAAACAAGTGGAACAATCTGGTCGAATGGGACACAATTAACTTCTGATGTACGTTTAAAAACCAATATTCAACCATTACAAAATAGTTTGGAAGTTATTATGAAGTTGAACCCTGTTCATTACGACAAGAAAAATTCCATCGAGTCAACTGATTACAATAAATCAGAAAATGGATTTATTGCTCAGGAAATTCAAAAAGTACTTCCGTTTGTAGTGAAAGAAGGAACTGATCAAGATAAAATTCTTTCTGTGGATTATAATTCAATCATTCCCGTTTTAACAAAAGGTATTCAAGAGCAACAATTGCAAATTGAAGCTCAGCAAAAACAAATAGATGAAATGAAAATGTTGATCGAAAAATTAGTGAAAGAGAAAAAATAATTACAAGCAAACAAAAGAATACCAAGTAACTCGTGCTAAGTATTCTTTTGTGTTTAACATTAATATATTCATTATTAATCTGTTAAATTATTTGTTAGTAAACAATGTTCCATCAAAGGATTCGATTATAATAATTTAATTTACTAGATAAGAAGCAAATTAACATCCCTTTTAGCACGTTCAGATATATTAAAGATAAAACTGATTCAATCAATGAAAAACGTATTCGCTCTATTACTTTTTTTTACTTCAGTCATCTCTAATGCACAACGGACCATGTTCGGTGCACAGAATAATTTTGTGGCACCTTCAATTGTATATCCAACAACTATTAGTAACACTACCGGATTGGTACTTTTCTTAGATGCTGATAATTCCTCCAGTTACCCGGGTGCTGGAAATACGTGGTTTGACATCAGTGGAAGTAATAACCATATTTATTGGACTTCACCTGCTCCACAATTCATCACCGATAATGGGATTAAGGTCATTAAAACCACTAACACACTTGGTACCTTAAGAGCGATGACCTCAAATACCTACACGAATTTACCAATAGGAAACACTCCTTTTACTGCGATAGCGTTTTTTAAGCCAAATGCGACCAACGCAGGGAGGTTTCTCCTAAGTGTTGGACCAGCAGATAATTCATGTGGAGGTACGCAATTACATCCTCTAGTTATTGGAGCTGGAGGAAAATATTCTGGTGGTGCTTGCGGCGGTTTAGGAACTTGGTCAAATTCAACCGGAGTTACACCGGCAACCAATGCCTACGTTTGCGTAGCAACTACTTATGGGAGTAGTACAGAGAAAGTTTATGTAAATGGAAATTTAGATAAAACGTCATCTTTAAATTTTAATATTCCAAATAGTTCTGCGAATAAAGTATGTATTGGTTGGGTGAGAGATGATGGCACTGGAGTCACTATAGATGCAAATATTGCCATGATCCTTTTTTTTAATAGGGAACTAAGTGCAGCAGAAATAAGCCAAATTTTCAACGATAACAAAGCAAAATATAACATTAATTAATGAATCTTAAAACGACATCTTCTATCGATTTACTGAATTCCTGTTTCGGTTTTATAAATGAAGTAATGAAAAAACTGTTTACCCTTTTATTCTTGCTCTCCGCATTCATCTCGAATGCACAACGAAGTATGTTTGGTGCGCAAAATAATTATGTAGCACAAACTATTCCACCTGTTTTATTGACAAATGGACTTATTTTAAACTTAAATGCCACTTCATATAGCGGATCTGGAACAACATGGACAGATCTAAGTACGCAAAATAATTCAGCAGTATTGGTTGGTAATCCTACATTTTCGACTAATCCTGCGAGTTTTACCTTCGCGGCCAATGTGATTGCGACGACCGCTCAAAACAACATTTCATTAACGACAGCCACATTTATTGCTTGGATCAATCCATCCCAAACCCAGGGATCCTACACGGGTATTATTTTTAGTCGAAATCCTTATGGTGGAAGTACTGTTCCTGCAACAGGTATGGATTTATATACGAATAATTCTGTGGGATATCATTGGGCCGACAATGGAGCAACCTACAATTGGGATTCAAACTTATATGTTCCGAATAATGCATGGTCCATGATTGCCATAACAGTAAGTGCTAATTCTGCAAAGGCTTATTTATGCAATGCAAATGGTATAACAACGGCAATAAATTCCGTTTCCCATGCAACATTATCGGGTCTTAGATTTTACATTGCCTGCGATCCCGCAGATCAAGCTTCTAGAGCATTTAAAGGGAAGATAGCGACATCAATGATTTATAACACGGCATTATCTCCTCAAAACATTACCGATATCTACAACTTACAAAAATCGAATTTTGGTCTATAAAAAAAAGCACATGAAAATTATTTTCACCTTAGTAATCGTTCTTTCTGCATTCATTTCCAATGCACAACGCACCATGTTTGGCTCACAAAATAATTACGTGGCGCCTCCATTTGTATTTATTAATGTCCCAACGGGAACTAATCCAGTTACAACGGAACTTAAAATGTATTTGGATGCAACGAGATCAGCATCTTATAGCGGTACAGGAACTACTTGGACAGATATAAGTGGTGTGACACCAGCAAATAATGTCACATTATCTTCTAATCTTACTTTTGGACAAAGTTCCGTTAATAATGGATCTGGAAGTTTCACTTTTAACGGTACTACTGGTACTTATGGTACACCTACAGGTACAATTAATTTAACCACAGCGACATTTATAGCCTGGGTAAATCCTTCAGTTGGATGTCCCAATTATAGCGGTATTATTGAAAATCGGGGTAATTGAGGAAATGCTAGTGTAACAGGATTACTTTTAGGAGGTACAGGTCCTAATGGGAGTCAGGAGCATTATATTGGTTATACTTGGAATCAATATGATTAATACCCTCAAACTTTGCTTGTGCCAAATAATCAATGGTCTATGATTGCGGTATCAATCAGCAGTACAAAAGCAGATGTCTATTTATTTAATGCTGCTGGTAGTGCCACTCATTCTCATACATATTCGCACGCAGCATCTAACAACAATAAATTCTACATTGGTAGAGATCCAATTTGCGATCCATGTAGAAATTATAAAGGTAAAATAGGTACAGCCATGATTTATAATTCCGCTTTAACCTCGCAAAACATCACAGATATATATAATGCTCAAAAAACGGCTTTTGGCTTATGAAAATACTCCTTGCCATTGTTATTTTTATTATCGGATTTATCTCCAATGCCCAACGCACCATGTTTGGCTCACATAACAACTATGTTGTGACTGTTGTACCTTTTCAAGTACCTCCAATCAACACAAATGGATTGGTATTACACCTTGATGCAGCTAACCCTGCTTCCTATTCAGGTACTGGAACAACATGGACTGATTTAAGTAGTTTTGGCAATAACGGAACACTTGTGGATGGTCCAACTTATGATAATTCGAACGGTGGTTCTATTGTTTTTGATGGCTTGAATGATTATGTGAGTACGAATTTATTGTTAAATTCCATTGCCAACGTAACATTACATGGATGGGTTTATATTGCTAACACAAGTTTACGAGGTCCTTTTATTAGGGTGGGTAGTGGTGCCAATGGCTATTCGATAGGAATTGGATCAGGTACATTTGACCAACCTGGAAATGAAATGATTGCGCTCTTCCCATATGTTAGATGGGGTAATACGAACACAAACTATGGCACAGGATGGAAATTTTTTACATTTACATTAAGTGCAACATCCTTACCCAAATTTTATTTAAATGGTACATTGATTATTGGATCGTTTGCTGGTTCCAATCCAGCCACGCCAAATTCCGGCGTATATCTTGCAAAAAACATTGGTGACTTAGGAGGTGGATTCAGAATATTTGCAGGTAAAATAGCCCAAGTATCTATATATAATAGGGAACTTTCCGCAACAGAAATTTCAGAATACTTCAACGCCACCAAATCTAGTTACGGATTTTAACAATGATATGAAAAATCTCATCACCATTACTTTCATCATTTCTGCGTTTATCTCGAATGCACAACGCACCATGTTTGGCTCACAAAACAATTATGTGGATCCAATGGCTGCGCCATCATTAGTGACTTCCGGACTTGTGTTGAATCTTGATGCCGGAAATTCGTCAAGTTATAGTGGTACAGGAACTACCTGGACAGATTTATCAGGAAATGGAAATCATGGAACACTCGTTAATAGTGTTACCTATACTGCTAGTAACCAAGGTGCTTTGGTCTTTGATGGGAATGGAAATGGAAATGGCCCACCAAATCCCTATGTGAATCTACCAACAAACACTGACTTTAATTTTGGAACAGGAGATTTTACGATCGAAATGTGGACCTACATAACCGCTGGTAATCCACACCCTAATTTGTTGACAATAAATGGGAATAGTAGTTTTTATGCAGCTGCGAGATTTGGTTACTGGCAGGGGAATTTTAGTGTGCAGCATTCCTATGATGGGACTAGTTGGGTTCCGAATATTATTAGCTATTGTCCTATAGATTTGAATGCTTGGTTACATATCGTGGTTTCAAGAATTTCTGGTATGGTAAAAATATATGTGAACAATGTAGAGAAAACAAGTTATACATTACCTGGAAACTTAATGTCAAATGCTGAAAATCAAATTGGACAGTTAAACTTTCCAAACATAGGTTATTTTAATTTATCAGGAAAAATTGCCATAACAAAATTGTATAAAGGAAAGGGATTAACATCTTCCGAAGTAAACAACCATTTCAATTTGGTTAAAACACGTTACGGACTATAAAATAAAAACAATGAAAAAACTAATTACCTTATTGTTTGTTTTCTCTGTATTTGCTACTAATGCACAACGAACCCTGTTTACTAGTCAAAATAAATATGTTGCGCCAGTAGCATATGCAAACATAATTACTACTGATTTATTGCTATATCTTGATGCTAGTAATATAACTAGTTATCCTGGTTCTGGAAATACATGGTATGATTTAAGTAGTAATTTAAACAATGGTACTCTAGCGACAACGAGTATGGCTAATACCGCTTCAACTCCTAAGAAATTTACTTTTAATGGTACAAGTAATTACGTTAGTTTTAACCCTACTAAACTAAATGTTCCATATACTGGAAAAACAGTCATTGTTGCTGCTAAAATGAATCCTGGTTTTGGGACTAATGTCTACAGAGCGCTATTTGGAAATACTAGCTCTTATTCACGAAATTTCAACTTTTATATTTATCAAAATGGTTCAGGTTATCAAATTCACTTTGGAGATGCAGGGATTAATGGTTTTAGTAATGTTTTAACTCTTACAACGAATCAATGGTATGTATTTGCCGTTACACAAGAATCTAATACTGTAAAATTTTTCTTAAACGGTGTTTTGGTAGGATCCAGTTCAGGCCCTTTATCGCAATATCAATCATCATCCGAAGAATATTTAGGTAGAGCTGATAATTACTGGTATGGGGATATTGGTTCAATCTTTATTTATAAAAGAGGTTTATCCGAATTAGAAATTTCGCAAAATTTTAATGCATTTAAATCTGTTTATGGCTTGTAATATGAAAAAAATCATCACCTTATTTCTCGTTCTTTCTGCTTTCATTGGCAATGCACAACGGATCATGTTTGGATCGCAAAATAATTATGTGGCACCAGTAGGAGCAACTCTACCTGCATTAGTTACTACATTAGTTACAGCGATCTCTGGAACAACAGCTACTAGTGGAGGAACGATTACTTTCGACGGTGGAGACCCTGTAAGCTCAAGAGGTTTAGTTTGGGGTACAAGTCCTGGATCATTAACTTATAGTACATCTTCTGGTTCAGGAATAGGTGCTTTCTCAACAAATTTAACAGGTCTTAGCATAGCCACTACTTATTATGTAAGAGCGTTTGCGACGAATAGTATAGGAACTTCTTATGGTGGTGAACTTAGTTTTACAACATTAGCAGCACCAACAGTTACGACAACTGCTATGTCTTCAATAACTGCAAGTTCCGCAAATTCTGGAGGTACGGTTACAGCCACAGGTGGAGCGGCAATAACGGCGCAAGGAGTTTGTTGGAGTACAACAGCAAATCCAACAATTGCTAATTCTTTTACCTCTAATGGGACAACGACTCCATTCACAAGCAATCTGACAGGATTGGCTGCTTCAACCACGTATTATGTGAGAGCGTATGCTACAAATAGTGTTGGAACGTCTTACGGTAGTCAGATTAGTTTTACTACTTCAGCTGCAGTGCCACCCGCTTTAACGAATCAAGCATCATTTGGATGGAGCCTCAATCAAATAGCAGGCAACATGCCAAATTATTACATTCAAGCAACGAACTTAACACTTTCTCAATTACCTACTTCTTGGACAATACAATGGACATATCGCATGGATCAGAGTGCTGCTTCTGCGGATGGAATGCATTGGTTTTTCAGAAATCCAAGTACAACGGGTAAATACTCCACTCAAATGCATATTTACCAACAAAATGGTGCCTTGCAGTTTTGGTATAATGGGAATTCGTATACGTTTAATGCAACTTATCAAGATTATTTAATGACTAATATGGTACAAGGAACTACCTATAAACTGGCAATTACGTATGATGGCACAAATCTGAGAACGTATTCAAATGGAGTTCTTGTTTCTACCTTTGCAATCAACATTACGTTAAAACCTACGGATAGCGTTCTACAAATGGGTTCAAATGTCGCACAAACGATCGATGAATTTAGAATTTGGAATAGTACATTAAGTCAGGCTCAAATTTCCGCGAACCAAAATGCGACAGCCTATGGCAGCTCAGGACTCATGCTCTATTACAATTTCAATAATCAAGGAACAATAAGTGGAAACAATACCGCTGTCACTTCGATTACGGATCAGTCTGGTAACAATCGAAATGGTACCTTATACAATGTGCCACTAAACTCCGGAACCAATAATTTTGTTACGTCTATTGTCTCTGGTTTTTAAAACAAACTAACACTCCGCCGCGGCGAAAGCAAATTAGCTCATTAAACAATTAGCATATTAAATAATTAGCACATTAGATAACTAGCACATTAGATAACTAGCACACTAAAAAACCTTCCCCGGATTCAAAATTCCTTTCGGGTCGAAGACTTTTTTGATGTTGCGCATTAAGTTCAATGTAACTTCGGGAAACGCTAAGTCCATGTAGGATTTCTGTACGAGTCCAATACCGTGTTCGCCAGAAATTGTTCCGCCAAGTTTGATGACTTCAGTGAATAATTCACGAATCGCAATTGGTAGTTCGTTGTTCCATTGTTCATCGCTCAAGTCGCCTTTGATGATGTTTACGTGTAAATTCCCATCGCCAGCGTGTCCGTAGCAAACGGAGTGAAATCCATACTTTTTACCGATCTCTTTCACGTGGAAAAGCAATTGCGGCAAGGCATAGCGCGGAACAACGGTATCTTCTTCTTTGTAGATAGATTGTGCTTTCACGGCTTCTCCTGCTTTTCGTCTCAAGCTCCAAAGTGTATTTTTTTGTGCCTCAGAATCAGCGAAAAGAATTTCGTCCGTTTCAAAACTTTCTAAGACGCTGAGAATTTTCTCGCATTCCAACATCAACTGATCTGGATCGAAACCATCTACTTCGATGATCAAATGCGCTTGATGATTATCCGCCACTGGAATCGATGTTTCTCCGGTAAATGCTTGTGTCCATGTCAGTGCATCTCGTTCCATGAACTCTAATCCACTCGGTGTGATTCCTGCTCGGAATATCGCAGCGACTGCTTCACAAGCTTTCTGTGCGTCGAAAAACGGAACCAACATCAATAAATCGTGCGTAGGATGAGGAATCAATTTCAAGACAATTTTGGTGATGATTCCTAAGGTTCCTTCGGATCCGACGATGAGTTGTGTCAAGTTATAACCGGTTGCATTTTTTAACACATTGGCACCGGTCCAAATGATTTCTCCTGTTGGTAAAACGATTTCTAAATTTAACACGTAGTCTTTCGTTACTCCGTATTTCACAGCTTTGGGTCCACCGGAATTTTCTGAAACGTTACCACCTATAAAACACGACCCTTTACTCGCTGGATCTGGTGGATAAAACAATCCTTTTTCCTTCACCGCATTTTGCAACACTTGGGTGATGACACCCGGTTCTGTGATGACTTGGTGGTTTTTTTCGTCGATTTCTAAAATACGATTGAATCGCTCCATGGATAATAGAACACCTCCGTGAATGGGCAATGCACCTCCACTTAATCCTGTTCTTGCACCTGCAGGTGTAACGGGAATCCCTTCCTGGTGACAATAACCCATGATCTTGGAAATCTCCTCCGTTGTTCCTGGGCGCAAAACAATACTTGGAGGAAACGATAAGTCTTCCGTTTCATCATGTCCATAATTCACACGTTGTTCTTCACTATATAAGGCATTTGAACCCAGTAATTCCGTGAAAAATTGAATGTTCGAATTCGAAACAGCGTGAAAAGGATATGTACTCATTAGTGTTTGTGTTAATGTTACGAACTTATGAATAATTCCCTTTCCTACGACTGAATACACAGATTTTTTACCGCGTAAATCGTTCGTTTCACTCAGATAAAACTATTCCATTTCGTTCGTCTAACTTTCTGCTTTTTCAATTACCTTTGGTAAAAGATTAAAATTCATGTCAAAAGAAGTATACTTGGTAGACGGTGTTCGTACGCCGATTGGAAGTTTTGGAGGGAGTTTATCCCCCGTTCGTGCAGATGATTTAGCTGCAATCGTATTGAAAGCATTGGTGGAAAGACATCCAAGTTTAGATCAAACGAAAATTGAAGATGTTATTCTTGGTTGTGCCAATCAGGCTGGCGAGGATAATCGAAATGTAGCGAGAATGGCGGCCTTGTTGGCTGGACTTCCTCAAGAAGTAGCGGGAGAGACAGTGAACAGACTTTGTGCATCAGGATTGGCAGCAGCGGTGAACGCTGGACGTGCAATGAAAGATGGAGCAGGCGATTTGTACATTGCTGGTGGAATAGAACACATGACGCGTGGACCATGGGTGATCTCAAAAACGAGTAGTGCCTTCGGACGTGATGCGCAAATGTTCGATTCCTCTTTTGGATGGCGTTTTATCAATCCAAAAATGGAGGCGATTTATGGCGTGGATTCCATGGGGATGACAGCTGAAAACTTAGCAGAGAAATTTCAAATAAGCCGCGAAGATCAAGATGCATTCGCATGCTGGTCACAAGAGAAAACGGCAAGAGCTACCTCGCAAGGATATTTTGAAGGAGAAATCGTTCCAGTTTCGATTCCACAACGTAAAGGAGAGCCACTTATTGTTTCGAAAGATGAATTTTCTCGTCCAACGACAAGTATGGAAAGTTTAGCTGGATTGCGCCCTGCGTTCAAAAAAGACGGAACCGTAACCGCTGGAAACGCATCCGGATTAAATGATGGAGCAGCAGCCTTGTTAATGGCTAGCGAAGATGGATTAAAAAATCATGGATTAACACCAATGGTACGAATGGTTTCGGCAGCAGTAGCTGGAGTGGAACCGCGCATCATGGGAATTGGTCCTGTGGAAGCGTCACAAAAAGCGCTAAGTCGTGCAGGACTAACTTTGGATCAAATGGATATCATTGAAGTCAATGAAGCATTTGCGGCACAAGTATTAGCATGTACACGTAGCTTGGGATTAGATGACCGTGATCCACGCATCAATCCAATGGGTGGGGCAATTTCACTCGGACATCCACTCGGAATGTCAGGTGCGAGATTGCTTTTGACGGCAGCAAGACAATTAAAAGCAACGAACAAACGTTATGCACTGGTGACCATGTGTATTGGCGTTGGTCAAGGATATGCAGCGGTAATAGAAAGAGTGTAAGATGAGAATACTACTTTTATTTTGCGTTTTAATCAGTATGTATTCGTGTAACAAGGAAGACACATCATGGAATGTAGATCTTGAAGCTCCCTTGATTCACGATACACTTTCGCTGAAAAACTGGGTCAATGATTCCATATTAACGGAGACAGCCAACGGTGAAATCGAAGTAGATTTAACACGCACTTTGTTAGATATTGGTTTATCCGATTTAATCAAAATCCCAGACACGTCTGTAACACAGTTATTCTCACCAATAATCACCTTTAGTAATATTTCCCCTGGAACAACTTTTGTAAATGCGGTTGAAGAACATGTATTTGACTTAGATGACATTCAATTAAAGGCAATACGAGTAAAGGATGGACGCGTCAGAGTAAAAGTATACAATCCACTTGGGACAAAAGTTTTGTTTAAGGTGCAAATGCCTGGTGTTACCCAAAATGGAGTGATTTTCGAGCAAAATTACAGTGTAGATGCTGGATCCATTGCTAATCCAACAGTAAAAGAAGAGTTACTCGATTTAACCAACTATCAAATCGACCTAAGAGGATTGAGTGGATTGGAATACAATATTCTTCAAACGAAATTGACGTTATCGACGGATCCCAATGGCGCTATTGTTTCCATCAGTTCTTCGTACGATTTTAAATTTGAAGCTAGCCTGGAAAATATCAAGGTTGATTATGCAAAAGGATATTTTGGATCGAAAGTGTTTTCAGATACCACAGACTTCAACATTGATTTCTTAAGTAAGATCACAGAAGGAACCTTGGATTTACCAGAAACGGCTTTGCAGATCACCGTTGAAAATGGAATCAAAGTTCCCGTTCGTGGACAACTTCATTACTTGAAAAACACAAATCAATTGGGAAATACGGTTTCATTGACGTCTCCGGATATAGGTCCTAGTTTTTACATGTCACCCGCTGTTGGATCGTGGTCATCGCTTCAATCCAATTCACAGCAACTTTCTTTTGATCCAAGTAATTCTAATCTGGAATCATTTCTGGAAAATCTAGGTGCAATGAATGAAGCATCGTACGAGGTTCAATTGAATCCTTTGGGCAATATATCAGCCGGAAACGATGAAGCCTTTCCAAATAGTCGAATTAAAGTGAAGGCAAGTGCTCAATTACCATTGAAACTTGGATTTGATGGACTTACTTTGCGCGATACCTTTAACATTAACCTTAAGCAAAACGACAAAAAAACACATGTTGAATCAGGATTAATTTCTTTGGATGTCTCGAATGCTTTTCCGTTTAGTTGTGATCCGGTGTTGTATTTAATGACCGAAGATGGTCAAATTCTCCATACTCTTATTGGAAGTAGCCAGATTTCTTCCTGCGAAATGGCAGCGATCGATCCAGCAGATGGATTAAAAAAACAACCTTCTCACATTGAGTTTTTATTAGGGAAAGAAGCGCTTCCAGATTTAGCAATCATTAAAAAGATTATTGTTGAGGCACGATTTGATTCGCCGAATCCATCCACAGGACTAAGTGAGCCGATGCAAGTCCAAGCGAAAGCATTCTTATCATTCAAACTTCGAATGAAATTGAATACAAAAGTAATCCTATGAGAAATCTAATCAGTTTATTCTTTTTGCTTTGTGCTGCAAATGTTTTTGGGCAAAACATGCTTCCACTTATTCAGGATACGACAGGGCAACGCAGAGGGTCCATCACACTTACAACAAATGGTGATTATGCGTCAAATGCAATTGGAAAGAACATCATTCAATCTTTTTTTTACGGTGGTTTCATCGATCAAAATATGAAGAATGCTAGTATTGAACGTTTGCAAAACATCAACCAGTTTGGACTAGATATGAATGCAGAGTTGTCGTTCCGTTCAAAAGGAGATTTGACCAAAAACGAAAATAGTCCGTTTTATAACCATGGATATTCCATTCAAACTGGATACCATCAGTTTTCTTCGCTCATGTTTTCAAGAGATGCCTTTCGTTATGCGTTTGAGGGAAATAGTCTGTTTCTTGGAGATACAGCTGACTTTTCTGGAACGCGTTTTCATTCAATGGGGTACTCGAAAATCGGATTTGGGATTTTTGATCGTTCGACCAATAATTCAATTACACTAAACGTGATTTCCTTGAATCAATACGCAGCTGGAAACATGCAAACGGCAACAATTTACCAGGATAGTCAAAATGACACCATCAACATGGGGTATTTGGGGGGATTTTCGTTCGCTAATGCCACCGGATTTTCAAAAGGTTACGGACTTTCATTTGATATCGATTACCGAATTCAAACCAACGAGAATGATCGTTTGATGACCTTTCAGTTACTCGCGAAAAACATTGGGTTTATTGTGCCAACGCAGCCAATGACCCGCTATTCAGCAGATTCTTCGTTTCAATACACGGGTTTTAACTTGAATCAAATTGTGCAACAAAATATCTTGAGTACCATTCAGCTAGCGGATACCCTAGGGTTTGAAAAAGGCACAGAAAAAAGAACGTTGTTGTTACCAGGATTTATTCAGTTTTCGAAATTAGTCGATATGCAAGCAATTCAACGTGTTCAAAGTTTTTATGGCGCTCGAATGTTCCTTTCCCAAAATTACATCCCATATTTCTTTGCAGGTGTCCACGGACGAATCAATAAACATTGGTCTTCCGGATTAAGTGCTTCTTACGGTGGATTCTCTCGCTTTAAATGGGGCATGTATTCTAGTTTTCAATTTTCTAATTGGAGCATCGGAGTAGCAAGTGAAAATTTATTCAGTAAAACAGGTGAATCCATAATTCTACAAGTCAAATGCGCATTTTAATCTTCATTTTATGCTTTATGTTTGTTTCCGTGAATTCACACTCATGGACACAACAGTATTTCTATAAACTTTATTCAGGAAATGGCTTTGATCGAGGTGAAGATGTGATCGAAACTTCGGACTCTTCCTTTGTTATTACTGGTAGCTCAGGTAGTTGGGGCGAAAATGCACAAGCTTTTATGATGAAAATAGATTCTATGGGAAATTACCTTTGGAGTCATTCTTACGGAGGAGATGAATCTGAAGAAGCGGTAAGTGTCATGCAACGACCTGGAATAGGTTATTATTTGGCGGGAATGACTAACTCTGCAAGTCAAGGAAACTTTGATGCGATGTTGATTAAAACCGATGAAAATGGGAATCAAGTTTGGATGAAAACATATGCACATTCTTCTTGGGATCGTATAAACGATGCAATGATGACCAAAGATACAGGTATTGTTATGGTCGGTTACCGACAACCTACCTTGGGAGGCGCTTCAGATATGTTGATCATGCGCCTTACAAAAGAAGGCGATACGGTTTGGACCAAAACAATTGGAACGTTGGGAGAAGATAGAGCCAATGCGATTGTTGAATTTCAAGATTCGCTTTACTATTTAGTTGGTGATATGTTTGTTCCTGATTCCAATTTAGTAAAAGGAGTATTGATAAAATTCAATGATCAAGGAGTCGTTTTATCTCAAGAAATGATTGGAAGTGCTCACGGTAACTATCATCTTTCCGATATCGAAAACGGAGAAGATAAGATTTTTATTGTTGGTAGTAGGGAAGTGACTCCAACGAATCACGATCAATTGTTACGTATATTAGATGGAAATGGTGTTTTTCAAAATGAACACAATGAACCAGATGATCCGACTTCTACGGTCATTGAAGATCGGAAATATACACAAGTTACATTCTTGCCAGATCCTTATTACAAGGTTTCTATTGCGCTTCAATATGAAAATCTCACTCAAAGCTCTTATTCTAAGGACTTAAATATTGGTTTTTTTGAGGTTTCAAATGGAAATTGGCTTGTGGGACAACCTTCTACAGGCATTATCAATCAGGGCGAAGATCACTGCAATCAAATGTTTACAACGCACGATGGAGGGTTTATTGCCGTTGGATACAATAGTGTAGTGGGAGATGGGCAAAATGCATTGAACGGTGGTGGTAACATTTACGCATTAAAAGTATTTCCAAATCAATTTCAAGCACTTGTAACAGACACGGTTTTTACCTTGAATCAATTAGTAGAAACCATTGAATTGAATGAAGAAAACATTGAGTTGAAACTGTTTCCTAATCCAACCAATTATGATATTCAAGTCACATTAAGTGAAACTGTATTTGGGCGGTACGAGGTATATGATCTTAGTGGAAAACAACTGATTTCGGGTGAAATTTCATCTGCTTTCAGCATTCCTTCTCACACATTTCATCCCGGAATGTACTATTTGAAGATTGAAAATCATACGTTTAAATTCATCAAGAACTAACGCTTTCCACGTCGGTCTAGTTCCTTTATAATCAAGGATAATTCCCTTCCGGTTTGACCAGCTACAGAAGTATTTTCGTCTGCGCGTCTCAATAAATAGGGTAGAACTTCCTTTACAGGTCCGAAAGGAACGTATTTCGCAACATGATATTTCGCATGCGCTACATTGTAAGAGATGTGATCACTCATTCCCAATAACTGTGCAAAATAAAATTGTTCGCTTTGTGGCTCGATGTTCGCTTCCTGCATTAATTGCATCAACAAGGCTGAACTATCTTCGTTGTGAGTTCCAGCACATAAAGAGAAAACGTCTCGGTTTTCCAAAATGATTTTTAATCCTTCGTTGTAATCCTTATCCGTGTCCGCTTTTGTTGCCTGAATTGGAGAGGGATATCCTTTTTCGAGTGCACGGGCACGTTCTTTTTCCATATAAGCTCCACGAACCAACTTGATTCCATATTTCACGTTTTTTTCTCTGGCTAACGCGAGACAATCCTGTAAGAAAGCCAGGCGATCGTGACGGTACATTTGAAGTGTATTAAATACAATGCACTTTTCTGTGTTATATTTCAACATCATGTCGAAAGTCCATTGGTCAATCGCATCTTGAATCCATGATTCTTCTGCGTCGATGAATACAGCTGTACACGCTTCATGTGCTGCCTTGCATATGCGGTCAATGCGTGAAATAATCACGTCAATTTCTCCTTTTTCACCAATAGTTGGTGTATATCCTTTCGTGGAAGCTTTTTCAATCAAATCGTGTCGGCCAATCCCGGTTACCTTGAACACGGCAAACGGAATATGCGGATCATTCGCAGCACGATGAATTGTTTGAATAATAATATCCACTGTTTGATCAAAGTCCTCGTCGCTTGTTTTTCCTTCAACGGAATAATCCAAGATGGTTCCGATACCGAAATTCCCTAAATCTGCGATCGTTCGGTCACATTCCGCAATCGTTTCCCCTCCGCAGAACTGACGGAAAATCGTCGCTTTGATAGGTGTAGAGATCGGAAGCCGCATTTTTAACGCCATATTGGTCGCACCTTTTCCAAATTTCACAATGGAAGGGGAGGCAATGATGCGAAAAAGCCAATAAGCTCTTTTTAAGTCACGGTTAGATTTGCTTGAGAACGCAACTTCGGTGTTGTCGAATGATATCATATTCCAAATTTACATCGTTTTTTAGAATAGAAGTCATCTCGAAAGTTTAATTTTATCCCACGAATGAAAAGCATGAAAATCGAAGGAACATATTGTCAGTTGGAAATCGGGTCTATTACAAATGGTGGATTTCAAAATTTCTTGAAAGCATTTGAAAATCAGCAGATTCTCATTTTGGTGGATGAAAACACACACGATTACTGCCTAGAATACCTACTTACGAGTTTTCCGGAATTGGAACGCGCCGAAATTATGCTACTTCCTTGCGGAGAAGAAAACAAAGTAATGGAAGTGTGTTTTCAAGTTTGGCAAGCTTTTACAGAGTACGGTGTTGGACGCAAAGACCTTGTAATTAACCTAGGTGGTGGTGTCGTAACGGATATGGGTGGATTCATCGCGTCCATTTACAAACGTGGTTTGTCCTTCATTCATGTGCCTACATCATTATTGGCAATGGTGGACGCAGCCATCGGTGGGAAAAATGGCATCGATTTAAATGGCTATAAAAATCAATTGGGAACAATCACCCAACCGAACCGTGTGTTTATCGATACAGGATTTTTGTCAACTTTACCAGCTGAGGAGATTTTCAATGGTTACGCGGAAATGTTGAAGCACGCATTGATTGGTAACGCCGATTTATGGGAGCAAATTCGACACATTCAAAGCGAGGAAGAATTAATAAAAGAAGACGTTGTCATTAAATCTATTCGTGTGAAAACGGAAATCATTGAGCAAGATCCCTTGGAAGGTGGTTTGCGAAAGAAATTGAATTTTGGACATACGATCGGACATGCGTTGGAATCTTATTTCCTTCAGTCGACAGCAATATCGCATGGACATGCCGTTGCTTTGGGCATGATTGCAGAATCATATCTTTCTATGAAACGTGGCATGTTGAGCAAGGAAGTGTACAAGGACATTGAAGAAACGATCATACGATCATTCCCAATGATTAGCTTGAATGCGGATGACGTTTCGGTGGTGATTTCCCTGATGTATCAAGATAAAAAGAATGTCGCTGGTGAAATTCGCTCTTGCTTATTGGAAGGCATAGGAACCTGTGTGTTTGATCAAACGTTGAACGAAAAGGAGATAGGGGAGTCCTTGTTTCATTTGACTTTGCTTTATAGTGCTCAAATCAATTAGCATAAAAAAAGCCCTTGACTAAATTGTCAAAGGCTTTCAATTCATTCTATTTCGAATTCAATTAACGAATAATCGTCATTTCATCCACGATGTGTTTCGCGCCTGCGTATTTGTCGATGATGAACAATACGTAACGGATATCCACATTGATTGTTTTTTGCAATTTCGTATCAAAGATAACATCTCCAGCCATCGCTTCGATGTTTCCGTCGAATGCCAAACCAATTAATTCACCTTTTCCATTCAATACAGGAGAACCAGAATTTCCACCTGTGATGTCATTGTCTGTCAAGAAACAAACTGGCATGTATCCAGCTTTGTCGGCGTATTGACCGAAATCTTTTTTATCATTCAATTCCATCAAACGTTTTGGTAAGTCAAACTCTTCGTCGTTTGGTTTGTATTTGTTAATTGCCCCTTGAAGCGTAGTGTAGTAGTTGAATTTCGCATCGTTGCGTTTGTCAGCTGGCAATGCACTCACGTTTCCGTATGTCAAACGCAAGGTACTGTTTGCATCTGGATACTGAATTGTACTCAAACCTGACTCACGTAGTCCAGCAACCAATAAACGGTATGATTTCGAGAAGTCATCGGTCATTTTAATTAACTCTTCTGAGCGGAACATCAAGTGAGAAGTAATATCCGCAGATAATTTCATCAATGGATCATTAGTCAATGCAGCTTCATTTGGTAACTCCAAGAAAGCCATCATGCGTTCTTTCGATGACATGATAGACATCGCAAATGCTGCTTTGATTTCGTTCGCTACCGAACCATCTTTGTACATGTCTTCTACTGCAGGAACCAATTTGTAACCCGCTTTTTGAGCGTACAAGTTTAAACCGTCGATTAAAATGTCGATTTCAGCTGGAACATACGTTAATTCGAAGAACTCATTGATTCCTGCCGTTAATCCAGCTTTCATCTCTGTTCGTTTTGCAGCATCTGCTTTCGCGTATGCTTGAAGTTGTCCTCCTAATGAACGACTGATTCCTGCGTAATCAGAGAAACGGAAAACGATTTGTAAGTAATTGTCGTGACGTGATTTTTCGTTTGTTGCTGTATAAAATTTATTGATTGTTTCTACAACGGTACCGTACTTCGCAACATTTGCAGGTTTATTTGCCCACAAATTGAATTTCGCTTCGTTTTTAGCTTTATCTGCAGCTGTTTGAAATTTCGTTAAGGCATCAATCATTCCTTGACGGTTTTTCCAGTAATTTGCAATACGCGCATATTTAGAAGCATAGTTCAAACGAACGTTATCGTCTTTATCCATGTATTTCTTCATAGCATCCATGCTTGATTTAGAAGCTTCTACCCAAGCTGGATAAGCGAATTTCACGTTTTGATCAATTCCACCTGCAGGCAACCAACGGTTTGTTCTTCCAGGGTATCCGAGGATCATCGCGAAATCACCATCTTGAATTCCTTTGATGTTTACAGGTAAGTGGTGTTTTGGATGCAATGGAACGTTTGCCGTTGAAAAGTCAGCTGGATTCCCACTTGCGTCTGCGTAAACGCGGAACATCGAGAAGTCTCCGGTATGACGTGGCCATTCCCAGTTGTCTGTGTCCCCACCGAATTTACCGATGCTATTTGGAGGCGTTCCTACCAAACGAACATCTTTGAAATCTTGGTAAACGAAATAATAAAATTCATTTCCTTGGAAGAAAGAACGTACGCTTACCGTGTATTTTCCATTTTCACTGTTTTCTTTTTCGATTAATGCTATTTCGTCTTTAATGACTTTCTCGCGCTCTGTTTCTGTCATTTGATCGGTTACTTTTCCTAGGATGCGTTTGCTGACATCATCCATTCGAACGAAAAATCGCACGTATAATGATTTCGGTTTTAACTCCTCTTGACGATTTGCTGCCCAGAATCCATTGGTTAAGTAATCCTTTTCAGGTGTTGATAATTCAGCAATGGCATCGAATCCACAGTGGTGATTTGTTAAAATCAATCCATCTTTGGAAATGATTTCAGCTGTACATCCACCATTGAATTGAACAACGGCATCTTTAATGGAAGAATGGTTGATGCTGTAGATTTCTTCCGTCGTCAACTGCAATCCCAATTTATCCATATCTCTATGGTTCAGACGTTCAATGAACATCAAAAACCACATTCCTTCGTCCGCACGAACGAAAAAGCCAACGAACAAAGCGATGGCTAAAAAAGTACTTTTTAAACGTGTATTCATTTGTATAGTTTTTTGAAGGGCTAATTTACGGATTTCAAGTCTAGTAAAAAAAAGGACTTTTCCACAATTTTTAAAAGGTTTTCGGTTTATACCGTTGTTATTAATTCATTTCGTCGCATTGATCCATTCCGTGATGATCTCCGTTAATTCTGCTTTTCCATTTTCTATGTCAAGCATGCTCTTGAATGTCATAATTGCTCTGTCATTCTCTTTCCAAACCAACAATTTACTTTTGTGCGAGATGAGTTTGTTTATTGGATTCGCTTGCTTTTTCGCTCCTCGATGAAAAATGAGTTGGACCTGTTTTTTTGGTGGTTGAATTCTCATCGTTATGCGGTCTTCATTGTTATAACAGTAGTTGGGACCATTCCATTTTACGTTTTCACTTAAGTTTTTATCGACAGTTAAAATGATATTTCGGAGCAGTTCAATCTCCTCGTGAAACGGATGGTTTAGATCTTTTAAAAAGTTGGTAACCTCAATGTTTGCGTTCATGATTTTAATGATTATTCCTCTGTGAATTATTAGCTTAAACGAAAGGACATATTTTGGTCAGACAGTAATTTTTCTAGTTTAGGAATCGAACTTTTTCCCATTCCGTGAAATTTTAAGACTTCTTTCTTACTGTATTTGGACAGTTGTTCCAATGTTGTAATGCCATTGTTTTCTAAAGCGCGTATTGCCGGTGCTGCAAGTGTGGATAGGGAATTGTCCTTCGGTAGATTTTCGAATACTTTAACTGATGCAACTATTTTCATTCCTTCAACATCATTTTCAATCCAACACTAAACAAAAGTGATTTCCCTTGATTGATGTACACAGAACTTCCTCCAAAATGATCAGGCCAAGTGTCCTTCCAATGATCAGTGTAAAGTTCATTTTTCGAAAAAAGGATAAATTGCTGCTTGACAAGATATTCTACATGGAGTCCCATTAACCAACCGTAATTGCCCGAAGTTCGAACGAATCCACCCGCACTCGGACAAATCCGAAGTTTATTGCCAATGATGAGTTTCAAATAAATGGGCTCCGTAATGGTGGCATAGGATTGATCAAAAAGGACATATGCTAAAAATAGTTTTCTTATTCTCCAACGCTAATATGAAGGTTTGGAAGTTCTACTTGAAGCTTTATTTTTGCTTTAAGTGCAGTAAAAACCCTTAATAAGGTATCCATTGTAACGTTGCTTGCATTGTTCTCAATTCTTGAAATTTGTGCTTTTTGAACACCAATTAATTTCCCAAGTTCTTCCTGTGTCATGTTTCGGTTTTGTCTAGTTTGCTTGATGGCTTTGCCAATAAGGTCCATTTGAAGTTCGTATTCAAATACGTCTCTTTTCGTTGAACCTTTTTTGCCAATCAATTTATCCTGTACCTCGTCTAAAGTATATGTTTTCATATCCTGTTATTTTTAATTTGCTTTTCTTCTAAATATTTTGTCCTAATGCGAATTGCTTTCTCAATTTCGTTTTCGGGTACTTTACTTCTTTTTTTAACAAATCCATGAGTAGAGACAACCAAGGTATCCAATCCTGAAGTTTTGTCCCAAAATGCAAGGAGCCGATATTGATTACCTTGATAAAGTGTTCGAAACTCCCAAATATCGTTTGAGAGTTTTTTAAAAAGTTCCGAGTCAATCTCAACTTGAGATTTACGAATATTGTAAAGGATCTTTTCATAATGTTTGCGTTCCAAACTGCTTAAAAAGGCAAATGCTTCTTCTAGAAAAAGTATTTCAAAATTTTGATGCATTGAATACAATAATTTCCAATTCAAATTTACGAATAGTTTCGTTAAAAGGAAACTACTTTTACTATTTTATGAAGAACAATTAACTCAACATCCATTTTTAGATTGAGTTAACATTGTTCTCATCTCTAAATCGTAGATCATCCGATATTATTGTTTTATACGGAAATTACTTTTTACAGCTATAGATTGATTGTGGGAGTGAATTGTGTCCCTTGCTTAATGGAGTTTATTTTCGTGAGTTGCATGTTTAGAAGCAGTATCTTCAGTCTAACAATAAGTTGTCAGGTAATGATAGGTCACAATATTTAGATTGTTCATTCGTTATAAAGGCTTTAAAAGAATGATTGACCCAATACATTTAGTTAATTTATGAAATTATTTGCAACTGCGATTTCATTGTTTTTTTTGACATCATCGTTTGGACAGTTTAATCGAACAATGAATTGGGCCATTGGAGATAGTGCATTCATTGACTTTAATACTTCATTTCCTACCGTTGGGAGTTCTAGCATCGATGCTTTCGAAGGAAGCTCAACAATGTCAGATTTAAACGGCAACTTGTTGTTTTATACGAATGGGGTGTCGGTGTGGAATTCACAACATCAACTAATGGATAATGGTTCAGGATTGTTTGGAGGCTTAAGTGCTACAAACGCTGCCGTTATTGTGCCCAAACCAAATAGCGATAGCCTGTATTACATCTTTACTGCGGATGACTATATTCTGTTCCAAGGTGGATCAGGCGTATTCGGATACTCAATTGTGGACATGAGTCAGAATGGAGGTCTTGGAAAGGTCGTTGTGAAAAACGTGCAATTATATACGAATTCAACCGAAAAGCTCTGCGTGACAAAGCATGCGAACGGCACAGACTACTGGATTCTTACTCATCGTCTTGGCACTAGTCAGTTTTATTCTTACAGATTAAGTAGTTCTGGTATTCATGGTCCGGTAATTTCGGATTGTGGAGCGATTCATGAAAAGGAACCCGTTGATGACTGGGGACAATTTGCCGCTGGAAGCATGCGCTTTTCTCCTTCGGGATGTAAAGTTGCACTTGTTCTCTCCAATGTAAAAGATTCAGTACAGCTTTTTGATTTTGACAAGCAAACGGGATATGTTTTTAATCCGATATCCTTGTTGGCGAATGCCGGAGAATACGACCAGCCTTATGCTCTCTGCTTTTCACCAAACAATAATTTACTGTATGTTACAAGTCAAAATTACCTCATTCAATTTGATGTTACAAGCAATAACCAAAATGCAATAAATGCATCAAAGTACATTGTCAATCACAATACCTTGCTACAGACGGGGTCACCAAAGTATCTTTTTGGTGATATACAAATTGCACCAAATGGAAAAATATACATATCGAGGATTTACACGAACTATATGAGTGTAATCAATCTGCCGAATGTAGTTGGAGCTGCTTGCGCTTATCAAGCTTCGGCATTGATACTATCCACAGGGCAATGTGTATACGGTTTGCCAAATTTCGTGCAGAATTTTACTGTTCCAGATAACGTTGTGATTCCAACGTGTACGAACTATTGTCCTACACTTGACCTTGGACCAAATCTAACTATATGTGATGGAGAAATGATATTTCTGTCACCTAATATGCCAGTTGGAACATACCTGTGGAGTACAGGCGAAACTTCTTCGAATATTGGTGTGATAGAAGAAGGGATGTATGCTTTAGCATATCAATTTAATAATTGTCCAAGCGAGACAGATTCTGTTTTTGTGAATGTTATTTTATCACCTTTGTTAAGTCTTGGAAATGATACAACGTTGTGCATTGAGAACTCATTGCTTGTGTCTGTTCCTCTAGCGAACGGCTTCGATTATTTGTGGAGTGACGGCACGACTGGTACTGAATTGCTACTGACTGAAACTGGGGAATATTGGGTAGAAGCGACATCGCTAAACTGTTCATTTTATGACACCATTCAACTCATTAATTTTTGTCAATCTGAAATAGAAATGCCAAATGTTTTCACACCGAATGGCGATCAAAACAATGATTACTTTCTTCCAATAAGCATGGTGAATATTTTTGAACCATCGATAAAGATTCTGAATCGTTGGGGGAATGTGGTGTTTGAATCAAAGAACAATGTATTAAAATGGGATGGTTTTTCAGGTGGCGTTGCGTGTTCTGAAGGAGTGTATTTTTGGAAATTGGAATATACGGATAACGCTGGACGTGATTTTTCAACTGATGGATTTCTTCACTTACAGAGATGATTATTTCGAAAATCAGTATTGAAAAAGTAAATTTTTGTAATTATTCTTTTGAAACCAAACTTAATTGTGCTGCTTCTCTCCGCCACGGCGGACTCATCACTTCTTATACAACAACTTCTTCATTCGACTCAAGGACTCCGGTAAAATCCCTAAATACGACGCAATTTGATGCTGAGGAACCAATTGTTCGATGCCTGGATGACGTTGAATTAATTCCAAGAAACGTTGTTCGGCACTTGCAGAAATCGTCAAGAGGAATCTTTTTTGAAGGACTGCCAAGGTGCGTTGAGCCATGATTCTGAAAAGTCGTTCCAATGGTGGGACTTGGACAAACAACCACTCCAAATCATCCTTGGTGAAGGATAGAAGGTAACTATCTTCCATTGCTTGAATGTTCATGTTTGTGGCTTCTTGGCTGTGGAAAGAAGCAATGTCTCCAACCCACCAATCTTTGAATCCAAAATACAAGACATGTTCGGAAGCTTTTTGATCGATGTAAAACACGCGAAACGTTCCTTCTACAATGAATCCCTGCGAATAACATTCGTCACCTTCCCGCAAGAAAAATTCTTTTTTCTTTACCTTTTGTAAATGAAAACGACTTTTAATTAACGCCTCGTGTTCAGGTGTAATGCTGATTTTATCTTTAATGTAATGTATGAGTTGTGCGTGAGCAATTTCTTCTGTCATGACTAAATTCTTGGTAAATTCATTCGGATGCGCCACTCTTTTGGATGTGAATTGTTAAAGCGATTCCCCAAATGTTTGATGATGCCAATCCGTTGTCCTTCGTAGCTAAGCAAGGTGTAGCCTTGTTTTCCTTCGAGCGGAAAGGTGTCCCCATGTAAATAGTGTAAAGCTTCTTGTCTACTCAATTCAATGTTTGGCAAGTCTGGATGCAAAGATATATTCAAGGCTAATTCAATTTCCAACTGCCAGCCCTTACGCTGTTCAATGGCAATGTGTGTCCCACGTTTCATCCACTTCAGGACATTGCTGATTTCATCGTAATGTTGCACGCAAAATGTCGTTGTTGCGTAGATGTTTTCTTCTTCTTTAAAATAGACATGCGGAAAATCCGCCTCGATTTTCAGTGGAATTTCGTCTACACTCAATGTTTGAATTCTGCCCGATTTTCGCTTGTTTTGACCGGAAAACTCCTTTTTTTGAAGTAAAACGGCGTAAAACCCTTCACTTTTGGCAATTCCAGGAATAAAGTGGTAACCATATTCATTCACGTCAGGAATCAATCCTTCGAAGAAGGGAATGGAAATAATTTCCGCTTCGTGTTCTTCAAGGAAGGCTGCAATGCATGCTTCGTTCTCAGCTGGATTAAACGTGCAAGTCGAATAGAGTAGGTAGCCGTCTTCTTTCAAACTTGGCCATACGGATTCCAAAATGTCAGCTTGACGCACCGCACAATGTGCAGCGCTTTCCAAGCTCCATTCCGAGCGTGCGTTGGGATCCTTGCGGAACATTCCTTCACCAGAACAAGGTGCATCGATCAAAATAAAATCGAAGTAGGAGTGAAGCTTTTCAAAATCCGCCGGAGCGTTGTTACTGACAAAGGTGTTAGAGAATCCCCATTTTGTAAGAGTTTCCGCTAGAATGTACGCGCGTGAACGAATGATTTCATTGGAAATCAACATGCCGCGGTTGTCTAAAAAACTTGCTAACAAGGTGCTTTTTCCACCTGGGGCAGCGCATAAATCCAATAAAACTGGATTTTCAGGAAGTTCAATGCTGCGAACAATCGCATCAATGTACATGGATCCTGCTTCCTGTGGATAATAAGTTCCAGCGTGAAAAAGTGGGTCCAAGGTAAAGGAAGGGCGTTCTTTCAAATAGCGTCCATCTGGACACCAAGAAACAACCTCTTCCGTTTCAAATTGAATTGATTTCTTTCTAGGATTTAAACGAATCGAAATCGGTGATTCGGAGTCGAGAGACTGAATCAGTGGTGTTTGGGCTAATGGACCAGCTTCGATGCGGGTGACAAAATCTTTCGGAAGTGGAATCATGTTCTAAAATTACCGATTATTGTTGGATTTCAATACGAATAATCAGCTTCGATTCGTTGTGAGCAATACTTCTTCGGTCAATACGGTGTCCAATACAGCAAATGATTTTTTCGTCGTCGCACATGACAAATTTCTCTTGTTTTTCATTAGCAGGAACGTGGTCATCCTTCAAAATATCCGAGATTAGTTTCGAACCACTTAATCCTATGGGCTGCATGCGGTCTCCCTTTGTCCATGGACGTACATAGAGCTTCCCAACAATCTTGGATTGATCTAAAAACAAGGTGTTTTTAACGAATTCACTTGGAAGTTCAGTGATGAATTTCGCGCGAAATGTTGGCGTAGGTAATGGAATAGGATTCGTCGAAACGAAAGACAAGGAATCACGTTCTTTAACAATTGCCTGAAACGGACCATCATTGATTTTCCAACTCAATTTTTTTCCTGCTTCGCTTTGCACAAGTTTTGGGATTTTCTTAGCGAAAAAGGCCGGGATTGATAGTTTTTTTAATACTTCAACTAATTTAAAATCAGCAATTTGATTTATTTCATCTAAAGCAATGGTTCTATTTTTTAGAATCCCTTCAGTGAGCGCGTCAATTTCTGCTTGATTTTCCTTCAGGTTGGATTGTAAAACGCCTTGAATGCGTTGAATAGAGTCTCGTAAAGTGGGAATTTCCTCTTCCAACGCTGGAATCAATTTCAATCGGAAAAGATTCCGTAAATACTTCGTGCTTTCGTTACTGGAGTCTTCTCGCCAACTCAAGTTTACTTCGTTGGAGAGTCCCGAAAGTTCTGATCTAGAAAAGGGTAAAAGTGGGCGAAGAATACGTCGGTTTTTCTCCAGTATTCCTTGCAATCCTGAAAGACCTGAGCCACGAAATAATTGCAACCAAAACGTTTCTATTTGATCGCCCTGATGCTGTGCGACGAGTAAAAAAGAAGCGGTTCGCTGATTTAAGTGTGCTTCAAAAAAATCGTAGCGTTCCTTTCTAGCTAGTTGTTGTAGGTTTCCTCCTGAAACGAGTTTTTCTTTTAGGTCAACACGGTGAACATGAATTGGAATGGAATGTAAACGACAATAGGTTTCGATAAAGGCCTGATCTCCATCGCTTTCTTCACCGCGCAGTTGATAGTTGACGTGAAGCACGGTCATCGGAAGTGAATTTCTACGACATACGTCTAATAACAGCATAGAGTCGTGTCCGCCGCTTACTGCTAAAAAGTAATGTGAAGCAGGATATTTTTCAATAAAGGATTGAATGTATGTCTGGAATTTATTCAGCATACATGCCGTTTAAGATTTTTTGAATTTTCGTTTGACATTCCTGGTATTCCTTTTCTGGATCAGAAAGAATGGTAATTGCTCCACCAACGGAACAGGATAAGTATTTTTTTTCGATGTTATAAATCATGCTTCGAATCACGACGTTAAAATCGAAATCGCCGTTCGGACTAATATAACCGATAGATCCTGAATAAATTCCTCGATTAAAGTCCTCCGTTGAATCGATGATTTTCATTGCTTCCACTTTTGGAGCTCCAGTCATACTTCCCATTGGGAAACTTGCTTTCACTATATCCATAAAACGAATGTCCTCCTCGACTTCACATTCCACTGTAGAGATCATTTGATGAACCGTTTCAAAAGTATGAATGCCGCAAAGTTCTGAAACTTTCACCGATCCTTTTTTTGCAATTCTTGAAAGGTCATTTCGAACGAGGTCAACAATCATGACGTTTTCGGATCGCTCTTTCGGGTCGGATTCCAATTGTTGTTTCAATTTTTCATCCTCAAATGCATCGTTTCCTCTTGCTGCAGTACCTTTTATTGGTTGAGAAATGATGGTGTTTTTCGTTTTTTTTAAGTAACGTTCCGGACTCCCACAAAACACAACATGTTGTTCTGTTTGGAGGAAGGTTGAAAACGGTGCTTTGGTGATATGATTCAACTTAAAATAGGTGTCCAAAGGGTAATCCAATTCAACATTTTCGGCAAAGTATTCTTGACAGTAATTCACTTCATAAATATCACCTCGTTGAATGTGTTCTTTCAGCTTTTCGACTTGAGAAATGTATCGCTCTTTCGTCGTTCGCGCTTTAAAATGATAGGGGAAGGAATGAAAGTTGTGGTCAATTTCTTCTTCCATGAAATAATCGAGAAACTGAAACGATTCTTCGTCCTGCTCTCCTTGAAGGTACTCGAATTTCTCCTTTTCTAGCTTGATGACAAACCTTGGTACCCAAAAATGTGCAAGCGGGTAGTCGAGTTGATCAATGTTTTTGGAATTCAGATTTTCGAATTCATTTTTTAATTCATAAGAAAGTGAGCCGAATAAATAACTTCCTTTGTTGGACTCGATGTACTTCTGCAATTGTTCCGTCGCTTGTCCATTCTTCAATAAAAACTCGTTCTCAATACCAAAGGATAAGATTCCAGTGCCATCGTTACTATTCAAAAAACATACGTTTTTCCACTTTTTCATAGCGCAAAATTAAAAGGATTTAGGCTTTGTTTAACGGAAACACAAGAATCTTCAAACACTTTCGTTATTAAGTTGTTACTTTTGCATAGAATTCTAGTAATAGAATCAAAATGAATACGTCAAATTAGTAAAATCCCTTCGTGGAATATGAAATTAGTACTCTCCTTTATTTTTATTTGCCTTTCCATTATTTCCTATTCGCAATCCAAAGTGACCTTAAGTGGTTACATCACAGATTCCAATGACGGAGAAGCGATGACCGATGTTAAAATATACATTCCATCGTTGAAATTAGGTGCAATGTCTAACGCTTACGGTTTCTATTCTCTAACCGTTGTGCCAGGAAAATATGCAGTTGAATTTCGTTCCATGGCGTATGGTACTGAAGTGAAAGAAATTGATTTGGCAAAAAGTCAAGTCTTTTCCATTGAACTTGGGTCGAAAGTGACCAATGTGAACGAAGTTGTCGTTAACATGAAAAAAACGGAGAATGTGACTTCAACGAAAATGGGTCAAATTGAATTGCAAATGGATCAAATTAAAACCCTTCCAGCGTTTATGGGGGAAGTGGATGTGATAAAAACCATTCAATTGCTTCCGGGAGTTTCTTCTGTATCGGAAGGTGGACAGGGATTTTATGTGCGCGGAGGTGGTCCAGATCAGAATTTAGTATTACTCGACGAAGGTGTCGTTTACAATGCAGCTCACTTATTTGGGTTCTTCTCTGTATTCAATGCAGATGCAGTTAAATCAGTGAATTTGATCAAAGGTGGGATGCCGGCAAATTTTGGTGGAAGAATGTCCTCGGTGCTCGAAGTCAACATGAACGAAGGAAACATGAAGAAATTAAAAGTGACCGGTGGAATCGGTGCGATTTCTTCTCGATTAACCTTGGAAGGACCAATTAAAAAGGACAAAGGATCGTTTATCGTGTCTGCTAGACGAACTTACATTGATATATTACTGAAAGCAGCAATTTCTGATACCTCACCCTTCGCCGGATCATCCTATTTCTTTTACGACTTTAATGCGAAGTTAAATTACAAATTGTCCGCAAAAGACCGCATTTACTTAAGCGGCTACTACGGGAAAGATGTATTTAACTTTTCAGATACTAAAGGCGGATTTGGTGCAAATATGCCATGGGGTAATGGGATTGCAGCATTAAGATGGAATCACTTGTTTTCAGATAAGTTGTTTATGAATTTGACTACGACCTTTTCAGATTACATGTTTAAATTTGGATCACAACAAGATGAATTTCGTTTCGAACTAGCCTCTGGAATACGCGATGTTGGAGCTAAGGTAGATTTTTCGTATTTCCCCAATCCAAAACACCGAATTAAGTGGGGAGCTGATTACAAATACCACACATTTACACCTACGAGCGTAACAGCTCAAAATGACACCACTGTTTTCGATACAGGTGGCGCACAAAAACTATACTCCCACGAGGCTGCGGCGTATGTTTTAGACGAGTTTGATTTAAACGATCAAATTCGATTGAATGTCGGACTTCGCTACAGTGCTTTCGCACATGTGGGTCCTTTTACACGTTACATTAAAGGCGATGGGATTTCCACGCAGGATACAACGATTCAATACAATCGAGGAGACTTAATTAAATTCTACCATGGACTAGAGCCGCGCGTTTCCGTGCGTTGGTTATTACCTGATAATAGTTCGATCAAGGCTGGATATGCCTACAACTACCAATACGTTCACTTGACTTCATTAAGCGCTGTTTCACTTCCTACAGATATTTGGTTTCCCACAACAGATATCGCGAAACCAGAAAAGGGATGGCAGGGTTCAGTTGGATATTTCAGAAACTTTTTCAACGATAAATATGAAAGCTCTGTAGAAGTGTATTACAAAGGAATGAAAAACTTAATTGAATTTCAAGAAGGTGCATTGCCTGGAGATAATGTGAATGATAATACCGACAATATTTTGGTGTTTGGGGAAGGATGGGCTTACGGAATTGAGTTTTATTTTAAGAAATCGGTAGGTCGATTCACCGGATGGATTGGCTATACATGGGCGAAAACGGAACGTAGATTTCCAGACATCAATGAAGGAAATATTTATCCTGCAAAATACGACCGCCGTCACGACTTAAGTCTTGTTGGAACATATAAGTTAAATGACCGCTGGACATTCTCTGCGAGTTTTATTTATGCCACCGGAAATACATTGACACTACCGAGTTCATGGTATGTTCAGGAACAAAACCTATTGTTCAATTATGGCGCACGTAATTCGACGCGAATGGCACCATATCATCGTTTGGATTTATCTGCGACCTTATATAGCAAAGCGTATAAAACGAAAACAGACCCTGCAACAGGAAAAGAAATTGAAGTGAAGAAAAGATACAGAAGCAATTGGGCGTTCTCCATTTATAACGTCTACAACCGCATGAATCCATTCTTTTTATACGTTGACAACGATGGTGATTTCCTTGCTGGTAATTTTAAGTTGTCAGTCAAACAAGTATCCTTATTTCCAATAATACCAAGCGCAACATGGAATTTCGAATTTTAACTAAACTTTTCGTTGGCATTGCCCTTGTTTTGGGCGCCTCTTCTTGTACAAAGGAAGTGCAAATTGACATTCCTGGTTACAAGGATCAATTAGTGATTGATGGAAGCATTGAAACTGGTCAACCAGCGATTGTGCTATTGAGCAAAACAAATAATGTCTATTCGGAAACGAACTTACAAGCCTACCTAGATGGATTTGTGTCAGGAGCAACGGTGATTATTTCGAATGGTACCGAGACAGATACATTAACGGAAATATGTTCGGACAACCTTCCTCCAGGAACGGAAGAAATTGCGGCCGCGTTTTTTGGTTTGCCTGTGGACGAGCTCGTGAACTTACACCTCTGTGCGTATGTTTCCTTTGGAATGTTTGGCGAAGTTGGAAAAACCTATACACTGAAAGTAATCCATAATGGCTCGGAATTTACGGCTACAACAAATATTTCTAATCCAACACCACTTGATTCTCTCTATTGGAAACCGGAAGATTCGTTTGTTGATCGAGGATACTCATGGTGTAAGCTAAGCGATCCAGCTCAAAGTGGAGATTCATACGCTTGGCAAGTGAAATATGCGGGGATGCCAAACTTCAAGCGTACATTCAATCCATTCTTTAACGATAAATTTTTCAATGGAAAAACATTTGATTTTGCGTACGAAAACCCTATGAGCTTTGATAATCCAATGGGTGATCCTGAATTTAAAGGGTATTACAAACTGGGGGATACTGTGATTGTTAAATTATCCAAAATCGGTAAAAAGGAATACAGTTTTTTCGAGAAAAAATACAATCAAATATATTCAGCAGGTAATCCCTTTGCTACACCAACAAACATACCAACGAACATCACAGGAGGTGCTTTAGGTATTTGGGTTGGATATTCCCCATGGTTTGACACCTTGATTTGTCAGTAATTGACTTTCCTTTTAAAGGCTGAAACTCATATCTTGTAATTTTATTCCGATTCTACAATCTTGTAGCATCGTGTAGGAGTGTATCTATGGAGTTTGTTCATGAAATGTGCAAGCAACCATCATTTTTGGGTCAAAATCTGGCAATTTTCACCATTTTTGAGATTTTTACCAAAACTAAAGGACAAGAAAAAACCCAGTATCTATTAAGATTACTGGGTTTCTGTGTGGGAGTTGAGGGATTCGAACCCCCGACCCTCTGCTTGTAAGGCAGATGCTCTAAACCAACTGAGCTAAACTCCCTTGTGATTTATGAGTGCAAAGATATGCATACTTTTTAATTCTGCAAGGGTTTTTTCAAAAAATTATTGAATAGATTTGATTTCATCAATTTTGGCTAAAACATCGTCTAAGCCTTCTCGAAATTTTTCAAAGTCCTCTTTATAAAGAAAGATCTTGTGCTTCTGATAGTTACCGTCTCCATCTTCCCCAAAGGATTTTTTACTCTCTGTTAACGTAATGTATAAATCATTTCCCTTTGTTGCCTTGATGTCGAAAAAATAAGTTCTTTTCCCAGCGCGTACAACTTTCGAGTATATTTCATTTTGTTCATTGCTCATACACAATCATTTGAGTGTCAAATATCCATCTAATTTTGAAATTATCCAAATGAAAAATAAAGTTGTAACTTTAACTTAATTCTTTCGTAAAGAATAACTTAGTAAATTAAGTATATGCGTATATTTTTACCCATTTTTGTTTTGGTTTTTTTGATGATTTCATGTCAAGAAAAAAAAATAAGCACCCCAAAAAAAATCGACTTACAAGAAATCCGTAAAAAAGGGAAACTGACTGTCCTAATGGAAAATAGTTCCTTGTCCTATTTCGAATACCGTGGTAAAAAACTTGGATTTGAATATGAATTCATGGATACTTTTTGTAAATCAATCGGTGTAGATTTGGAAGTGAAAATTATTTCGCGTCCCTCTGATTATAAAGATAAATTGATCAATTGTGAAGGAGATGTGATTGCATCTAACCTCATGATCCCCTTTAAACACAAAGATGGATTCTCTTATTCAAAACCATATTACCGAACTTATCAGGTATTAATTCAACGTTCGAAGGATACCATCATCAGAGAGCCTTCTGAATTAGCAGGCAAAGATGTCTATGTTCGACGTGGTTCTGTATTCGCAGAACGATTGATGCACTTGCAACATGAAATTGGCGCTAGAATCAATGTGAAATACAAAAAAGGGGATCCAATCGCCGAAGATTTAATCGAAATGGTAGCGAATAATCAATTGCCGTTTACCATCGCTCATGAAAACTTGGCTAGAATTAGCAAGGAGATGCATCCAAACTTGAACATTTCTACAAAAATGTCCTACTTTCAAAATATTGGATTCGGATTGCGAAACAACAGTTCGGAATTGAAAAATAAATTAAATAAATTCATTGAATCGTTTTGCGCATCTCCAGCATACACAGAATTGAAAAAACGCTATTTCGATTATCTGAATAACGAACCAACAGAATTCTATGTGAAGAAAAAAGGACAGTTTTCTCCCTTCGATGACGTGTTTAAAGCAGAAGCGAAGAAGTACGGCTGGGATTGGAAAATTGTTGCTTCCATCGCATTTAAAGAATCACGTTTTAATCCGAATGCGCGCGGTCTAGGTGGTGCATATGGTATGATGCAGTTTATGCCTGGTACAGGTCCAAGTTTTGGCGTTTATCCAGATTCTCCTCCTGCTGTTCAAATTGCTGGTGGAATGAAATATTTAAATAGAACCTATGTTTTATGGAAATCCGTTCCTGATATTGATCAACGAATGAAATTTACGTTGGCTTCTTATAATGCTGGACCGGGACACATCATCGATGCGCAAAATCTTGCACGTGCTGCTGGATTAAATCCGCTTGTTTGGGATGGAAACGTAGAAGCTATGGTAAGAAATCTAGGCGATCCGAATTATTACCGCTCAGAACATGTTCGTTGTGGCGCATATCGTGGACACGCAGTCGCATACGTGAAGCATGTTTTTGGCATCTATAACGCCTGGAAATGATATGAGCGTTTCTAATAGTAAGGTTTTTGTCATTCAAGGACCTACCGCATCGGGGAAAACAGCGTTAGCGATTGATCTTGCACGAAAACTTAATACAGAAGTGATTTCTGCTGATTCTCGACAATTTTACCGAGAGATGTCCATTGGAACAGCTATTCCATCTGCACTTGAATTGTCACAAGTGAAACATCATTTCATTCATTCACATTCCATTCATTCAGAACTTTCTGCAAGCCAATACGCAAAGGAAGCGAAACCTGTTTTGGATCGCTTACTTATGGAAAAAGGATGGGCTGTTCTTGTTGGTGGATCGGGGATGTTCATTGATGCTTTGACCCTAGGTCTAGATGAGATTCCTCACGATAAGGAGATTCAACTTAAATGGAGTATGTATTACGAAACAAAAGGACTTGAATTTCTTCAAAACGAGTTGGAACGCTTAGATCCGGTTTATTTTTCTGTCGTAGACCGAATGAATTCGGTGCGGCTCATTCGAGCACTCGAGGTGATTGAATTAACCGGAGAACCATATTCTAATCTGCGAAAAGGCACGGTAAAAAATGATTATGCAATTCATCGCTTTGGTATATCATGGGATCGCACTGATTTGTATGAACGAATTGATAAACGTGTGGAATGGATGATTGACGCTGGATTATTGAATGAAGCGAAATCCCTTTTTCCAAATAGAAATTTAAAGGCCTTGAAAACTGTTGGTTATGCTGAATTCTTTCGTTATTGGGAGAATGAATGTAATTTTGACGAGGCCGTCGATAAAATCAAACAGCACACGCGAAATTATGCCAAACGTCAATTGACTTGGTTGAAACGGTATGAACAATTGACGGAGTTGAATCCATATTCCGACCTTTCCCTCATAAACCAATTGTTGAGCGATTCAGATTTATTTCAAGACTTAAATTAAACACGTGCGGATTCAGTCCATTTTCTTTGGTTAACAAAATGTTAAAAAAATAAGTCGGTAAAGAATTAACGTCATATTCGTAATGTAAAACTTACAAAATACTATGAAAAACTTACTTACATTCCTGTTTTTAGCTTGTGCATCAATGAGTTATGCGCAGAAAATCCGATTAAAAGTCGAAGGGCAAAAAGATACAACCGTATTTTTAATTAAGTATTTCGGTTCCCGATTAAATTACGCGGATACCGCTCAAATGAAAAATGGAGAAGTTATTTTCGATGGTAAAAAACAAAAAGCTGGGATTGTTGGACTTTTGTTGCCTGGACAAAAATACTTTGAGTTCGTTTATAATAATGAAGACATTCACTTAGAAACGAAAGGACCAGATTTTATGGCGAATATGGTTATCAAGAAATCGGAAGAGAATAAAATCTTTATTCCATATGTCAAATACATTAGCTCTAAGAAAAGTGAGGCCGGTAAATTAGCGGAACAACGAGCGAAGTTGAAGGATACAGATGCCGAATACAAAACATTGGGGGCAACGATTGACGCTTTGAACAAGGAAGTAGACGAATACCAGAAAAACATTGTGGCAACGAATCCTGCCATGTTGGTTGGGAAAATCGTAAAAATGTCGATTGATGTCTTTGTACCTGAAATTCCCAAAAACGAAAAAGGGGAAATTATTGATTCCAATTTTCGCTATAAATACTATTTCGAGCATTATTGGGATAACGTAGACTTGAAAGCAGATGCATTAGTGAACAACCCGATTTTCCATAATAAATTGGAGTTCTATTTCGGTAAGAACATGATGATTCAACATTGGGATACCATCATTAAGTATGCGTTTAAATTCTGTGATGGTTTAGATCCAAAGTCAAAAATGTACGAATACAGCGTTGGTTGGATTGCGTCTACTTTTGGTAAGAGTCAAATTATGGGTATGGACAAGGTTTACTTGTACATGTTAAACCGTTATTTCTGTACTACAGATCCTGCAACTGGTAAATCACCAGCTACATGGGTGGCAGAGGATAAATTCGAAGAGTTGTGTAAAGATTTAAAATGGAAATTGAATTTAGTGGTTGGAGCAAAACCATATAACTTAATTCTTCGTGATACAACAGATACTAAATGGTTGGATTTCTATTCCTTGAAGTCAGAATATACGATTCTTTATTTCTGGGATCCAGAATGTGGTCACTGTAAAAAAGTTACACCTAAATTGGTCACACTTTACAATGAGAAATTCAAAGAAAGAAACATTGAAGTATTTGCTGTTGGAAAAGGAATTGGGAAAGATTTCGAAGCATGGAAAAAGTATATTCGTGAGAATAAGTTGAATTTCATCAATGTTGCTGTGACAAATAGCATTTATGAAACGGCAAAAGCAACTCCTGAGAAATTAGTTCCGGTTTACGTTGGAGAAAAAGGAAAACCAACGACATTGGAGTCCTTGAACTTCCAAACGACTTATGACTTGTATTCGACTCCGAGAATTTTCGTTTTAGACAAAGACAAGAAAATCATCGCTAAAAACTTATCCATTTCTCAACTCGAAGATTTAATGGATAACTTACAAGGAAAGAAAGATTTGCCAAAATTATTTGAAGAAGATAAAGAAGAAGCTGAACACATGCAGCAGAACAACTAACTTTGTTGCATGATAGATGCACTTCGCTTACACTTAAATAAAAGCCAAAAGGTTTTAATTACAACACATAAATCTCCCGATGGTGATGCCATTGGGAGTGTTGTTTCATGGTATTTCTTCCTGAAAAATATGGGGAAGGAAGCTCATATCATCATTCCAGATCGTCCGGCGGATTTCTTGTTGCCTTTCTTGAAGGATGTTGATTACTCGATATTTGATCAAGGATTTGATCAAGACATCACTGGTTTTGATTCCCTTTACTGCCTAGATTACAATGGGCCAAGTCGGGTAGGGAAGGACATGGAGTCTTTTGTTGTGGATTTTCCTGCAACAAAAATCATGATCGATCACCATCCGCATCCACAAGACTTTTGCGAGATCATGATTTCTCGTCCAGATGTCTGTTCAACAGCGCAATTGATCTTTGAATGCATCGAAGAAATGGGCTACATACACTTGTTGGATATTCCCGTTGGAAATGGAATCTACCTTGGGATGTTAACCGATACTGGATCCTTTCGTTTCCCTTCTGTAAAAGCTAAAACACACGAAGTTTTAGCGCACTTGTTGAAAATAGGTGTCAATCACGTGGAAATCCACGAGTCAATTTACGACGTTAATACGGTTTCTCGTCTGCAATTACGAGGATACGCAATCGCTGAAAAACTCGAGCTTTTCCCTGGGTTACCAATTGGATTAATCAGTTTGACATTGGACGAATTGCGTCGTTTTGACTATCAAAAAGGAGATACGGAGGGACTTGTCAATGTGATTTTATCCATCGAAGGAATCTCCATTGCAGCCTTTTTTGTTGAGCATGAAGACGGGATAAAAATCTCATTCCGATCAAAAGGAGAATATTTTGTGAACGAATTTTCGTCCAAACACTTCATGGGAGGCGGGCATCAATATGCAGCTGGTGGATTTTCAAATGAATCCCTTTCTGTAACAATTGAACGCTTTCGTTCGTTAGTAGAAGAGTTAACCCAGATTAAATGATCCGAATCCTTCCTTTTTTTAGCCTAATTTTTCTGTTCGCATGCCGAGCGGAACCTCAAGCTAAAACGAAAAAAAGTTCTTGGAGTAAAGCACATTCGGTTGACTTCAACAAGGAGTTGAATGAAAGAGAGAACTTGAAAATCAAGTTGTTTTTAGCGCATCACACGAATTTAAAAATGGATTCGTTGGTAAGTCTTTCGGGATTGCGATTCATGAAGTATGTTCACGGTGGAAGCGAAGAAAGGGCAAAGCTTGGAGACGAAGCAATTGTGCGATTGAAAATTGAATTATTAGATGGTCGTGTTTGCTATGAAACGACAAAAGACGAAATCGAACGCATCGTCATTGCTAAGAGTGAAAAAGAATCAGGAATTCATGAAGCACTACAACTCATGAATAAAGGAGATAAAGCAAAATTAATCTTACCAAGTTATTTGGGACATGGACTTTTAGGCGATCGCATGAAAATCCCACCGCAAAGTGCTTTGTATATAGACCTTCAACTAATTGATTTAAAATAATGACTAGAATCCTTTTGTGTATTTTACTTGTGTCATTGGTGGCGTGCCAAACAACGACAGCAAAGAAAAAAGATGCGGCTAAAAAAGTCATCGAAAAGCCTTTGGACAAAACCGCTCAAATTGAAGGTGAATTTCGAACGACAAAAGACAACCTAAAATCCTTCGAGAAAGGAAAAGTGTCAGATGTGAAATCTTTACCAAATGGCTTGGTCATTAAGTGGATCTTAAAAGGAAAAGGAAAAAAGCTAAAAAAAGGTGAGATGGCATTAATTGACTACCGATTAGCTTTACCGGATGGAAAAATAGTGGATGGGAATAACCGCATTAATATGCCGTTTATTCCTTTTGTGATTGGTTACAATATGCAAACGCCAGGATGGGATATCGCTTTACAGGAGTTGACTCCTGGTGATTTTGTGAAAATTGAAATTCCAGCAGAATTAGCACTCGGTTCAAAAGAAATCAAAGGAGTTATTCCGGCAAATTCACCAAATTGGCTTTATGTCAAGGTGGTTGCTTTGGTAACGCCAAGTGTGAACAGCGAAGGGATTACTTCTTGGAAGGTTAAAAATGGTGAAGGAGTTTCATTGGCAAAGAGTCCAGGACAAGAAATTTCCTTTCATGCAATGGTGTCCACGGAGTCTAAACCTTCGGTCATGAATACGCGTCTAGGGAATTACCCATTAAAGTACGCTCCTGGACAAAAAACAATTGTTCCTGGATTACGAAAAATCATGAAAAACGCGAAAAAGGGAGAGCGTTATTTTATCATTTTGGATGCTCCTCAAGCATATGGTTCTCGGGGATATGCGGATTTAGTTAAGCCGAATGAACAAGTGTTTTACAACATAGAAATAATGGATATCCGGGCAATGTAAAAGGAATTCACTACCTTTGGTTTCCTTATTTTCTTTTAGTTTGAATCGATCTATTTTACATACCTTCATTTTTATTACCTGCTTTTGTTCGCAAGCTTTCACACAGCGCGTTTTAGATACGGTGGATACAGAAGTTGGTAAAGTGATTCTGTATTCGAATAAAACATGGACGCTTTATAATCCATTTAAGTTTGATGGCATCATGAACCCAAGGATTCATAAAATCATGACCACTGAACAAGATTCTCCTTATTCATTGACATGGAATAACGATGTGTGTTTTGGGACAAAAAATGATTTATCAAAATTGAAGGATACCATTTGGTTGTGTGTGAATGATGAGCAAAATCAAGAATTTACCATTCCGAGAAAAGGAATTGTGACTTCTCGATATGGATTCCGAAGTGGTAGATATCACAACGGAATTGACATTGGATTAAACGTCGGAGACACCGTTTATGCTACGTGGAATGGAAAAGTAAGATACGCTAAATTTAACGATGGTGGATTTGGTAATCTTGTGATTTTACGACATTTTAACGGTTTAGAAACATATCATGCGCATTTAAGTAAATTATTGGTGTATCCCGATCAAAATGTGAAATCAGGAGATCCAATTGGACTTGGAGGTAATACTGGACATTCCTTTGGACCGCATTTGCATTTTGAAATTCGTTTTTACGATGTCCCAATGAATCCTGAAGAAATCATTGACTTCGACAAGAAATTGATGAAAGATGAAAACTTGATGGTTCACAAAGGATTGTTCAGACCTGGAGCGAAACCAACAGATTATTATGAAAACGAACCAGATGGAACCATTGCTGCAACCAAGCCAACGCCAGCTCCGGTGAAGACATCTCAACTTAAATATTACCGCGTTAAGCCCGGTGATTCGTTAACAGAAATTGCAGATAGAAACAAGACAACCGTTTCTAAATTGTGTGAATTAAATGGAATAAAACCATCAAGTGTATTACAGGCTGGTAAAAGTTTAAGAATTAAATAATGAAAAAAATACTGATTTTCCTTTTCGTCTCAATCTTCGTTCTAACGGCTTGTTCGAATTATAATCAAGTGGTTAAGGCAGACGACTTCGCTGCAAAATACGATTTGGCGAATAAATTATATGACGAGAAACAATACGAAAAAGCCATTGTTTTGTACGAGCAGATTTATCAGCATTCCCCAAAAAGCGCGGAAGGTGAATTGTCCTACTACCGTTTAGCTAAAAGTTATTTTCAAGTCGAAGATTATTACATGGCACAATACTACTTTAGTGCGTACATGCAGCGTTTTCCGTACAGCGTGAAAAATGAAGAAGTATTATTTATGGTCGCATTGTGTAGTGTGAAAAATTCACCGGAACATTCGTTGGATCAAACAGAAACTGAATTAGCGATTAATAATGTTCAACAGTTTATTGACCGGTATCCTCAGTCTTATTTGATTGATTCATGTAATTCCATCATCGATAAATTACAAGTTAAATTAGAAACGAAGCAATTTGATCAAGTCAAACTTTATGATAAAATGGAGAATTATAAGGCGGCAGTGGTTTCTGGTGAATTGTTTTTGGAAGCCCACGGGAAATCAACTTTTTCTGAAGAGATAAACTATGTAGTTGTTAAAAATTCCTATTTTTTATCCATCAATAGCATCGATAGTAAAAAATCTGAACGAATAGATCAAACTAACGAAAGATTCCGTACCTTTGCAACTCGCTATCCGGCGTCCAAATACGTAAAAGAATTGAATACGTATGTTGAAAAGCTAAGCGAAAACAACAACTGAAAAGTGAATTATGAGTTATAAAAACACACCAGCAGAAAAATCTACTATCACGCGTGATACCATTCGCATGGAGGAAAAAACAGGAAATATTTACCAATCTTTGGTAGCTATTTCTAAACGTGCCAATCAAATTTCCTCTGAAGTAAAAGAAGAGTTGACGCAAAAATTACAAGAATTTGCTTCTACTACGGATAACCTCGAAGAGATTTTCGAAAACCGTGAGCAAATTGAGATTTCTAAGCATTACGAGAAAATGCCGAAACCAACTGCTATTGCTACGCAAGAGTTATTGGACGACAAAATCTACATGCGCAAACCAGAAGAAAAAGAGTAATGCAGGGAAAGCGCATCCTTCTAGGAATTTCAGGAGGTATTGCAGCTTACAAAATTGCTTACCTCATACGAATATTAAAAAAACAAGGGGCAGAAGTCAGAGCAATCATGACTCCTGCCTCTTCTGATTTTATCAGTCCCCTCGTTGTATCTACATTGTCTGAAAATCCAGTTCACATTGAATTCTGGAATAAGAAAACAGGAGAGTGGGCCAATCACGTCGAATTAGCACTTTGGGCAGATGTATTCATCATTGCTCCAACAACTGCTAATACACTAGCCAAAATGGCGAGTGGAATCTGTGATAATCTTTTGCTTGCAACGTATTTTTCCATGAAAGGAAAAACAATCATCGCTCCAGCAATGGATTTGGACATGTACCAACATCCTACGGTGAAACGGAACATGGAAACCTTACTTTCAGACGGTGTTTCGATTATTCCAGCAACGGAAGGTGCTCTTGCAAGTGGATTAGAAGGTCAAGGTCGCATGGAAGAACCAGAAAATATTGCGGCTTACATTCATGATTTTTTTCAATGGAATAAACCGAAAGCAACAAAAAAAATCTTAATAACTGCCGGCCCAACATACGAAGCGATTGATCCCGTTCGCTTTATTGGAAATCATTCCAGTGGTAAAATGGGTTTTGAATTAGCAGCAGCTTGCTTGGCTAATGACAGTGAAGTGCTAATGATTAGTGGACCTACAGCGTTTACATTAACACATCCAAATCTAACACAGATCAACGTGCAATCCGCTCAAGACATGTTAGAAGTTGTTCAGGCACATTGGGAAACCTGTGATTTAGGAATATTTAGTGCCGCTGTAGCTGATTATCGTCCAGAAGAAGTAGCAACTCAGAAAATTAAAAAAACAGCTGAAGATCACACACTGCATCTTGTGAAAAATCCAGATATTCTTTCTTGGGCATCAAAAAATCGGACAAATCAACAAAAAGTAGTTGGATTTGCATTAGAAACAAATAATGCGAAAGAATATGCGTTAGATAAATTGACGCGTAAAAATCTGGACTTTATTGTTTTAAATGAGTTTGTAAAAGATGTCAGTGGATTTCAAGCGGAAACAAATAAAATTACTATTTTCGATAAGGATAAAAATATGTTTGAATTCCCTCTTAAATCCAAAAAAGAAGTGGCTAAGGACATCTTATCCATCGTTTTAAAAGATTAGAAATGAAAGGATTAATTATTTTATTATTCGCATTTACAGGGATTTCAATTTCCAATGCACAAGAACTGAATTGCCAAGTTTCTATCCTTGTTGATGCAAAGGTGGAAGTTTCGTCTGCAGAAAAGGAAATCATCAAACAAATGGAACAAAGTATTTTCGATTTGATGAATAACACACAATGGACAAAAGATAAGTTTAAAACAGAAGAACGCATCAAATGTAATTTACAGATTCAAATACGCGAAATTCCTTCTACTGGAACGTATAAAGGTAAGATCCAAGTTCAATCAACTCGTCCTTCGTTTAATTCAAGTTACAATACCCTGTTGTTAAACTTTGAAGATGCTGACTTCGCTGTTACCTTCTCTAGAAATGCTGTTTTGGTGTACGCACAAAATCAGTACCGCGATAACTTAACATCCATTCTTGCTTTCTATGCATATTACATGTTGGGACTGGATTATGACTCCTTTTCATTAAAAGGAGGAACGCCATATTTTATCGAAGCGCAGGCAATTGTTACCAATGCGCAAGTTGGTGGTTTTGCTGGGTGGAAGTCTTCGGAATCAGGAAAACGCAATCGTTTTTATCTTGTAGATAATATGTTACAACCTATTTTTGATCCATTGAGAGAATGTCTTTACCTGTATCACCGCAAAGGAATTGATTTGTTATATGAAGACAAGGTTGCTGGTAAAAAGGCAATTTATGATGCGTTGAATAAATTAACGCCAATTGCATCGACACGACCAAACGCAGTTAATTTATTGAGTTTTCTTTTTGCTAAAATCCCCGAATTTGAAAATATTTTCTCTGATTCAGAATTGAAGGAAAAACAAGATTTGGTGACTCTATTAAAAAGATTAGACTCTGCCAATTCTGGTCGTTATCAGGAAATTATTGATTGATGTTAACTTCTCTTCGTATTTCGAATTTTGCGTTAATAGATGAAGTTGAATTATCTTTTGAATCAGGTTACACGGTTTTAACTGGTGAAACTGGGTCAGGAAAATCAATTTTACTTCACGCCCTTCAATTAATTCTCGGAGAACGTGCCGAACTATCCGTTATTGGACCCGATGCTCCAAAATCGATTGTTGAAGCGACATTTATGTTAAACGAATCTTATCAGTCCTTTTTTGAGGAGTATGATTTAGACTACGATCCCCAAACCATTATCCGAAGAGAAATTGCAAAGGAGGGAAAATCTCGTGCATTCATCAATGATGTGCCAGTTTCTCTTCAAACATTGAAATTATTGACTTCACGTTTGGTGCAAATCCATTCGCAATACAATACGTTGGAATTAAAATCCAAATCCTTTCAGTTGGAGTTGATTGATGTTCTCACTGGTTTACTTCTTGAACGTCATTCATTCGTGAAAAAATTCACCACTTTTGAGTTGCTAGGTAAAGAACTAAAGGAACTAGATGAGCGCTATTCCGCAGCCGTTCAAGCAGAAGATTACGATCGCTTTATATTGGATGAATTACAAGAATTATCGCTTGAATCAACAGATTTTAATCAACTCGAGTTGGACATCACGCGCATGGAAAACGCGACCCAAATTGCGCAAGTTTTTGGAGAATTAAGTCAAATTACTGCTGAAAATGGCAGCTATGAATTATTATACCGATTGAAGTCATCATTAGATAAACAAGCGTCTTACGACCCTTTACTTCAATCGATGAAAGAACGTTTAGATTCGATTTTACTTGAGTTGAAAGAGTTGTCTTTGGAAGCGGATGATGCCATCGATCAATTGGATGTGAATGAATCTGAGAAAGTGATTTTGGTGGAAAAATGGAACTCATTCAATAAAATACTGACGAAGCACCGCCTGAGCTCTGCCGATGATTTGAAGTCCATGTACGACCAATTAACGAGTAAATTGAATTCGTTAGATGACTTATTGAACGCTTGTACAAGCAAACGAGCGGAATACGATCTGTTGAAAAAGGAACTTTTGAAGGATGCACATTATTTACATGAGCAGCGCGAAAAACGCATTCCAGCTATTTTGGACGTTCTACAAGATCGATTGAAAGAATTAAAATTACCACACACTACTCTTAAGTTCGACTTAAAACAACAAATGGATTTGAATCGAACGGGATATACAGGAGTTGATTTTCTGTTTTCCGCCAATTTCGGCATCGAAGCAGTACCAATCGAAAAAGCAGCAAGTGGGGGAGAACTTTCCCGTTTGATGTTGGCCCTACAACAATTGATTTCCGAAAAACAATCCTTGCCGACCATATTTTTTGATGAAATCGACACGGGAGTTTCTGGTGACGTCGCATTGAAAATGGGGCAGTTGTTGTCCAAAATGGGGGAGACGGTTCAATTGATGGCGATTTCACATTTACCTCAAGTTGCTGCAAAGGCAGCGCATCACATGTTAGTTTCGAAAGAAATAAGAAATAACCGCATGCAAACATCTGTGCGTGTGATTGACGAAAATGAGCGTCCACAAGAAATTGCGCGATTAATGAGCGGTGAAATTGTAAGCGAAGCGGCATTACAAAACGCACATAATTTATTAGGCGAAAAATGAGCGCAAGTAACAATCATCAATGGTTGAAAGAACAGGCTTTTCCGAAGTTTAGGCATGGTGAATCCTTTGTTTTTTTAGGAAGTTGCTTTTCAGACGAACTTGGTACGATTGTTAAAGCGAATGGATTCGATTCCTTGGTGAATCCAGGTGGGACAATTTTTCATCCTTTAGCCATCGCAAAATTAATTGAGTGGACATTCGATGATTCACTTTCGTTACGGTTGTTACAGCAAGAAGATATTTTCTTTTCCTGGGATTTGTCCGGTTCAGTTTATGGAATGAGCAGCGAGGAAATAGCTTTGAAAATAGATAAGCTACGCACCGATTTAAGGAAATACCTTCGAAAGTCAAATCAATTATTCGTTACTTTCGGCAGTGCTTGGTCATATCGGTTAAAGTCTGACGGAGAAATTGTCGCCAATTGCCACAAGCAAAGCAACATTCTGTTTCAAAAAGAAAACAGTTCAATAGAAGAAATTGTTTCGAGTTGGAAATCGATGATTGCTTTATTGAAGAAGGAAAATCCACGTATAGCTATTTTTTTTACGGTGAGTCCGGTTCGACACATCAAAGATGGTTACATTGAAAACAATCGCAGTAAAGCACGTTTGTTGATGGCTGTCGAGGAATTGCAGAAGGAACCAAATGTTTTTTATTTTCCAGCTTACGAATTTGTTTTGGATGATTTACGCGATTTCCGATACTTTAAGTCCGATGGCGTACATCCAACACAAGAGGCTGTTATCGAACTTTGGGATTTCTTTCAATCCAGTTTCTTTAGCGAAGAAACGATTGATTTGCTTCTACAATGGCAACTGATTCGACAAGCAGAGCAGCATAAAATACTGTATCCCAAAAGTCAAGCAGCACGCAAGCACATGGAACAGACCATGAAGCGAAAAGCACAGTTCTTGTCGGCTCATCCCTTATTTCATTTGCCTTAGTAAAACCTTTCTCACTTTCTAATTTGTTTTTACCCGGATTTAACTGTTTATCTACCGAATAAATTCTGCTGTCCAATCGATATTTATATTCGGATTGGAATGCTATTCATTCCATTTTAACAACTTAAATGATATAGGAATGGAATTGACACAAATTAAAAACAGTATTCATGAAATACGAGGAATGAAAATTATGTTAGACATGGATTTAGCAAAAATGTATCAGACAGAAACAAAGCGTCTAAAAGAATCGGTTAGAAGAAATATTAGAAGATTTCCTGCCGATTTCATGTTTGAATTAACAATGGAAGAATGGGAGAACTTGAGGACGCAAATTGCGTCCTCAAGTTGGGGAGGGAAAAGATATCTTCCTTTTGCGTTCACTGAACAAGGAATTCATAACCTTAAAGAACTTGTAAGTATAAAAAATGCTCAAATGGAGGCTCAAAATGAGGACGAGTTAAAAGAATATCTGATTAATCTTAAATCATCTTTGGATTTTGTCATTCAAGAGGTTGTTGATCAACAAAACTTTGAAGATCCCGTTCAGTTATTCCAATTGTTAAGATTAATTTCTCCTGAAACCAATTCATTACATCCGAATAGATTCCGTGATTCGTATGTGCAAGTTGGTGCTCATGTTTGTCCAGACCCAAAACTGCTACCTTCACTTGTTCATGAATTGTTTTCCAAAATGAAATTAATTGGCAATCCAATCATTCGAGCAATCTATTTTCACCATGAATTAATTCGAATTCATCCATTCGCTGATGGTAACGGACGTGTAACACGAATTGCCAAGAATTGGATGTTAATGTATGATCTCTATCCACCAATATTTATTGCGGATTCACATCAAAAAAAGGAATACATTCAGACACTTTCTTCTAGTTTCAGAGAACTGACAACACATCCCGGACAATGGAATCAATATACAGATCAATTTTTCGAACAAGAAGTTGATCGCTTGTTGGTAAACACGAAAGCTTTATATGATAGTATTTTTTTAATTGGTTCGATACGCAAATAGCGTACGAACAAAACATCCTAAATCATTTTGAAATACCTTAAATCAAAAAAGTTGATATCATTTTTTAATTTACAAACGGTATAAGGAACTCAAAAAAGTGGCATACCATGAATTGGATGAAAATATAGGATGGATTCAATTCGAAGCAAAATTACGATAAAAGATTAGGCGCCAGTTAATCGATTCAACCGATTAAACTAACTTCCATTCCACCTCAAACTGCTTGAGAAAATCCAACATAAATTGATGTCTTTCTTCTGCTAAGGCACGTGCCGTCTCTGTTTCCATTCGGTCTTTAAGTAACAACAGCTTTTCGTAGAAATGATTTACGGTGTGACTCTTTGACTTCGCATATTCCTCTTTTGTAGCGTGGAGTAGGGGCGCAATGCTTGGATCGTACAATGGACGTTCTTTACTTCCTCCGTAGGAAAATGCGCGGGAAATTCCAATCGCTCCAATCGCATCTAGACGATCAGCGTCTCGCACAATCTTTCCTTCTATGGAAGTTGCTTCGTCGGAAACCAGTGCTCCTTTGTATGAAACGACTTGTACGATTTTGGCAACGCGGTCCGCGATTTCGAACGGACAATTTAATTGATTGAGTAAATTTAAGACTTCACGGGAACCAGCATCAAAATCACCGCCATTGTATTTGTGGTCTGAATAATCATGAAGAAGTGCCGCCAATGAAATTTCATCTGCGTTCCCACCTTCTTGGGATTGCAAGTAAAGTGCTGTTTTCCAAACTCGGTGAATGTGAAACCAATCATGACTGCCTTCTAGTCCAGTGAATTTTGCTTCAATAAGCTGGGCAACTTGATCGATTAAATGAGTCATTAGATTTTGGAAATGCGTTGCGTTTTAGTTACACCGTTTACCGTAAAACGAACGAGGTAGATTCCTGTTGGAAGTGCTTCGACATTCATAAATGAGGTAGAACTGGACAAAACGCGCATTCCATTTAAGTCCAACAATTCTAATTGCTCTATTTTTTCAGAACTTGAAACATGTATCACATCCGTCGCTGGATTTGGATAAACGATATTCGAAACCACATTCGGTTCCTGAAGTCCGACTGGGTCATCTTTGCGCACTTCAATATCATCCATGTACAACTTGAATCCATCTAAAGTCACATTGACAAAAGCGACATAAATGGTTTGATCGAAGTAACCCTGGGTGAATAAATTCACTTCACGGTTCGTCCATTCAAAATTCTCTTCTTCAATAAAACCGATGGTATCGGTAAAACTGGAAATTTGATTATCTGTTGCTGAAACCAATACGAGGTAATTATCAGGATAAGAAGGATCATGAGATTTTGCGTTCCATTGAATGAAATTTCCAAAAGAACCAAGTGCAAGGGGAGGAGTAATCATCCAACGACTAGCCGAATCCAAGGTTGTAAAAAAAGAGGTCGATGCGGCAATAGTGTCCAAAGCATTTTCAGGGTCAACTACCGTAATCCACGCACTTGTGAATTCAGCTACAGTAGCATCTGGTGTGTTTCCATCGTTATCGACAATCGTATAATTCGCGGGCATTCCTTGTTGGAAATCTGTTGAGAATATAACCGTTTGTGCGGAAATCCCAATTGAAAAGGAGACAAGGAAAAAAAGAAGAAGTTGTTTCATGTGGTAAAGTTAACTTTTAATGTGCCATTATACAAGAACACGAATCGAGTTTAAATTTGTTACTAATCGACCAAAGTAATCAGGATGTCATTGAATTCTTGGTAAAATGCATCGAATTCGACTAAGTGTTTTTTGTAAAAGGCGTAAATCGCTGGCCAATCGGATTTTTCGTAAAAATTGACATTCTTGAGTTCCCAGGAAATTCGACCGATCACCTGTCCTTCGGCATTATGAAAACGTTGATCCCAATTTGTAGGAATGGACATCGCGTTTTCCAAGACCACTTTTAACTCCGTTAATTGTTCCCAAACAATGGCTTGAATTCCAGCATCTTTGAATTGAATGTCGTAGCAAATAGCCGTTTGATGTCCGGTGCAAATCATCCGCAAATACGTGTTTTTCACTTGCGTTGGATAACTTGCCCAATTCACTCTGCGACCAGTTTTCGACATTTGTCCACGCATATGATCTTTGAATCCAGACCAAAATGCTTCGTTAAATGCCTTACGTTCTTCCTTTGGAAGCATATTTACTTATTACCTTTCGCGTAATCCGCCAAAAACTGTTGTAAACCTAAATCCGTTAATGGATGTTTTGCCAACGCTTTGATTGCACTCAATGGTCCGGTCATGACATCTGCACCAATTTCCGCACAATGAATAATGTGCATTGGGTGACGAACCGAAGCTGCAAGAATTTCCGTGTCGAATGCATAGTTATCGTAAATCACACGGATTTGTTGAATCAATTGGATTCCATCTGTAGACACGTCGTCAAGGCGACCTAAAAATGGAGAGATGTATGTTGCTCCAGCTTTCGCAGCCAATAATGCTTGTCCGGCTGAGAAGATTAAGGTACAGTTTGTACGAATTCCTTTTGATGCAAAATACTTTATCGCTTTGATTCCTTCCAAAATCATGGGAATTTTCACCACAATATTTTTGTGTAAAGCAGCTAATTGCTCACCTTCACGCACCATTCCTTCGAAATCGGTCGAAATTACTTCTGCACTCACAGGACCATCAACGATGTTGCAAATTGCTGCGTAGTGATTTAAAATGTTCTCTGCACCAGTGATTCCTTCCTTCGCCATCAACGATGGATTTGTCGTAACACCATCAAGAATTCCTAAATCATATGCTTCTTTAATTTCTGCAAGGTTTGCAGTATCGATGAAAAATTTCATGGGTCTTATTTTTTGTTTTTATTCATTTCCATTTGCTTGCGTTGCATTTCTTCCAATTTTTCTTGGAAACGCGATTTTTTCTTTACTTTATCACTGCCCGATTTGTTTGATTTTCGTTCAGCCATTTTGATTTTTAGTTTCTCTTCATCCACGAAGAATCGTTTGATAGCAACCATCATTAAAATCGATATCAATGTTGAAATAAAGTAGTAATAACTTAATCCAGCAGAGTAATTGTTGAAGAAGAAAATCATCATGATTGGGAAAATGTACATGATTACTTTCATGTTTGGCATTCCCGGTTGCTGTGGTTGTTGCATGTTTCCACTGTTCATGAAGGTATATGCAAGTGTTGTTCCAGCCATCAATAAAGTAAATAAACTGACGTGATCTCCGTATGGCCAAATACTGAATCCAAGGTCAAGGATAGAATCGAAGGAACTTAAATCTTCCGCCCACAAGAACGGTTGTTGACGTAATTCAAATGCTGCAGGGAAGAAACGGAATACCGCTAATAGAATCGGCATTTGAATCAACATCGGAACGCAACCTGCCAATGGACTCGCACCAGACTCCTTGTACAGACTCATCATCTCCATTTGCTTTTTCATCGCATCTTCTTGTTTTGGATACTTTGCCGTTAATTCATCAACTTCTGGTTTCAAAATGCGCATTTTCACAGAGGAAACAAACATTTTCCATTGAATTGGCATTAAAATCAATTTCAAAATCAAGGTTAGAATAAGAATAGCAATCCCAATACTCATTCCATAATTCACAAGTAAAGTGAAGATTGGTTGAACGGCATATAAGTTAATCCAACGGAACAATCCCCAACCAAAGTTCAAGATATCGTCGTAATTACTGTTGTAAGTTCTCAATAATTCGTAATCATTTGGACCAAAGAACCAGTTGAAAGAAGCTTTATTGTTTGTGAAATCCAAGGCCATTGTCGCACTGTATCCTTTCAATAAGGTCCAACTTTTGTGCTGATTTCCTTTAAAGGTACTGATGCGGAATTTCGTTCCTGATTTAGGGAAAGCATTCGTAGGTTTTAAAATCGAAGAGAAGTAAGACTGTTTAAAAGCAACCCATTCGATTTCGTCTTCTGCATCTTGTGCATCATCTGAAGTTTCACTCAAATAATCTAATCCTTCGTTCTTTTGATTGAAACAGACTGTGGAAACACGTCGTTGCTCACTAAACAATCGTTCTGTTTTGCTGTAATCCGTTTTCCAATTCAATTTTACATTTTCATTAGTAACACCTTTTAAGTCAACTAACTCTACAACGTAATCTAAATCATAGCTTTTATTGAGCGTGTAAGTTTGTCGTACTTTTCCACCAGCTAAAGGCGCTTCAAAAACAATGGACTTCGCATCTTGTTTAACGATTTCAAACTGGTAGTTACGCGTATGAATTTTTTGATTTCCAACAGGGATTACTAGCTGATTGTATGCATTTCCGTTTTTAAATAAACACAATTCCGCATCACGTTTGCCTGCAAAGTCTTTGTAGGATTTATACTTTTTCAAGTATACTGCAGCAACGATACCACCTTTCGTGTTAAAATCAACGTGTAAGTCGTTGTTCTCTAAGCTAACGATTTCACCAGAAACAACTTGTTTTGCTTGTTTTCGGTCTTTCGGTGTCACCTCAGATCCAGCATTTGAAGAGACAGCGTTTTTCGCTTTCTTGTTTGTAGATGTTTTAGCTTCTACTTTAGAAGTAGTTGCCTTTGCTTTTTTCTTGTAGTCCTCTGCCGATGGCTGATTCATAATGGAAAAAACCGTTAAGATTAATCCAATTAATACAAGTCCGGTTACCGAATTACGATCCATAGTCTTTCTTTTACTTTTTATTGGTCAAAGCTGCTTTTACAAAAGCAACGAAAATAGGGTGGGGTTGAGCCACGGTACTTTTATATTCAGGGTGGAATTGAACACCAACAAACCAAGGATGAGTAGGAATTTCAACGATTTCCACTAATCCTGTGTCTGGATTTTTACCAGTTGCAGTCATTCCAGCTCCTTCATATGCATTCAAATAATCATTGTTGAATTCATAACGGTGACGGTGACGCTCTGAAATTTTGTTGGCATTGTAAGCCAAAGAAGCGTTTGATTTTGGTAAGATTTCACATTGATATGCACCTAGACGCATTGTTCCACCCATGTTGGAGATTTTCTTTTGCTCTTCCATCATGGAAATAACTGGAGCGGTTGTTTTCTCTGACATTTCCGTTGAATGCGCATCGCCCAAATTCAATACATTTCGTGCAAACTCAATTACGGCGCATTGCATTCCTAAACAAATTCCCAAGAATGGAACATTGTTTTCTCGTGCATGACGTACTGCTTCAATTTTTCCTTCAATTCCTCTAGATCCAAATCCAGGAGCAACAAGAATCCCATTTAAATTAGAGAGTTCAGTTGAAATGTTTTCAGGAGTTAATTCCTCTGAGTGGATCCATTTAACATTCACTTTTGTTTCGTTTGAAACACCTGCATGAATAAATGCTTCACTGATGGATTTATAAGAATCTTTCAATTCTACGTATTTCCCAACGAGACCAATAGTCACCTCGTGTTTCGGATTTTTTAAGCGCTCTAGGAAAGATTTCCAATTGTCCAAGTTTGGAACGGATTTCTTCGATAAACCCAATTTATCCAAAACAACAGAATCAAGTTCTTCGTTATGCATTAATAAAGGAACATCGTAGATAGAGGAAGCGTCGCGCGCCTCGATAACGGCATTCACAGAAACATTACAGAATTTGGCAATTTTTTGACGAAGTCCTAATTCCAATTCATGCTCTGTTCGGCAACATAAAATATCTGGTTGGACACCCAACTCCAATAATTGTTTAACGGAGTGTTGTGTTGGTTTTGTTTTTAATTCACCTGCTGCAGACAAGTAAGGAATCAAGGTTAAGTGAACAACAATACAATCGTTTTCAAATTCCCACATCATTTGACGCACAGCCTCTACGTAAGGAAGTGATTCAATGTCTCCAACTGTCCCTCCAATTTCCGTAATGACAATATCATACTTACCATGTTTCGCAACTAATTGGATGCGCTCCTTGATTTCATCGGTGATGTGAGGTATAACTTGAACTGTTTTCCCTAAATAATCACCGCGACGTTCTTTTTCAATCACTGACTGATAAATGCGTCCGGTGGTAATGTTATTTGCCTGAGAAGTAGGAACATTTAAAAATCGTTCGTAATGACCAAGGTCAAGATCGGTTTCAGCGCCATCGTCAGTCACGTAGCATTCGCCGTGTTCATAAGGATTCAGGGTTCCTGGATCGATATTGATATACGGATCTAATTTTTGAATGGTGGTCGAGTATCCGCGAGCTTGTAAAAGCTTCGCAAGAGATGCGGCTATGATGCCTTTGCCTAAAGAAGAAGTAACGCCCCCGGTTACAAAAACATACTTGGTTGAATTGGACATAAATAAATTTGTAACTACGGGAGACAAAGTTAATACATCCTTTGCACTTGTTTAGTCAAATGTTAACAAAAAAGAAGAATGTTTATTTCTTTTTATGCCAAACGAAATAATCTTGCTTTTGAACTGGACGATTTTCTTCGATTTCACGCAAGGGTTCACAAGGTAGGAGGGAGGCATGGCAATCCGCCGGAAGTTGCTGATATAGCGCTGTTCCTTCTGTTTTCCATTGAATCATTTCATCACTCACTTCCTTAATGATTTTTGCGGGATTTCCCACCACTAAAGATCTTGGGGGAATAGTGGTATTCGCAGAAACAAAACACAATGCACCGATAATGGATTCTTTTCCAATGACCACATCATCCATGATGACACTGTTCATACCAATTAAACAATTTTCTTCGATGATTCCACCGTGAATAATGGCTCCATGTCCGATATGCGCGCCTTTTTTCAGGTGAACGGTTGTACCTGGAAACATGTGAATCGTGCAGTTTTCTTGTACGTTACAGCCATCTTCGATGATGATTTCCCCCCAATCTCCACGAATGGCCGCGCCAGGACCAATATATACATTTTCTCCTATGATGACATTTCCAGTCACACATGCTTGTGGGTGTATAAAACTAGATTCCTTAACTACTGGAATAAATCCATTAAATGAATAGATGGCCATGCGGTTGATTTTTAGCGAAAATACACAAAAGTTACATGTGATTGTTTTATTATGTTAAATAGACTTTGGTAACACAAGTTACTGAAGAGATTCTTCCAATGCGTATCTTTGCATTCTAAAATAGAACGTATGAAATTTTTAATGTCAATACTACTTGTTGGATTATCAGCAGTATCATGTGCACAGAATCGTGTGTCACAAGCAGAGTTTAAAAAATTAATGAAGGATCCATCAGCACAAATTGTGGATGTACGAACTTCGAATGAAGTGGCACAAGGAAAAATCAAAGGTTCGATGAACATTGACTATTTTTCACCAACGTTTGTTGCAAGCGCTCAAAAGAAATTAGACAAAACTAAACCGGTTCTAGTTTATTGTGCGGCAGGTGGAAGATCAGCTAGCGCAGCCAAAGATTTAAAGAAAGCAGGATTTAAAAAAGTATACGATTTGGAAGGCGGTTACGACGCCTGGAAGGATTAAATGAAAGAGGGGTTGTTTCTGCAATCCCTTTATCTTTGATTATTCTATTTAACATAATATTAATTATAACTCAATTGTATTAATGTGGAAATAAAATGAACTCAATTCATTTTCCTTTGTTTAAAGGCTATTAGCGTTACACCAAGACATTTATAGTAACTTTGTTTTATGCACACAACGGATTCACAAACTTTAAATGATTTAGAATTTGAACTCATTCGAGAATGGTTGGAATCTTTTTGTGTCGGTCCAAGTGCAAAAGCTACAGCGCAAAAATTAACACCTGGAAATCGTTTCAAGCAAATTCGTATCGATTTAAATCGACTAAATGAATTTAAATCGATTCGAATTCACGGAGAGAAATTTCCAGCGTTGGATTTTGAAGAATTAGAAACGGAAATTCGATTGCTGGGAATTCAACAAGCAGTCATTCCAATTGAAGGATTTAGACGCTTATATCAAGCTTCGGATTTAGTCAATCACATCATTCAGTTTTTTGATAAAGCTCTTTTTACATATCCTTTATTAAAAGAACTTACAAACGACGTTTATTTCACGAAAGAAATTCTAACTGAAATTGATAAAGTCTTTGACCGTGCAGGAAATGTTAAGGATGATGCTTCGCCAGCCTTAAAAGAAATCCGTGCACGCATCAAAACATTGCGTGTGCAAATCAACCGGAATTTCGACAGAGAATTACGTAAATATAACAAAGATAAAGTCCTTGGTGAAACACTTGAGGGATTCATCAATGATAGACGCGTATTAACCGTTCAGTCTACCTTTAAGCGAAAAGTCCCCGGGAATATTCACGGTTCGAGTAAAACCGGAAGTTTGACCTTTGTCGAACCCGTGATCAATGTTCCTTTAAACAATGAATTAGAATTCCTATTTGATGACGAACGCAAGGAAATTCACCGCATTTTACAAGTGCTGACTGCCATCATTGCGCACCACAAACCCTTGATTGAATCTTACCAAAAGTTGCTCATTCAATTAGACTTCATCAATGCAAAATGTAAGCTAGCAATCGATTTGAACGCGAATTTACCAGCTATTGGACAAACGGCAGGATTCCATTTGAAGGATGCCTTCCACCCTATTTTATGGAAATCAAATCAAGCTTCAGGAAAATCTACCTTCCCACAGTCTGTTTCGATGAATCCAAGCTCTCGATTATTGGTGATTTCTGGTCCAAACGCAGGTGGTAAAAGCATCACCTTGAAAACCATTGGATTATTGCAAATGATGCTGCAATCGGGATTGTTGGTCCCGGTGAACGAGAACAGTGTGATGTGTTTTTTTAGCACGATTTTTTCTGATATTGGAGATAATCAATCTATTGAAAATGAACTAAGTACTTACTCTTACCGTTTGCAAAGGATGAAGTACTTTCTGGAGGTTGCAAATCATCAATCATTGTTGCTTTTGGATGAATTTGGAACAGGTTCAGATCCGGAATTAGGTGGTGCATTAGGTGAAGTGTTCTTCGAGCAAATTTACCGTTTGAAGTCCTTTGGAGTGATAACAACGCACTACGGAAACATCAAATTAAAAGCCAGCGAATTACCGCATGCGCAAAATGGATGTATGTTGTTTAATGAGAAGAATTTACAGCCTTTGTATCAATTTTCCATTGGTCAGCCAGGAAGTTCGTTCACCTTTGAAGTGGCTCAAATGAATGGCATATCCAAGGAGTTGATTGAAGATGCGAAAAGTCGCTTGGATCAAAAGAAAGTCAAATTGGATACCTTATTGAATTCACTTCAAAAGGAACGCAATCAATTATTAGAGAAATCTCGAAAGTTTGACCGTGTTTCAACGGAAGCCATTCGTGCAAAAGCAGAATATGAATCCAAGGAGTCTAAGTTGGACAGTCGTTTAACGCAAGTAAATCAAGTTACGGAAGTAAATAGCAAGCAGTTGCAAGCTGGAAAGAAAATGCTTCAATTCATTGAGCGTTTCAATGCGAAATCGAGAAAAAAGGATGTGAATTCTATCTTGTTTCAAGAACTAACGCAATTCCTTCGCATGGAGAAATCCAAAACGGAAATCAAAAAACAGGAAACGGTTGTCCCAAAGAAACCAACGAAGAAGCAGCAAGAAAAAGTAGAAACGTATCAACAAGAACTCATTGAAGTTGGATGTCAAGTGCAGTTAATCCAAACAAATCGCATTGGTGTCGTGGAGGAAATGAAAGGCAAACAATTGTCCGTCATCTTTGGTCAAGCCCGAATAAAAGTATCCTTGGATAAGTTGCGTTTTTTGAAAAAATAAATCCCTCCAAGATTAATTCTGTATTAAATCAATCGATTTCAATTATTTGTAACAAGAATCACTTAGAAATCTCTAGGAAATCCGTAATTTTGCGCCACTTTTTCACTTAAACAATAAGATCTAGCATGAGTACAGCATTAGGAAATCACATTTTAGTTGAATTTATGAACTGTGACCCACACGTCATGAATGATGTGGCAGCTATTGAACGAGATATGGTTGGAGCAGCACAAAAAGCGGGCGCAACAGTTATCAACTCTACTTTTCACCACTTTTCTCCTTACGGTGTTTCAGGTGTTGTAGTAATACAAGAAAGTCACTTAGCCATTCATACATGGCCAGAATATGGTTATGCTGCGGTAGATTTATTTACATGTGGTGAAATGAATGCGTGGATTTCTTTTGACCACCTAAAAGAGTGTTTTGGTGCGAAGTCTTATTCAGCGATTGAAATGAAAAGAGGTTCCGTGAATTTATTGCAGCGCAATGATTTCGATATCTCTTCTGCCCGCGAGAAAGCGGCTGAATGGAGAAATCCAGAATTTTACACACGCAATGTATGGTTTACGGATAAAGACGAAGATCAAGCCTTGTCATTGCGTTTTACAGGAGATGTATTTGTGGATGTTCAGTCTCCTTTCCAACGTGTGCGTATTTTGGAATCCCTGAAATATGGTAAAATGTTGGCATTGGACGACATGGTCATGACAACTGAGAAAGACGAATTCCATTACCACGAAATGATTTCCCACCCTTCCCTATTCACTTTACGCAATGCGAAAAACGTTTTGGTCATTGGTGGTGGTGATGGTGGAACTGTCAGAGAGGTATTGCGTCACTCCAACATTGAAAAAGTAACAATGGTTGAAATTGACGGCGAAGTGATTGAAGCATGTAAAGTGCATTTACCGCAAATCGCTGCGTCCTTTGGCGATCCACGTTTGGAATTAATCGTTGACGATGGAATTGAGTTCGTGAAGAATGTCAAACAAGGTGAATATGACATCATCATCGTGGATGGCTCCGATCCAGTTGGACCAGCAGAAGGATTATTCTCTGTTGAATTTTATACAAATTGTTACAATGCATTGAAAGCGGAAGGAATTCTTGTTGCGCAAGGAGAATCTCCAAAATTCAATGAGAAAGCATTTGCAGAATTAAATCATACTTTACAAGGTATTTTCGGTGAAAACAACGCGCCTGTTGGATTATTCTTTGTTCCTACCTACCCTACAGGGATGTGGAGTTTCCAATATGGAATCAAGGGTAATTGCCATCCGAAAAATGCACAGAATTTAGACGAGATTCGTCAATTCGTTAGTGATCAAGGATTACGTTACTACAACGAGGACATTCACTTTGCCACATTTGCTACTCCAAATTTTGTCAAAGCGTTGCTTAAAAAATAAAAGTCGCAGAGCGACAGTAGAAATTAAATTAAACAATAGAGTATGCAAATTTCAGCAAACAAGGTAGTTACGTTAAAATACAAGCTATCTAATCATTCAACTGGTGAGCAGATTGAAGAAACAAACGAAACGAATCCACTTGTATTTTTATATGGTGTTGGAAGTTTAATACCTGAATTCGAAGAGAATTTAGCGGATAAAACAACCGGTGATGCATTTGATTTCCATATCATCGCAGCAAACGCTTATGGTGATCACGATCCTCAACACATGGCAATGATTCCTACGAACATTTTCCATGATGAGGAAGGTAAATTTGATGATCAAATGTTTCATGTTGGAGCGTTGGTTCCGATGAGCGATAACGAAGGAAATCAATTGCGTGGTAAAATCGTTGAAGTGGACGAAGAAAACGTAAAAATGGACTTCAATCATCCATTAGCTGGAACAGATTTGCATTTTGCAGGAGAAGTATTGGAGGTACGTGAAGCAACTGAGGATGAGATTGCACATGGTCACGCACATGGTCCAAACGGACATCAGCACTAAGAACTTACAGAAAATCAGATTATTATCTTTGTATTGCGGAATTTTTTTATACTTTTCGGAACTTTAATGTGAAAAGAACATAGAATTCATGGCAACAATATTTGAAACAAGGTTAATTGGAAACATCGGAAAAGATGCATTGATGAAAACAATGGATCGTGGCATTATTGCCATTAATTTTCCGGTGGCTCACAACAAAAACTGGAAGGACAAACGTACCGGTGAAGTAAAAACCAAGACAACTTGGGTAAACTGCACCATTTGGAAACGCGAAGGTTCCAACATGCGTATTGTTGACTTTTTAAAACGAGGTGCAATGGTTGAAATCATTGGCACACCTTTTTCTAAAGCGTTTCAACACGAAGATGGTTCCATTCGCTCTGAGATTCGTTTGAACGTTTCAAAATCGAATATTTTACGTCCAGCAACGCGTGAAGACGAACTTTCAGAAGATTTAATCGATAATGACGATGATTCTTATGAAACTTCTTTAGATGACTTCACAATGGATGAAGATGATTTTTAAGCACTTAGAAAATTGAGTAAAAAAAAAGTGATTTTTTTTACCATTTCTGATTTTGATTAAATAAAAATTTATTTATATTTGCATCCTCAACAAGAGAGCAACATTCCTCCTTAGCTCAGTTGGTTAGAGCATCTGACTGTTAATCAGAGGGTCTCAGGTTCAAGTCCTGAAGGGGGAGCGAAAGCCGATCAGAAATGATCGGCTTTTTTGTTTCAAGATAAAGGGTCTAAGGTTCAATCCGCCGCGGCGGACTGAAGGGGGAGCAAAAACTAAACAACCTGTAGGTCTTTTTTTGTATATTTATTCTCTTCTAAATATTTGATATGTACCAATCTCTGCGCATTGATCGAGAAAAACTGACTATTGAAGGTGTTGCTTTTTGTAGTATCGAACTTTTGGAAAAAGCTGCAAATGCAATCGGTAGTAATATGTTTGAAGGTTTTTCTCCCACCCCAAAATCAATTGAAATTATTCGTGATTATTATAATGGAGAAATATCATTGATTGAATTAATTCAAATTGCTAAGACAAAGTCATATGTCTGAAGGTTATCAGTATGTAGACAATACGTTTTCGTATATTGATCCATCATCGGGAGTATTAATAAATTTACCAGGAATTCAAGATTCTAACGATTTAATGTTCTTTGAAAGTGTTGTTGTTTCAAGTCGAATTCAAGAATTAGTATTGTTCCCGATAACTGTCCATTCAAGTAAAGATTTATTTGAAATTCATCGTTTTTTATTTCAAGATGTTTATAAGTGGGCGGGAAAATTAAGAACCATTGAAATCAGTAAAGAAGCTAAGCAATTCTTTCCAACTACTTCCTTTTCCTCAGCATTGAATTATATCGATTCATTAATAAAGGAATATGAAGAAGTTGATACATTAGATAAATTGGGAATAGCTAAATCTTTAGCAAATATTCTTGATACTGTGAATTACCTACATCCTTTTCGAGAAGGTAACGGAAGAGCACAACGTGAATTTGTAAGATCACTTGCCCTACAGAAGAAATATTCATTGAATTTGAATCCTCCGGATAATGTTGAAGTATTTGAGCAATATATGAAAGGAACAATCGAAAGCGATGTTAATGTGCTAACTACGCTAATTTATAATCAATTAATTTTTCTGGATAAAATATAAATTTGGACAAATGAAGGATAAGAAAAAATGGTTTTCTCCCAACTTTTCGTTATGATTCTCAAAAAGTAAATCGAATTAAATCATGGAAGCTGTAATTTTTGATATGGATGGTGTTCTAATTGATAGTGAGCCATTGCATTTTGAGGTGGATCAACTGGTGTTGCGGAAACTGAATATTTATGAAGGTAAAAGCTATTTAGAAAGATTTGTAGGTTATACGAATCCAGCGATGTGGCAAATAATTAAGGAGGAATTCTCCATCGAAAGTACTATTGAAGAACTGATTGATTTGCAGATGACAGTGAAGTTGTCGTACCTTGAACAAAGCAATTATAAGGCAATTGAGGGCATTAAAGAATTATTGGAAGAGTTACAATCGTTTAAAGTTCCCATTGCTATAGCCTCCTCCTCCCCTAAAATATTTATTGAGGCTGTCATTAAAAAAATCCATATTACCGATTATTTTCATCACTGGATAAGTGGTGAAGAAGTCCCAAAAAGTAAGCCAGAACCGGATGTTTTTTTGAAGGCAGCGGAATTGTTAAAAGTGAATCCGGATAGATGCGTTGTAATTGAGGATTCAAAAAGTGGTACAATTGCCGCCAAAAGTGCGGAAATGAAATGTATAGGTTATAGAAATGTGAATTCCGGCAATCAAGATTTGTCGAAAGCAGACCTTGTGGTAAATAGAATTTCAGAATTAAGCTACAAAAGGATGATGGAGTTATTTTCTTAAAAAATAAGTGTAAACAAATTTTGCAACAATAAAAAGAAAAATAAGGTACTCAAAATAGTTGCAAAAAAAAGTTATGGATGCAACCTAAATCCTTTTCCTTACATTTATTCCAAGATCGAAGCAACAAATCTCCATTCATGAAAAAAATCACTTTTTACCTCACCTTTTTATTGTTTTCATTCTCCCTACAGGCCCAAGAAAATGTCAACATTCGCTTCTTAAATGTCTTCAAGGTTGTTTATCATTTATCCTTGATTATCTACACGCCCGATGGAAAAATCCAAACAAGGGTCAGTGATCTTTCTCCTGATCAGGTAAAGTCCTATGATTTGCCAGTAAAAACGGAGATTTTTATCGCAGATTCAAAACAAGAGGCTTTTGCCATGACGGGAAATGACATTAAATCAACTGGAGTCAAACCTTTTATCGTTCTTAGTGATCTGGATTCTAAGAGAATAGTAAAACTGAGTTCGATTGAACAGCTTAAAAAATAAGGCAATGGATTTTCAAAGAAAAATTGCCTTCATTCAGTTAAAAGATTAAATTTGATGAACTAATCCTATTGCTATGTCTACTACCCTACTTTTACTATTACTTCCGATCATCGTTTTTATTTCACTTTATTTCGTGAAAAAACAAAGCAAATTCATACATTTTGCGCTAGTTGGAATTTCAATGGCTGTTCTGTTGGCTACTGAGTTCGTTCATTTCGATAAAAGTCATTCCCTTACGCTGATTTTACTCATGGTTCTTTTCGGTAATTTTTACCGTAACTATAGAAAAAGTATCTAGTAGAAAGGATAATTTCTCCTGACAACTAAAATTTTCATGAAAACTCCATTCAACAAATACCTCTACCTTGGCTTCCTCCTACTAGGAACCTATCAAGCGCTTTTCAATAAAGATTACATTCAAGCGGCGGCTTCCTTCGGAATTGGATTAGCTTTCGACCCTTTTGATCCAAGTCAACCTTGGAATGAACGTCCAACATGGCAAAAGATTGTGTTATATGTTCACTTGGCAATTGTAGCGGGGATGTTTGGATTAGGTGTTGGGTTGAATGATAAGCCATTCAAATAAAGTTTAAACTAATTAAACAGAAAGCCGATTAACCATAATCGGCTTTTTTTTTATGCATTAAATCGTAGGAGTTTTTGTTCACCCCGCAAGAAAACGTACCTTTTATAATCTAAGATGGAACAGAGCAACTTTGCTCATCAAACTCATCTTCAGATATGACTCGTTTTTTCTTGTTTATCCTACTTTTTCCAGTTCTTATATTCGCTCAAAACAATACGCAAGTCATTCGCGGGAATGTTACCGATAAATGGACTCAATCTCCTATTCCATCTGTGATGATTCAAATTCCAACTTTGGAATTAATCGTTTATTCCGATTCATTGGGAAATTATGTTTTCGAAGGACTCAAACCGGATCGCTATGAGTTAAAAGTCTCTACGGAAGCCTACAAACCGACTTCGATACCCAACATCATTGTGACATCAGGAAAAGAAGTCATAGTCGATATTTCGTTGGAAGAGAAATTTCAGCTAATGAAAGATGTCAGCGTGAAAGTCGTGAATAAAAGTGGTGCCAATAATAAATTGGCAAGTGTCAGTGTGCGTACTTTTTCCATGGAAGAGGTCAATCGCTATGCTGGTGGACGAAACGATCCAGCTCGTTTAGCAGCTAATTTCGCCGGAGTCAGTGCGCCAGACGACAGCAGAAACGACATTGTCATTCGTGGAAATTCCCCGGTAGGAGTTCTTTGGAGAATAGACGGAATGAATGTCACGAATCCGAATCACTTTGCATCTGTGGGGACAACAGGTGGTTCTGTGAGTGCTTTAAACACGAACTTACTGAAGACTTCGGACTTTTTTACGTCTGCTTTTCCTGCAGAATATGGAAATGCAACAGCAGGTGTCTTTGATCTTGGACTCCGAAACGGAAATACGAAAAAACGAGAAACAACCCTTCAAGCGGGAGTCATCACTGGACTCGAACTCACAACGGAAGGTCCATTCAGTAAGAAAAGTTCTGCTTCCTATTTGGTTGGATATCGGTATTCCCTAGCAGGAATTGCCCAAGCGATGGGTGTCAATATTGGAACCACGGCCACTCCCTCCTACCAAGATTTATCCTTTAAATTCTCTAGTGGGACAACGAAATTCGGGAAGTTTTCCGCGTTTGGAATCCTTGCTACAAGCACAATAAATATTGGCGGTGGTTCTGCGAATACATTATATGGGAATGGCAACAAAGTGGATTTCGCTAGCAAAATTGGTCTCGGTGGAATCAATCATTTTAAGCAGATTAATGTTAAATCAAACATCATATCAACCTTGGGAATCAATTATTCTGAAGGCAAACAAACTGCTTACGATGTGGACCACATGACCGATAGTAGTTTTGTTCGGGAAATCAACAATACAGCAAAGAAAACGTATTTCTTGAGCAGTAGTTATCAGTTGAAAATCAATTCGCGCTTATTTTTTAAATTAGGTATACAGGATGAAATCATCGGTTTGGATCTTTACTACCAAACGAAAAACAAAGTGTTTGAACCAGAGAAAATCATTTGGGATTACAACAGTGGGACGAATTTAGCCCAAGCATATGCGCATTTGAAGTACCAGGTGACCGAAAAATTAACGATCAATACCGGAATCCATTCACAATATTTCTTTTTGAATGGATCCAAATCCTTGGAGCCACGCTTGGGAATGATTTATTCCTTAAATACCAAAAGCTCCATCAATTTAGGTTACGGATTACATGCGCAAATGCAACCAATCAATGTGTATTTCTTACAGAAAACAGACATGAGTGGGAATGTATCCTACAACAATAAAAACTTGGATTTCACCAAAAGTCATCACTTTGTTTTGGCTTACAATTTACAGCCAACTAACGATTGGAGAATGAAAACGGAAGTATACTATCAAGCACTGTTCAACGTTCCGATTAACGCATATTCAAGTGCTTATTCCATGTTGAACACCGGGGCTACCTTCAAAACAGATTTAACGGATAGCTTGGTGAATAATGGGACAGGAACCAATTTTGGAATTGAATTCACTCTTGAGAAGTTCTTCAGCAAGGGATATTATGGTTTGTTTACCTCTTCCCTTTATAATTCGACCTATATTGCGAGTGATGGTGTTGAACGCAATACATCTTTTAATGGAAAATATGTGGTCAATGTACTTGGTGGAAAGGAATGGAAAATTGGTCAAGACAAACGAAATCGTTTTTCATTGGATGTGAAATTTACCAATGCCGGCGGTAGAGCGCACACACCGATTGATTTAACAGCTTCCATCGCAACGGGACACGAAGTATTATCAACGAATATTAATTCAGGAAATTACGAAACATATTACCGTTTTGATCTAAAAGCTGGATTCACCCTAAACAGTGCGAATCGAAAAATAGCACATACCCTTTCCTTGGATTTACAGAATGTCACCAATCATAAAAACATTTTCTCGGAAAGCTATGATGGTCAATCAAAAACCATTCGCAGCACCTATCAATTGGGATTTTTCCCTAATATTGTTTACAAAGTTCAGTTTTAAGATGAATGGAATTTAAAATGGATGCAATGTTGTGTGATTTTTTTCATTTCATGGATTGTAAGAAAATCCAACTTCGTTTTTTTTCTCTTATTTTCGTCTAATGGAAACCGAAGGTCACATTCAACAATTCATTTTGCAGCAAGAGATTGAAAAGCAATAAGACTTATTGTCCTTGCATGAACTTATGCGAAGCATTCTTCCCACTGGAAAATTTTGGATGGAAGACGGCAAAGATGAAGCAGGAAAAGTGGTAACGAATCCAACGATTGGCTATGGACAACAAACCATGTTATTAGCAAAGGGGAAATCTCGTGAAATGTTTCAAATCGGAATCAGTGCGAATACAAGTGGCATTTCCATCTACCTGATCGGCATTCGAAATAAATTAGACCTTGCTGAACAATTCGGACATAAACTCGGTAAAGCGAAAGTAAGCGGCTACTGCATCAAATTCAAGCAACTTTCTGATTTGAATATAACTGTTTTGGAAGAAGTTATTCGCTTGGGAATAACATTAACCAACGATTAAAAAAATCAATCTATTTTTCCTTTAAAATAAGCAAACAGCGCCATGGCGTGTCCATGTCCCAATTCGTATTCTTCTTTTAGCCAATTGGTGATTTCTGTCGCTTTTACTCCCGCAGATAACTCACCGTTCGTTAAAAAATCCCTTTTCTTCGGCTTTTTGTACAAATGCTATTGGATTCAGTCCGGTTTTTGCTTCGATGTTGTCTAGGTAAGCTTGGAATGACATGTGTATTGATTTAAAATGAACGTTGTAAATATAATACTCCTTTTAAATAGGTGCAAATGTCGATTTAATCAAAAAATATTAAAAACAAACGGTTCAAGAGAATTACCAAACTATCGGTTCATTGCAATTTTTTCAAATTCGGATTGAAAAGAATTGATTTTAATTGAGAAGCAGCTATATCATGAAGTCTGATTAACCTTTCTTTTTGAGATATATTTTGTGTGATAAAAATTGAATTGATACTTTCAAGATTGCTCAGAACAACTAATTGTTCTAAACTACTGTAATCCCTTATATTTCCTGCTAAATCAGGATTTTGAAGTCTCCATTCCTTTGCCGAAATCCCAAACAATGCTACATTCAATAAATCCGCCTCATCGGCATAAATAAAATTTATTTGATTTATATTTAACTCTTTGGGAATTAATTTGATTTTAATTGTATCCGTTAGAATTTGATAATTTATTTTCGATAATATTCGCTGAACTTTCCATTCAATTTTTGAAGACTTCGTTTCTTCTTTTTTCAATCTTTGAAATTCTTTGATTAAATAAAGTTTGAACTCTGAACTTATCCAAGATGCAAATTCGAAGGCAATGTCTACGTGTGCAAATGTACCTCCGTTATGACCTTTTTTAGAAACTATTCCAATTGCGTTTGTCTGATCAATCCATCTCGAAGGGGAAAGTGTAAAAGAATGTTGACCAGAATCAAATAGAAAGGAGTCGAATTCGACCCCTTTGAATTTAGGATTATTGAGTTTCTCCCAAAGACCAATAAATTCCAATGTTGATCTATTTCTAATCCAATTTTTTACTACATCTTTCGGTTCATCCGGGTTTTTATTTCTTGCAATATCTGTTAATGATATAAAGTCTTGGTCTCCAATAGTGAATGTTTCAATTTGATGACCCTTCACTAATATCATTTGATTTTTCCTTTTCATACAAGAAATAACTTGGAGATAAGGTGAATTTTTGCGCCAATCAACTAATAATCTCCTCCTCCAAAACAACTTTCCTGTGTTGCAAACCCCACTCCACGACATGTTGAATCAAGGTTTTAATCGACTTTCCATGCGGACTCATGCGGTATTCGAAAGTCGAGGACGATTCTGTCCTTGTCTCCACCCGTTCAATCATGTGAAGTTCTTCTAAATAGCGTAATTCCTTGCTTAAAGTAGCAGAAGTTATTCTTCCCAGGATCGACTTTAATTCATTAAATCTACGAGGCTTATCGCAGATGTATGAAAGAATTGGTCCACGCCATTTTCCGCCTATGATGTCTAACACATCCGCCACGACTTTAATTCCTTGTTGCTTGGTTTTTACTTCCATTTTGACAGGTATCTTTTTTCATACCTAAACAAAGCTACGATTTATCTTCAAAACGAATACATCTGACTACATTTGAAGAAAAAAACATGAATATAACAGCAGTCATTTTAACCTTAAAAGAAGGTGTGAACGTTTCTGAATTAGGAGCAATTTTAAAACATGAGCAAGAGATGGTGGCACAGTGGAAATCAGATGGAATCATTCATGATATGTACTTGCGCCAAGGAAGAAGTGGAGCTGTTATCATGTTCAAGGAACTAGACGAAACAGCGGTTCAAACGTTAATAGAAACCCTTCCACTTTATCCTTATTTTAAACCGGCTGAGTTTTTGGGGTTGTTGAAGAACGATTAGTCAAATGGACTAGCGCTCATGCGGTGATGGAATGCAAACAAAAAGTCAGAATGGTTGTTAAGCTTCTAAACACAATTATGAAGGCCTTCTTCCTTTCGATCATTTTCATTTGTTTAAACTCTTTAAATCAAATTTTTGCCCAAAACATCCACTTCACCTTTCATAACGGTTCGTTAAAGTCGATTCCTTTAGTCATTCCAAGTGTCATGAATCCAAACTTGAATCCGCTTTCAAACAGTGGTATTTCGTTAAACGTTGGACAAAACGTGTATTTCTATCCATTTGGAACCTCTAAAAAACGTGAGTTGCTTTTTACCGTTGATGAGTCCTTTCAACAAGATCAAGTGTTAGAAATCGATGCGATGATTGAAAAACGCAAGAAAGAGTTGAAAATTAATTAATCTTTATTTTTTCATCACCTTCAAATTTGAATAATTATCAATAAGTTCTTCAAAGATGAAATTATACATTTCTGACGACTGATTAGATAAATATTTTATACTTCCCCCGTTATTTGTTAAGACAACTCCATAGATGTTATTAGCAGTTAAAATGATATCATTTTCTTTTAATTCGAAAGCGTCTTTTATTTCAAAAGATTTATATAATTCAATTTCATCCATGAAGTTAATTAGGATATTTTTTACTTTCTTATAACTAGGTGTTTCAAGATATGTTTGACTGTTTTTCATCACACTCGTACCTGCACTTGTAATTGTTTTCGAGTCAATATAATTCACGTTTTTCAATGCGTATAGACCTCCATACCCTTGAACATAACATGATGTACTCCGAGAAAACAGGTTTTTTTTCGTTTCGATTCTGTATTTGGGTAGTACAATTAAATCATAATTTGTGTTTTTTAATGCTTGGTATGTAGCTGCTCTTTTTACAAAGTCTTCATTTCCCATCATATAAGCATCACTAAAAACATGATCTGATTTTATAAAAATCCCTAATGTTACTTTTGTTGTTGATGATCCTTTAAGAAGGTTTGTCGTATCAATGTATAAATCTAAAGATGCATTTGACGACCCATTAAATGTAATTCCTGGCTCAAGGCTATGACCACTGTAATAAATATTTTTACAACTAGTTAAAGTGAAAAGTAATAAAATTGGGAAGGCTAAATAGATTTTTTTCATTTTTTTGATAATTAATTTTAGGTATAATCAAATCTAGTATAAAACTATTAATAATTACTTATGATTAGTAATTATGGAATATAAATTGGAGGTTAAAATAATTTATACATTTTTTGTTTTTATTTCCATTATTAATGTAAACTTTGAGCATGTACATTTCACTCACGGGACTTAAGCCCAAAAATTTCATTTCCTTCTTTCGCTTCTGGCGTTACGCAGTTCCCTCTTTTCGTCAAGCTCAGACAGCAAAAGGAAATCTGTCCTTAAGCGCCAAACGAATCAAAGGGTATCAATGCACAGTGACATCCTGGGAAAGCCGTGAAGTGATGTTAGAATTCATGCGAAGTGGTGCTCACTTCGAAGCAATGAAACAATTTCACAAAATTGCAACGGGAAGAACGTATGGTTACGAGGCAGACCAAGTTCCAACAGCAGAAGAAGCCTTTCGTTTGTTGATGGAAAAAGGAAAGGATTATTAATCTAAATGTAGTTCCATGAGCAGATCCGTTTGCTCATCACTTCCTAGCATAAATGAATGTTTTCCAAAAAAGTGAAAGTGATTTCGCTCATAAAATCGAATCGCAGAAACATTGTGTTCCCAAACGCCTAACCAAATTAAATTCAGCTGTTTGTTCTTCGTTATTTGAATAGAATGATTAAGTAAAAACTGCCCCACTCCCCTGTTTTGATATTCCTTACAAACGTAAATTCGCTCGATTTCCAAGGAAGGAATGTCACGTTTTTCCGTTTGCGCCTCCGCTTCGTTTAATTTTAAATAAGCCAAGATTTCTTTGCTATTCTTAGCGAAATAGAAGGATGTAAATGGATTGTTAAGCTCTAAAGTCAATTGTTCAAGGGATAAATTCACCTCCAAGTAATGATTCATGTCTTCAATGGTATTCAATTTTCCAAACGTATCGAAAAAGGTTTGACGACTGATTTCTTGTAGCGCAAGTAAATCGATTTTTTGTACGCGGTGAAACTCTAAATCATTCATGTTACAAAAGTACATAATCACTTCATATTCATGGTAGTGAAAGCATGCTTGAAAGAATATAAGTTTTATTGATGTATGTATAAATAATATCAATGAATTCTATGGTTTCTTCGCCTTAAATTTGAGGACAACTGAAATCAAGATCGTAAATATGAAAAAACAACTATTGACCATGAGTCTGTTCATTACCGGGATGGTAGTTGGACAGAAACAGGCAGAAGCGAGCAGCGGACAGTGTCCAATGGGCTTTGGAAAATCAAAAACCGAAACCACTACCACTCCTGCTGCGCCTGTAGAATATCAATCTTCAACGGAGCCGAATGCCAACCGAGATTGGTGGCCGAATCAATTGGATCTAAGCATCTTGCATCAGCAATCGAACTTGTCGAATCCAATGGATCCAAATTTCAATTACCGTCAAGCGTTTATGACCGTTGATTACAACGCCTTGAAAAAAGACATCGACAAAGTTCTTACGGAATCTCAAGATTGGTGGCCAGCAGACTTTGGAAATTATGGTCCTTTGTTTATTCGCATGGCTTGGCACAGTGCTGGAACGTATCGCACTGGTGATGGACGTGGTGGGTCCTCTGCAGGACAACAGCGTTTTGCGCCCTTGAATAGCTGGCCAGACAATGGAAACCTCGATAAAGCGAGACGTTTATTGTGGCCAATCAAACAAAAATATGGTAGTAACGTTTCTTGGGCTGATTTAATGGTTCTAGCGGGAAATGTTGCCTTGGAAAATATGGGATTCAAGACTTTTGGATTCTCTGCCGGACGTGTAGACGTTTGGGAGCCACAAAAAGATGTGTATTGGGGTACGGAAAAGAAATGGTTAGATGATCAACGCTATTCTGGAAATCGTCAGTTGGAGAATCCTTTAGCAGCTGTTCAAATGGGACTGATTTACGTGAATCCAGAAGGACCTAACGGGAATCCTGATCCAGTTTTAGCAGCGAAAGATATACGTGAAACATTCGGTCGCATGGGAATGAACGACGAGGAAACAGTTGCTTTAATCGCCGGTGGACATACCTTTGGGAAAACACACGGTGCTGGTCCAGCATCTCATGCCGGAGCGAATCCAGAAGCAGCAAGCATTGAAGAACAAGGATTCGGTTGGAAAAGCGACTACAAATCCGGTAAAGGAAAAGATGCGATTACTTCAGGTTTAGAAGTGACTTGGACATCTACTCCAACGCAATGGGGACATTCCTACTTTAAAATCCTTTACGGATATGAATGGGAATTAACGAAAAGTCCAGCTGGAGCAAATCAATGGGTGGCAAAAACAACAGATGCAATCATTCCAGATGCATTTGATGCGAACAAAAAGCAACTTCCAACAATGTTAACAACGGATTTGTCTATGCGTTTTGATCCTGCCTACAATTTGGTATCTCAACGTTTTATGGAGCATCCAGAGCAATTTGAAGATGCATTTGCACGTGCATGGTTTAAGCTAACGCACCGCGATATGGGTCCAAATACACGTTATTTAGGTCCAGAAGCGCCGAAAGAAGCATTGATTTGGCAAGATCCGATTCCGACATTGAATCACGAAATCGTGAATGCACAAGACATTACAATATTGAAAGCGAGCATTCTTGCAAGTGGAATTGCGCCAAATGAATTCGTTGAAACAGCGTGGGCTTCAGCAAGTACATATAGAGGTTCAGACAAAAGAGGTGGAGCAAACGGTGCACGCATTCAATTAGAACCACAACGCAACTGGGAAGTGAATAATCCAGCGCAATTGGATCGTGTTTTAAAAGCTTTGAGAAAAATACAAACAGACTTTAACGCGAAAAACACGAGCAAAAAAATCTCCTTGGCGGACTTAATCGTTTTGGCAGGAAATACAGCAATAGAAGAAGCAGCGAAAAGAGCAGGATATCCAATTTCTGTTCCTTTCACACCAGGAAGAATGGATGCAACACAAGAACAAACTGACGTGAAATCGTTTGCTGTTCTAGAGCCAATGGCGGATGGATTCAGAAATTACACGAAAACGCAATACACCTTGACGACGGAAGAGTTATTGGTGGATAAAGCACAATTGTTAACCTTGACGGCTCCTGAAATGACAGTATTAGTTGGTGGGATGCGCACATTGGATGCAAATTACAATAGCGATAAAAATGGAATTTTGACTAACCGTCCTGGTACTTTGTCAAATGATTTCTTCGTGAATTTACTAGACATGTCTACAGAATGGAAAGCAACTTCTGATACGAAAGAAGTTTTCGTTGGACGCGATCGTACATCAGGAGATGTCAAATGGATGGCAACACGCGCTGACCTAATCTTTGGTTCGAATTCAGAATTACGTGCCTTAGCAGAAGTTTATGCGAGCTCGGATGCAAAAGAGAAATTCGTGAAAGATTTCATCGCCGCTTGGACAAAAGTGATGAACCTTGATCGTTTTGATGTGAAGTAGTTCAATTCAAATGCTTTTGAAAATCCTGACTGCAACGTCAGGATTTTTTTTTGAGCGGAAAATGGAAATTTTACTTAGTTTTAAGCTGTAATCATTAGAAACAAAACATGATGAAACGTTTTTTTAATATCCTTATCCTTTTTAGTTTATTGCTATCTCTTGAGAGTCTCTCGAATCCTAACTCTGACGAGTTAAATCCAACCGGTACCTATGAATACGATCATGGAAACAAAGGAGAAGGCATAATCAAAGTGCATAAAATCAGTGCGAGTACAATCAAAATAAGTCTTTTTGTGGTGGGCGGTCCACCAAGCTATAATATGGGTGAATTCAGCGATGAATTGACCATTTCAAATAATGTCGCGAATTATGTGTCCGATGACTGCTCAATCAAATTTGAGTTTAGTGCCCAAGGGGTGAAAGTAACTCAAGCAGGCATAGACTGTGGTTTCGGAAACGGCATTACAGCTAACGGATTCTACGGTAAAAAGTCTTCGGCAGTGCCTAAAATGGAAGAGGAATATTAATGAAAACCCTCATTTTTTCTTGTTGGATATTCAGTATGAGCTATGCTCAATCTACCGTAAAACTAATGTCCTACAACATTCGCTACGACATCACCACTTCGAATGCAAGTCCGTGGACAGAACGACATGCCGCTATTTCGAGTCAAATCAAACGCTTCGATCTTGATGTCATTGGCATGCAAGAAGTATTAGTTCACCAACGTGATCAATTATTGTCTGATTTAGCCGGATTTGCGACCGTAGGTGTTGGGCGTGATGACGGAATAAACGCAGGTGAATTCTCTCCCATTTTCTACAAGAAAGAACGTTATCGTCTACTGAATTCAGAAACTTTTTGGCTCTCTCCTACTCCGGAGATTCCATCGAAAGGTTGGGATGCAGCACTAAACCGCATTTGCACGTATGCACAATTTATAGACATTCAATCCAAGGATACTTTTTGGGTATTTAATACGCATTTTGATCATGTTGGAGAAACCGCACGAATGAAAAGTTCCGAGTTGATTCTTCAGAAAATAAAAGAAGTGACAAAGGAAACAAATCAAGCGGTGATATTTTGCGGGGACCTCAATTTAAACGATGATCATCCAACCATCTCATTTTTACAGGCACAAATGAAAGATGCCTTGCTCGTTGCCAAACAAGTAAAAACGAACATGAATCGAACCTTCAATAATTTTGATTTAACGACGCCAGCCTCCAAACGGATTGATTACATTTTTACTAATGAACATTTAATTGTACAATCCTTTGAAACGATTTTTGAGCTATATGGCGTGAGTTACCCATCGGATCACTTTCCAATCTTTACAACGCTTGAAATCAAGTAATTTCTAACGAAGTTTCGCCGCGTCGTGAATGGACTTTGTCCAAGCGCGTGTTTTTTCTATCGCTGGTAATACTTCCTCTGGAGTTTGAACGATTTGGTACAATTCTCCAAGGTCATCGGACATGAATTTCTCTGCTACCGCTTGTTGCATCATCAGTTGAAATGCATCAAAGTAATTTCGTGTGTTGAGGATAATAATTGGTTTTGTGAATTGCGCCAATTTTTTCAAAGTGATTGCTTCAAACAACTCCTCGAAGGTTCCTGGTCCGCCAGGAAGTGCGACCAATGCGTCTGTTCCTTCCAAAAACTTCGCTTTGCGCTCGTGCATCGTTTCAGTATAAACGAAATCGGAAACACCGCGATGTCCCCACTCTACTTCATTCATAAACTGCGGCATAATTCCTTTGATTTGTCCGCCCGCGGCTATTACGCCATCTGCTAGTTGACCCATGAGTCCGGAAGATCCGCCACCAAAAACGACTTGAACATTATTTTTCGCGAAGAGATGAGCAAGCGTTTCTGTTGCTTTGAAATATTCAGGATGGATTTGCGCGCTTGACGCACAGTAGACACATATTTGCATGTGGTAAAGTTGCGAAAAGTTTTACAAATAAATTTGAATAATTGATAACGATAAGGTAATTTTTAAGTTGGTTTGATTATTCAAATAGATTGCTACTTTTGACGAATCAATTAACAACAAAATGAAACCAGAAAGTTTAATGATGAGTCATGGGTACAAACCTGAACTCAGTCAGGGAGCAGTAAAATGCCCTGTATTTTTAACATCTACATTTGTATTTCAAACAGCTGAAGAGGGAAAAGATTTTTTTGAAGTTGCATACGGACATCGTCAATCAAGACCAAATGAAGAATTAGGATTGATTTACAGTAGGATTAATAATCCAAACTTAGAGATTTTAGAAGATCGTTTATCACTTTGGGACAAGGCCGATGGTGCCGCTGTTTTTGAATCAGGAATGAGTGCGATTTCAACCGTGCTATTGGAGTTTTTAAAACCTGGGTCATTATTGTTATATAGTGCACCTGTTTATGGCGGAACCCACCATTTCATTCATCATGTACTAACAAAATTCGGAATTGATAGTGTTGAATTCGGAGTAAAAGATTCAAGGGATGTCATTCTTCAAAAAATTCAATCAAGTGGAAAAGGAAAGGAGTTGGCAATGATTTACATTGAAACCCCGGCGAATCCTACGAATGATCTATTTGATATTTCGGAAGCAATCGATTTAGCGAAACAATTTTCTACGGAGTCCAACAAAGTATACGTGGCAGTAGACAACACCTATTTAGGTCCAATTTGGCAAAAACCTCTAGAATTAGGAGCGGATATCGTCATGTATTCTGCTACAAAATATTTAGGTGGACATTCCGATTTAATAGCTGGAGCTGTATTGGGAAATTCGGATGTGATTACACGTGTAAAGACATTAAGAACATTTCTTGGGAATATGATTTCTCCACATACGGCTTGGATGTTACTGCGAAGCCTGGAGACCTTGCACATTCGTATGGATCGTCAACAGTCGAATGCACGAATCGTTGCAGATTACTTAAAGAATCATCCGAAAATTGAAAAGGTTTATTACCTAGGATTGGAGGATGAATTGTCGCCTCGTACTCGAGAAATATTCAAAAAGCAATGTTTAGGTCCAGGCGCTATGATCAGTTTTGATGTTAAAGGCGGAGAAAAAGAGGCTTTTGAAATATTGAATCGATTAAAATTAATCAAATTGGCGGTGAGTTTAGGGTCTACAGAAAGTTTGGCTGAGCATCCCGCAACAATGACGCATGTGGACATTCCTGAAGAAGGAAAAAAACTCATGAATATCACAGAGAAAATGATTCGTGTGAGTATTGGTGTAGAAGATCCGCTGGATCTAATAAGTGATTTTAAACAAGCATTAATTGATTAAGTAAAATGATTTTAGATCAAAAACCCAAAAAATGGAAAATCATGTTGGTGTCATGGTTATTTGTTTATCCATTGATAAACGTCATGTTTGCCCTCGTTTTTCCACTCGTAAAAGAACAGCACCAACTAGTTAAAACGCTTGTTTTTACATTGATTTTAGTACCAATCATGGGGATATTTTTACCAAAGATCCACAAGCGTTTTTGGAATTGGATTTGTAAATAATTCTACTCAGTGAAACCTAGGTTACGTTACTAATCTAGAATTACGTTCATCTTTGTACCATGGAAAACAATTTGAAAGCACATTGGGAAACGGTTTATGAAACCAAAAGTCCTCAAGAAGTATCTTGGACACAGGAAATACCTGGGATTTCGTTAGATTTTGTTTCGTCTTTTTCTTTTGAAAAGTCCGCATCCATTATTGATATTGGCGGTGGTGACAGTTTATTAGTCGATCACCTACTCGACCTTGGATATACAAATATCAGTGTATTGGATATCTCTGCGCGCGCCATTGAACGTGCGAAATTACGCTTGGGCGAACGTGCTACTTTGGTTCATTGGATTGTCTCTGACATCAACGAATTTCAACCTGATAAAACTTACGATTTATGGCATGATCGTGCTGCTTTTCACTTTTTGACAGCTCCATCAGATATTCGTCGGTATGCAAGTTTGGTAGCGAATCATGCGAATAATCTAGTCATAGGAACCTTTTCCACTGATGGACCTCTAAAATGCAGTGGATTAGAAATTACCCAGTACGACGAAGCAAGTTTGGGAAATTTATTTGAAGCCGAAGGATTTGATCACATCGAAAACAAACGAGAAGACCATCAAACACCCTTTGGTACGACTCAAAACTTTGTGTTTGCGTCCTTTCGCGCAACGAACACTTCGAAAAAATAGGTTTTTTTCATTTTATTTCTATTCTGCATTTTTGTAATTGAGTACATTTATCGAAAATAAAAAACTTCGAAAGATTGTCACTTTTTCATGATTAGTCAAAAAAAAATATCCTTTAATATTTCCAATAAAAATGGAATGAAATTGGAGTTTCTTTCCTATGGTGCAACACTACAATCTTGTATTCTTCCAGGTGATGAACAACTGGATGTAGTCCTAGGATTTGAGCAATTAAACGATTATGTAAATTCCATGCAAATGGTTAATCCGCCATATTTTGGTTGCATTATTGGACGTTACGCTGGACGCATTCAAAATGGACTAGTTAAAATGGGTGACAAGGAAATTCAATTATCTCCAAATAATGGATCACATCATTTACACGGAGGAAAAAATTCTTTGAGTCGCGTTTTTTGGGATGTAAAAAATCAATCCTTACCCAATGAATTAACCTTCACGTATGTTTGTCCTGCTGGAACAGAAAACTATCCGGGAGAATTAACGGTACAAGTATCCTACTCTTTGTCGGATGATAATGAGATCAAGATTTCTATGCGTGCGTTTTCAACAGAAGATACGATTATCAATTTGACACAACATCATTATTGGAATTTAGGTGGACACGCTGGTTCTGTTAACGATCAATCCATTCATTTGAATTCCACACATTACTTAGAAAAGAACTTGGAAAATATTCCTTCGGGAAATTTCGAGCAATGGAGCAAAACACCTATGCTGGATGAATTGACTACTCAATTGCGTTCAGACTTGGACCATACATTCATTATTTCTGATCAATCGGAAATACAGGCATCTTTATCGCATCCAACAAACGGATGGAAAATGTTGGTTAAGTCTAATCAACCTGCTGCGCATCTATTTATCGGTTGTGGATTACCAGAAAACTTAAAAGGAAAAGAAGGTATTTCCTATCATGCGACGAGCGGTGTTTGCTTTGAAATGCAAAACTTCCCAGATGCGCCTAATCACAAACATTTTCCATCAAGCATTCTTCGAAAAGACGAAGTCTACGAAAATAATACGATCTTTCACTTTGTAAATCAAGGCCATGTATAAACAATTACTGCTTATTTTGCTGCTTTCCGTTGTTGGAATTTCAGCATCCTGTAAGGATAAAAACAAACCAAAACCACCTACTCCACCTGTGGCGACTGATTATTTGGCCAAAGGTGGTGATGTTAGTTGGTTACCTCAAATGGAAGCGACTGGATTCAAGTTCTTTGAGTCCGACGGAACTGAAACAGATTGTTTGGAAATCTTGAAAAACAGAGGAATGAACACGGTTCGTTTACGTGTATTTGTGAATCCGTCGAATAGTCCACAAAATGGACACTGTTCCAAAGAAGAAACAGTTGACATGGCCGTTCGGGCAAAGAATGTAGGAATGAAAGTCATGATTGATTTTCACTATTCTGATACCTGGGCGGATCCAGCGAATCAAACAAAACCAGCTGCTTGGGCAAATTGTACGTTTGCTGCGTTAAAGGATTCAGTTTACCAACACACGCATGATGTGTTAAATGCGCTTAAATCCGCTGGTGTAACTCCTGAATGGGTGCAGATTGGAAACGAAATTCCTGGGGGAATGCTTTGGCCGGAAGGATCATACACGAATTTCGCGCAATTGTCCGCACTTGTGAACAAAGGGTACGACGCAACAAAAGACATTGATGCAAACATAAAAGTCATCGTGCACATCGATAAAGGAAATGACAACGCGCGTTTTCGCTGGTTCTTTGATTTGGCTGTTGCAAATGGAATGAAATTCGACGTTATCGGAGCTTCGTACTATCCATATTGGCTTGGATCAGACTACACCGCAACGATTAACGATTTAGAAACCAACTTGAATGATATGGTCACGCGCTACAACAAAGATGTCATGGTGGTGGAAGTTGGTGGTGATTATACGTTGGTTCAAAACACCCAAGATATGTTGACTCAAGTCATTTCAATCGTGCGTGGAATTCCAGGTCAACGTGGACTTGGAGTGATCTACTGGGAACCGGAAGGAGCAAAATCATGGAGTAATTACCAATTGAATTGCTGGCAAAACAATGGCAAGCCTTCTACAGCCTTAGACGCGTTTTTAAATTAGACAATTTCAACTAACAAACGACGTTGCAACCCGATTTCTACCAATTTGAAAAAAGTAGAAAATTGAATGTCGCTCATTCCGCGCTCAATACGCGAAATATAGCTTTTCTTTGTGCCGGTTCTTTCGGCTAGTTGTTCTTGTGAAAGCTTTGCTTCTTTTCGCGCAGCTTTGAGTTGTTCGCCTAAGCGAAATGCAATGGACTCACGATCGAATTGATCGCGTTTTTCACTGCCTCTAGAGCCATATTTGGCTTGTAATAATTCTTCGAATGTGCTAATCTTTTCCATGGCTGTAGTCTTTTTTCAATTTTTCTGCTAAACGAATTTCTTTTATTGGCGTTTTTTGAGACTTCTTCACAAAGCAATTCGTGAGGACAATCAATTCTTCTTTTTCTTTGAAACAAAGAATGCGAATACTCTTTTCTGAAGTTAACACACGAACCTCATAGATTCCGTTACTTGAAACGAGTTTCTTGAAGAATTTCTTTGGTACTTCTCGTTCGAAACGTATGTAATCTAAGACGTAATCGATTTTGGTTTGAACCTTTGGTGATTGCTCAAAGTAAAAGCTTAAAAAACGCTCTTTATAAAATCTAAATTCTCTTATCTTCTCCAAAGTTAACTATTTAGTTTACATTTCAACAAATTTACTGTCATTTTTTTCAAAAAAAATTCCATGGAATGGGTTAACGTGATTTTTTTGAACTTATTTTATTTTACTCTAAAGCAATATGTTTGTTAAATGAACTGTTTTAATCAAAGTCCTATTCGTTAAACAGTTGCTGATTATTTATCAATTACCGATGTAACAGGAAGAGATTGTAAACAAACTGGAATAAAGACGCGCAAGGGCGAAAGCCCTAATAATGGGTTGTGGTAATTCGGAAAGCACCGTGAGTTTGGCTCCGTATTAATATATCATTCTGAAAAACTAAAATGCACCAGATTTGATTTCATCAACAATGGATGGATCAAGTAAAGTGCTCGTATCTCCTAGGTTAGATGTATCTCCTTCTGCAATTTTTCGTAAAATGCGACGCATGATTTTTCCACTTCGTGTTTTTGGTAATCCAGAAACAAATTGGATTTTATCCGGCTTGGCAATCGCTCCAATGACTCTGGAAACCGTTTGAAGGATGTCCTGTTTCGTTAATGCAGCATCTCCATGTTGATTCTCAATGATCACGTATGCATAGATTCCTTGTCCTTTGATGTCGTGCGGATAACCTACCACGGCGCTTTCAATGACTCCCGTATGCATGTTGATGGCATTTTCCACTTCCGCTGTTCCGATTCGATGTCCACTTACATTCAATACGTCATCAACGCGACCTGTAATGCGGTACATGCCATCTTCGTCACGCAAACACCCATCTCCTGTGAAATAGTAATTCTCATAAACAGAGAAATACGTTTGACGACAACGCTCGTGATCATTGTATGTTGTTCGAATAATTCCCGGCCATGGAAATTTGATGCACAGATTTCCATTGACACCATTACCTTCAATTTCCTTTCCGGCATCATCCACCAAACATGGTTGAACGCCTGGCAATGGCAAAGTTGCATAAGAAGGTTTACTTGGTGTAACTCCAGCTAAGTTTGAGATGAGCACTCCAGCAGTTTCCGTTTGCCACCAGGTATCGACAATCGGACAATTATTTTTACCAATGTGTTGATTGTACCAATGCCAAGCTTCTTCGTTGATCGGCTCTCCTACTGATCCAAGGACTTTTAAGGAACTTAAGTCTTTGTCAACTACGTGTTCTAATCCAAATCCCATTAAGCTACGGATCGCTGTTGGCGCTGTGTACAGAATATCGACTTTAAATTTATCGACGATATCCCAGAATCTTCCCGCATCTGGATACGTTGGAATTCCTTCAAACATGAGGGATGTTGCTCCAGCACTTAATGGACCGTAAATGATGTAACTATGTCCGGTAATCCATCCGATATCTGCGGTACAGAAATGAATTTGTCCCGGTTGATATTGAAAAACGTTGACAAACGTGTAATTCGTCCAAATCATATATCCCGCCGTTGTATGAACGACACCTTTTGGTTTTCCTGTTGATCCGGAAGTATAAAGTATGAAGAGAATATCCTCTGCATCCATTTCAACCGCTGGAAAAAATGGATTTCCGGCTTGCTCCACTTTTTGAATTTCATCCGTCCACCAAACATCGCGTCCTTTCAACATGGAAACAGGTACGCGTGTGCGCTCACATACAATAACGCGCTCAATGGTTTTATTCCCAACTAACGCATCATCGATCACTGATTTCAAAGGAATGTCCTTTGCGCCTCGAAACGCGCCATCACAGGTAATAATAAAACGAGCTTGTGCATCATCCAATCGATCAGCAATTGCTTGAGCGGAGAATCCCCCAAAAATAATGGAGTGAATTGCACCAATTCGCGCACAGGCCAGTGTAGCGATAGTCAATTCCGGAATCATCCCCATGTAAATACACACGCGATCTCCTTTTTGAACGCCATTATTTTGAAGGACATGAGCAAACTGCATCACTTTTGCATGCAATTCTTTGTAGGTGTAGGTGACAGAAGATTCGTTTGGATTATTTGATTCCCAAATCAAAGCGGCTTGATCACCTTTATCTGCTAAATGACGATCCAGGCAATTTTCGGTGATATTCAGCGTTCCACCTTTAAACCATTGGATGGAAGGTTCTGTAAAATTCCAATCCAAGACTTTGTCCCACTTCTTTTTCCAAAGAAAGTTCTCAGCGATTTCAGCCCAAAATTCTTCAGGTTGTTGAACACTTTTTTGATAAGCACGTTGGTATTCCTCTAGGGAATTAAGTTTGTATGGGTACATGTTTTATAGCTTTTGCTCCACGAAAATACTGCTTCTTCACGAGGAAAATTAGCAATAATCAATCAGAAGTTAGCATAAAACCTACTTGGAAATCAGGGAATGATCTCGACCGCTACTTCATTTCGACGGTTGATGATATCCCATGGAGCATTGTACCCCATGTACATAAATGAACCTGTTGCTTTTAAGTGATGTTTTTGAATGATTTGACGCAATACTTCGGAGTGACTTTCAATGCGTTCATCATTCGAATAACCTCCGTAGCGAACAACAAGCAACACTTTAGAAACCTCTTCTTGAATCGTTACGTTTTTGTTTGAAGGATTTGGTAATTCATCTTTTTTGTATTGACTTGGCATCACAAAGTACATCGTTGCGGAGTCACCTAACTCCATGACAACAGGTGAAGTCATAGCGATTTTTTCCGCTTTCTCATTTCCACCGAAGATGTATCCGGCGATGCTGCGGAATCCATCACTGCCCGAATTGTCAAATGACTTGTCCTTGACGCTCGTTTTAGCCACGATCATATTCGGATACTGTCGAAGTTCAATATTCTTTTCGTAGGACTTTATAACAGTGTATTTCGGCATTTCAATGTTGGAGTAACGGAAGGACATAAAGACTAAGAATAATAGAACAATGCCAACAAAACCGATTAGGATATATGTCATTTTTTTCATGTGTTTTCTTTTAGAATAGAACAAACAAGTTATGGTTTAGTTCAAAAATCCACTTCTGTGAAATATACAAAAAATCAAGCATTTACATCTTATTTATTCTTTTTCACGTCATTTTTTTCAGAAAAAACTCAACGTTTATTGAAAATTGTATATCTTTGCACTCAAGAAACGGCCTTGTGGCGCAACTGAATAGCGCATCTGATTACGGCTCAGAAGGTTTCAGGTTTGAATCCTGACAAGGTCACAAGTTAAGCTAAAAGCCCCATTCCATATAGGTTTGGGGCTTTTTTATTGCTCACACCCCAAGCGGATTAATATTGGTTTTATTCTTCTAATTCCCTTTACTGGCTTAAGTTCTTTACCTGATCCAAAAGTTTGAACAATTCAGTTTTTATAATATAAATAAATGTCCAGTTTATTATGTAAAAAACTGGACATTTTGTCTATATTTGTATTTAATAAAATAGATTGAAAACAACTGATTACATAGCATATATAATTGATAGGTTCCCAAAAGGGTTTGTTTTCACCTATGCTGACTTTAATAGTGAGGTGAGTCAGAAACAAGCGCTAATAAAAGCCCTTAATCGAATGGTTATATCCGGGAAAATAGCCAAACTTTCAAAGGGTAAATACTACAAACCAGAAACTACACCCTTTGGAGATTTGCTTCCGAATCAAAAACAAGTTGTAAAAGATTTGTTGGAAGAGAAAGGGAAAATCAATGGATACCTTACAGGTTATAGCATTTACAATCAATTGGGATTAACAACACAAGTGAGTAACACAATACAAATTGGGAAAAATGAGATTCGGCCCAGTTTTAAAAGAGATTGCTATACTATTGATTTTATAAAACAGAAAAACAATATCACCAAAGACAATGTTCCATTGTTGCAAATTTTGGATGCTATTCGCTATATTAAAAAGATACCGGATACAACCATAACAAATTCTTGTATTCGTTTTATTGCCATTTTGAGACAATTGAAAGAAAAGGATCTTTTGTTAATCATGCGTTTGGCAAATAAATATCCTCCTGCCACTCGAGCGCTGTTAGGTGCAATGTTAGATGAATTAAAATCAACGAAAACAGAAACGCTATTTAACACATTAAACCCTATTACAAAATATAAACTAGCAGGTGCTTTCTCCGTATTGTCCACTGCAGAAAAATGGAACATCGTATGAAACTGCACCAAGACCCAAAATTATTTTCAGATACGATAAGAGCAGCGTCACAACATTTAAACATCAAACTTGAGTTTGTTGAAAAAGACTATTGGATAACCCAGGTATTGTGCGAACTTTCAAGGAGCAAATTCAGCGATATTTCTGTTTTTAAAGGCGGAACATCACTTTCCAAGGGGTATGACTTAATTGAAAGATTTTCTGAGGATGTTGATTTAGCAATCATTGATGATGGAAATTCATCTGGAAATAAAATAAAAACAATTATTAGAAGCCTTGAAAAAGAAATTACGCACGGATTGAATGAAATAAAAACCAAGGGAATTACAAGCAAAGGATCACAATTTCGAAAATCTGTTTTTGAATATCCATCAATAAGTAAGATTAATTCTGGCAATAACTTGATTGTAGAAATCAATTCGTTTGCTAATCCATTTCCTTATAAACGTTTATCTATAAAAAGTATGGTTTATGACTTTTTGGTGCAGAATGGATATGAAACGTATATAAATCAATACGATTTGAATCCATTTGAGGTGAATGTATTAAGTATGGAACAAACCTTATTGGAGAAATTAGTTTCATTAATTCGGTTTTCATTTAATTCAAATCCAATAGAAAGTGTATCTCAAAAAATCAGACATTTTTATGATCTTTATTACTTGATGAGTAATACGGAATGTGCTTTATTTGTTAGTTCCAAATCTTTTAAACAACGATTCGAAGAAATAGTGGAGCATGACCGTCAAATATTCGATGAACCATCTGGATGGCAGTTCAAGCAAATTGTAGATTCACCATTGGTAAATGATTTTGATAATCTTTGGGCTCAATTAAAAATCACCTATCAAACGGAACTTTCCGCCTATGCTTATCGGCCAATCCCTAATGAAGTTAATGTGTCGATTTGCTTCAAGAAACTGATTCAACAAATCTATTAGAAGATTTATTATCATTTACTTTTTATTTTAGTTTCTTTCGTTTTTTGGTTGTTAAACTCCCAATCAATTAGCGTGTTTAATTCCTTATAAAAGTTTGATTTTTCGACCTTTGGGGTCACAAGCAAAAACCCAGCACGAAAGTGTTGGGTTTTTTGTTTTTAAAGCGGTCAACATTCATGTTGACAAGCGAAAAAAACAAAAATACCCTCAAATTGCGCAGTAAATTTTGGGTTTATGCTTGTTATGAACTCCCCCACTAGGAATACGCGCCAGGGTCATCCTGAACCTATAACAGAGCTTAGAGCGAGAGTAAAGAGCGAGCGACTTTAAGTGATCGATTTTAGTTTGAAATGAACTCCCTCCAAGGAATACGCGTCAGCGTAATCTTGAACCTTTGTTCAAAATTTATTTTGAAAAGCGCATAAAACGAATTTCGGCATTATTTACAAAGCTTTTATTGAGTTTGGATTTGCCTCCAAATCTACTTAAAAGGCCATCTTGAAAAAAGTTACTTTAGAATTTGATCGGTAAAGGAGTTTGATTTCTTAATTTATTATTACTAATTTTAGTATTAATAAAACTCCTTCTAATCAAATAATTATGCATAAAAAATTACATTTCTATACGACTTTTTTAGTTTGCATGTTTTTGTTTCAAAGCAGGTTAATCGCTCAATCACCAATCTGGGTTCAAAATAATGCCGTTTGGCATTATGATTTCGATAGTTTTAATGGGCAATTCGGTTTTGTTAAAACTGAGCACGTCGGCGACTCATTGCTAGCTGGCCATGATAGTAAGGTTTTTGTTTCTAATCGATTTAGATTTACAAGTGATATAAATGGCATCATTCACTTGTTAAGTATAACAACACTGGACACCAATTACACATGGAATACAAATGACAAGGTTTTTTATTGGCGCAATAATCAATTTGAAACCCTTTATGACTTTACGAAAGCTTCTGGTGAAGAATATGCAGTTGCCGCTAATGATTCAAACATTATATATTGTGATTCGATTTCTAAAACGACCGTGATCAGTAATGGAACCATGACAATTGGTTCGAATGACTACGCTACTATTGAAGTACAATCTGATATTTCAAGTTTTACTCGTTTAGATGGAAATATAAATGCTCGATATGGGAATTACTCAAGTTCATACAAGGCTAACGCTTGGATTTTTCCAATGGATGGGTTCGTAGTCAATCTGGATGGTATAATTCATACATCATGCGACACCTCACTTCTTATCGATTACATCAATTACAAATTTCGTTGTTTTCAAGACGACAGCCTTGAGGTGAACCCTTTGAACAACGACTGCGAATATTACCTTAACCATGCAGATGTACCTGAATTATCGAAAAATGGCTATTTAATCTATCCTAATCCGGCGGCAGACTTCATTACGATTGTCGCGCCGTTTGATCAGAATGAAATTGAAATATACAATATAATAGGTGAATTGATCCTAAGTACACAAACCAATCAAGAGCTCCAAGAATTAAGTCTTGATTTACCAAAAGGGACTTACATATTAAAGATGTATCATAAACAGCAATTGCACTACAGCAATAAGTTAATCATACATTAAATAGAGTTTAGGTAGAATTTCTAGTTTTCGCAAATCTTTTCTAAAGATAAATTTCTCGTCCCCCCTTATTATAAATTCTAGAAACACGCGACAACGTTCGATAGAGCGGAAAACGAGAGCAAAGAGCGAACGAATTTAATTGATTTTGACCGTTATAAACTCCTCCCTTTAGGAATACGCGCCAGCGTAATCCTGAACCTTCGCTCAAAATTTATTTTGATAAGCTTATAAAAAACAAAAATACCCTCAAATTGCGCGGAAATTTTGGGTTGTACTTAGATTTTCGACCCAAAAAGAAAACACGTTTGGAAGTTCAATTATTTCATTTGTAAGAGATTAGATTTTTTTTAATAAATTTGCCACCATAGCCTATTTCGAATTTCGGTGCGTTGAAATAACTTACAATCAATTTAAAATCAACTGTCATCTGATCACTTAACGACATAACACATGAAAAAACTACTTTTAATTTCAGCTTCTTTCAATATCCTATTTTCGTTCGCTCAAAACCTAGTTCCAAATGGCGGGTTTGAATTAACAGAAACAGTTCCATGTGGATATAGCAACTCAAATACTGAATTTGATAATTCTCTTGTTAACTGGAATAGTCCAACTTTCGGAACTCCAGATATTCATTCCACCCTGATTTCTCAGGACTGTTGGAATAATCAGCCCACTAGTGTATACACAGGTCCAGGATGTTCACCTGGCAATCAAGTACCACATTCAGGAAATAATTTTGTGGGATTTTACACACATACTCCTTCCATTCCACAGCGAGAATACTTACAAGTTCAATTATCAACACCAATGGTTCCAGGCACTATGTATTATGTGAAATTATATGTGTCCTTGGCTGATAAAGCGGGGTTTATGACAAATAACATAGGTGTTGGTTTTTCCACTACAACGACAACACCAACGATTGGCGGTCCACTAGGTTATGTACCCCAAGTTCTTTTTACTAATGTAATAACGGATAAAATAAATTGGGTTTTATTGATGGATTCGATCGTTCCAACGGAAGCGTATGAGTACATAATTATTGGCAACTTTTTTAATGAAGCCTTAACAACCGTGGTGACTGAATCAGGTTGTATAAGCGGTGCGTATTATTTTTGTGATGACATTTGTGTTTCAACGGATATTACAACCTGTAGTACTGGTGTCGGAATGAACGAACTATCGAAACCAGAAAAGAAACTAATTCGGATTGTAGACACAATGGGAAGGGAAGTAAAGGATCAATCCAATACAATGTTGATTTATATTTATTCGGATGGAACTACCGAGAAAGTATTTAATGTGGAGTAAATAAATACTTTGATTGATTAATCTCCATGAAATCTTTTCAAAAGGACGATGGTAAAAAATCCTGTATTCTTTTGTAAATTGGATATTTCAAAATTAAATCAATAAACATAAATTATTGAAATCGCTAGTATCCATACTCCTATTCATTTCTCCCTTCTTTATTCATGCGCAGGATGTGACCATCTGTTTTGATATTAAAAATTCAAGTGTTGAAGAAATAGAAATGATCAGAGGTGACTATTCAAGTGTTGATGTTTTATTTGATAAGGAAAGAACGTTTAAAATCCCACTTAGAAATGGAAAAGCTATTTGGAAAGGGCATTTTGAAAAACCAACCTTCATCACCGCTTATTATGATGACACGTTAAGAGAAATTCACGTAAGTTATCTGTTTTATGTAAGTCCGGGAGACAGTTTGAACTTTTCATTTGACGCTAAACTTCCTGAGAACTCCTTTTTAATTTCGGGTAAGGGAAGTGAAAACAATCAACCAGCGATACAAAGCATCCTGAACTCAGAAATTAATTTGGACGCTTTCAGAAAAGACTCCTTGCCTGACAGCGTATTGGAAGCGATACATAAACGGAGTTCCGAAAATCAACAGTTATTAAATTCCTACCAAGATAAATACCACCCAAGTAAAGAATTTACCACGATTTGTTCTCTTTATGTTCAGAACTATACAACTTGGACTTTCATTGGTTTCAAAGGAGGACTTAGGTTTCGATTTTCGAGAAAGGTGTTTTTGAGAAATGAAGAGAAATGGCAAGTTTTAGAAGATTCTTTGATAAAAACCACCAATTTTACGAATGACACCCTATTTGTTATCCCTGATTATAACTATTTCTTATCAAATTATCTGATGCGCGTTAAAGAGCGAATTTGGGATCATCCAGAGCTTTTATTAAAATACTACAACACCGAAAGTCAAGAAGAATCGGTAAAACTGAATAAGCTAGATTCAGAAAATAAGTTGGTAGAAAAAATAATCAATACACAGTACAGTGGACACAATGCTGAATTTTTATATGCTTATCTATTCAAGAATGCAATCACGGATAAAGAAGACGATTTACCAGAGATTTTTGAGAACTTCAAAACCAAATTTCCAAATAGCGAATTCATAAGGTTTCTTGAGCCTACGATTTCCTTGATGAGAGAAAAGGAGAAGCGAACATTGACGGACAAGATGATTTTGATTGAAAATCCCGAGAAATTCAAAACATTTGAGGAAGTATTGCATATTTTTGAGGGACAAACAGTCTTATTAGATATGTGGGGAACCTGGTGCGGACCTTGTAGATCTGAAATCGCTTTAAATTCGGATTCCATTAAGAGTCATTTTAAGGACAGAGAGGTGAAATTTCTGTACATCGCTAATTTTGATTCGGATCAAGTTGATAAATGGAAAGAATTAATAGCTTACTACAATCTAACAGGCTCACATATTTTAGCCTCGACTGAGTTGACAAAAGATATTATGACAAAAGTAGAAAGAAGCAGTTATCCAACGTATGTCATTATTAAGAAAGATGGAACTTTTGAACTCTCAGAAACGAAATACCCAATGAATCGAGAAGTTCTAATCAAGCAATTAGAAAGAGCTTTGAAAGACGGTGAATAATGAATTTTGGATATCAAATGTTTGTTGAATTCATTTTTAATATTTCAACTAATTGACTATTCCCAAAGAACGTGAACAAATAGAAAAGGTGGTGCTTAGGTGTTAAAATGAGTCTTATCAGAGAAATAGGTATTTAGATGATGAAATCCCATAAAAGTTCTAGAATTAAGCTTATTTTTGCACAAAAATTACAAATCACTTTCTCGCATGGCATTCGAACATAAAATAGAGGTACTAAAATCAATTGAATCTGATGTCCATGCCTTTATTGCCGATAAAATGAATCTTCCTGAGGAATGTTGGCAACCAACGGATTTCATTCCAAATGCTGCAGATGCTGATTTTATGGATCAAGTGCGTGTACTTCAAGAAAGCATTGCTCAAGTTCCAGATACCGTTATGGTTTCATTGATTGGGAACATGATTACCGAAGAAGCCCTACCGAGTTACCAAACATTTTTCAATTTGTTGGAAGGTGTCAATGTGGAACGTAATGTTGCAAGTACCGGCGCATGGGCACGTTGGTCACGCCTTTGGACAGCAGAAGAAAACCGTCACGGTGATTTGTTGAACAAATACTTGTACCTAAGTGGACGCGTTGACATGCGTGAAATTGAAACGACCATTCAACGTTTGATTCACAATGGAATCGATTTGCAAACGGCTGCAGATCCCTATAACGGATTAATTTACACATCTTTTCAAGAGCGCGCAACAAAAATATCCCACGTTAATACCGGGAAAATCGCCTACAAATCAGGAGATAAATTGTTAGCGAAAATTTGTAATACCATCGCAGGTGAAGAAGCCTTACACGAGAAAGCATATAAGTTTTTCATGAGTAAGGTATTTGAAGCCGATCCAAATGGTGGACTTGCAGCTTTCGTTCAGATGATGAAGAAAAAAATCGTCATGCCAGCTTCCCTTATGGACTTTGGGACGGAAAAAAATCAATACCTAAATTATGCATCAATCACTCAGAAAATTGGTGTGTACACAAGTCACGACTACGCAAACATCATCGATCACTTGGTGAAATTCTGGGGAATTGACAAGATGAAAGGATTGAGCGACGAAGGAAACAAAGCACAAGATTTCCTGTCATCACTTTCTGAACGCTATTTCAAACTTGCTGAACGGCTTCAAGAAACGACCGAAGTTCAATTGATTTGGTTGAACAAGTCGAAGTTGGCACTTTAAAAAAGTAAAAGAATTAGCTTTTTTTATTCATTTATTTTCTTCGTTGACCGACTTTTACCAAAGTACTTTCCAATGTACATGCCTGACATTATGCAAACACCCGTAAAAAGTGCCTGTCCAATTGGAAAACCAAAGGCGATTAAAACACCAAATCCGGCTAAAAAAGGAAGGACGAATTGAAGGATTATCTTTTTCATGTGATTTCAATTATATTTAAATTCAATAGGTTGAATGTAGGGAAGTTGTAATTTAATATCCAAAGATTTTATTACCCATTCATTTTCTTCGCTTTTCTACGTCTTTCTACGTAGTATCCCAGTTGAATACCAATGATTCCGCCTATTCCGGAAATTAAAGCTTGAGGAAGTGTATACCCAAAAGCCATCATCACAGCACAACCTGCGATAAAAGGAACAACGAATTGAAGGATTATCTTTTTCATGCAGCTTATTTTTAGGTAAATATATACATTTATTCAATCTCCAAACTCACATCAAAGGATAAATGTCCGGTTTGTGAAGCCTTGTAATTCGTGTGCCAATAGTTGTTTAACACATACAAATACAGTGGATTAACCGTGGCGTTTTCTCTTGTCCAAACTTTGGCTCCATTTACTTTTTCTTCTTGGATGATGGAACCGACTTCAAACAAACTAAATGCAGGAGCCTGAAGAATGAGGGTGTGCTTTTCATCGCTTAACTCGACTTGTTTACTTACGCAAATAAATTCTTTATTAGATCCCGGAAGTTGATCGACTGGATAAGCCAACGAATGGTTTTCCGCTCCGTAGTTTAACTTCCAGTTGGACTCCTTGAAGGGAAAAGCAATGTGCAAGGATTCCTTGTGGAATTCTTCGGTTTTATCCGCTTCGACATGAACAACAATGCGATTGGTGTTTTTCTTCCAGCTATAGCTGACTTGGACATGTTTAAAACCGAGTAAGTCGAAACTTAGTTGAAGGTACTTCTCTTTTTCGTTCTCGCGATCTTCCAGTACTGTGATGTTTGTTGGACCAAAAAACTGCATAGGTGAAATGCCCTTAGCATAAATGAATTGCATGAAATCATACGGAGCAATTTCGGAAATAAGATTTTCCTTATCAATAAGGATCTTCGAAATACCACCTGTGCTTAAATCGACCTCAAAACTGTTTATTTTACTTTTTTTAACGCTTCGAACATTCGTTGACTCTGGATATTCATACCCCAATTTCTTACTCAAACGTGTGTATTGTTGTTCCGCTGAATCCAAGAAAGACTTCTTAATGCGCCATTGTTCCGTCGTGAAGAAAAGCGCTGGATCAGAAATACTGCACCAAGATCCCCAGGTGTGCTCGTGAAATAAAATGATGTTTCGGTGCAATCGATAGAATTCAGCTTCGTGAGCTGCATACACGTTTTTCTTTTGTGCAAATTCATCCAACGAAATTGTTTGCAGGGCTAATTTTCGATTCGCCATCTCTTCCACAGCAGTTGAGTACGCGCCATCTTCCCAATACGGACTGATTTCTCCAGTTCTCACAGGAATCTCTACACCATAACGCTGTTCGAAGTTTTGATAAAGTGAATCGACATTTCCGATGACTAATTTCGGTGAATCATAGCGATCGTTCCAGTCATGGATAAAGGAACATAAGCTCGTGTCAACAGGACCATTATCCGCGTTTTTGGTGTAGCGCAATTGAACCATGTCAAATGGATAATTGCTGCTTTGCAGCTGATGCACATACGCTGAAATGCGGGACTCCCATTTGCTTTCTTTTTCTCCGTCTTGGATGTTGTGAAAATACGAATAGCCTTTTCCTGCGGTCCAAACCAACAGTTTTTCGTTCGAATTCAAGCTGGGTTTCCAGTAAAATACTTGATCTCCCGTTTCTTTGATTACTCCTCCCACTCGATCGCCATGATCAGGTAAATTCTCTACGTAATTCGGTCCCAAAGATAAATACGGAATGTGATTTCTCGTGTAATTGTTTAAGCCATCGTAAGTAATTCCAGGGATGTCCGTAATCATCGCGTTGGAAATACGAATTCCATAGGTTTTCTCTAGTTGTTTTGCGTATTCGACCAGCCAATTTAACTCTTCGGTTTGTGAAAGTCCTGTTAGGACATTTGCGTAATTTACTGAAAGAACAATGTTCCCTGTTCGAACAAATTGAATAAACAATGCTTTTTCGTTCGGACTCGCTTCCTTCATGAAGTTCTCAACGACCCAAAGGGATTCCACGTGCCAAACAGGTTTTTCAGGAGAATTTGCCGACTGTTGAATCCATGCAATTGCAGAACGAATGTTTCGATTTTGAATCTGTTCTACCTCCGTTTGAAGGTGCGAATAACCAATATCGTTATGGGAATGGTGAATGATGTGAAAGGTATAATTTTTCGTTTCTTGTACCGTCACCAATTGATGAAAAACCTGATTTCCACTAAATATGTGGATACTGTCCGTTCCGATAAATTCCTTTGGATAACTAGGAAAACGCAAGGAATTGTAGCCAGGAGTAGTTGTTCCCTTCACGTCAAAATACCTTGATTTGATTCGGATTTCTTGTGTTTTTTCTGTGTACGGATGATCAACTCGGACAATTAATTCACGACTCAAGGCATTCTTTAGAATTAAATTGCTCGCTTCCAACTGAAATTTCCAGTCGCTTCGGTGCATGAAAACCATTAGCCAATCTCGACTTTGCTCATCTTTCCCCGTGAATGAAAATTCAGCTTTCTCTTTGACCCATTCCGTTGGAACTTTTAGGGTTAAATACCCAAAAACATCCTTATTGATGTCGTATTCAAGGCATTGAAGCTCGTAGCCTACATCGTTTGAAATCCATGAATCCTCGAAAAAAAGTCCACTTCGTTTCGCTTTCGTTTCCAACACAAATAATTCTTTACCATTCAAGTTAATTTGAAAATGACGATTTGCTGAACTCGTTCCAGATGAGTGTCCAATTAAAAAGCGAAACTGTGTGAATTCTGTATTAACTGAAGGCAATTCTGCGCGCATCGTGATCATTGAAGATCCATTGCAACGCGTTAAAAGGGAACTGTCCGCAAATTCATGCAAAGGTGAAAAGTACTTTAGGACTTCCCCGTTTACTTTCGTGAAATAGCCATTCACCTGATTCGTATTTTGAGCGAATAAAACGGATGAAAAGCATAGAAATAGAATCCAAGTTACTTTTTTCATGAGCAGAAACAGATTTTATCAAAGATACAATTTCCGAGTGTCTCGCTCCTATTCGAAATCCCTTATCTTTGTCAAAAAACACCATTATGCGCTTTAATCTATCTGAAATCAATGAACTCATAAAAAGCAGACGCACGATTTATCCTGAGCAATTTTCCACCCGAAAAGTTCAAAAAGATCAAATTGAATTGCTTCTAACGAATGCGCAATGGGCTCCAACACACGGAAATACACAACCTTGGCGTTTTCATGTGTTTACCGATGGTGGACTACAGAAATTAAGTACCTTTTTAGGTGAGACGTATTTGAAATTAACACCGAAAGAACAGCAAAACGATGCCAAATTAGCAAAGATGTTAAGACGTCCATTGATTTCATCAGCGGTGATTGTGGTGAGTATGAAACGTCAAGAGGAAGAGAAAATTCCAGAAATTGAGGAAATTGAAGCGGTTGCGTGTGCGATTCAAAACATGCATTTGAGTTGTACAGCTTATGGTTTAGGTGGATTTTGGGCCACTCCAAAATTGATTTATTCGAGTGAAATGACTTCGTTCTTAGGTTTAAGTGATCGTGATAAGTGCCTGGGAATCTTTTATGTGGGTTATCCAGAAATCGAATGGCCAAAAGCACATCGACGTCCTATTGAATACAATACAACTTGGATCGCTGAATAAAACCAACTCAAACTACACAACAATTCGTATTTTTACGTTCTGTCCACATGCGATATATCTTACTCTTATTTGTGCTTGTCTCCTTCTTTTCCTTTTCTCAAAAAGAAAACAAGTTTGGTGTGCCTAATTATTTCGGGTTTCATACAAGAATGATTATTCCTTCAAATGCCATTGGACCGAATGCCTTGACATTGACAAAGGATTACTTCACAACAACAATTGAACAGCAAGTTGGCTATACCTTCGGTGGCGTCGTTCGACTGGGGATAAGTGAGTTAATTTCAATCGAAACCGGACTAAATTACGTTCAACGTCATTTTGGAATTACGATGTCTGAAACGGATTCTGCAATTACAGCATTTGGAACCATGAATTTCATTCAATATGACATTCCTGTTTCAGCGCTGATCAATGTAAAATTAACGAAGGTGCTATTTGCCAACGCATCACTTGGAATAGCTTTGCAAAACAAACCTTCTAGTGTTGGAATCATCACCAATCCACAGGGGAAACATGAGTTTTTTCATCAAGGTGTTGTCGATATTCATAAAAAGATCTCCTTTGATTTAATCTCAAGTGTTGGATTTGAATACCGCACAAAGAAAAGTGGCGTATTTTACCTAGGTGGATCTGCTCGTGTGGCCATGGCTCCAGTTTTTCTTTTAGTTGCAAAACACCGTTATGTCAACGAATCACAAGTGGTAAGTGGAAATGTGAATGGATCGTATTTATCGGTGGATTTAAAGTATTTCCTTCCGTACAAACGTGCAAGTAACCTCATTTTTAAACAAGGTCCAATCGAATAAGGACTTTTACGAGAAAATTACGTACATTCATCTATATTTTATTCGAAATCAAACATTGATGATTAACTTAAAAAGCATTCAAACAGAAATTGACGCAAGTTTTCTTTACGCACTTCTTGCAGAGCATGAGGAAGATGAAAATGTCGCAAAAGTATTCGTTCAAATGAGTGCGATTGAGCTGAGTCATGCCGAAGCATTTGCACATAGTCATGGATTACCATTGGATCAACTTCCTGGTCCGTCGTGGCGAGCAAAAACTTTAGCACGCATTGGGAAAATACTTGGGTACGATTATGTTTTAGGCGTATTGTTAGATACAGAAAAAAGCATTTCGTCCGCAGTGGTGAATGCGCGTAAAGCAACAAATACCGAATCTTCTATTTCAGACACAGCGCACGTTACGATTCTTAAAAACATCCTAAATCACAATAAAAACGTTTCTGGAACAAACCTAGCACGCTTCGAAAAGAGACACCGTTCCGTTGGTGGAAATGCACTTCGTGCTGCAGTTCTTGGCGGTAACGATGGTTTGGTTTCCAACTTTAGTTTAGTGATGGGAATAGCTGGTGCATCAAGCGGACAGCAAGAAGTATTGTTAACCGGAATCGCAGGCTTGCTTGCTGGAGCATTGTCCATGGCGTTAGGCGAATGGATTTCCGTCAAAAGCTCACAAGAATTATTCGAAAACCAAATGGAGCTAGAAATGGAAGAATTGGAGCACAATCCAGAAGGAGAAGAAAAGGAATTGGCTTTAATTTATATTTCCAAAGGAATTCCAGAGGAACAAGCGATGTCCATGGCAAAGGAAATCATGACAAATAAAGATCATGCGCATCAAATTCTTGTAAAGGAAGAATTAGGAATAAATCCTGACGACTTAAAGGGTTCCGCAATGGAAGCTGCCCTCGCCTCTTTTGTATTTTTTGCCATTGGTGCCATTTTACCAGTAATTCCATTTTTCTTCATCGGTGGAATGAAAGCGGTATTGTTTAGTTCTATTCTTAGCGCACTTGGATTATTCCTCATTGGTGGGTCTATTACCCTTTTCACGGGAAAAAGCCTTCTGTTCTCTGGAATGCGTCAAGTTATTTTTGGACTTGCGGCTGCTGCCATCACCTATGGAATTGGACACATGATTGGCGTTTCAATTGCTGGATAAGCATTACATTTCCAATCTGTCTGTATCCTCCATCTCGAACAATTCTTCAATGGTACATTGGAAGAATTCACCAAGTCTCATTCCAAGTAATAACGTTGGATGGTATTTTCCATTTTCAATGGCGTTTAATGTTTGTCGAGAAACATCCATTTTATCGGCTAATTCTTGCTGTGAAACCCCTTTGATGCTGCGGTAAATTTTAATTTTATTTTTCATCTGATTGTTTGTAAAAACGGTTCAAAGCAATTTGTTGTTTTAAATTAAACAGCAGTAAAATTAAAAATAACTGAATGATCATTACTTCATAAAAATGGATTCCAAAAATAAAAACAGTTTCCACGATGACCAACATAAAGTTGGCTTGAACAGACCAGGCGAGTGATTCTAGTCGGATTCTAGAAATCAATTCGTCCTCTCTGGGCTCCTTTGAAAAACCGTGAACGATTCCACTAACAACAAGCAACAAAGAAATGATCTCATCCATCAGGTTATTCTTAATCCAAAATTGTTCACCTTGAATTAACCAGTCAGATAAAAACATCGGGACATTCAAATCAAGTCCTGACGTCAAGGACCAAATGGACTCGAAAAAAAATAGATGGCAAATGCCAAGGATAACGGATGAATAGAAAATCCAAGCGCTCGGCTTTTTAAATTTGTTCGGGAATAATAACATGGTATAAAGTTTAAGGTTTCAACAAATGTATACTATATTTTACATAATGACAAATATATTTTACATTTTGAATAATGAACATTTACATTTTATCAATTTCCTCTAGGTTTTACAAGCGAATTCATACTTTTGACAAATGAACACTTTTCTACATATTTTAAAAAGAACGATCGTCATTTTCATTTCGCTTTTTGCAGGAGCGATGTTAAATGGCGCATTGATAAACGTGAGCAATCACATCATTCCCCCTCCGGTAGGATTCGACTTAACAACAGAAGAGGGGCTTCAAGCAGCGATGCCATATATGGGTCCAGAACATTTCTTATTTCCTTTTCTTGCACATGCACTTGGTACCTTGCTCTCTACTTTATTGATCACTCGTTTCTTAAAAAGTCAACAATTTGTTTTTTCAATGATGGCTGGAATTCTTTTCCTTTTAGGTGGAGTTTCGATGGTGATTATGCTGCCAGAAACGCCAATTTGGTTCGTTTTAGTGGATTTAATTGCGGCATACGTTCCTATGGCTTATTTGGGAAATAGAATTGCTCGTAGATCTTAGAATTCGGTTTCTCCACTAATAAATTCACCCGACTTATTTAGAATCATTCTAAAATACCTCAAAAGTGGTATTGATGACGCCGTGTTGCGCAGCTAACTTTGCACAAAAATTTAAAGCAAATGATGCGTTTCCTCTTATCTTTCGTTGTTTTCACTTTAGCGACTTGCGTATTTTCACAAGATAGTTTATTGAAAATCAGCACACAAAGTGATGTGCTTGTCCGAACGTATCAAAATTACAAGCAAGTTCCTGATTCGATTTACCAAATGAAAATTGTTTCAGGTAAAAAAATGGAAATCATCTCTTTGAATGCGCAACAAATGGACTTAAGCACGAATAATTACCGTCAACTTTTTAAACGTACACCAGGAATTTACGTGAGTGAACACGATGCTTCCGGATTACAAACAAGCATCTCCACACGTGGACTGAGCGCAAATCGTTCTTGGGAATTCAACATGCGTCAAAATGGTTACGATATTGCGGCAGATCCTTCAGGATATCCAGAATCCTACTACACTCCTACCCTAGACGCTGTGTCAAAAGTAGAAGTATATCGTGGTTCTTCCGCTCTGCAATACGGAACACAGTTTGGTGGAATGATCAACTATCAATTCAAAGACAAACTAAATGACCAACCTTTTTCCTTGGAAAACAGTCAAACCATGGGGTCTTTCGGACTTTTCAACAGTTTCACAGCGATTAGCGGAAATATGAAAAATTGGTCATACTATGGATTTGTACACCATCGAAATGCGGATGGATTTCGACAAAACAGTCAATATTCCACAGAGAATTATTTTGGAAAACTAAGCTATCAACTTAAAAAAGGAAAAGTTTCTGCTGAATATTCCAATAGTGCATACGTTAGTCAGCAAGCGGGTGGAATATTCGACACCTTGTTGCACGCCAACCCGGATACTTCTTTCCGTGCTAGAAATTGGTTTCAAGTGAAATGGAATACGCTTTCACTTCAAGGAGATTATAGTTTTAACGAGAATTCTAAATTACAGTTCTACGCTGCTTTCACTTATTCAGATAGAAACAGCGTGGGATTCACGAAATCCTTAACGACTGTAGACACCTTCAACACTTCGTTAGGATCGTACAATCCACGTCAGGTGGACATTGATCATTACATGACTCAATCGAGTGAAATCCGTTATTTAAAGTCCTATAAACTTGGTGGATTAAGTCAAACTTGGACTATTGGGGCGCGATTTTGCAATAGTGAAATCCATCGTTTGCAACAAGGGATCGGAAGTTCTTCAAGTAACCTAGATTTGACAGTCCTTCCAGATAATTCAGGAAATTTATTTCAAAAGGATTTATTGCTAGGCACACAAAACGTTGCTTTGTTCAGTGAGCATCTTTTCAAAGTAGGTAAAAGACTTTCCGTTACTCCTGGAATTCGTTCAGAGTATTTAATCAATCAACTTTCTGGACGCTCCAATAACTTCGTAAATGGAATTATGGAAATCCAAGAAAAAAACCGCTTCATTCTTTTAGGTGGATTGAGCAGCAATTTTCAATTAGTTGAAAAACAACGAATGAAATGGAGTCTTTATGCAAACGCAACTCAAAACTACCGTCCAGTGATGTACTCCGAATTGCTACCATCTTCCACAACTGAAGTCGTTGATCAAGCAATGAAAGATGTCACAGGATTCACCTCGGAACTCGGAACCAAAGGAGTGTTCATGGACAGGAAGGGTCCAATTACCTTTGATGTAAATGCATTCTATTTGAGATACAATGGTAAAATCGGAACGTATTCAGTGAACAACGCACCATTCAAAACGAACATCGGTGATGTTGTGAGTAAAGGAATCGAAGCGTATGTGGAATGGTCTTTTTTCAATCCTTTCTTTAAAAATTCAACAACAAGTGAATTGCTTTCTGTTTATGTAAGTGGAACCATTCAAGATGCCACATATGTGACATGGAATAACCCGCAAATCGCGCAAGACCCTTCGCTCTCGATTCAAGGAAAAAAAGTGGAATATGCACCGTCACAAATCCTTCGCTTAGGAGCAAATTACGATTACAAAGGATTCTCCTTCAACTATCAATATTCCTACACAGGTTCAGTATTCACAGACGCTGCGAACACAGTTTCAGCGAATGCAGCAGCCACAGTCGGACAATTAAGTGCATACGACATTCACGACGCATCCGTGAGTTATAAGTTCAATAAAAACTATCAGGTAAAAATTGGCGCAAACAACTTATTCAATGAAATATATGCTACGCGTCGCAGTAACGGATATCCAGGTCCAGGATTATTGCCTTCGCAAGGAAGATCTTTGTATGGAACGATGATTATTAAGTTGTAAAAAATCAACTTATTTAGAATCCAACTCCTCGTCTATCACTTCCTCTGATTTCATGTATCCTTTCAGCGTCCATGAAATTAAAAGGAAAGCTAACAGCGCGATAAACGCTGCGACTAAAAATGGCGTTCCGAGTCCAATGTTCGAATTAGGTACGCTCGATTTAAAGTTATAGTAAAACCACATGAACAATGGTGGACCAATGATTTCTGCCAAACTCATCAAGCTTGTGAAAATACCTTGAAGTTCTCCTTGCTCGTTGCTTTGCACTTGTCCGGAAATAATGGAACGAATCGCTGGATCCACAATTCCAGTAAAGGCATATGGTAGAATAATGGCGTACATCATCCATCCTTGGTAAATGAGTCCCATCCCCATTAAAACGAAAATCGAAAGAAATAAACCAAGTTTTGCTGCGTTTCTTTGTCCTATTTTCGCAACGATTTTTCCGGTTAGAGCTCCTTGAACAACGCCAAAACATACACCGACAACTGCCAATGAAATCCCTACTTCCTTGGTTGTCCAACCGAATTTTTCCATTGAATAGAAATTCCATGTAGAATGGACACACATCGTCGTAAGTATGGTTAAGAATGAAACCAAGAATAAATACTTCAATTTTTCGAAGCGTTTGATTTGTTTCAATGCACCAAAGGGATTCGATCGTTTCCATTCAAAGGCTCGTCGATTTTCTACCGGTAAAGATTCTTTCAAAACGATAAATCCATAGATGAAATTCGCCATGGAAAAGAAGGCAGCTACTAAGAATGGCGTACGCGCACCAAAGTCAGAAAGAAGTCCACCAATTGCTGGTCCGATCACGAATCCAATGCCAAAAGCAGCGCCGATCATTCCGAAATTCTGTGCACGTTTGTCTGGTGTAGAAATATCTGCTATGTACGCTGAAGCTGACGTAAAACTCGCCCCGAAGATTCCAGAGACTGCACGTCCGATGACCAACCACCACAAATCTGGTGCGAAATACATGACCATGTAATCCAGGCTCATTCCAAGTACTGATATCAACAAAATGGGACGACGTCCGAAGCGGTCACTTAAATTTCCAATCAACGGAGAAAAGAGGAATTGCATGAATGCGTAAGCGCCCATCACCCATCCAAAATATTGGGAGGCTTGACTAATTGGAACATGAGCAGTTTCCGAAACTAAGGTTGGAAAAGACGGAATAATGATTCCAAGACCAATTGAGTCAAGGCAGATGGTAACTAAAATAAAAAGTAAAGCCGATTTCGGATTGATGACATTCATGGAGAGTTGGATCTTGTTTAGTGCGGCAAAGATACGGAACTCCGGGAGAATGGCTGATTAAGAAGTTGTGAAATCTAGTTAAAGGTATTTATATGGTTCACCATTCTCAATCAACTGTTCGATGTTCTTCAAAACCTGTTTCATGTATCTTCTCCAGAATAACTTCGTGAATAACCAATTGAGTGGATAATATAAAATTCCATGTGCATACATCGTATAGGAATAGTCAATTTGAATGGTATTCGGCGAAGTTTCTGTTGTTTTCCATTCACCCACAAATTGATAGAATCCAAGCATCCAGGATTGAAAATTATCAACTTTGATCTTCCAATAATCATTTTCCCTACGCTCCAACACATGATCCATGGAAACGAATCCTCCTTTTTGTGACCAAGTCTTCGCTGCAAATACCTTTTTTGAAGAATGGACTTGACCCCAGTTTTCATCATCCGTACAACGTGTTACTTTTGGCATCACACCAAATCCAGTGTGAATTTTGGTTACATCGCAAAGCATGGGCATTTTAAATGCTTCTTCTAAGGAACATTGATAAATGGTTTGAATACTGGTATGAAATTTCATGTGTAAAAGGTAGTCATTTCCTACTTTAAGTCCTCACTAATACATTAGCAACCATCATTTTCAAAGTAAAACTTGATTAAACTAAGTACAGATTAACGATTGAAGATTATGAAAAACTACATAATCTAGCCTTCAATTTGAAAACACTTTTTTTTATTTCGTTGAATTGCATTAATTTCGGGCACTTTTTAATTACACCGTGAAGAAATTTTTTGTTATCAGTTACAAGGTTGTTATCCATATTTTAGCGATGATTGCCCTATTTTTAATGTTTACAGCACTTGCAGTTAAACTAAAGTGGACAAATGATAAAGGAGATGTCGATATCAATAATCGTTATTTCGATAAAGTAGCATCACAATACAGTGATCAAGTCGACACCGTTAATCAACAATTTCTAAAAGCGCGTGTTTTTCAAAAAGTCGGAGTTTTATCGCATCGATACCCGAAAAACGCCGAAATCATCATTGCAGCTTACCACAAATCAAAAGATGCACGTGTTGCTTCTAGAATGTTGGATGCCATCCAATTACTTTTGGTGAAAGACAAAAAAATTCAACGTGAATTCGCGAAAATCAACCAATTAACAAGTAAACAATCAGAAAACTTATATCCATGGGCACATTCGCAGGCTTGGAAAGATTTTTGTAAAGCGGTTGCGAACGATAAAAAAGCGATTGACTCTGTTGCTCGTATGACCGGAGTTGAGCCACGTCTTTTAGTGATGTGTCTTGTTGGTGAACAAGTACGTATGTTTAATTCTGGAAGAGAGAAATTCAAACAATACGTTGTTCCTTTTAGTCGTCTCATCCTTCCAACAAACAGAGGTTATGGTGTAACGGGAATTCTTCAAAATACTGCATTAAGAATTGAGCGTACCATTTTCGATACAGTTTCACCGTTTTATGCTGGAGATTATTTTCAAAGTTGCATCAATGTGAATGACGCGTTCCCTGGACTTGTAAATGATACCATTGAAGCACACAAATACAAAACGATTCAACGCCTAATTAAAGGTGGTGATCACTATTATTCTTATTTGTATACTGCATTTTTGATTCGCCAGTATCAGGCACATTGGGAAAGAGCTGGATTTACACTTGCTTACCGACCAGAAATTATTGGGACTTTGTTTAATCTAGGTTATCAAAAAAGTAAACCGAGTGCTCACCCGAAAGTTGGTGGATCGAATTTCCAAGTGGCAAATCGCATTTATACCTTTGGTGGCTTGTGTTACGAATTCTATTACAGCGGAGAGCTACAAAACCTTTTCCCCTTAACATCTAAACCAATCACTCCTGTGGCTGAATTGGAGTTGAAGAACAAATCCTTGATCCTTAAAAACAAGAAGAGATTGGAAGAAGAGAAAAAGACACGCGAGGAAGAAGAGAAAAAGAAGAAAGAACTTGAGGAGCAAAAATTAAGAGAGGAAGCGATAAAACCTGAAGAATCTGCACAATAGAAATGCGATAAACACTTTTCATTAAAGGAAATTGTCTTTCAATCCTTTTTGATTATGTAATTAAAAGTATACTTTTTACGACATGAATGTTGATTTATTCATCTCCATTTAGTGAATAAGTAAACTTCTTTCTTACGTGTTATAAATACAAAGATTGGTATTAACCCTCTTTCTCCATTCGTTTAAATACATTCCCAGGGAAAGTGATCACATCCTTCAATTTTTCAATTTCATTGGTGATTACAACAGCATTTTCCACATTTTCAAATACACCCACATCAAATATCTCTTGCACATCTCCTGTGTAATGAATCTCTCCAACTAATTTTTTGGTCTTCATACAGAAAATAATCACTCCAGCATTTTTAGAATTTTCTTTGATGGGCAAGTCATTAAAATCTGTTGATGTTTCTCGAATTTGGGATTTACCAATAATGGCATAATGTTCGTGAAACGAAAGTCCTCTAATAAAGCAATCAAAAGAAACTAAGATCTCCTTTGAATTTTCCGCCAAATTCACTTTGATCAGTGTACCTGAACCGGATTCAAGTAAATAGAGTTCATCGTTATAAAAACGAGGCGAATGCGGCATGGATAAACCTGATAAAATAATCTCACCCGAAGGAACTTCCATTAACACACCCGTATTCAATTTATTTTTTCGCCAACCTTGTTTCACATCATCTTCACTAAGGGCCGTAACATATTTCGGAACTCCGTCTTTCAAGACCATGCCATTCAAATGACAGCGGTCTTCAGGAACTAATTGAGAAATAAAAGGAGGTTTCCATTTTGGTCGGAAGCTATGATTTATATCAAAAACAGAAATGCAGGAAAATAACGTATTAATACCCCAAATCATGCCATCACCAAAAGATAGGTCGTGTACATCTAAGGTTCCTGTATGATACGTTGCTCTGTGCAAATAGATGGCATCATACTGCAGCTGTTCGTCATTGACAAAAGATGCTGTATTTTCATTTTTTGAAAAGAAGCACAATTCATCCAAACATGCTACGGCCATTTTTGTCCCATCAATCGCTATCCCCATTGGTTTTTTGAAAGAGATGGGTGTTTGAATTAATTGATCATCTTTTGCACTGATGATAATAAGTTTACCTGCTTGATATGTTGTAATAAACAAACAGATTTTTTGTTCAGCCAGAAAAGTGGTGGTAGCTGGACTATAGCTAACGTCGAAAGATTGTTTCATATATAAAAAAAAAGCCCCCAAAATGGAGGCTAATTATGTGGGTTAAAAACTATTTTGCTTCTAGTTTCCAGATATCTCCATCAACTGAAGTGATGTCGTCATCCAACCAAATTTCTTTATTAGTTAATCTTTTGATTTCGAACGTCTGAACGTCACCATCGATGTTCAATACTAAATTTTCTTTATCTGAAGCGAAATCCCAAGATCCAGCATAAGTGTAACTACTACCAGAGTATGAATAGGTAAATGTAGCACTTCCAGATTTTTCAAAAGATAAGTTGAAATTAGAAGCATACAATTCCGTGCCAATTGATTTAATATTCCAACTGCCAACAACTCTTGCCTTTTTAGTTAATAAAGATATCCCTGGGCCATCTTCATATTTTCCACAACTTCCAACAGACAAAGCTGTAATACCAGCAACGGAAACGTAACTTAATTTTTTTAATTTACTCATAATAATCAGTTTTAAAAAACAACTTAATTGAAAATAACGATTGATTTTACAATCTATTTCAACTCAAAATTAGTATTTTTTACAATAGGAATACCTATTAATGAAAAAATAACATTGAATCGTTACAATTAAACATGGCCTAAAGATTGACTGATTTGGTTTTCTGGTGAATAGTGATGGAAAATTCGTTGATGTTCGTCTCTCCAACCAAGAATACTATGAGCTACGCACATTAGAACGTTAGCACCAGAAGTGTCGGGGCAAGCATTGGAAAATTAGCACATTAGACAATTAGCACATTAACTAGGGATTACTCGCTGACGCTCATGATCCCTTTTGGGGAGGCGCTTCAAAGAATACAAAAAGCTAGGCTGCTTAGCACCTTTGGCTTTTTTTTGTTTTCAATTTGCTTACAAAATCAAGCTTTTGACGCGATTGAAAACAAAAAAAGCCAGCCTAAAGGCTAGCTTTTTGATTCTCTGGCGGAGAGTGAGG
>JBIIAG010000022.1:0-30917 GCA_044240055.1 Crocinitomicaceae bacterium | reverse complement strand
GAATACAAAAACTTTGTTGGATCTGGTGAAAACGGTGGTAAACCAATGTACGGTTGGTCCATGGATGACATTGCAACGAAAGTTGGTTCAAAAGACCAATTGAAAGAAGCGTTAGCGATGATTAATGTGGTGCCAAATCCTTACTATGCGTTCTCTGAATATGAGCGAACGAGAATTGAAACGAAAGTGAAAATCACAAACTTGCCTGAAAGATGTACAGTTAGTATTTATACGGTAAGTGGTAAATTGGTACGCACTTTCAAAAAAGATAGTCCAGTGACTTCATTAGATTGGGATTTAACTAACTCAAAAGCGATTCCGGTTGCAGGCGGTGTTTATTTGATTCATGTCGAAGTTCCAGGTGTAGGAGAACGAGTTATTAAGTTCTTCGGTGGTATGCGACAAGTGGATTTACAAGGTATTTAATCAGCTTTTATTACAACAAGATGAAAATGGATGTAAAAAAAATAGTTTTAGGAATTTGTATCGGAAGTTCTTTTCTGTTAAAGGCAGGAAATGAAGACCGAGTTGGTTCGGCAGGTGCTTCACACTTATTGGTGAATCCGTGGGCAAGAAGTGCTAGTTTTGCTGATGCAGGAATTGCTAATACCAATGGTTTAGAAGCAACATTTACGAATATTGCAGGTTTGGCATTTACAGAAAAGACTCAGATTAAGTTTAACTATTCAAATTGGATGGGTTCTGCTTCAATAGGCTTCAACTCTGCTGGAATAGCTCAACGAATTTCGGATTCTGAGGTATTTTCGATTAGTGTTCAATCTATGAATTTTGGAGATATTCCTATTACGACTGTGGCAAATCCAGAAGGAAATATTGGATTCTTCTCACCACGTGCGAATATCTTTAACATTGGTTATGCGAAAGAATTTTCCTCAAGTATATATGGTGGGATTAACTTTAAAGTTGTTTCTGAAAGCATTTCCAATTTAAAATCAAATGGTATTGCAATTGATGCGGGTATACGATATGTATCAGGTGAACAAGATCAAATTAAATTTGGTATCACATTGAAGAACATCGGTCCAGTAATGCGTTTTAAAGGTGATGGACTTGCACAACAAGCTTCATATGTTTCTAGTGGTTTTATTGCTTCATTAGAGGAACGTTCAGCGACGTATGAATTACCTTCACTTCTTGGAATAGGTGGATCATATGATGTTATTTTCAATGAAAGCAACAAATTGGTTGTTGCAGCAGCATTTACTGCCAATTCATTTATGAAGGATCAATTCCGATTAGGGTTAGATTATGGAATGTCAAATGAGAAAATGGCATTTAACTTCCGCGCTGGTTATTGTTATGAATCAGGAATCTTTAATGCGGAAAATCGTTCAAATGCATTAGTTGGTCCAACAGCTGGATTTTCAATTGATGCGTTAGTTGGAAAAAATAAAAGTGCTCTAGGATTTGAATACACAACGCGTTTCGCAGGTGTATTTGGAATTATTCACACAGTAGGAGCAACGATTAGTTTAAAATAATTTATTTACTTTTGTAAAGGTTCAAGAGAGTCCAATGGGCTCTCTTGTTGCGTTTAATACTTTATCACATGTCACAGTTAAATTACTATACTCCGGAAGGCTTGCAAAAACTTAAGGATGAACTTTACCACTTGAAAACCGTTCAGCGTCCTGCGATTTCTGAACAAATCGCAGAAGCACGAGATAAAGGAGATTTATCCGAAAATGCTGAATACGATGCTGCAAAAGAAGCGCAAGGTATTCTTGAAATGAAAATTTCAAAAATGGAAACGATAATTTCCAATGCTCGTTTAATTGATGAAACGCATATGGACAATAGTAAAGTATTTATCCTATCTAAAGTTTTGATTAAAAATCAAACCAATGGAATGGAAATCGAGTACACGCTGGTTGCTGAAAATGAAGCGGATATCAAATTACGTAAGATTTCGATTGAATCTCCAATTGGGAAAGGTCTTTTGGGTAAAAAAGTTGGTGAAATAGCAGAAATTCAAACACCAGGAGGGACAATGAATTTTGAAGTTATTTCAATTTCACGTTAATGGCTTCAATTTTTACACGTATTGTTGATGGAGAAATCCCTTGCTATAAAATAGCCGAAGACGCGAACTTTTTAGCTTTTTTGGATGTCAATCCGCTTGTTGAAGGGCATACATTAGTTATTCCCAAAAAGGAACAAGATTATATCTTTGACATAGCTGATGACTCATATGTAGAATTTCAGTTGTTTGCAAAAAAAGTTGCGGTACAATTAAAGAATAAGATTGCTTGCAAACGTATCGGTGTAGCAATAATAGGACTAGAGGTACCTCATGCGCACATCCACTTAATTCCATTAAATCAAATGGATGACATGAACTTTAATCGCAAGAAATTAACATTGAGCTCTGAAGAATTAGCAAAATTGGCGGAAGAGTTGAAGATGTTTTAAATCTAAGCTATGGGAAAATCACTCCTGTTTTTTCTGTTTATTTTAGTGAATGCCTTTTCATGGTGTCAGCCAATGCGTATTTTATTCATTGGAAACAGTTACACTCACTATAATAATATGCCGAAGATGTTTAAAGATTTGGCAAATTCAAAAAACATCAATGTAGATGTTCATATGAGTGCGAAGTCAAGCCACACTTTTCAAATGCATAGCGAACGAATGGACTTATATCAAGACATTCACCGCGAAAAATGGGACTATGTCGTTCTTCAAGGATTTAGCCGCGAGTTGTCTACAGACATCCGAACAATCGATAGCTTGGTTGTTCCCTATGTTAAACGTATATCTGATAGTATTTATCGGAAGAATCCATGTGCGACGATCTTATTGTATGAAACATGGGGTTATGAACAAGGTTTTCCGGATGATTCTTTAAATTGGTCTTACCAAATCATGAATGACCACATTCATCAAGGCTATTTGTATTTATCCAAGTTATTTGATTTTCCAATCGTACCTGTTGGTAAAGTATGGGAAACTGTGAAGGAAAATAATGCTTCAATTCATTTGTACAATGAAGATTTACAACACCCGTCAAAGTATGGGTCTTATCTTGCAGCGTGTAGTTTTTACGCGGCAATATTCAAGCAGAATCCTTCTTCACAGTTTGTTGATGATTTAAAGGTGGAGGAAGCAAAGATTATTCAAAACACAGCATTTACCCTGGTAAACTTAAATATGAACCGTTACCTACTTCAGCGCAATGTGGTTTCGGTAAAATCATCGAATAAAAATGGAAAATACATGGTGAACTGCTCTGCGAATTTTCCAAAGGCTAAAAGCATAAAATGGAATTTTGGTGATGGAAAATCATCTGATCTTTTTGAAACGCAGCACGCTTATATGAAGCCGGGAACCTATACAATTACCATAACGATTCAAGATAGTTGCGGCGAACGAATTATCAAGAAAAAGGTGATTCTCTAATCAAAAATTAAAAACAGGCGATTTGTAAGTTTCTTTAAGGGAACAAGAACAAATGACAAACTGTTTCGAATGTGATCTAAGAAATAAGCAAATGTTACGAAAGCAAGCACAAATAAGAGCGTGTAAGGCACTATTTGGTATGCATTGAGTCGTTCATGGAAATAATGCGTTAACCCTCTCCCTGTGAGACTCCCGTAAAGTACAATCATGTGTATAATGTATATGCTTAATGTACTTTGTCCGACTTTTAAAAAAAGATTAGATTTTTTAATTTTCAAAACATACGTTTCTAGGGCCAATAAAATAGATAGCACCATAAAAACCATCCCAAGTTTTTCAAATAACCAATCCATTCGGTAGATCGGCGCATCTTGAAACAATGTTGTTTCACTGAACAATAAGAGGCATTTCTTAATAAACAAGTATAAGAATAAACCTAAAGAAAAACCAGCTAGCATGAAACCAGGCGTTTTTACTTTGTCTTTTGTATGAAATAAAATAACTCCAATCATCGCCCCAAACATGGTGTATCCCATGTGCGGTGTCAACGGAAATAATGAGTGTTTACCGTGAAAAATATTTTGGATAAAAGCTGGCGCATGTTTGGGCCAAAATTCTCCTTCGGGTAAAAGTCCAAAATATAGATAACTCGAGAAGAGTAAAGTCCCTGCAATGGCATAGTATATCCATAATGGAATGACTTTGATGAAACGCGATATGCCATAAATCGATATTATTGTCAAAATGCCAACTCCAATGCATTGCAATACGTGAAAGGCGTAGTACTGTAACAAATAACCCCAAAAAAGAAGTTCAACCACGCGCTTGAGTCCTTTTCGTACGCGTAAATTTTTCCAGAAAGGTGTATGATCATTTCCCAATAACAAGTAAGTGAAAACAATTCCAGTCACGGTTAAAAAAACGGGAGAGGTAAATCCTCGAATAAACTTCCAATAATAGTAGATTGAATTTGATTCATCTCTTAATTCAAGCCCCAAGCTATCATGTACAAAATGACCTTCAAGCATAAGTAAGATAGCAATAGAACGCGCTATATCGATAAAATATAGTCGTTGTTTGGATGAATTTTGTTCCGTTGTAATGGCTTGACTCATGATCTTAATTTCGTTCGAAAGTTACGAAAGAATGCGTTAATGTTCGGTAAATACTTTATCAGTAAAGCAAAAAACACAAGAAAGAGTATGGCTCCTATGATAGAACTCATTCCCGATAACCTTGCTTGTAAAAGATCTCTCAAACTATATCCAATGAAAGCTCCGTATAACAAAATGGCATGGGCAACATAAACAAAAAATGTATTTTGTCCCATTCCTAAGAACAACGGATGCTTTGCAGTTTTCCATTCAGCGAGTGGAATAAACAGGGTAAATAGAAGAAAGACAAAACCTAATCGATCAAAGTACCATAAATTTTGAGCATGTGTTGATTGTATAAATTGAGGTGTATACCAAGAAATTACGGTAAACATCCAACCCAATGAAAAACTTGCGATGGAAAAGAGCAAGGTGAATTTGATTAGTCGTTTTTTGTCTTCGTGAATGGAATATCGAGCCAGTAATGATCCGAATGCTCCGCCCATAAATACAAATCCCATCCAAGGGAAAATGGAGAACTCTGTTCCAGGGCCTTGAATCATGTTTTGAATCACCGCTGGAAAATGGTACGGTAAGTAATCTTCTGTTGAACGAATAAAGAAGGTTCCAATAAACAGAGTAATACCGAGCACTGCATAGAGCCAATGATAGGAAATCTTTAGCTTGACCCCAAGATAGGTTGCGAGAATTAAAAATAGAATACTCATTCCAATGCACTGAAGAACATGAAATGTATAGAAATGCGGATTCACGTTTCCTTGTAAATAATAAGAAATATATTTAAAATTGATCTGAATTACGTACCCAATTAGTAACAACATCAATCCTCGTTTTAGGCCTTTTTGTACTCTTCTCAATTGCCAAAATTGCACCGTGTCACTTTTCTTTAATTGTAGGTGCAGCAAGAAGCTAAAAACGGTTCCGGAAATGGTGAAAAACAACGGAGCTGTTAATCCACGCATAAATCCCCAGGCATTAAAAAGTAGATTGCTCGAGTGTCCGTTCTTGAAAATCTCCGCCATGTAGAAGTCGTAATTCACATAACTCATGGAAATAAAATGTCCCTGTAACATCATACAAATCGCCACACTTCTTCCGAAATCGATGAATTGAACCCTAGATTGTTGTTTGATTTCTTCCACTTATTGTTTTGTAATTCGTAATTCGATGATTTCAATTCGTCGTTCTTGCGATGCTGCTTTGGAATAAACGGAGTTTTTTTGATCGTAAAAATCATCACTTGTTTCTTTATTCGCTTGGTATTCGCCCATGGGAACTTCGATAAACTCTAATCGAGGTTGATCACCGAGCATATATGCACCAAAACGTCCTTGTTGGATTTCTTCAAAGTAATTCTTTAACGAATGAATTCGGCGCTTTGTTAAATGAACATTGTAATCGGTTTTTGCAAGAGGACTTGCGAATCCCTGCACCATTAATTGAACTTGGTTGCCTTTTTGTAACTCATTCCAAACTTGCTCGGTAAAACGATTGAGGTCGTTATAACCATTTTTCACTTCTTCATTAAAAAAGTTGTTCAACTCACTTGTTGCCTTTTGGGCTTGAATAGAATCTCGTTGCAATCCAACTTTTATTGTATATTCCTCGAATTTCGCTTGATATTTTTGGTAAGAGTCCGTGTAACTTAATTCGGTGAAATCAGAAGTTGTATTTGCATCTGGCTGATCATTTTCGAAATAGAGTTGGATTGGCAGCTTGACAATTTCAATTGTAATTTCTTTGTCCTTATTCGATTTATGCACTTTGCGTCTAGGTATTTCAGCTACATAAATATCGCTGCAACAGGTTGGATTCTTCGCGTACAAACTTCCAAGTCGATTCGATGAAACAAAAGTGGAATCACCGGATTGGAAATAATATTGATCTGAAGCTGGACTATTTAATGGTAAACCGATATTTATTGGAGGCCCAAATTTCCCTTCACGATATTCACTATAGAACGCATCTTGCCCTCCGAATCCTTGGTGCCAACTCGATGAAAAAAACAAACGTTTTTCGATGGTGTCGAACCAAGGGGAAATGTCGTTTTCAAGTGAATTAATCGATGAAACATTACTCACCGAAACAGGTTTCCCGTCTTTGTCTAGAATTGCGTACCAAATATCCATCCCACCTTTCGTTCCAGTTCGATTGGATGAGAAAAAAAGAACATCTTGACCATCCAATTTTGATAGGTGTGGCATGGTAGTATTTACACCAATCTCATTCACCAATTCATTTAAGGAATCTAAAGGAGCCCACGTGCCGTTTGATTCCTTTTTACTAAAGGCGATGGAACAAGAATAGTTGAAATCTTGATCTTTACAGACACTATAGTAAAAGGTTTGGTCTGTTGAAAAACTTCCATTCCCAATACTTTGGCCATACGGGATCAATTCGGTTAGTTTTGTTGCAACGCTATCTTTGTTTTGCAGAGATACTTCATACACCGCAGTATGATAGCTTTTCGTGTAGACCTCTTGCAAATCTTCATCCGTAGAATCAGCCTTTAGTGATGAAAAATACAACATGCCGTTTTGCACAGTATGACCAAATTCTGCATCATAGGAATTGATGTTTTCTGTCATTGGTTTTAGTTGTATGCCTATGTCTGGACCTAGTTTCCATTGTTTCATTGCCCAATTTGTTGATTCGACTTCTTGCGCTGCCTTCTTGTAGCGAAAACTAGCCTTATCTCCGGAATACAATTTTTTGGCCGTCTTAAAGTGTTCAAGCGCCTCTTTGTATTTTCCATTCTGTTTTTGCATCAAAGAATAATAGAGGATGGCATCTGGATATCTTTCAGCATCTTCATCTTTTGTATAGACGATGGAATAGTATTTTTCTGCTTTTACATAATCTTTATATGCTCTGTTCGTTTCGGCTATCTTCCAAACCAAATCGATGTTGTCAGGATCTAATTTTAACGCTTGTTGGTAATAATCAAGGGCGTAATAGTAATCACCTTTTTGAAATTGTTGGTCTCCAAATGCAAGTGCATCTTTTAATTTGACTTGACTCAAACTAAACATTGGTATGAGGATAAGACCGATTAGATAAAATCTGGACATACGCGGTGAATGATTTGTTTTGGTTTAAATCGACTTAAAACATATTTGAATGAGAGTTCAAATCCACCCCGTGCATTGCTTGCAGGGACTAACATAGAATAATTTATATCGTAACTTACTCCAACATACATGGGGCCTTTTTCATAACCCAAATTTAGTGCAACGGCATCCCTATTTCTCCACCATAGTCCACCATAAAACTGAATTTTATCGCGTTGAGAAAACGCATAACGTGCAAGGCCGCCGATCATGAGTTCTTGATATACTCCTTGTTTGCTCCATTGAAAACTAGGTTGAATGGTCCAGTCTGTGTTTAAGAGATAGTTTGCTTTAGTGAAAATAGTCCAACGAACATCTCGAAGAATAACCTCATTGTAAAAACCTTGGTTCGGTCGGTTTAAGTTGAAACATGAAACTCCGTAGTGAAAGCTCCATTGATCATTCCATTTCCAATCATCGATTATACCGAGTCCAATAGAAAGATTCATTTTAGAATCACTTTGGAAAGATTCATTTGTTGGAGCGGTTGGATTAAAAACAAACCCATTATACTGGTTATCGAAGTAAAGGTAGTCCCAATTTACTTGCCTGTAATTAAAACCAAGGTTTAGTCCAGGATGAAAGGAATGTTCAGGTAGTATGTCAAATTGTAACGAGTAACTGATGTTTGCTTGTCCTTCAAGGGTACTTAATTTCCCATCACCAACTTGATCGTGGAATCCTAAAAACCCAAGTCCAAAATTTTTGTATTTGGTGTCAACAGAAAATGAACTCGTACTGAAAGGAACCGTAACACTCCTCCATTGATTTCGGTAATTTGCGACGAAGCGAAGATCTTCTTTGAAGGCTCCTGCATTTCCTGGATTTTGGAACAAGGGATTGTCATTGAATTGAGTCCAATGAATATCCTGCCCCAATAAAAAGGAACCTTGGAGTAAAAAAAATAGGATTAAAACATGTCTCATAGCAAGCTAGGCATGACGAATATACGAAATTTGCTTGTCGAAAACGATTATGGATTAGTTAAGGATACAGGAATAATCTTCCCGTTCAAATAGCGATGAGCTGTCAATGAAAAATCTTCGATAAATGTAGCCATTTGTACTGGAGAAAGTGGCGCTTGATAACCGGGGAACGCTTGTTCCAACATTTCCGTTTGAACCGCACCTAGACAGAGGCAATTCATTTTTATCGTTGTTTCTTTGTATTCCTCAGCAAACAATTCCGTAAATGAACAAAGAGCTGCTTTTGAAGTAGAATAAGCCGCTAATCCTGCAAATTTCATGCTTCCTTGGAATCCACCCATGGAACTGATATTTACGATGTGAGACCCTTCGGGATTTAACTTAGGTAAAAAGCATTGGATATTCTCCATTACTCCAATAACATTCACTTGATAAGAAGTCGTAAGATCTTCGTGATTTAACTCTGGAAATGGTTTGTTGACCAAGAATCCGGCATTTTCAATGAGCACATCAATCATTGGAAGTTTATCCGAAATTTGATCGAATTGTTCTCTGATGTTTGATGCTAAGTCTAACTGAAAACACTGAACATTTCCCTCATTAAAAAGGGAATTCATGCGATCTATGTTTCGCGCAAACGCATACACAATATGATCAGGATTCTGTGCATATTGTTTCACTAAAGCAGCACCAATTCCTCGACTGGCACCAATCACTACAATGTGCTTACTCATCGAAGCTAACGATTAATTCGGAGCTTGTTGGGAAAGCTTGACAGGTTAAAATATACCCATTTTTCACTTCTTCATCCGTCAATGAGAAGTTGGAGCGCATTTTAGCAGTGCCTTTTAATACTTTCGCACGACACGAACAACATACTCCTCCACGACAAGAGTAAGGAGCGTCTAGTCCATTTTTTTCGGCAAGTTCCAACACACTATGTTGTTCCCCTTTCATTGTAAATGAAGCGGTTTCACCGTCAATCATCACTTTAACATTGCTTTCGCCTTGAAAATCATTGTTTTCTGAAGTTGCTTTCGCTTCAACAGGAGTAAACAATTCCACGTGAATTTTACCGTTGGATACACCAAAGAAATGAAGGCAAGCTTGCATTTCTTCTACAAGTCCGTGTGGACCACAAATGTAGAAGGCATCCGCTTGTAATAACTGAAGATTTTCTTTTATTTTTTCTGTGAATCGATCCTTTGTTAATCGCCCAAATGCATAACCATCGTTTTCTTCTTTACTCAAGAAATGAGTGCAGTGAACAGCCTGAAGTTGCGCTAAATCTGTTTCAAATAAAATGCTAGATTTGGATTTACTTCCATAAAACAACTGCATGTTCATAGTGGAGTCCAAGTGTTTCGCCATGGAAAGGATAGGGGTAATCCCACTTCCCGCTGCCAAACAAACAATGTTTTTAGAGGCTGGATCTAATGTAAAGTTTCCTTCCGGTTTCGCTATCCAAATTGGGAAATCAGTGGATGTTTGATCGTTCAGGAAATTAGAAACAACGCCTTTGTCTATTCTTTTAACAGCTACAGCGATTGGTTCATTCGGACCGCTGCATATGGAATATGAACGACGTTCTTTCTTTCCATTAATCATCACTTCTAAGTTGATGTACTGTCCTGGAATGAATTGAAATTCCTTTTGTAATTCAACAGGGATTTCAAATGAAACCTTTACTGCATCTTTATTTAGGTGAATTAATTCCTTCACCTTGATATCGTGAAAACCTCTACTTACTGCTTCCGGTTTTTCACTTTTCTTAAATCGATCGAAGATCCCCATGTTTAATCGTCAAATGATACAAGTACTTCCTCGCTAGTAGGATGCGCTTGACAGGTTAAAATATATCCAGCTTCTACTTCTTCCGGAGTTAAAGCATAATTCAAATCCATGCGAACAGTTCCTTTTAACACTTTCGCTTTACAGGTACAACAAACGCCTCCTTTACATGCGTATGGAACGTCTGAACCTGCTTTGTATGCCGCGTCGAGAATCGTCATTCCATTCGAATCTAAAGGAAAAGAAACGGAATCATCGTCCATCACAACCGTTACATTCGTAGCGAGTTTTTCTCCTAAATCGATGTTGGACTTCGCTGTTTTTGCCAAACCAGAATGAAATAATTCAAAATGAATATTGTTGGCCGGAATTCCTTTTGAGGTCATGGCGGCTTTGACATCCAATATCATTTGCTCTGGCCCACAAATAAAAACATCGTCGATTTGCTCGTTTTGCAAAAAGGCTTGGTGAAGAGCTATGGATTTTTGCTCATCAATTCGACCCTTTTGGATCACATTTCCAATGTTTTCTCTCGAAAAAAGATGCACTAAGCAAAAACGATCTAAATATTCATTTTTGAGGTTTTCTAGTTCTTCGCGGAAAATCACCTCAGAAAATCCTTGGTTTCCATAGAACATGGTTACGTGGCTCTTCGGCTCATCTCTCAAAACAGATTTAGCAATGGAGAATATTGGCGTAACACCACTTCCAGCGGCGAATAACACATAAGATTTACTGTGATTACTATCTGTTTCTAATTTGAAGTTCCCCATTGGATTCATGACATCTAAAAAGTCACCTTCCTTCAACTCGTTAAGTGCATAAGTTGAAAATATTCCGTTCTCAACTTGCTTGATGGCAACGCGCCATTCATGATCAGAAGGGGAGGAACATAGTGAGTATGACCTTCTCACGTCTTCATTGTTGATTTGACTTCTTAAGGTGAGGTATTGTCCGGATTGGTAACGAAAATCACTTTGTAAATCAGTTGGTATTTCAAAACTAATTGAAACACAGCTTTTAGTCTCTTTGCGTATGTTTTTTATCTGAAGAGAATGAAATTTTGGCGTCATTCAAGTTGGAATTTAAATTGAAGTCAAATTTACACAATACTTAAGTATTTTGTGTGTTTTTAGGAACAATGTTCTGCGATATTTGTTTAAACTAAATATTGATATTTCGTATATTTGTCAAAAGCAGTAAGAACATGAAAACAATGGATTTACAAGAATTAGAAAAGCGCTTCCAGGAAAAGATTGATAATGAAATTAAGATTGAGCCAAATGATTGGATGCCAGATGAATACCGTAAAACGTTAATCCGTCAGATTTCGCAGCATGCACATTCTGAAATTGTTGGAATGCTTCCTGAGGGGAATTGGATAACACGTGCCCCGAATTTGCGTCGCAAAGCGGTGTTACTAGCAAAAGTACAAGATGAGGCCGGTCACGGACTTTATTTATACAGTTCAGTGGAGACTTTAGGTGCAGATCGTGAAGATACAATCGATGATTTACATTCAGGAAAAGCGAAATACTCTTCTATTTTTAATTATCCTGCTGTTACTTGGGCGGACATTGGCACCATCGGTTGGTTGGTTGATGGCGCGGCAATTATGAATCAGGTGGCTTTGTGTCGTTGTTCTTACGGTCCTTACGCTCGAGGTATGGTGAAAATCTGTAAAGAAGAATCTTTTCACCAACGTCAAGGATTTGAGAGTTTAGTCACACTGTGTAATGGTACGCCGACGCAAAAGGCAATGGCGCAAGATGCAATGAATCGTTTCTGGTGGCCTGCTTTAATGATGTTTGGACCAAGTGATGATGAATCACCTAATTCTGCTCAATCCATGAAATGGAAAATCAAACGATTCACAAACGACGAACTTCGTCAAAGTTTTGTGGATGCAACGGTTCCTCAAGCCGAAATTCTTGGTTTAACCATTCCAGATCCAAATTTAAAATGGAACGAAGAAACAGGTCATTATGATTTCAGCCCAATTAACTGGGATGAATTTTGGCAGGTAGTGAACGGAAATGGTCCGTGCAACAAGGAACGCATTGAGGCGCGTACGAAAGCGAAAGAAGAAGGCATGTGGGTGCGTGAAGCAGCAATGGCTTACTCAGCAAAACGTGCACTGAAAAAGACAGCATAACAACACGATATTTAGAAATTATGTCAAATAGAGATTGGCCTCTTTGGGAGGTGTTTATCCGAAGCAAACAAGGATTAAACCACAAACATGTTGGTAGCTTGCGTGCTGCTGATGCTACAATGGCATTGGCTAACGCAAGAGATGTATATACACGCAGATCCGAAGGAATCAGTATTTGGGTGATCGAGTCAAATAATGTTCATGCTTCAGATCCTTCAGAGGCGGACTCCTTGTTCGAACCATCTGATACAAAAGTTTACCGTCACCCTACGTTTTACGATGTTCCCGACGGTATAAAACACATGTAAGATGAAGAATGAAGCTTTGTATAATTACGTTCTTCGTTTAGGAGATGATAGTTTAATTTTAGGTCAACGACTTGGAGAATGGTGTGGACACGGTCCAATTTTAGAGGAGGACATTGCGATGACGAATATTTCCTTGGACCTAATCGGACAAGCCATGAGTTTGTTAGATTATGCCGGAGAAATTGACGGACAGGGGAAAGATCATGATGCCTTGGCATTTTTACGCTTTGAAAATGAATACCGAAATATTCTATTGGTAGAACAGCCAAATGGAGATTTCGCCAATACGATGATGCGCCAATTTTTATTCGATGCGTTTAGAAAACCATTGTATGAGAAGCTCCTTGATTCCAGTGATCAACAAATTGCGGCCATCGCCGACAAATCTCTAAAGGAAACACGCTACCATTTGAAACATACATCCGAATGGATTATCCGTCTTGGTGACGGAACGGATGAATCTCACCAACGTGCCCAAAAAGCGTTGGATCTTTTGTGGCGTTATACGGATGAATTGTTTTTTGAAACCGAAGACGATTTAGCATTGGTTGCGGCAGGAATAGTGCCGGCAATGAAAGAAATAAAAGCTGAATGGTCAAAAACGGTTTTAGCTGTTTTAGCTGAGGCCACCTTAATTATCCCAACAAACAATTGGCAATTTGAAGGCGGAAGAAGAGGAATACACTCTGAACATTTTGGTTATTTGTTGTCCGACTTGCAATACATGCAACGTGCGTATCCAAATATGAAATGGTAACAAAAGAAGTAATTCTTTCTTTGTTAGATGAAGTGTGCGATCCGGAAATTCCGGTTCTTTCACTCGCAGACCTTGGTGTCTTGCGTGGAGTAGAATACCTGGATAACGAATGGCAAATTACGATCACACCTACTTATAGTGGTTGTCCGGCCATGAAAACGATGGAGGACGATATTCTTCAAAAGTTAAAAGATCATGGAATAAAAGCTAAAGTTCATTTGGTATTATCTCCTGCATGGACTACTGATTGGCTTTCTGAATCAGGTCGAGAAAAATTAAAAGAATTTGGCATAGCACCACCGGAAGATGAGGTAGATAAAAGCGTATTGTTTGCCGCTCCAACCGTTGTTCCTTGTCCTAAATGTGGTTCGCGCGAAACAAAAATGGTGAGCCAATTCGGCAGCACAGCTTGTAAAGCACATTACCAATGTCGCTCATGCTTAGAGCCTTACGATTACTTTAAATGCTTGAAATAATTCAAGCATTTTTTTTATTTTACTACTATGTATTGCATAATACAAAGTAAAACATATATCTTTGTATAAAATATTTCCAAATGAACGTTGAAAATACACAGTCACAAATGCGCAAAGGAATACTCGAGTATTGCATATTGAGCATTTTGGACAAAAAAGAAGCGTATCCTTCCGAAATCTTGGAAAGACTAGACTTGGCTCAGTTGAAGGTAGTCGAGGGGACGATATACCCTTTATTGACACGCTTGAAAAACATGCAATTGTTGGATTACCGATGGGCGGAGTCTACTTCTGGACCCCCAAGAAAATATTACACCATTACAGAGGAAGGAAAAACATTTTTGGGTGAATTAGAACGCACCTGGACAGAACTGCAATTAGCGGTGAGTCATATTACAACTTTATAAAACAAAGAACATGAACAAAACAGTTTCCATTCATTTACAAGGAGTGCCTTTCATTTTTGAAGAACAAGCGTATGATCGTTTGAATGCGTATTTGCAACAGTTAAAGCAAGTCCTTCAGAAAGAGGAGGGAAGTGATGAAATTATTCAGGACATCGAACTTCGAATGGTTGAATTAATTCAACAGCAATTAACGCCATTTAAACAAGTTGTTGAACTTTCAGTCATTGAGCAAATCATTGAGAAGCTAGGTCAGCCAGAGGATTTTTCCGATGACACTACCTCGACAAGTGAAACAACATCAGCTGTACACGATGATTTGATTGAAAAACGCCTTTTCAGAGATGGGGATAGAGCAATGCTAGGAGGAGTTTGCGCAGGTGTTGCTGCTTATTTTAACGTTGATGTGGTGGTCATTCGTGCCATTTACGTCTTCTCCTTATTGACATTTGGCATAGGATTTCTACTATACATTGTGCTTTGGGCAATCATTCCAATAGCGAAAACAAGTAGCGATAAACTGCGCATGAAAGGGCAACATGTGAACATTGAAAACATGAAATCGGAATTAGGGGACGCGGCAAATCGAATCAAAAAAGGAGCGAAAGAATTCAAAGCGAATTCGGGGATACAATCTTCAATTGCAGGGATACTCCGTATCATCTCTATGGTCATCGGCGTTTGGGCTTTACTTTTTGGAACAGGAATTTTCGTTTTTGCTATTATTTTCTTCTTTATCAATCCTGATATCATACCTGCTCAATTGAACGGACGATTTATGTCCTTTCAGGATTTCGGTGGATTGCTGTTTGAATCCACATCCCACGAGTCTTATTTCTATTTAGGAATTGCTTTAATTTCTATCGCGCTCGTTGCACAATGTTATTTGTTCGGAATCCGATTGATCACCCAATTTAAAGCGAGTTATTTAAAAGTGTTAGCGGCAATCTTTGGGGTGACACTTGTTGTTGGCATTGTGTTGGTTTCCATGGGCGGAGTTCAAATTGGACGTTCAATGGCCATCTACGGTGAAGTGGAAAAAGAAATCGCAACCATTCCGGGAGCTGAATTGAACATTGAAAAGAAATCGATTGAAGGGCAATTGATTAATGGATTCAAGATTAAAAGCAATGGAGACCAAGGATTAGTTACGATTAAAAATGGACGTGTTTACCTACGGGGAATTGAGTTGGTCTATTCTCAATCAAGTGATTCCTTGTTTCACATTAAACAAATCAATGATGCACAAGGGCGCTCACATGAAGCTGCATTGAAAAAAGCGAGAAACATTCGTTGTAATTACCAAATCAATTTGAACAAGTTAACCTTAGAAACGATGTATTCTTTTCCAACAACAGATAAATTCCGTGATCAAAATGTGAAGTTTATGATTGCAGTGCCTTCAGGAGGAAAGATTGTTTATGACAAACAACAAGTGTATCCGAGCATCATTGAAGAAATCGATTCTCCGAACGAAACGTACCAACATGGATACATTTCCAGCGATGGGGAATATTCTAAATGGTAATCAAAGTTTTAATTTCCCGAATGCTTGACCAGCATCCAGCCAATAGATTAACTTGAAGGAAATACTGTTTACTGGTCCATTTGCTAACGTATTTTGCAGATTGGACCAGTACATTGATTGCACATCTTTGTCTGCGCTGAAAATAGAGTTTTTCCAAACAATATTGAATTCACTGTTCGGTTGAAAGACCCAGCGGTACTGACAATCAATTGTAAAGGCGTTGTAATTGATGTTGTATGCTGATTCATCGTTATTATTCAATCCTTGATAACTTGGAATGGCATCTACTAATCCTTGTTCATTTAAGGTCCCGAAATAATGGTAATTGATAGCAGAGCGGTAATGCCTTAAACGGAAGGTGATTCCCATGCGATTGGTCAAGATGTATTCCAAGGAAATGGTTTGAGTAGTGTTGATTCGATCTCTATTTCCAAAGATAATTCCAGAAGGTAAGTTTACGGGTTCATCAAATGGAACGGCATATCCTTCGCTGTTTCGTTCGAAATCTTGACTCCAATTATAACTGAAAGCAATGAAGTCCGTAAATCGAATTCGTGGACTAACATAATATCCATATTCTTTCCAATTTTCGCGTTGTACGATGATGTAATTCGTTCCGGCATCTAGTGCTAATCGTTTTTGATAATTGGTTGAAATCCAATAGTTAAAACTGTAGTTCTTCGGTCGGACAAAGAAACTTCCCCAAACCCTCGGTTCAAAGTAATCGTAGTTGTTCGTAAGCGTATTGTTATTACCAAATCCAGTTGCATTGAAGGACTTAGAAACGATAACAAATCCTAGATTCGAATAGGTACCCACATAATTATTTGGCTCATAAAGTCGCATGCTAGAAATAGATGCGCTTAAAATAACTTTCGTTAGTTCTTTCCACTTTGGTTTGAAATTACGGTATGCTCCGGATACTTCCAAGATTCGTTTGTTATTGTTGTAATTAAATCCAAGGTCATTTGGATCAAATTTATCGGATTCTTCGAGGTACCCCACTCCGTATACCCAAGTGCCACGTTGCTTTCCAAAGTTGAAGTTATAGTTGTATCCAATCGATGAATTGGCACTGCTTTGAACCGAAACGGTTGTTTTACCGTTAAAATTGAATTTATTATTCTTCGTGTTTGCATTGAAATTTAATCCACTGACGTTGGCGTCATAGAACTCACCAGAACGTAAAACACTTGTATTGGTAAAAGTAACAGAGCTGTTGTTTTTTAAATTTTGATCGAGGACAAATACATTGTAATTCGTCAGAGGTGAAATCAGGACTTCTCGTTCTAGTCCGCTATCGTAATTAACGGCGGTTCCGTATTGCGCCGCATTCACAGCATTAAAAACACCAATACCAAGTCCGTTACTCATACGGCCGGAAAGCTTTGTCGCATTGTATAACTTTGATCCAGATGGAACATTTTTTAAATATTCATCCGGACCTAACATCGTAGTTACTACTTTATACGGTGATTGAATTCCAATTCTTCGACTGTAGAAAAGTCCTGCTTTATTGAATAATTCAGTTCCCTCAGTAAAAAATTGACGATTTTCATTGAATTGAACCTCAAACGGACTCAAATTCAAGACTTGTTGATCGAATACAACTTGACCAAAATCCGGAACAAGTGTCACGTCTAAAGTAAATGCTTCATTCACGCCATATTTGATGTCCATTCCGCCGTTTAGTGAACGTGTTAAACCGAATGTACCATCGCCTTTTGGAATGCGATCTAAATAAGAAGAGACATAGGGCATGAGTGCCAAGCGAAGAGGGGGTTTAATTCCCTTAATACCAATCACCTCGCCATTTTCAATCAAAAAGTTTTCCAAGTCTGGGTTCACTTTCACCCAAGTTGAATTTTCTCTATAGCGTGATATTTCGCGCGAGAAATTAATCCCCCATTTTTGAATTTCGGTATTTGGAAAGCGAATGGCACTGTAGGGTATTCGGATTTCTAGTACCCAACCCTTTTCTGTAAGCGCAGTGGCACTAGACCAAGCAAGGTTTAATTCACCAATGTAATTACTTCCTTGAATTTTTGCGTCGATTTGAACACCTCGACTTGTTACACCAAAATAGAATCCATTTTGATCATCGTTATACGTATCTAGGTAAACTCCGAAGATATCCAAATTAGGATTGTAGTCGTCGCGAATCGATAAGACTTTTGAAACGGAATCTGGGTTATCAAAACAAATGGCACTGATGTAAACAGCGTTATCGTCATAGAGCATTCTCACTTCAGTTCGCTTTCTGGATTCATTTCCCGGATATGGCTGGAGCTGAGTAAATGAATGCGCTTCAGGAGCAGTCAGCCATTCTTTTTCGGAAAGTTCTCCGTCAATTGTTAGTTCGTTTTGTATGCGTTGCGCTGAAATTCCAGATGTAGGCTCCGATGAAGTTTGATTAAAGGCGATGCCACAAATGAAAAGGAAAATGGAGAGGATCAGGTGTTTCATTCTGTGCAAAAATACGGCAATTTTTTATTTCCCCATGCGCGTAACAACGTGTAGACATTCTTCGTGACGTTCGAAAGTTGCCCAAAGTTTACAATCCTGTTTAAATTTGAGCAAGATTGCGGAACTTAATTCTTGTAAATACTGTGTTTGACAGGCGCTTAAAGGTTCTTTACTCACGAACCTAGAAAAAGAAAAATCAAAGGTATTCCCATTTAAGTGTGGGCTTTTTTTTACTGCTGTCCTGTTGTGACGAACAAGCTTTGACACAGAATGATGCGTTCGTGTCATGGATGTGACAAGAAGTCTTGTGTTAGCTAAAGGCGTGAATTGAAGTGAATCATGAAATGCTTGTCCAATTTCAGCTAATATCTTTTTAGCGTACGGAGTTAAAACAGGGTAGGAGTATTGAAAGGCATCGAGTTCAAATCCAATTTGAGGAGTTACTAATACTAACTTACCCGAACGAATATTTTCTTTGATTCCATGTTCGTTTTCCGAAGCTTTGACTCCTTGCTTGACAGACCTGTCCATATAGTCACTTAAGCGATTATTCAATTGCTGACTATATTCATTGGTTTGAAATTTCCCACATTCAAATACAGGTTTCGCTGTGTGTCGAGAAATTTTTTGCGTTTTGACCTCATTCAAGTTAAGCAGGCTGAACCCAACAAGAACAAAACTGATTGATAAGAGGCTAAAGGAAAATAATTTCATCTTATTACAAAATTAAAAAGATCTTCAAGCTGAGAATGAAAATGCTTCCTTAACTTTGCTCTGTGAGTGTATTTAATAATTTAAGGGCTCAATTAGAGCAGCTCGATTGGCCCAATGTTTACTTGTTTAAATTTATCGTGCCAAACGATAATGAGCACATGGCTTTGGTAAGCGCCTTGTTTGACGAAAATGCGGACATCGCTTATCATCAATCAGGGAAAGGTAATTATGTGAGTGTTAGTGTAAAAGAAGTCATGCTTTCCGTAGATTCGATTATTGAAATCTATGAAAAAGCAGCTCAAATTAAAGGTGTAATTTCGTTGTAATGGAGATGTTAATAGAGTTTTTAGTCGTTACGCTTATTATTTTGGTTGCAATCATTGCCTACCGATTTTTATTAAGGTATTTGTCTAAAGGAAATGTGGATCAAGCAGTTTATTGTGAATTATATTCACTAGATCATGATCCAGCAAGTGGAGAGGTTAGTTTTTATTTTGTTTGTCCAGAGGAAACCCACGTTACATTTAATATCTGGGAATCGGATCAAATTATTCGAACACTCACAGACAAACCTTATGTACAAGGAGGACACCTACTCAAATTTCAAACGTCCGAATTGCCAAATGGAACCTATTATTTTGGAATAGTCACTACGAAGCAAAAATCACAAAAAAGATTTCGAATCCAAAATTAAGATTCGCTTTTTGGTTTTTTCACTTTGATGCGTGTTCTGTGTTTAGAGATTTTATACTTTGATTTATTAAAGTCACTTTTATAACCATCTGTCGCTTCTATTCTGTAGGTTACTCCAATACTGTATTGCATGTAATCGGAACTTTGAAGGATATCTGTAAGTCCTAATTTTAATGTTCCTTGCGCTTGCAATCCTAACTTACTACTCATCCAAAAGGTGCATCCGGCAGTCAAATTACATGTTGGAGAAACTGATTTCGCTGTATTTCTAGAATCAGAAGTTCTTAACGTTAGTCCAACACCCGCTCCAATGTAAGGATCAACTATGCCGCGTCCAAGTTGCTTGTAAAAAGAGTATTTTAACGCTAAATCTGTGGAAATCATACTGCCTGTAATTCCAATTGAGTCATTAACTAATTTGGACGGATCGTATTTTTGAAAACCAATAGCACCGTCTACGCTCCATCCGTTATAAATATATCGATCAACGAATATACGTGTAGGCAAAGTTAAGCTGTGCAATTGCGAAGATGAAAAGGGATTTAATTCATAACCATCATCATCCGTAAACAACCATGACGCACCAAATTGCCACGCATAATTATCTCTATTTGTTATTTTTTTCGTCGGTTGAGCAAAGCTCTTTCCAATGAAACAGAAGAAAAGAATGGTGGAGATTAGTTTAATTTTCATTTCAGTATAGTTACATGAACAAAAGTAATTAAAATTTAATGCGAGAATCTTTTGTTTAAAATGATCAATTGACAAGCAATTGTGCATTTCTCATTCAAGTAGAATGCCTAATTTTGAAAGAGAAATGGCAAAGGTCAAAAAATATGAACTGGTAATAGAAGATGAATCGACCTTAGAAATTTTCGGCGTTTCATCTGCATTTGCTGATTACCGCTTGGCTTGGGAGTTAAATCAATGTTTAGATGTAAATCTCATTAAGTCTAGTGATGTATTTGAAATTCGGCCTAATAAGTCAAAAGAACTTGTGACATTTCGGTATTTTTCTTTCTTTGACGAGGAATGTTTAACCCGTTTTTATTTGATTAAAAATAAACAAGAAAATGGTGCCTTTTACGCTGAACATGCAATGATTGATTATTTCGTCGTTGTGCGTGAGAACAATTCCTTTGAAAAGGGAATTTTACTTGAAAAACTAAGAAAGATTAATGGGATTGTTGCAGTGTTCGATTTTTCCATAGATAATTTTGATACGATTGCATATTTAACGAGTTAAAAATGAAAAAAACAAAAATAGTAGCAACACTTGGTCCAGCCTCTTTGAAAAGAGACGTGCTTAAAAACATGATGTTGGAAGGATTAAATGTATGCCGTTTAAACTTCTCGCATGGTTCATATGAGGATCACGCTGGGGCGGTGGAATTAATTCGTTCGTTGAATGAAGAACTTGGATTAAATGTAGCCATACTCGCTGATTTACAAGGCCCAAAAATTCGCACCAATGAAATGGAAAACAACGGAGTTCCATTAGAAAATGGCGAGGAAATTTTGTTGGTTGTTGATAAGGTTGTCGGAAACAAAGACCGATTTTCGATTAATTATACGTTGCTTCCAAAAGAAGTTAAACCTGGGGAACGCATTCTATTAGACGATGGAAAAATTGTATTGGAAGTACGAGAAACCGACGGGTATTCCACCATTCGTTGTGAAATTATTCAAGGCGGGATTCTTTCATCCAAGAAAGGTGTGAACTTCCCGAACACGAAGATTTCTATGCCGTCATTAACGGAAAAAGATATTGCTGATTTAGAATTTGCTTTGAACCATCAGGTAGATTGGATTGGATTGTCTTTCGTCCGTTCCCAAGAGGATATTATTGACTTGAAAGCTAGAATTGCAGCGAAAAATCACCACGCAAAAGTCATTGCGAAAATTGAAAAACCGGAAGCGCTCGAAAATATTGATGCCATTATCGCAGAAAGTGATGGGTTAATGGTCGCACGAGGGGATTTAGGTGTGGAAGTTCCATATCAAACCGTGCCTTCGATTCAAAAAATGTTAATTTCCAAATGCATATCATCGGCAAAACCTGTCATCGTTGCCACGCAAATGATGGAGTCCATGATGTCTAATTTGACACCGAGTCGTGCTGAGGTAAATGATGTCGCAAATGCGGTATTGGATGGAGCTGATGCGGTCATGTTAAGTGGCGAGACATCCGTTGGATCTTATCCAGTTCAGGTGATTCAAACCATGACAAACATTATCATGGAGATGGAAAAACACAGCGCCATGTACAACAAAGAAGAATTGCCCATTAGAAATAGCGAGCGATTTATATCTGACTCCATTTGTTTTAATGCTTGTCGTTTGTCTCAACGTGTAGAGGCTGATGCCATTATTACCATGTCGTTTTCCGGTTACACTGCCTATAAAATTGCTTCTCAACGTCCGAATAGTCAAATTTATGTATTCACGAGTAATCGAAATATTTTGACTCAATTGAATTTATTGTGGGGAGTTAGAGCATTCTATTATGATAAGCTTATTTCCACAGATCATACGATTGCTGACATTAAATACTTTATGAAGTCAAATGGCTACCTTAATTTAGGAGATTTAGTGATTAATATCGCTTCGATTCCATTAGAGGACCTTGGAGCATCCAACATGTTGAAATTAAGTTACGTCGATTAATTTGACGTATTCATCTCAAAAAAAATGCTTAACTTAAAGTAAAGAACAGGTGAGATGGAAAAAAAATGGGTATTTCAACCAGAAGTTGACGAGGGAAAAGTTCAAATTTTAGCGGAGAAATTAAACGTTGAATTGTTTGTGGGGAGGTTGTTGGTTCAGCGTGGACTTGAAACTGAGGCTGCTGCACGTGCGTTTTTTCGTCCAAGTTTAGATGAATTGCATGACCCGTTCCTGATGAAGGATATGGATACTGCCGTCAACCGTATTAATCAAGCAATAAAAAAGCAAGAAGGAATTCTCCTTTTTGGCGATTACGATGTAGATGGAACAACTGCCGTTGCCCTCATGTATGAGCAATTAATAAAATTCCATCCGAATGTACATTATTACATTCCTGATCGATACAAAGAGGGTTATGGGTTAAGCCAACAAGGCATTGATTATGCAGAAGCGGAAAAATGTTCCTTGATTATTACCCTTGATTGCGGAATAAAGTCGAATCATTTAGTGGAGGAAGCCAAAAGTCAGGGAATTGATTTTATCATTTGTGACCACCATCAACCGGGGGAAGTATTACCAGGGGCAATTGTATTGGATCCTAAACGAAAAGATTGTCACTATCCTTTTAAGGAATTGTCGGGATGTGGCGTTGGATTTAAGTTAATGCAGGCACTTCATATTGATCATGGTTTTACCTTTGATTCACTTTTTGAAAGTTTAGATTTATTGGCTTTAAGTATTGGAGCGGATATTGTTGATGTCACGGGTGAAAATCGGATTCTTTGTCACCATGGACTCATTCGATTGAATCAACATCCTAGAAAAGCTTTCGAAGAATTGTTGACGTTAGCGGGAAAAAAGCTCCCACTCAGTTTAACGGATGTCGTTTTTGTAATCGCACCTAGAGTAAATGCCGCGGGAAGAATCCGAAGTGGTAAAACGGCAGTTGATTGGATGTTATCATCTAATGAACAAGAAATAAAACTGTTGGCTCAGGAAATTCATGATGATAATACCTTGAGACGTACCATTGATCAGTCAATAACGGAGGAGGCGCTCCAGCAAATCGCCAATGATAAGAATCACCTCAACCAAAGTACCAATCTCGTATTTCAGGAAAATTGGCACAAAGGAGTGGTGGGAATTGTTGCTTCACGCATCATTGAATCACATTATCGTCCAACCATTGTTTTAACGGAATCAAATGGTTTATTAACAGGCTCTGCAAGAAGTGTAGGTTCAATCAATCTGTTCGATGTGCTAGAGTCCTGCAAGGAGTACCTAACCCAGTTTGGCGGACATCATTATGCAGCGGGATTAACCATGCCAAAAGAAAACTTAAGTGCTTTTCGTTTAGCGTTTGACCAGGAAGTAAAACAACGGTTGAATGGCGCTGCATTGGAAGCACTGCAGCACATTGATATAAACATTGACTTGAATGAGATTCAAACTGTGTGGAATGGCAAGTTGCCGCGTATTAAAAAGATCATTGATGCTTTTGAGCCTTTTGGGCCAGGAAACATGAAGCCTGTTTTTTGTACGCAAGAGTTATACGCAACGGATGCTCGTATTTTGAAAGAAAAACATTTGAAATTACGCGTTGTTCAAGCGAATTCCAAATTGGCTTTTGATGCCATAGGTTTTAATTTGGCAGAGAAGGAAGCTTTCACATTGAAAGGCATGCCCTTTGAAATGGCGTACACCCTTGAAACAAATGATTACAATGGAAAAACGAATTTACAATTCAATATAAAGGATATACGTGCCCTTGAATGACGATTTTCACGTAAATTTGAACACGATGTTTACAGGAATAATAGAAGAAATAGGATTGGTGACAGAGATTCGCCAAGATGGGGGAAATGTACATTTTACCATCCAATCTAATTTAAGCAATGAATTGAAAATTGATCAAAGCGTTGCACATAATGGATGTTGCCTGACTGTTGTTGGATTGAGTCCGAATCAACACATTGTCACAGCGATTCACGAGACTTTACAGAAAACAAATATTGGTAGTTGGATACTTGGGTCAAAAATCAATTTGGAGCGCTGCATGAGCTTAAATGGACGTTTAGACGGTCACATCGTGCAAGGACACGTGGATGGATTGGCGCAATGTGTCTCGATCTCTGACGAAGATGGAAGCTGGCGTTACCGTTTTGAATATGAATCCGAATTTGTTACGGTTGAAAAAGGATCCATAACGATTAACGGAACGAGTTTGACGGTAGTAGATTCTGAAGATGGAGCATTTTCAGTGTGCATCATTCCTTATACTTATGAGCATACAAATTTCCACACCTTAGCTGTAGGTGATGAGGTAAACTTGGAATTCGATATTATCGGAAAATACGTGGCTCGTTTGATGAATAAAGTTTGATACCAAGCTGTTTTAAATTAATTGAAATAAAAAAAGGCGGATAAATCCGCCTTTTGCTTATTAATAAGGTCTTATTTAATCCCTAATGCCGTTTTTGCTGTGGCATCATTTGGATCGATTTGCAAAATGATTGCGTAGAATGATTTTGTTTTATCTAGATCTTTTGCTGTAGATTTTGCGTAATAGTCACATAGGTAACGACAAGATTCTAACATCATGCTTTTGTTTGCAGGTGTTGCTCTCTCTTCAGGCTTAACTAACTCAACGATTTTTTCATAGTATGGCTGTGCCGCCCAACGCTCATTCGCAGAATCTAACTTGTAGTTACTTCGTGCTCTCCATAAATAAGCAGGAGTATAGCTTGGCGATAATCGAAGTACACGAGCGAATGCAGAGTCTGCAAGTACATAATCTTTCGGTCCACTATAGATTGCTTTACCTAATTCATATTCCTCCGCTGAAGTCAAAACAACCAATTTCGCACGTTTAGCATAAAGTTCGATTACCTTATCGAATTTTTTAGCTTTAAAGTACTTACTTGCAACTTCTCCTGTCAATTCTTTTGCAGCGATTTCATTTACAGCAATAGCTTTCTCGTATTCAATAAGTCCTAGAGAATCCATTCCCATTTTCATTAAAAGCGCACCTTTTGTTTTATAGTCCAGGTAGCTAATCATGTTTGCAGGGACAATCGCAAAGAAACGGCTTGATGCATCCAATCCATTTTTAAATGAAGAACTATCAGTGTTACATTCTAGGTATGAGAATGCCAACATACGTTCCGTGTAGAAATTGGAGAAGTTCAATGCATTTAAGTTTTTCACTTCTACAATTGCTTCACAGTATTGTTTCGCATTAAAAAGCGCATTGGTGTATAGGTAACGTGCTTCCAAGTTGTTATTTAACTTCAAGTATTTTTGCCAATCATCAATGGCCGCTTTTTTCTTTCCAAAACGCATGTTCAACTCTGCATTTGCACGGTAAGCAGGTGCGTAAGTAGAGTCAATTTGTTTTGCTTGCTTGTACATTTCATTCGCTTTCTCTTGGTTTTGAGCAGCTTGATATACATTTGCCACACGTACAACACCACGTGGAGATTTTGGATTGATGTCCAAAACTGCCAAGTAAGACTTAATAGCCAAACTCGCATTGTCTGGAGTCTTTGCATAAAGTGCATCACCTTTTAACAAAAGGTTGTCTTCATTTTTAGGATCTTTAACAATTGCTTCTTCCAAAAGTAACAAGGCTTGATCGTAATCTTTCGTATCAGACTTGATGAAAATTTTAGCCATACCTCGAATTACTTCAGCACGTTTCAATTTGTCTTTTTTAGTCAAGGCCAAAGCTTTGTCGAACTCTACTTTCGCTTCTGGTTTTTTACCATCAATCCAAAGTACGCGTCCTGCAGCTACAAATGGCAATGCGCGGAGTTTATCTACTTCAATACTTTTGTTCCACATCATTTTCGCAGAATCAACAAGCCCTTTATCAAAATAACAATCACCGTAGTAAAAGTATAATTCACCGTTCATTGGATCTGCTTTCACTAATGCTGCAAAATCTTTTATTGCGTCAGCATAACGTTCGTTATCTGTTTTGTAAATGGCATCTTTTAAGGTTTGACCAAAAGTTAAACTACTTAAAAATGCGGCTCCGATTAAAAATAAGGTTTTCATTTCGTTTGTTTTTTTATGCTAATCAATTTGCTTGCCAAAAATAGCTTTGTTTTATGGTTTGACAAAAAAAAGCTGTGATAATTGATACAGATTTATTATTTGGGACTGATTTGAATGAGTCGAACTGGATTGTTGGCCGGAACTAACTCGGATTTATGAATGATGATTTGTCCTTTTTCGCCCATCATGAAGTTTGCGAATCCAGAATTTAATCCAGACCGGCTTCCTTTGTTGATCATCCAAACATCGCGAATGAGTGGGTATTCTTTCGTGTAAATTAATCCACTAATTGGCTTGAATGATTCGCTTTCCTCGGTTAGTTTAACGTCCATCACACGAATTCCGGCTAAAAAGTTCAATACTTCAAAGTCTTCTTGATTGGAAATCCAATTCAACCCAATGATGCCGATGGCATTCTTGTTGTTTTTAACATAATTAATTACCTCTTCATTTGATTTTGTCGCAAAGACATTGCTGGATAATTTATCCGTTTGAAGCATGTCGGTAATGTAATTGAAATTCGCTGAGTTCATTTGGTCAAATACCACAGAAATAGGTTGCTTAGACGTTTGCCAAACACTGTTTTTATCGGTTAAAATTTTTCTAAGTCTCGGTATACTAATGGTAGTATCTGAATTGGCAGGATTTACAATGAGTGCAACAGCGTCTAGCGCAATGCGGTCACTACTAACTTCGACGTTTTTACTTTTTAGGTATTTTTTTTCAGCTTTGGTGAAGTCGCGCGTAATTGTAATGGTTTTCACTTGGCCATCAAAAAATGCTTTGATAATTTTCCCTTCCGGAAGATATCTAGCTGTAATATCAGCTTTCGGATTCAAGCTTTCAAAGGTTGAAATCGACGTTTCAAAAAGCGGCTTAAATGATTCCTCAACATAGACAACAGCTTTACCACGTCCATGAGTTTCTTTTACATATGCCAATGGATTTTGAGGGGAATCACACGCAACGAAGGTTCCAACTAAAAAAAGTGAAAGGAAAAAAAAGTGTCGATTCATATGCGTTCGTTTTGTTGCTTGTTTGTTTTAAAATCTTTGTAAATGCGCGAAAAGCGATAGCTGGCATAAAGTACTAAAACGATGATTGTCGTGATTCTTTTCCAACCATTGAGGTAGGGAAGTACGTCCTTAAATGCGAGCATTCCTGCAAAAATGAATGCCACGATAACAACGAGTCCACCGGTGATGCTTTGAATGATGTTTGTTTTCATATTGACAAAAAAAATCCCCAATCGAAAATTCTATTGGGGATCTATAAAAAAGGGTTATTGCTATTGAGATTCGAACTTAATCGGTAGTCGCACATATGTACGCACTTCACGACCTGCATTCGATGCTGCTGTCCATTTCGGCATTTTCGTTATTACACGAAGTGCTTCTTTGTCACAAGCAGGACACTCATCTAATTTCGTTTCTACAACTGCGTTAGATACGGTTCCATCTTTTTCAACAACGAAACGAACAATTACGCGTCCATTTACGCCGAGGTCTGCTGCTTCAGCTGGTGGACGAATGTTGTCATTGATAAATTCATTTAATTTATCATATCCACCTTTAAATTCTGCTTCTACTTCAACCCACGTTTCGATAGGTTCAACAACCGTTTCTGTAAGAGCTGGACCTCCAGTTGGTGCATCCGTTGGTAATTCCCAACCTTCGTCACCACCTTCAACGTCTTGATCACCAGCTTTTGTATTTTCTAGTTCAGCTTGCGTAGGTAGTACGTCTGTTACAACTTCATCCTCAATTACTGGCGGCAAGAAGGCCGTCATTTGCTCCAATTTTGGAGGCGGGGGAGGAGGAGGCGTTACCGGCGGGGGAAGTTCTTTCGCAGGTGGTTGTAACGTGATGTTTTTACTATTTTCTTTTGGAAGTTCAACTTCTTCTTTCGGTAAACGTTTGATGAGTTCAGAAATACCAAATGATAACGCTGCAAAAAGAATTAACCCACCCATGATCATGACCATGCGTTTGTTGTAACTGCTTCTCAGAACATATGCACCATAGGCTTTATTTCTGTGAGCAAAAACAACTTCATTTCTCGTGTTTGATGTTACTTGCTGCCATTTGCGGGCAGTTAAATAGTCAAGGAGAGAAAACCCTGTGACTAAAGCAACGATGACATAGAGGACTTGCATAGGAATTATTTTTTAAGTTTTTCTTTCATCAACTGCAGCTCTCCTGGTGTAATATCAACTGGTGCGATTACCCCGATTTCTGCAATTTTTAATTCATCCACAAGATCAATGAAATTCTTACACAACGCTTCTTTATCTGTTTTGATAAGTACTTTCAGTGCTTCTCTCTCGACTCTGAGTCCATCTAGCTTTTTCAGGTAAGTACTATCGTCAAGTTGTTTGCGTTTTAGTTTTTCATCAAGACCTTGCTTTTTAACTAAAACGTAATTATTTAACTTTCCTAACAATTTTCTGATACCTTTTTCTCCTGTACCAAAATCAACCTCTTTTAACTCCGTTACTGAACCATCGTCAGCACGGTGATCGTTGTTGTAATATTCACCTTGGTAATAGAAAATACGGTCTTCCGAAAGTAGGAAGGTAATCCCGTTATTCATCTTTGGACCTTTAACGTCCATGTCTTTATCAACTTTCGCTGGGTAAGCTAATGGTAACATTTTAGGCTTACTAAAAGTGGATGTTAGGACGAAAAACGTCAATAGTAAGAAAGCCAAGTCAACCATGGGTGTCATGTCTACTCGAGTCGAGCTTTTCTTTGCTCTTTTCTTGCCTTTGCCGTGGCCACCGCCACCGCCTTCTGCGATTTCTGCCATGTCTGATTAATTTATCGGAGCGAGCTCCGAAGAAGTTATGAAATTCAAGTTATTTAAGTTCAATTCCCTGAACACATTGATAACATCTTCCGCTTTTTGGTATTTTGTTTTCGAGTCAACTCGTAGAATGAATTTCGGTTTAAAATCGTCCGCATCTGGATTTTCACCTTTTAGTTTTGCTTCTTCGAACGCTGTTTTTGCAGAGTTCAGAGCGGCAGTACCTGCGAAGCTAATCCAGTCGTATAATTCATTCGTTTTCGTTGAATCTACTTGAATACCTTTTGTTTGGAAAGTGATGCGTTCATCCGCACCTGTATCAATGTAAGAAGGTAATTCTTGCATGGTACAACCAAATGTTGACATGAACGTGAACTTTTCGATTTGTTCTTCAGAAAGGCTCATTTTATACTTACCCATAATGTTTGTAAGCATTTCACGTCTTGCTTCAGCCCCTGACAAGTTAAAGAACACACGTCCATCTTGGTCAATGGTCACCATAATTACGTTTTCAGGAATAAATTTATCACTGATACTAGAAGGTGTATTTACCGTAACGGGTTCACTTGCTCGGAAAGAAGCGGCCAACATAAAGAATGTAACAAGCAAGAATGCCAAGTCCACCATAGGCGTCATGTCTATGGACGGAGAACTTTTAGGTATTTTTAATTTAGGCATTGCTTGTTCCTTTAAATGTTAGACCAACAATTAGTTTGATGCAGAGAAGTCCTGAACAATTGTAAAGCTTGCTTCGTCGATGCTGTACGTCATTGTATCAATCTTCGTAGAGAAGAAGTTGTACAAAATGATTGCTAACGTTGAAGCGGTAATACCGAATGCCGTGTTGATCAAGGCCTCAGAGATACCTGTTGCAAGTGCAGCTGTATCAGGCGAACCTTTTGACATCGCAGCAAATGAACGAATCATCCCTAGTACTGTTCCAATCAAACCGATTAAGGTTGCAACGGAAGCACTTGTAGAAAGAACTGCTAAGTTTTTAGAAAGCATTGGTAACTCCAAAGAAGTTGCTTCTTCTAATTCTTTTTTCAAAGACTCTAATTTTTGTTCTTTTGTTAAAGATGCATCACCACTGATGTGCTCATATTTCTCAAGTCCAGCACGTACAACGTTTGCTAACGATCCTTTTTGTTTGTCACATTGTGCAATAGCTGCTTTGAAATCTTTTTTATCCATGTGTCCTTTGATAGACGCGATGAATTTATCTGTATTACCTTTCCCATTTGCCAAAAGTAACGTAACAAGACGTTCGATCGAGAAAATGATAATGATTAAGTTAATTGCTACTAGAATTGGAACGATGAATCCACCTTTGTAGATTACCCCATACAAATTCCCTTCCATTGGTTCACCTGTAGGATCGTTGTCAACGAAGTTACTTGGGTCCCCAAAAACTTTACTGTAAATCAATGCTCCTGCTACTAATGCAATAGCAATAGCGAGAAACGAAACGATTGCTGAAAATCCTCCTGCCGTCTTTTTGTTTTTGTTCATGATAAATAGAT
>JBIIAG010000064.1:0-2698 GCA_044240055.1 Crocinitomicaceae bacterium | reverse complement strand
AGTTGAGAATATAAGGCGAGATTCTCGGAATGGTGATCACCGAATAAATTTGATTTAACAACATTGTAAATATTTGAAGCTCCAGAGGTCAAAGTGCCGCCATTTTTGAATTGCTTTTGAACGGAATAATCAGCGAAATAAATCACTGCACCATTGCTCTGACTTGGATTATTGATGTTCGCATTGTGTGCGTAATAAACACGCGTCTTCAGATGGTGCAAATTGTTTTTTTTATCAATGAATTTCACATACGGATCAATAAACAATCGTTGTCCCAAATTATAGGTTAATGTGGATGCTGCATTGCTTGTGTCTGCACCTCCACTCGGAATATATCCCAAAGAATCACTTTGCCAAATCAAAAAGCTCCCCGTTTTCTGTGCTTGGTAATTGAATCCAAGTCCTGCTTTTAAGCGTGTAGCTGTTTTGGGACGAAAATAAATGGTTCCGCTCACGCGACCACGGTTTTCAATTTCGCCTTGTCGATAACCATCATTTTTAAATAAAGTGGTGGAAATGGTATATCCGGTGTAACGATTCATTTTGGAATGATATGCTTCAACTTGCTGAAACATGGGTGATTTGTTCCACCATTTGAGACTCGCCCTAGCAGGATCTCCATAAATGCCATTTTGGATTTTGATTTTCGTTTCAGGTGTTGATTTCGGTTCCTTTTCCGCCAAGGCAATGACTCCATTTAACGCGCCACTTCCATATAAAACAGAAGAAGCTCCTTTCATCACTTCGATTTGAGCTGCTTGTTCCATCGGGATGGCGTTCCATTGTGTATCTCCTGCATAACCAGAAAGCAACGGCATTCCATTCCAGAGGAGCAAAACCCGACTTCCCGTTCCGTAGGCGAATCCTGACCCACCTCGAATACTGACTTGCCCATCCATGGTATTTACTCCAGGCGTTTGATCTACCGCTTGCTCTAAATCGGTTATTCCTTTATTATCGATGAGTTGTGGTTTAATGATTTCCATCGAGACAGGTATTTCTTCAATCGCTTGTTTTCGTTTCCCAGCACTAACCACAACAGTTGTCTCGTCTTTTGTTCTCGATTTTAAGAGAATTGTAATGGGTCCAGCCGATTTGACTTCAATCGTATCATTAACAAATTGAATCATGGAAACAATAATTTTCACTGGATACTTTGCCGGAGTCAAAGTAAATTCACCTGCGTAATTTGTTAAGGTTTTTTGTCCATCGGAGGACATGACTTTTACATTTTGTAATGCTTGATTGTCTTCAGAACTCAATACAGTTCCGGAAACTTGACCTTGAACAATTAAATCTTGACTTTGAACGGTTAAGGTGAACAAGGTAAAAAATAATGCGGAAAATAATTTATTCATAATTTGTAGTAGGATGTGAAAATAACGAATTCGAGAGGAATTTCGTGTATTCTGCTAGGAATTAAATATCGTGCTGTAACTGAAGTGTGAAATTTCTCGGTGCTTGAAGATCTCCTGGACGTGATGAATATTCTGCATTCAAAAAGTTATTGGCAATAAAATTGAACTTAACTCCTTTTTTTAGCTCATAGCTTATTCGAGCATCAAACACAAAAACTCCTTTGTTAAATTGTTGACGGTATTGTTGCATACCAACCAACAATTCCGTTCCCAAAACACCAACTTCAAACGCCCGATCAATATTTTTCATAAAGCTATTGTAGCGCATGGACCCACCGATGCTCCATTTTTTATAAGTTGCTTGAATATCAGCTTTTGCTAAATGATTGAAACGGTATTTCAACATATTTGTAAAGGTATCGGAGAAGGAAGCTCTATAAATGGGATCGTTGTTTAAGCTAATTGGATTCATGTAAGTATACCCAATTAAGGAAACCAATTCAACATTTCCTATTTTACCCGAACTGTTAAAAGAAACCTCTATTCCAGTAATTCTCGCTTTTTCAGCATTCTGAGCTTGAAAACCAACCCAATTGTACAGGTAATTGATGGCATTCGGATTACTTGTTTGTAAAAAAGCCATTGTATCAGGCTTGTAAACACCGAATGAGAATTCTGTCATATTACTATATTGATTGACAAATCCAGCGACATCAATCATGCCCATCCATTTTCCAAACTTGAGGATTTGTTTCCATCCAATTTCACTATTCCACCCTGTTTCTGGACGCAGATCTGGATTTCTAAAAATACGCACACCACCGACAGATGCAGAAATGTAACGTTCCGCAACAGATGGAAAACGGATTCCTTGTCCAAAGGATGCTCTTACATGCGATGCTTTATTGATTGCATAATGTGTGCCCAAGCGAAAAATTGGATAAATGGGTGATGTAAATTTATCTGAGATCACAAATTCTGTTTCTGGTTTCGCTTGATCCAACTTACAGTATTCTAGACGCAAACCAGCAGTCAGGTCTAGCTTATGAAGCTTCGTTTCTACCTGTTGGTACAAAGCTAAGTTGTTACTTAAATGATTATCGAAAATATAACTTATCACCTTATTGGTCATATTCATGAACCCAGAAATTAAATTCGTGTTCCCGATTTTTTTCTGAATGCTGTAATCAGCGTAGTACATTTCAGCAAATGACGCATCATATACCTGTTCTGAATTTCCCGTTGTGACTAAGTAATACCTTGTGCGAAGGTGATGTTTATTGTCATGTTTATCAATGAATTTCACGTATGGATCCACATTTAAACGAATCGCACGTTGC
>JBIIAG010000063.1:0-2725 GCA_044240055.1 Crocinitomicaceae bacterium | reverse complement strand
AACCATTGAATTAGGAATTCAAGGATATCCAACACACTTCATCCTCAATCGACAAGGACAAGTTGTCTATAAAGCAACAGGGCTAGAACCGGGATCTATAGACAAGTTAGATAAAGCAATAGAAGGACAGTTGCATTAATTTCATCACTCCTTCCCTTTCAAAAGGGTATAATATTCTTTCAGAAGCGTATTTTCGTCGCGCAGTTTTTGCGTTTCCTCGGTCATCTGTTGGTAAGAAGAACTGAATTGCATGAAGAAATCATGCGCTAGAACGGTACTGATCGTCTGCAACAGCCCCGTATCGATGGTCTTTCTGGCAAAAATGGAATAACAATTCTCTCTGGATTTATTGATGCGCTTCGCAAACTCCGTCACAGACATCCCTTTGGACTCCAAAACAGCTTTAATCTGTGCACCAATATTGAATTCTTCCATGAAGCAAAATTCCACAATGCTGTGAAACACACACCCATAAAATAGGTTGTTTTATTACACACTTTCGGTTGTTTTGTTTTACTTTTATTGTAGATTTGTTAGAAATACGAAATTATGAAACAATCATTACTCCTAGCCCTTCAATTATTTATCTTTTTTTACTTGAATTCTGTTCATGCACAAAGCTATGAGTGGCAACGAAAATGGGGGTCAAATCCATTAGGTTATAATGAAGCAGTTTTTGCTGAAGATATTTGTATGGATGAGTTAGGAAATACTTATGCTATTAGCAAAGGTAATCAATCAGTTAATTTCTCTTGGTCAGGAAATATCAATGGGATTTATATGAGTGGCGCAATAACTAAAACAGATCCTAATGGGAACCTTACATGGGTTAAGTTGTTAAGTGGAATTGGTGCTTCTTGCTCGCCTAAATCAATTGTATATAAAAATGGGGACTTATATATCTCTGGGTATTTTTCCGGTACTATTGATTTCGACCCTAATAATGCTCAAGTTTTACTTTCAGGATATGGTAACTGTTTTATTAGTAAAATGAATATGAATGGAGATTGTCAGTGGGTACATAGTTTTGGTTCTGCAGGCTCTGAACCACAAGATGTAGATGTAGCACAAAATGGAGATATTGCAATTACAGGTGATATGCTAAGTCAATTTTCTTTTGCTGGCCAATCGTTAAACTACACCGCTGGAAAAGATCTTTTTATCGTGAAATACGATTCATCAGGAACCGAAATATGGGGGCAAACTTATGGTTCCGGATTTAATACAGATGAAGAAGGTAATTCTTTGAAATTCTTATCTGATAATTCTTTAGTTATTGTTGGAACATTTGAAAATACGATCGATTTTAATTATGGGTCGTTGGTTAATAATTTAATTTCAAATGGTGGCAGAGATATTTTTTGTTTAAAATTAAATAATTCAGGAGGATTCTTAAATGCGTGTTCATTCGGAGCTTCGAACGCGGATTTAGGTGAAGCTGTAACCGTTGACAATCAAAATAATATCATTTTAACCGGTTTGAAATATGGAAATGTCGATTTTAATCCTAATTCAGGAATCTTTATATTAAATGGTTTAGGATCCAATGCATTCATTTGTAAGCTACAATCTGATTTTCAATTCATTTGGGCAAAAGAATTTGAAAGTTCGTCAGGGACCAAAGGTCTATCTATTTTTTGCGATAACAACAATAATATTTATTCGACCGGAACTGCTTATGGAACTATAGATTTCGATCCTTCACTTACAACCAGCTATATTTTAAACACAACATACGGTTCAAATTTATTCTTTTCCAAATTATCCGCTCTTGGGAATTTTCAATATGCTGGACTAGTGAATAATTCGAACAGTGCATTTGAAGTTGGCACTTATAATTACAACATCGAGCCATCAAGAATTCTTTCTTCTTCAAACTCTATATATATTGCAGGGACGTTTAAAGGTACCTTCGACTTTAATCCAGATTTAAACATTGTCAATAATATTAACTCCTCAGTCACCCAAACAGGCATCGGATCTCAAACAGCATTCATCCTAAAACTAGGTCAGTGTGCTCCAACATCATCTACCCAAACTGTTAACGCTTGCTCTTCCTATACTTGGCCATTAAACAATCAAACCTACACAACAAGTGGAATTTATTCCGATACATTGGTGAATACTGCTGGCTGTGATAGCATCGTAACCTTGAACTTAAGCATTAACGCACCAATAACAAATAATACCTCTACATCAAGCTGTAATTCTTACAATTGGAATGGCAACATCTACACCAGCACCGGTGTATACAATCAAGTACTAAGTACTACTGGTGGTTGCGATTCGACCGTTACCTTGAATTTGACGATTACCAACACTCCTGCTGCGATCGTTACCTCTCCCGATGGAATAACCTTAAATGCCAATATTGTTCCAAATGCTACGTATCAATGGATCTACTGTTCTGATTTGACACCCATATCCAACCAAACGCAAAGCCAATTCATTCCGCAAATAAATGGACTATATGCAGTCATTGTCACCAATACTTGCGGCTCCGACACCTCCGAATGTGCTACTGTAAATACGATTGGGTTAATCGACCTGGATGGATTGAAAATACAAATTGCACCAAATCCGAGTAATGGTGACATTATGATTCAATTGAATCAAGTGAATGAGCCAATTCATCTTTACATAAGTGATATGCAAGGGAGAATTCTGATGAGTGATGAATTGATTTCACTTGAAAAAACAATCGATCTCCATCATTTCACATCAG
>JBIIAG010000021.1:0-32156 GCA_044240055.1 Crocinitomicaceae bacterium | reverse complement strand
AATTTAATATGCGTTTTCAAGAGCGCATTCATGCGGATGAGATTTGGTATGCAGATGGCCATCATTCTGTTGCAACATCCAATCATGGATCCGTCGTTAAATTCGCTAGTACCGCAGCCATTTACCCCAAATTATGTCAAACGGTGAAGCACCATTGTTTCCAAACAATCTTGCCATCTAATCAACGCGTAGCGACGATGAGTTTATTGGCAACAAATCCGAACTACGATGGATTCAACCTTCGCTACAAACGCGGAAAAATTGCCGGAAGAAATTTACTTCAAGTATTGAACGAGGCACCAAATTATTCAGCGAATGACACACTTTACATTGTTTCACATAGCATGGGTCACGCTTATGCCATGGGCATGATGTCTGTTTTAAAAGGTCAGCTGAATTTTGGTGATTACTATGCTATTGCGCCTGAAAATCCTGTAGGAAAAACATTGGAAAGCGGTCTATGGCGAAATGTGTGGCAATACGGAACCTCTAGGAGTGGTAAATCAAAAAACTATCCGTGTCAACAAGACGGAGTTGCTCCGCAATCACTAGTTAAAGGACTTCCATCTAGTCAGCGCGTAATTTTTCCTGTATCTAACGCGAAGTATATGGGATTCACAGAAAGTCACTTTATCGGCTATTACTCTTGGATTTTTGATATCCCTCAAGGGAAAAAAGGATTTATTCGGCAGAACTAAAAGGGACGAGCAACAGAAAGTTGTATTTCAATTAAAGAGGCTCCAACTTTTCCACGGGTGACTTGATCATCGTGCATGGAAAAGCCGTCTTTGCCTTGAACTAAGGTCCGAAGCTCCATTTTCAACTTCCCCTCTCCTATTCCATGAACTACACGAAAGCGTTTCGTTTTCAGTTGAATCATTCGGTTGCAAAATTGCTTGAATGAATCCAATTGTGCTGTCAAAATCTCATGTTTACTCAAGAATCGTTCATCTAAATTTAATTCATGGTGATGAAGATCAATAGATGGAATTAGTTCGTTCTTCACAGCCTTTTTAGAGGAATGAACGACAGAATTATCCTTGTTTGTGACTTTTTGCACGCTAATTTGCTTGCGACGAACCACAAACTCCACAGCTATTTTCCGATTAAATCCATGTTCATCTTCCAACCACAAAAAAGTCCCTTCAGCCCGAATCACCCGGTATATTCCAGCTTCATTCAAAATGCTTACTTCTTCGTTTTGATGAAATTGCATGGCTTAATTAAATCGTATCGCTTTCGTTGGACTTATTTTCGTTACCACATAGCTTGGGACGATAAGCGAAATCATGCATACGACGAACGTCACAAGATTCACTAAAAACCAGGACATTGGGTTTATTTCAACAGGCACTTTATCCAAATAATAAACCAGAGGATCTAGTTTCAAAATGGCAAATTTCAATTGAATGAAACAGAGTAAAAACCCAATCAGATTTCCATAAAGTAATCCTCGTCCAATGAGATGAGCTGCTTGGTATAAAAACAATTTACGTATGGACCAATCCCTCGCACCCATTGCTTTTAACATTCCAATCAAATTCGTTCGGACAACAATGAGTACAAGCATGGCAGAACCAACATTAATTACTCCGATTAGTAACATCAAGAAAATGATAATGTAGACATTGTAATCCAAGAAACTCAACCAAGCAAAGAGATCTCGTTCCGTATCCAAAATACTACTGACTTGCATGAGTTCATTGTTTTCATTTGGACGCATTTCAATAATGGATCGAATCTCTTCTTCAACGTATGTTAAATTATTCCAGTCATTTATTTGCACTTCAAAACCTGAAACAAAATTCTTTCCAGTACCAATTCCTTCTGATTCGGTTACGCTTACCTTCCCTTGTGGTGTTGATAATTGGTACATGTTTACTTGGATTTCTGTTTTCTGCAAAGCACCTTCCTCATCTTTCATGATTTCCGTTGATGAAACGAAAGGTTGTGTACAATCAATCTTCAAATAGCTTGTGTCAATAGGGAATTGAGTCCCTTTCAATGGGTCGGACTGATACACAATTAATCGAAAATTCGTGTCGCTTAAGTAAGACAAATAGAATCCACCATAAATATCTGGTCCTGAACCCCAGTCATATAGTAAGTTTTTTGCCTTGCCTTCTACCGCAGCTTTTAAAACAATCTTCCCGTTTACCAATTTATCATCGATCACAATTTTCGTTTTTATACCGAAATCGTTCATTTTTTGAACTTCTGGCAAGCGACAAAACACCAATTTCTGATCGTATTCTTCAAGTCCAGTTTGATAAATACCTACAACCTTATATTTACGTAAAACGGGTTGGTTTTTTACATAATAAACAGAAATTGTATCATTCAGACGGTAATTCAATTGATCTGCCATTCTTCTGGAAAGAACCAATTCCTCTTGTTTCGCATGAAAACGAAGTGTTCGTCCTTCTACCAAATGTTGTTTAATAAAGGACCAATCATATTCCTTATCAACACCTTTCATCACTACGCCCAAAATATCCTGACGACTAATCAAGGAATCTTGGCCGCTGGCTAATTTTATGGTATCCGAAAAACGAGATGATTGCAGCATTGCTGGTTTAAAAACCACTGGTGAAATCCCACTCAATCCATTTATATGCGATAATTCACCAAGCGCCTTTTGATCTTTAAAAACAGCATCACCTTCAAAAATCTGCTTCGTTCCTTTTTTTGAAATGAATAATGGAGCATTAAATCCCGTAATTTTGTTGCGTACTTCATGCTGAAATCCTGTTACTATAGCTACTGTTACGAGGTTAACAACAATTGCTAGTGCAATACTTAGGATAGATATGCGCACAATAGGTTTAGAAACTTTAATACCTTGTAGCTTATTTTGGATGAGACGACGTGATATGAAAATTTCGAAAGACAAATTGTTTTTATTTAAGGTTCAAAAATACACAAAGCTTCTGTGCTTGAAAACAATTTCTGTGTTTTTACTTTTTAGCTGTGTCCAAAATGCATCTGGTGAGCATGGGACAACAGGAAGCATTTCCATTGACGACAGCCTTAAAATGGGAAAAACACTTTTCCCGACAGAAAATCAAGATGTTAAAAAACCATTACTAGGAATTGACCGACTTCACTTATTTGTAGATTCCTTGGCTGGAAAAAGAATTGCCGTTGTTGGAAACCAAACATCTGTAGTAAAGGGTATTCACCTAGTAGATACGCTACTTTCCTTAAAATTAAACATTGTGAAAGTATTTTCGCCTGAACATGGGTTTCGAGGTGATGTTGATGCAGGAGAAAAAGTCAATCATTCTATTGATGAAAAAACTGGAATTCCATTGGTCTCTTTATATGGAAATAATAAAAAACCTAGTCCACAACAACTAGAGGATGTAGACATTGTCATTTACGACATTCAGGATGTCGGTGTGCGATTCTACACCTTTATTTCTACCTTACACTACGTAATGGAAGCTTGTGCCGAAAGCAATAAAAAAGTTGTTGTTTTAGATCGTCCTAATCCAAACGGACATTACGTAGACGGGCCTATTTTAGAAAAAGAATACAAATCGTTTGTAGGAATGCATCCCGTGCCCATTGTTTATGGCATGACCATCGGAGAATACGCCTTAATGATCAACGGTGAGAAATGGTTAAACAATGGCATTCAATGTAATTTATTAGTCATTCCGTGCAAGAATTACAAACACAAGCTGAAATATACCTTGCCAGTTGCCCCATCGCCAAATTTACGCACGGAGGGTGCCATTTCATTGTATCCATCGCTGTGTTTATTTGAGGCAACAACCGTGAGTATCGGAAGAGGAACGGACATACCTTTTGAAGTCTTTGGACATCCACGTTTTCCCAAAACAGGATTTTCTTTCACGCCGATGCCAACACCGGGAGCAAAAACACCACCACAAATGAACAAACTGTGTAATGGATACAACCTCTCGAATAACACAACGAAAAGAAATTATGAGATAAATTTAATTTACCTTATTCAAGCACGTGATTTGTTGGGTGATTCTGCCGTATTCATCGATCAAAATTCCTTTTTCAATCGCTTAGCCGGAACAGCTACTTTAAAAGAACAACTTTACAAGGGATGGTCAGCCAAAGAAATCAGAGAAACATGGAAGCCAGGAATCGAGGCTTTTATGGTGACGCGCAAAAAGTACTTACTGTACGATTAAATCTCTAGGTTTTTACTGCTTTCCTCTACCATTTCCTTCATAGAAATAGCGTATGCATCCATTTTTGCTTGCACATGGACATCAAACGAACCAATGATTCGCGCTGCTAAGATTCCCGCATTTTTTGCAGCGTTAAGCGCTACTGTTGCAACCGGAATGCCATTTGGCATTTGAAGAATACTTAATATTGAATCCCATCCATCAATGGAATTGGAGGATTTAATTGGAACACCAATTACAGGCAAGGAAGTCATTGAAGCTGTCATTCCAGGAAGATGCGCAGCACCTCCAGCTCCAGCGATGATTACTTTAATTCCTCTTCCTGCCGCTTCTTTTGCATAAGTGACCATTTTCTCCGGCGTTCTATGAGCAGAAACGATTTCGACTTCGGATTGGATGCCAAATTCGTCCAAAATAAGTTTTGCTTCCTTCATAATTGGCAAATCTGATTTGCTCCCCATGATGATTCCAACTTGTATCATTATTCAACTGGTTTAATAGGTTCTGTGCTTTTTTCTTCTACAACTTGAGTCGTTTCCGTTACCGGAGTTTCTTCTGTTTCAGTTTCAGGAGTTTCCTCTGATGGAGTAAGTTCATCCTGTGCCGTTGCTTTTTCAATGGGTGTTTGAGGTCTCCCTGTGTAATGCATGCTATTTTCCACATCTGAATACATTTGATCAAGTGGCTGTACCAATTGTTCTTGTGTTTCCTTTAAGATGGAGTTAATGTTCAATTCCTCTTTGATTCCAACACCAGATTTTTTAATTTCCTGCTGTAATTCGTTGGACGCGTTTCGAATTTGATACATTGCCTGCCCCATCGTTTTCGCGATACCAGGAATGCTTTTTGAACCAAAAAACAACAAAATCACGATTAAAATGACAACGATTTCAGATCCTGCCACATCCCCTAAAAACAATGGTAGTACGTACATGAAACAAAGGTATGATTATTTTAGATAACCTATTACTTCTTGGGAACCGTTTGCATTTTTTCAATTACTGCAGAAAGCATTTTTAACGGGATAAACGGTACCATTTTAATTAAAAACGCAAATGAAAACTCAGAAATCTGAATCACTTTACCTTTCATCATTCCGTCATAACCAGATTTTGCCGTTTTGTAAGCTGATGCTCCTTTATCGAACATTGTTCCGCCTTCGAGTCCGGCAACGTGTTCAAATTCTGTTTTTACCGGACCAGGACAAAGCGCTGTTACCGTCACGCCAGTATTTCTTAGTTCGTAAGAAATACCCTCTGTGAAAGTAACAACAAATGCTTTTGTTGCAAAATATGTTGCTTGTAAAGGACCCGGTAAGAATCCCGCAGTACTAGCTGTGTTTAAAATTTTACCATAACCACGTTCTTTCATGTCCTGAAGGAATAAGTGTGTTAATTCAACCAACGCTGTTACATTTAATTGAATCATTTCTAAGTCTTTTTCCAAGGGACGATCAACAAAATTTCCGTGTCCACCAAATCCAGCATTGTTCATCAAATAGTCTACTTCAAGACCTGAATGATTGACAAAATCGTATACTTTTTTCGCCGCGTGTAATTGAGTTAAATCCTGTGTGAAGGTTGATACTTGCACACCATAAGTGGATTCCAATTCCGATTTCAATGTTTCCAACGCTTCTGTTCGACGAGCGACTAAAATCAAGTTTCCACCTTTTGCCGCATGAATGCGTGCAAGTTCTTTTCCAATTCCACTAGATGCTCCAGTTATGAGGGCTGTTTTCATATTTTTTTGTGTTAATTTATCGTTCAATTACTGATTCGAATAGGTTGTTTTCACTTTCGTAAAAGAATAATTCGCGTCTTCTTTGTTTCCAATACGAAGTATTTGATCCACTTTTGCTGAATGAATCCATCCGGTATTTTTATCCAAAGATAGGTTGATGTTGGCAGAACCGAGCATCTTCAATGACGCTGTTTGTTCATCCGAAACCATTTCTGATTCACCTGTTAATTTTAAATAGTCATCATTGGCTTCTACTAATTGATAGTTCGTTTTAAGTTTAGCCTGAATTTGACTTGAGAAAATAGTCGTTTCTGTCACCCATGATTCATTCAAAGCGACCGCTATTTTAGGATAAATGAGGGTGATGATTTCAAAGTTTCCTTTAAAAGCTTTTTCACCATAGGATTCATTCAAACTCTTTTTCATTTGAGCTATTTTTTCCGGGCTTAACTCAAGTCCTTTCACGCCATTATCTACCAATCGTTCGATTCCTTTTACGGAGAGGATTTCACCAGAAGAACTCATCGTGATGAAAAATGGGGTTTTACACATTTGGTAAAAAAAATTCGATAAAATTTCCTCTGAAGGTTTATCCGAATGAAAATTTATTTCATTGCCGTCTGCTTGCACCATGGAAATATCCATTTTCGTGTATTGCGTTTCCAGGTTATAAATGCCCTTTTTGACCGATTTTACTTTATAGGTAATTCTCGCCGAAATGTGCATGTTCATTTTCGTCGTTTTCCCATTAGCCTTTTGGAAAATCTCTGATTGCGAATCCAAGTTATGACAGTAAATTTTTCCTTTTTTCAACTGCAATTGAATCATGCTTTTCTGTGCGAAGAGCATAGGACCGCAAACAAAAATTAAAAGCAGTAACAGGAATTTCATTCGATTGAATTTGGGGCCAAAAATACGCAATTCTCAAAGTAAAAGATCCATGCCCGCACGAAAGGTTTGCGCATGAGCTTCTACGATGTCTTTTATTTGTGGACTATAGCCACCTCCCATCGTGCAAACAACCGGGACATCAATTTGACGAATCCGATCAAATACAAAACGGTCACGTTCTCGGCAACCACTCATCGTAACAGCCAACTTCCCTAATTTATCGCTTGCTAAAATATCCACACCACATTGGTAAAAAACGAAGTCCGGTTGAATCTTATTCAAGATTTCATCAAGGTTTTTTGCGAGCAGTGCTAGATATTCTTTGTCTTGAATTCCATCTTCCAATTCGACATCCAAATCCGATTGTTCCTTTTGAAGCGGGTAATTATTGCGGCCATGCATGCTAAAGGTAAAAATTCGTTCATCTCCATGCGCTAAAGCAGCCGTTCCATTTCCTTGATGAACATCCAAATCAATGATGAGGATTTTATTCATTCCATGGGAATTGAGTAAATAATGTGCGGCGATGACTTGGTCATTCAACAAACAGAAACCCTCTCCCCGATCTGCAAATGCATGATGCGTTCCACCTGCAATGTTGAATCCAATTTTCTTTGTTATAGCCATTTCTGCCGCACGTACCGTACCTTCCATAATGCAACTTTCACGATCTATGAGTTCTTTTGAATGAACAAAACCAGAAACACGTTGCTCGCGTTGACTTATTGTCAATCCGCTCAAATCCCGCCAGTAATCCACCGTGTGAACAGCTAAAATATGCTCTATTGCAAGAATCCCAGGCTCAAAAAAATCAGCTTCTCTCGCCGTTCCTTCATGAAGTAATTGTTTTGGTAATAAATCATACTTTTCCATTGGAAAACGGTGGTTTTCCGGTAAAGGATGAATATACATTGGATGAAAAGCGATCATGAATTGGTTATTTTCTCAACAATTCGGGCGACTGCCGGGCAAACAGTTGTATTTGTCGCGGTGAGTTCAAGGATTTGAAACATGTTTTTTCGGTCCGTATGTGGGTATTCACGACAGGCCAAAGGTCGATCCTCGTATATCGAACATGTATTATCGTCATACAAGAACGAACATGGAGACTTTTTTAACACGTAGTCACTTTCTTCATCCATCTTCAGATACTGATCTATCAATTGAGATTCCTTCATCCGAAGTCGTTTTGCAATGCGACGAATATCCGCATCTCGAAAAATAGGACTTGTCGTTTTACAGCAATTTGCACAGGTCAAACAGTCCATTTTTTGGAATTCTTGTGCATGGGCTTGGTGAAAACGTTGGTCCAATTCTTTGGGCTTGCTTTGCTTCCATTTGCGGAATGTCTTCTTTGTCTGTTCGAGTTGCTGTTTTGCTAACTCTAAGGCATTTTGATCGTTTTCCTTCAATTGACTCATCTCTTTTCTCTGTATCTTTGACGCGAATTTACACATTCATGGAAGAATTTGATTTAATAGTGATAGGTGGAGGTCCTGCAGGTTATGCGGCGGCCATGCGCGGAATTGATTTTGGCAAGAACGTATGCCTCATTGAAAAAGACAGAGTTGGTGGTGCGGGGGTGTACAATGGTGCATTATCCTCCAAGACTTTGTGGGAACTTTCCAGTCGCGTTTCAGACATCAACGACATGATTGTTTCCAAAGGAAGAACGAAATTTGAATTAACGTGGGATGATGTTCGTAAAAATCTTTCTGAAGCAATATTTGAGCGCAAATTTCAATATGCTGCGCACATCAAGCTTTTGCAAACTGAAACGATGAACAAATTGCTTCAGTACGAGCGTGGACAAGCAAAATTAGTGTCTAAGCATGAAGTAGAGATTGACCATGAAGGAGAAAAAAAAATCATTCGAGGAGAAAAAATCATTTTAGCAACTGGAAGTCGTCCGAGGTCATTACCGAATATTGAGGTCGATGAAAAAATCATTTTAACCAGTGATGGAATCGATCACATCAACGATTTTCCTAAAAGTTTAGTGATTGTGGGAGCTGGAGTAATCGGTTGTGAATACGCCACGATATTCTCCAATTTCGGAAAAACGAAAGTATATTTAATTGATCGTCAAGAACGCATACTTCCTTTTGAGGATGAAGATATTTCCTCCTTGGTGGAAAGCAACATGAAAAAACATGGGGTCACCATTCACTCTAATGCGAAGTTAGAACGCTTAGAGAAAATAGACGGAGAAGTAGAATACGAATTATCTTATCCAGATGGTAGCCATGAAATCATTCGCGTTGAGAAGGCCCTTTTATCCGTTGGCAGAATCCCCAATGTTGAAAACCTAGGACTAGAAAATGCAGGCGTAGAAATGTCCCAAAGAGGCGTGCACATTGGAGATGATGATACCGTAACCAGTGTTCCTAATATTTATGCTGTTGGAGATGTTTCTGGAAGAATTGCCCTTGTGAATATGGGTGAGATTGAAGCACGACACGCAGTGGAAAAAGCATTTGGAAACATTCCAGAACGCTTGAATTACGACAATGTGTGTACCATCATGTTTCTATCACCTGAAGTTGCCTCGGTGGGATTGAACGAACAACAATGCGTTGAACAGAGCATTCCAATCAAGGTCGTTAAAATGGATTATTCCTTGATAACGCGGGCTATTGCCATGCGAAAAACCCAAGGTTTTATTAAAATCATTGTAACAAACGACAAAGAAATGCGCATTTTAGGAATGCGTGTGGTAGGAGCTCATGCGTCAACCGCAATTCAAGCAGTTGGATTATTGATTAAATTAAACATGCCAATTGAAGTGCTCTCTGAATTGATTCACCCGCATCCGTCGATTGTGGAAGGAATTCAAGAATGTGTGCGTATGTTATTGAATCGATCCGTTTTTAAATCCTCCGTTTTTAAAGATAAGTTAGCTTGCTATTCGCTCGTTAACGGTGTTAAAACCCCACTTGAAAGGCTCTAATGTCCGAAGTTGATTTTCCACAATACCGCAAATTAGAGAACGAAAAATCGCATTACGAGATTATCGATGAAAGGCATTTTATTGAGAAACAAATAATTGGTAAACAAGTATTTACAATACAAATTGCAGCAAAGCAATATCCGGAAATTTTACGCATTCAGGACATGCTTGCATGCACGGAAGGATTTTTACTTTCGTCAAAAGTGGCATTTGAAGCTATTGGAATGGAAATAGGATCCGAAGACGAAGCTTAAGTCTTGTTGAATTGCATTTAGATTTCATCCCTTTTTGTTCCCGGAAATCAGCATTTTTTACGTAGTTTTGTCCATCAAAAAACACGTGAAATAGCATGGAACAAGTAGCTCCCTACATACCCGTTAACAAAATCCGCATTGTAACTGCAGCCTCTTTATTTGATGGCCACGATGCTGCCATAAATATCATGCGCCGCATCATCCAAGCAACCGGATGTGAAGTCATTCACCTTGGTCACGACCGCTCGGTTGAAGAAGTGGTGAACTGTGCGATTCAAGAGGATGCACAAGCGATTGCCATGACCTCATATCAAGGAGGACACTTGGAATATTTCAAGTACATGTATGATTTATTGCAAGAAAAAGGAGCTCCACATGTAAAAATCTTTGGTGGCGGTGGTGGTACCATTCTACCATCTGAAATTGCCGAATTACAAGGGTACGGAATTACGCGTATTTACCATCCTGACGATGGAAGATCCATGGGATTACAAGGAATGATTAATGACTTGATTAAAAAATGTGATTTTGCAGTTGGTGAACCTAGTTCATTACCTAGTTCTTCTGAAGTCATTAAAAATCTAGCTGATAAATTCGTTCCAACGATTGCACGCGTGATTTCTGGAGCAGAAAACTTTCCCGTTGAGAACAGTGAGCTTTTAAAAGAAATCCATGCATTATCTGACAAATCAACCATTCCAGTATTAGGGATTACGGGAACAGGTGGATCGGGAAAATCTTCACTGGTAGATGAATTAGTACGTCGTTTTTTGATTGATTTTACAGACAAACAAATTGCAGTCGTTTCTGTGGATCCATCCAAACGCAAAACAGGAGGAGCTTTATTGGGAGATCGAATCCGTATGAATTCGATTAAAAGTGACCGCGTTTACATGCGTTCATTGGCAACACGTCAGTCCAATTTAGCTTTATCGAAACACGTTGCTGAAGCTATCAGTATTTTAAAAGCTGCGAACTACGATTTGATCATTCTTGAAACGTCTGGAATTGGTCAATCCGATACAGAAATCTTAGATCACTCTGATGTTTCCTTGTATGTGATGACGCCGGAATATGGCGCAGCAACGCAATTAGAAAAAATCGACATGTTGGACTTCGCCGACGTGATTTCATTAAATAAATTCGACAAACGCGGTGCACTTGATGCCTTACGCGATGTCCGCAAACAATACCAACGCAACCACAATCTGTGGGAATCGAATGTGGATGACATGCCTGTTTACGGGACAATAGCATCCCAATTCAACGACCCAGGGATGAATTCACTGTACAAAGTCATCATGGATAAAATGGTGGAGAAAACAGGTGCTTCATTACATTCCACTTTTGAAATTACCCGTGAGATGTCAGAGAAAATCTATGTCATTCCACCAGAGAGAACACGTTATTTGTCAGAAATTTCTGAGAACAATAGAGCTTATGATAAATGGGTAAATGAGCAAGTCATTGTAGCTGACAAATTACAAGGACTTCAGTCATCATTAGCAACCCTGGAACAATCAACACTCGAGGATAAGGACCGTTTAATGAAAGGTTTGCAAGAAGCTTTTGAAAAAGAAAAATTAAACTTCGATCCACGCAATTGGGAAATTCTTCACCATTGGGAAGGTAAGAAACAATCATTCAAGAACCCAATTTACGAATTCAAAGTACGTGATAAAGTATTGAGTATTCAAACGCATACGGAGTCGCTTTCACATTCTCAAATTCCGAAGGTGGCGGCACCACGCTATAGCAGTTGGGGAGATATTTTACGCTGGGTTCTTCAAGAGAATTTCCCTGGTGAATTCCCGTACACTTCAGGATTGTTTCCGTTCAAACGTGAGGGAGAGGATCCAACGCGTATGTTTGCAGGTGAAGGTGGACCAGAACGTACAAACAAGCGTTTTCACTACGTGAGTTTGGGCATGCCAGCGAAACGACTTTCTACCGCATTTGACTCTGTGACGTTATATGGAAATGATCCAGCGATTCGTCCCGATATTTATGGGAAAATCGGAAATTCAGGTGTTTCCATTTGCTGTTTGGATGATGCGAAAAAATTATATTCAGGATTTGACTTGAGTCATCCGGCGACGTCTGTTTCCATGACAATTAACGGGCCAGCACCGATGTTGTTGGCCTTCTTCATGAATGCAGCCATCGATCAAAACTGTGAAAAGTACATCATCGCCAACGGTCTCGAAGCGGAAGTGGAAGCAAAAATTGCAGCCATTTACAAAGCAAAAGGCGTTGCGCGTCCAAGTTACCAAGGTGAATTACCAGAAGGAAACGATGGACTAGGATTAATGTTGCTAGGAGTAACAGGAGATCAAGTACTTCCTGCGGATGTTTATTTGAACATCAAAACGGAAACATTGAAACAAGTGCGCGGAACTGTTCAAGCAGATATCTTAAAAGAAGATCAAGCACAGAACACTTGTATTTTCTCGACTGAATTCGCATTGCGCTTGATGGGAGATGTACAACAGTATTTCATCGAAAATGGCGTGCGTAACTTCTACTCGGTGTCCATTTCAGGATACCACATTGCAGAAGCAGGAGCAAATCCAATTACGCAGTTGGCATTTACCCTTGCGAATGGATTTACGTATGTTGAATATTATTTAAGTCGCGGCATGGACATCAACGACTTCGGTCCGAACTTGTCCTTCTTCTTCTCTAACGGAATCGATCCAGAATATGCTGTAATTGGACGTGTTGCTCGTCGTTTGTGGGCGAAAGCTTTAGCGAAGAAATACGGTGCAAATCCACGTGCGCAAATGTTGAAATACCACATCCAAACATCAGGACGATCATTGCACGCACAAGAAATTGACTTCAACGACATTCGTACGACACTCCAAGCATTGTATGCAATTTACGACAACTGTAATTCCTTGCACACGAATGCGTATGACGAGGCAATTACCACTCCAACAGAGGAATCTGTACGTCGTGCCATGGCAATTCAATTAATCATCAACCGAGAACTTGGATTAGCGAAAAACGAAAATCCACTTCAAGGATCTTTCATCATCGATGAATTAACGGATTTAGTGGAATCAGCTGTACTAACAGAATTTGACCGCATCACAGAACGCGGAGGAGTATTAGGTGCAATGGAAACGATGTATCAGCGTTCAAAAATTCAAGAAGAATCTTTGTATTACGAAACATTGAAACACACAGGTGAATTCCCAATTATTGGAGTAAATACTTTCTTAAGTTCGAAAGGATCTCCAACTGTTTTACCGAAAGAAGTGATCCGTGCAACGGAAGAAGAAAAAGAATACCAAATCACGATGTTGCAGCACCTTCAAAAAGGAAACGAAACACCGGCCTTGAATGGTATTGCGAAGATTCAGGATGCTGCGATTAACAACCGAAACATGTTTGAAGAATTGATGGAAACGTGTAAGTTCGCATCTTTGGGACAAATTACTTCAGCATTGTTTGAAGTCGGCGGTCAGTATCGACGCAACATGTAATTCGCAGATGCGCATAGACATACCACGTACTTCCACGCCATTTTTCACTGAAAAACAGCGACTATTTACTGAAAATCAATCAGCCTTAAAACCATGGATTCAACGTCCATTTTCGAAAGAGGCGTTCTTGGTACAATTAACCGAAAAGCAAGCCGTGTATGGTTCTGCTCAACGATATCTATTGCAAGAAGGACTAGAAGAATTGTATGCGGATGTTCTGCGATCTGAGCAAGTACAAACGAATACCGAGAAACTGAGTCAATCCAATTGTTTTACGGTGACCACAGGACACCAACTTAGCTTGGCAACTGGACCTTTGTTTTTCCTTTATAAAATACTTCATGTCATCAAACAATGTGAAGAACTAAAAGTGAGTTATCCAGACTACGAATTCGTTCCTGTTTATTGGATGGCCTCCGAGGACCACGATTTCGCCGAGATTCAAACAGTTCAGTTGTTCCAACAGCTATTGAAATGGGATCGTTCTAACGGTGGTGCAGTTGGACGCATGAACCTAGACGGACTCGAAACAGTTATTTCGGAGATTCATACGAAATTTCAAAATCATCCTGAAAGCGAAATTCACACCTTGATGGATGCGATGTCAGGCGAAAACTACGGCTCAGCCTTTTTTCAATTCGTGAATGAACTGTTCGGACATTACGGCTTGATCATTATGGATGGCGACTTGCCGTTGTGGAAAGAAGCATTCTCCCCTATTTTAAAACAAGAACTGATTACAGGATTTTCATCAAAAGCGGTGGAACAAACGAACCAATCTTTAAGTCAAGCAGGATTTCCCTTACAAGTAGAAGCAAAGGACACGAATTTGTTTTATTTGAGTCCGGAAAAACGCGAACGCATTCAACGAACAGAAACTGGATTTCAAATTGGCTCCAAAGAATTGGATACAGAAAGCATCCTAGAAGAATTAAAAAACCATCCAGAGTCTTTTTCACCAAATGTGGTTTTGCGTCCAGTTTACCAAGAATTTCTCTTACCGAACTTATGTTACGTTGGAGGTCCCGGTGAAATTATGTATTGGTTACAATTAAAGGACGTTTTCCAAGAAGCAAAGGTCTTATTTCCATTGATTCAAGCCAGAACAAGTATTCTTTTGTTGGAAGAAAAAAACTGGAACGAATGGCAAACGATGGGATTCACCACGCAAGACTTGTGGCGCAATCCGCAGGAATTAAAGCAAGAATTTTTGGAACGCGAAGGTAGTCAAGCCATTGATTTCAGTGAATTAGATGAATTGACCTTGAAATTGAGTTCCAAATGGACACAATTGACCCATGAAGTTGATTCCAATCAAGTGAGCATGGTCGAGGCCGAGCTGACCCGTATTTCGAAGCAATTGTTTCAGTTGAAAGATCGATTGGAAAAGATTCGCAAAGGAAAATTCGATAAGCAATTAAAAATGATTGATGCCATTTCTGCCAAATGCTTACCAAAAGGAGAACTGCAAGAACGTAGTTCAAACTTATTTTCTTTTTGTGCCGACGGACAAGTTTACACACGCATCGAACAAATCAAAAGTGAAATGGATCCATTTTTAAGTGATTTTCAGTTCATTCTGCTCTAACGAAGCAAAGAAATTACGACCTTTGTGTCAAATTGACCCCATGAAACAAAATAAGATCCGCAAAGTACTTTCTAAACACCCTGTGATTCCAGTGGTGACTTTTCACGCTGTTGAAGAAGTGGCTCCTAAAATGGAACAATTAATCACCAATGGGATATTCTGTATTGAAATCACTTTGCGCACACCTGCTGCATTTGATTGCATCGCAGAAGCTAAAAGATTGTATGGAGATCGTTGTTCGATTGGAATGGGAACAGTAGTTTCCGTGAGTCAAATTGACAAAGCCGTTGAATTAGGAATTGACTTCATGGTGAGTCCAGGATTGAATGCAACACTTGCCCCAGCATTTGAGGCTAGTGGAATCGCATTTATTCCCGGAGTGGCAACGCCAAGTGAAATCATTGAAGGATTGCAATTTGGTTGGGATACGTTTAAATTCTTTCCAGCGAATCTTTTTGGTGGAATTGGTGCCTTAAAAGCATATGGACAAGTCTTTCCAGTAGTCAAGTTTTGTCCAACAGGAGGAATTACCGAAGAAACACATTCAGATTACTTAGCGCTGGACAACATCATTTCCGTTGGTGGTTCTTGGATGTAATTTATTGCTGAATTACGCTTCGATTCCCTCATCTCTCCCTCCAATTTTCAATACATGATTTTTCTTTTCTCTCTCCTACTCATTGTTGCTTCTGAATGGATTTTCCTACATGGACTTATCGAATATGGCTACATTCTTTTAGCAATTGTTCAAGGAAGCATCTTTATCGGTAGCGTTGGATTATTGATTTTTAATTTTCGTCGACGCACACAAAATTCCGATTACAGATTGGTCTTTACCTACATGGGATTATTTATCGCTACTGGAATTCCAGCTTTAGCTTACTTCATTCCTGGACTTACTTATTTACTTCTTGGACTCCCCTATTTGCAATACATTGGATGGATTTTCTCCGTGGGAATCTTTCTGGGTATTTTATATGGAATTCAATTTGGACGATGGAATTGGAAAGTTCACCACGTTACGATATCCTATCCAAACTTACCGAAAGCATTTGATGGACTGCGCTTTGTGCAAATCAGCGATGTACATGTAGGTAGTTTCCTCCATCGTTACCACAAGGTTCAGAAAGCAATCGATTTGATCAACGCACAGGATGCAGATTATGTTTTTTTCACGGGTGATTTAGTCAATAACAAAGCGGATGAAATGCACGGATGGGAACCCCTTTTCTCCTCCATCCAAGCGAAAAAAGGAAAATTCAGCATCCTCGGAAACCACGATTACGGCGATTATGTTCAGTGGAATGAACAGGATGAAAAACAAGCGAATTTAGCCCATCTCATTCGCATTCATCAGTCAATAGGATTTCAACCTTTGCTAAACGATGCAGTTGAATTAGGCGAAGGATGTTGGCTTTTAGGAGTCGAAAACTGGGGGAAAGCACCTTTTCGTCAAAGTGGAAAATTGACAGAAACGCTATCGAAAGTTCCAGCAGATTCCTTCAAAATTTTATTGTCCCACGACCCGAGTCATTTTGATGCACAGGTACTTGATACGGACATTGACTTAACACTTTCGGGACATACCCATGGCATGCAGTTCGGAATAGAGCGTTTTGGGATTAAGTTCAGTCCTGTATCTTTCAAATACCGCAAATGGGCCGGATTATACGAAGTTGGTAAGCAATATTTGTATGTCAACCGTGGATTTGGCTTCATAGGTTTTCCTGGTCGCGTTGGGATTTATCCAGAGATTACACATTTCACTTTACGATCAGAAGCTTAGTGCCTTTTTGTCCATACACTAGATTATCCGTATCTTTATAAAAAAAACTACTTATGACAGCATTATACATCATCATTGGACTTGGACTTGCCATCCTTTTCAGTTCCTTACTAACCGTTACCCAAGGAACAATTGCCGTTATTACCTTATTTGGAAAATACCAACGTATTTTAACGCCTGGACTACGCATGAAAATTCCATTTTTGGAACAAGTGTACCGACGTATTTCCATTCAAAATCAAAGTATTGAAATGGAATTCCAAGCAGTAACCATTGACCAAGCAAACGTGTATTTCAAAAGCATGTTGTTGTACAGTGTGATGGATGCACAAGAAGAAACGATTAAAAAAGTAGCGTTTAAATTCATCAGCAACAAAGATTTAATGCAGGCCTTGATCAGAACGATTGAAGGATCCATTCGTGCATATGTAGCAAGTCAGAAGCAATCAGAAATTTTGGGCTTGCGTCATGAATTAGTGGAAAGCGTGAAAAATCAAATCGACCACACCTTAGAAACATGGGGATACCATTTATTGGATCTTCAAATCAACGACATCACCTTTGACCAAGCAATTATTGAGAGTATGAGTAAAGTGGTTGCATCAAACAACTTAAAAGCAGCTGCAGAGAACGAAGGTCAAGCATTATTGATTACCAAAACCAAAGCAGCAGAAGCAGAAGGGAATGCTATTAAAATCGCCGCATTAGCCGAAAAGGAAGCAGCGATGTTACGTGGACAAGGAGTGGCATTATTCCGTCAAGAGGTAGCTAAAGGGATGAGTGAAGCAGCGGAAGAGATGAAGCAAGCAAATCTAGATACGAATGTGATTTTATTCTCCATGTGGACAGAAGCCATTAAGAATTTTGCAGAATACGGAAAAGGGAACACGATTTTCCTGGATGGTAGTGCAGAAGGCATGCAAAAAACCATGAAACAGATTCAAGCGATGTTATCTTCAGAACAAAATCAAAAATAGATTCGATAATTTCCTTTGTTAAAAGGAAGAAATTACTATTTTTGCCAACCAATAAGTTACAGTAATGTAACCCGGTCCTATAGCTTCCCGTAACGTCGGGACAATCAACTTCGCTGAAGGACAACTAAGATTTTTAACCGTTACTTCAATGTAACCCGGTCCTATAGCTCAGTTGGTTAGAGCAACAGACTCATAATCTGTGGGTCCACAGTTCGAGCCTGTGTGGGACCACAAAAAAAGCCCCTCTTGGGGCTTTTTTTGCTTTGAATATAACTTTACCGTTTACGGCTTTATTTCCTGGATTTTACCATTCTTACTTATGACAACGCTTTGTCCAAGCGCTCTTTTCGAAGCTACTAACTTCTGAGAAGATAACTGAATAGCTTTCTTGATTTTCTGATTTAACAGTTCTTTTTCTTTATCGTTCATCAGCTATTAATTTTAGTTTATTATACTTTTCCAATTGGTAAACATTAAATTCACCATGAAGCTTTTTTTCGGCGATTAAATCAGATTCTAAAGCGGAATTATCAAAGATGAACAAAGAATCAACTCTATCTGAATATAAATTAAAAAGGTTTTTAATTCCTAATTTATATCGCCTACTGATTACTTCATTCTCTATATGATGACCACCTTCAGAAACTCTTTTTTTGACGCGATCTTTTGCCAGTTCAACTGATTCTAACCAAAAAAAAATCAAAGTTACAAAATAACCTGCTGATTTTGCTCGATCTATTGTATTGACAAAAGACCTTGTTGAAAGTGTTGTTTCGAATGAAAAATCTTGATTTGATTGTATTAATTCATCTATTCGAGTTAGCATAAGTCTTCCGGCCTCAATAGAAACTTTTTCGGGTTGAAATGGCGAAAGTCCTCGAGCAATTTCATCTGCATTAACAAATTCCTTGCAATTGAGTAATTCAGGAAGAATATTAAACGAAGCAGTCGTTTTTCCTGCACCGTTGCATCCACCTATGATATACAATTTTTTTTCGTCCACACTCAAAGTTAACAATCTTTGGTTTGAATGCAAAAACCTCAGTAATTAAGAAAAATAAAAAATGAAAGGATAATTACTCAACGTTTATACACCGCAGAAATCAAATTTGCAAATTTCAAAATGTTCTCCTTATCGGTTCTTAGATAGTTCGATATTTTAGACCTCTCACCCACAACCCTGACGATACTTTCTGTTTTTTTTATGCTCGATATCGGTTAATAAAAATAAAAAAACATTTCATTTTCTTCATTTTTAAGTGTAATCCTATCTCACATAAATAGCGAAATCATAGGTTCGATCGATTGGATTTTCCTTAAAATAAAATCCAGCCTCTTTTGCATCATCCTTTATTAATTCTTTAAATAATTCGGCTGTAACCGACATGTTATCCATAAGAAAATCGCAAAACTTGGCTTCTTTGTTCTTGAAATTTCGTACATAATTATATTCCCTAAAAGTTGCATAAGTGGACCATGTTAAACCTGAAATTGATTCTTGGTTTTCAAAAACGCTGGTGAGATTTTCTGTGATTTCCAAGCTATATTTGAGTGTTTTTTTGCCGTATTTCTTTCTGAATGAATTCAGGGAATAGATCAATTGTTTACGTATGAACTCCTGGTCCATAACAGGAGGCACAGCAGATAAGTCAATGGTTGAATCAATCGGGTAAATTTGAATAAACATATCTGACGAATCGCCTTTGAATTGGATGATTTCGGACAAAAATGGATAATTCGTTCCAGGAATTAATTTGTATTGATTAAATACTGGAGAAACAAATGCCAAATAAATGATAAAAGTGCTGCAGATTTTCATTCGGTTTATTTTATGATTTAAATGAATAGAGAATTATCCTCAAGGAACTATAGTCAAAATGCTAGATGCTACATTCACAGAACTTTGACCTTCTATACGGTACATGACTTCTAGGCTGATTTTTTTTCCAGGTTTTAATTCTGGAAAAATGTTGGATGAGATGAAAGATTCAGTGAAAGCGTATGAATTATTTCCTGAAAGCACTTTACCACCAAGAACGGTGAATTTTACGTTTGTCAAGGGACAATCAGGTCCAAACCCAACTACAGCTTTAAATCCCATTGTCCGTGAAAACGTCGTGCCATAGAGTCTTGCGCTAGGGATGGCTTTCACAACGTACATTTCTTTCAAAACAATAAAATCTTGCTCGTTTTTAATGGCATGAACCTCTACTTCAACTTTTTTTATACTCGATAATACGTGTACATCAAAGCAACTGTTTTCAGTCAAGCCATAAGTGTAAGCGGAAGGTGTCACAGTTGCCTGATCCTCTGGAATTTCAATGTAGGTTGAATCCGCATCACTCATCGTACATTCTAATTTATTGTTATAGTTAGCATATAGAAATTTAAATTCCGGAAGACCAATAACTGCTTGTGATTGGGCGAAATCACTCATTTGAATGCCTAACATAATGGCAAGAACCTTTTTCATAGTTTAAAAATTTAAGGTTGGATTCAATAAATGCACTGTTTTACTGATGTTTTCAAAAGAACCCTTGGTTAATTTGATTGCATCCAACAACAAGAAGCTCCGGTTGATCAACTCCGGGGTCTTGGATAGTTCAATACTTAAGGAACTATTTTCAAAACCGCAATTACCCGGAAACTGCATAAAACTGACGCGGTCTTCTCCTGAATTATCTGTGAAATAAATCTGTTGAATTTGGACTTCAGGTGTTTTCTCAAACTTTGTCAAATTGAAAAGAATGAAAACTTCGTATTTCTCATTTTCCACCCAGTAAATATTTTTTTTCAATGGCAGATGAATAACATCATCCCATGCTGCGTTCTGAAAACTCTGAAATAAAATCGTTGAATCAATCATTAATAGCGCAACCATTTCGAATTCAGATAAGGAATCTCTAAATTCCTTCCAGGTCGGCTGTTTTTTTTTCAAGTATGAAAAATCACCTGTGTACCAATCCATGATTTCTATTTTATCTCCCTCAGTCTGAACACTTGAAATAATGTTGATTGAATCTATTGTAGTTGACGCGTTTTTTAAAAAATTCTCGTTTTTACTCGTGTAATTCAACTCATAATTAAAGGTGAAGTTCATTCGATCAAATCTGCAGTTATCTCCAAAATCAAACTGGCCAAATTGACAAAAGTTGCTTCCATGTGTATCGTTTTGACTGCTGAAAACTTGAACATTTGCCATGGCTTCATCGTGAAAATACTGCTTTGTTTTCGTTGTATTCAAGGAATCCAATTCAGTAAAAAAAACGAAGTTATTAGCGTCCATCAGTTGACTTTTCTTTAGAGAAAGTCCGATGAAATTCTTTTCTGAAATGGTTGACACAAAATGGACCCAAATGTCTGCGTCGCGTTGTTCCAAAATGAATGCAGATATGTGTTCTGTATCGAAATAATAATCAAAAGGAATTTTCAATAATTCACCATTGGAAGCATGCCCCCAAATTTTCACCATTGTTTTCCGTTCTATTGTCCTTAACACCTCATAATCCGCATCAATGGAAATTGAGTCCAAATAGGCATCCAAGGATTGATCAGTTCGAATTAAGCAAATTGTGTCTCCCATTTCAGCACGCGTAAGTTGAAAATTTGTCCATGTTGTAAAGGATGATAAATCTGCTGGCAATACCCCCATGTCCCTAAGCATTTGTTCGTGATAAACGCCTGTAAATTGATTCGTAGAAACCAAACACGGTATCATTTCACGATTCGCATCGAGTATACTGACCAGAGAATACGGATTTGAATAATCAAATAATTCCGCATTTGAATCTTTGGTAATCAAACGAAGTTTTTGGCCGTTTAATGCGGTTAAAAAGAAAAGAAACGCAATTGCTACAAATTGATTTTTGGGCATGATTTATCATTTAAATTCATAAAATATGATGCTTATTTAGTGACTTTTTATGCGTTTCCAGAGGGAAAGAGGTATAAGGGATATTAAAAAAAATGGAATGAACAAAATCAGTGCTAAAATAATGTGCTGTAATATAAACCCATGGAAATATGCGAAATACACGAAAACAGTATACGATACGCTAATGATTCCAGCACTTATCAAACTAATAAGAATCAATTTTCGCAGAACTTCCTTATCTAATAGATGTCTTATTTTCAATCCTAAAATCAAGTGAAGCGGTAAAACCAACAGAAAATATAGAATAAAGAATCCATTGCACTCACTTCCTGAAATCCCATTACCGAAGTTACTTGCTACCAAACAAAAAAAGAAAAATGACAACGTATTTAAGGGGATCAATCCAAAACGCACGGTATTTATTTTACTCAACTTTCTTAAGTTTATTAAGTAGAATAAATTAATTGGAATCCATATGTACAAAAGTATCACCAAAGAATCATGATGGTATGACTCAAAAGAACGATGATCCTTTGCAACGAATAGGTAAATTACATTTGCCATGAATAAACACAGTAATGAGATATTCAAAAGCCCAAGTGTTCTTCTTTGAGTTTCCATGATAAAAAAGTTTAAGTGATTAGATCAGTTAGTTACTTTTTTAATGTGGATTTTTGAGATGGTTACATTTAGTTCCAAGATACTGGAAACTAATATTGAAAGATTCTACACGCTAAAACATTGATTTAGTTGTTAATTCAGAACGAATTCACCTGGAGCACAACAATAAAAAAACCCTCGTTAATGCACGAGGGTTTTATAGTTGAAATTTGTCATGTCCTGAATGATTGACACACAAATTTTATCGTTAAAAAAAAGAAGAAATTACTTCATTTTAGAATACGCTTCTTTTATTGAAGCTAAAAACTTTGGTATTGTTTCAACTTGAGATTCTGTCCAAAATTCAATTTGTTCTCCTGCTCCATGACCGTCTCCTAGTGGACCATAATCACTTATGTGCATGGTGATTCTTAACTGTTTCTCATCAATTAAAAAAGACATAAACATCTCTTTACATTTGTAAACATATTCTTTCGATTGTTTTTTATAGGTCGTTTCCAAATTTGGAATGATGTCTCTTTCGATGTAAGTAATCATTTTTTTCACATCCTCTTTATCGATAAAAATACTTCGTGAGAAGAAATCTTTCGCATATGCTGAAGCGAAATTAGATACATTCGTACTTGTGTAAACAGTAGCAGGGACTTGACGTTTAACAAAAGCATTTAATTGAAGACCATGAAGTACAACTTTACCATCTGGTGAACTGTACACTATTGGAAACAACATAACACTCTCTCCTATTCCTGACTTAAACGAAGCGATGTTATTCCAATCACGGAAAAAATTAAACTCATTGTTGGCAATAATATTGTCTCTAATAATTGATTGGCCCTCGATAACTCTTTGAACCTGACCAAATGCAGTGATGTTAGCGAAGAATAAAAGAATAAATAAATGTTTCATGTAAAATGATTTAATTAAATAATAAAAATTATGTGGACATAAATTTATACTATTTATTTCACTTTTTTCATTATTTAGCATTACTTTTTATAAGTAATTTACCATTTCAGCTCGACTCATGGAAATCACCATTTGCTAAATTGGGAAACTTATCGATGGTATTTGAAGTAAAATGAGGTAACCTAAGATCGATTTTCCTTCGTATTTTGATCATCTACAAAAGAGGCAATTAAGCTAATTGACAACGTTGCAACAAACAACTTGACTTCATTTCTTCCAAAGAAATATGTGCGAAGTCAGACTTCATCATTTTTCGTTTATGCAATGCAAACTCCTTTAATTTCAATCCTTCATAGAATCGACGGATGTGTGTTTCATTTTCAAGAATTAATCCAGGCACTTGCATTAATTTTCCGTCTTCATTTTTTGACGCCATGGTGAAATAACAAGAGTTGGTGTGCGTCACAACTCCTGTACGTGGATTCAATGCTTCCACACGCATTCCAATAATCATCGATGTATTTCCAACGAAATTCACAGATGCCTTCAAGGATACCAAATCTCCAACTTCCACTGGGTGCAAGAATTCAACTCCCTCCACCGCTACTGTTACAGCATAAGCGCCACAATGTTTTGCTGCCGTCACGTAAGCTACTTTGTCCATTAAAGAAAGTAAAATTCCCCCATGTACTTTTCCTCCAAAATTGGCAAAGCTTGGAACCATCAGTTCCGTTAAGATGGTTTCAGAATGTTGAATTGTTTTAAACGTCATGGTTTGTTTATTTTTTTCTATTTCATCAGAATGAGTCACTGAATATGCGGACTAATTTAGTAAGTTTTTGAGCGTGATTTATGGAAAAAACACGAATAGCTCCTTGACGCTATTTTAACATCGAAATCGACCGCAAACTAAATTAATACTTAATTTTAACAAAAAAGAAACATGAATCCACTTCTGCAACAAAACCTATTTCTGATCAAGGAACACATTGGAATGTTTAAAGCCGCTAATAACTTTGACATCTACAATCCTGAAACAGGGGAGCAAATAATGACCTGTCGCGAAGAAAAATTAGGTTTTTTTACCAAAATATTCAGGTTTACTAGTTATAAAATGATGACTCCTTTCCATGTGGAAATCAACGATTTATCCGGATCACCAATTCTGAGCATCACCCGTAAATCTTCGTTTTTTGGATTTGCCCTCGTGAACGTTCTCGACGAAAATGGAAACATGGTCGGTTCAATGAAACGCAAATTTAGACTTGGAGGAGCAAAACTCGAATTGAACGATGCTGCAGGTCAATTACTCTGCACATTGAAGGGGAATTTCATTGGCTGGGACTTCAAAATCTCAAAAGAAGACCAAGAAATAGCAAGTATTTCTAAAAAATGGGCAGGAATTGGCAAAGAATTATTTACTTCCGCAGACAACTATATATTAGCTATTAATGACCAGGTTTTAGAAAACGATAACGCACGGATGCTCATGTTGGCGGCTGTCCTTTGCATCGATTTCTTACTGAAAGAGAATTAAATGACAGGAGAACTTGTAATACCCGACACATCCTGGTTTATCAATCAATCATTTGACCATAAAACAATATTAACCCATGTTTAAATACTTCTTCATAGCTGCGATTCTATTTGCAGCATTTGTTACTAATCCTAGTGAGCAAAACTTTAAATCCAAGGTTGAAAATGAGTTAATGAAGGAACTCAACGCGAGCGAAGGGAGTAATTTTGTGACGCAACTAATAACATCTAGTTTAGTGGGGTCAGTAATTTGGAACTTGGTGAATGTAGACTACCAAGATTTCAAATTATGTAGCACGTTTGAAATGCGCATAGGAAACAAAGAACTAAAATTCTTAGGCATTTTCGGTCAAATAATACCGATTTCTGATACGAGTACATTAGCTGAACTTTCAGAGCAATTAAAAAGATAAATCCAAGTATTTTAAGCCGATAAGTCCACTTGATTAAAATCATGTGCGAATGACAACAAAGAAATTGAGATGAGACACTTAAATCACTTCCCTTTTCCAATTTTCATTGAAGTGAAATTACTGTCGCCTACAAATGCCAAACTATAACTTTTTTTCGACTCATTATTAGCGATGCCTAAATAAATCACCTTTTCATCGAGTACAGTACTTGAGTTAATCGTTCTCGTGATTTTTTCATCAATAACCCAATCCAAGGTTTCAACGCTAGCCACCTCCAAGGTTTTTCCTTTCAAAAATTCAGTGAGAAATTCCTTTGATCCTCCCAACCAATTGGTTGCAAAATAGGCTCCAGCTCCAGCTATAAAATAAGGCAATGCTGTATCTAATACGCGTTTTTTAGCCACTTCAAAACCAATATCTCCTTTATCTCCAGCAGATCCACCTGATGCGCCACAAGAACACTGAATGATAATTAATGGATGTTGTTTAAAGTGAATAACTTGTGTGAATTCTTCTGCATTAACGAAATCATTTACATACATACCACCAAAACCACCATTTATGCCGCCATTGCTATAACCGTGACCACTGTAAACGAAAAAAGAACAATTTTGAGCCGCTTTTTGAATGGTAGTCCAGTCGGCATTTGGGTAATAAAATTTATAAACGAAAATACCTTGTGAAAGAAAAACCTCGCTAAGTCCGTTCAATTCCTCCGCAGCATAAGCACCAACATCTTTACCGACAACTAAGACAGCCGTTTTTTGATTTAAAGCTGGAACTTTCTGTGCATGAACAGAAACAGCATAAAACAGTGCGAAAAATAGGTTAAATCGTTTCATCGTACATGGATTTAAGTTAGAAATAAAATCAAGTAACTTTTTTACATGTATTTTACATTTAAAGGTTAATTATTCAAATTGTTTAACAACTAGTTTCGAAAGGGCGAATCAACATTCCACTTCTTAAATTTTAATCTGACAGACCGTTTGAACCGTTATTTCAAAAAATCATACGTTTTAAAATGTTGAATGCGTAATGCAACACCAAATTCTTGTTGGTACGGAATTGTTGAATGAAGATAACTCCGGTGAAACACCTCTATTTTTGTTGCCCATGCTCTTGAACGTTTAGATCCTCCACTTTCTACATGATACAACCCAAGTCCATAGCGAATGGAAAAGGGCGATTGAAACGCTAAGGTATTTCTCGATAGATAATAATTAAATTCAGGTGTAATAAATCCCTCCAAAATTTCCATAATACACTTTGCACCTTTTTTTCGCTTGTTTAGCGTCACTAAGTTTTTACGAAACTGGATGCCGGCGTAAAGTGCATTTATTGCCAATCCATTTACTTGAGATTCCGCTTTAATCCCTAACTCCGGAAGTACAAAGCGTCCAAATTGCTTACAAAGCGCAAATTGGTAACTTGGTTCTTGCCGATTGACGTTACCTATATTGTACATGCCAACCACACCAAGGTTTTTCTTTGTTCGAATATAGTACTGTCCAAATAATTGACTGTAAAAACCAGAAATAACGAGTATAACAGCGAGTTTCATAGCGATGAATTTAGATTGGTTGCGCAAACACACTGACAAACTCAAAAGAAAGTTCCCTTTTATTCGCAACAGGATTTGTGTTTCTCTTCTCCTAAAACTAGATCACACCAATTAGTTACAGAAATGGAACTTAAGAAATCTGGATCACCCTCTAACTTTTTTCAATGCACTCATCCCAAGTTCTAGGATCATGCTGAGTACAGAACGTAGTGGAGATCGTTTTATGTTCGGATCTTGACCTTTTCCCATTAGGTGAATTTGATCCGTGTACCAAACGATTTCCAAAGGAAAAGTTCGGTCTAAAAACGGAAATCCAGTTGATAAGGGCTTTACCAAACTTTTTACATCTTTTCCAGAAAGTAATTCATTCGAGAAGTCAGGATTGATGGCCAGTGATCGTGCAATTCCAACCAAATCGCAAACTCCAGAATCTAAGGCATCATTCATTCCATGGGAGGTTCTGAATCCACCCGTTAACATTAAAGGTGACTTGACTATTTTCCGTACTTCTTTGCAGTACTGCAAGAAATAGGCTTCTCTTGCCTTGGTAGATTCTTTTACATTTGTTCCAGTCATAACCGGTGTTTCATAGGTGCCTCCCGATATTTCAATGAGATCCATCCCTAATTCAGACAAGTGTTGCACGACTTTCATCGAGTCTTCTTTGGTAAAACCACCTTTTTGAAAATCCGCTGAATTTAACTTAATACTAATCGGAAACTGTGCACCCACTTCCGTCCGAATTGCCTGGTAAATTTCACTCACAAAACGCATGCGATTTTCAATCGACCCACCCCATTTATCCGCACGTTGATTGTGCGTTGGTGAGAGAAACTGACTCACGAGATATCCATGTGCACCATGAATTTGAACACCTGTGAATCCATTTTCTTTACAGACTTTCGCTGCATACGCAAATCGCTCAATGATTTCCTGAATTTCTATATCGCTCAAAGCTCTTGGTGTATTAAACACACGACTCAAGGGTTTTTTCAGTGGAATTGCGGACGGTGCAACAGGCAACTTACTTAAAAACTTGGGGGACTGTTTTCCCGGATGATTGAGTTGTACCCAAATATGGGTATCTTTTTTACCTCCAGCTTTCGCCCACGATTTCAAACACGGATCATTGATTCCTTTTTCGATCACTACGTTTCGTGCCTCTCCCAGCGCTCGTTGGTCCACCATGACATTTCCAGTGATGAGCAATCCCGTTCCTCCATCCGCCCAGCGTTCATAGAGCGTTTGAAAATAAGCGTTTGACACAAATCCCTTTGAACCCATGTTTTCACTCATGGCAGATTTGCCGATTCGATTTTTTATTGTTGCCCCACAGGGAAGCATCAGGTTATCAGAAATGTTTATTGTACTCATCAAAATACTTTTGTGTCTAACTTTTCCTAAAGGTATTTAATTTCGTGCAGCAAGGGAATGATCCCAAAAAAAATGCAACTAAAATTATGAGAAATTAGAGCTTAAAGTATCAAATGCCATTTCCCTTGTAAATTGAGCTCAAAGGATGCAAAAAAAATAGGAGAAGATAGGCGAATGCCTAATTAAACAAAAACTTAACAATCTTAAGTTTTTTCTTAAAAGTGACTTTTGTAACTTTGTTAAAATAATCGGATTTTGAATACACTTTATACTCGCCTTAAATTTCTTGTTTTAGTTTTTGTTTGTTTCCTTTCGTTGAAGGTGGAGGGGCAGTCTTTACAGTCAAGTTTTTTAACAATTCCAAGCTTTAACCCAAGTAATCAAACAATAAATATTTGCCAAGGGTCGACAATTCTTTTTGTATTGAGTGATCAAAACATTACGAATTTATCTGCTACAACAACCGTATCCTGGAGTTTTACTGGTGCAAATATTAGTTCTTCCAACCTACGGACACCATTCGGAGTAACTTTTTTTAATTCAGGAACTGCACAATTAACACTTACAGATGGTCCTACTGTTTCTGTTTTTAGTATTTCCATCGTAGCAAATTCATCACCTCCATCGAATCCTACTTTATCCGTTTCAATACCCACTTCGGTATCATCCTCTACAAATAGTTCTGGAATAACTAAATTTACCTATTGTCCAAATCCAGAATCTGGAAACTTTAATTTTAATTTCGCGCTTTCAAATCCATTAATTTGCCCAAGTCAAATTTCGAGTAATGCCCTATCAAATGTAAATCTATTTGTATTGGGTTCATCTACAAACCCGACTATTTCTGGATGTCCTGTTAGTTCAATTTCAAGGCAATTTCAACAAGGATTTTATTATCTAGTTTTTAGGGTGAATTTTGCCAATGGATGCACTTATTCTCAAGTATATTATTTGGAAATCGGAAATCCAACAATTAGTATAAATACAGCAGCTACATCGGCCTGTGACCCAAGTACATATTCTCTATCATTTAATGATCAAATACCAGGTGTTACGTATACCATTTATTGGGATTTCAACAATAACCCAACCATTGTAAACCAATTTACATATCCAAATTTCCCAATTTCGCCACAGACAGTAGATCATAACTATACCTTTGCACCGTGTGTAGGAAATCCTCCCGTTGCTCCGGGAAGATTGATAAAGGTTCGAGCCGATAATACTTGTCCCGGTGAGACCGAATTATTTCCTGCTACCATTTTAGTCAATAAAAAACCAGAAGCTGGCTTCTCTATTTCAACAAACACAACTATTTGTCAGGGAACAAATGTTGTTTTCATCGACACCTCTTACTCAGGTGTTTTTATCGAACAACCTAATCAATGTTCACCTGTTCATAAGCGTGAATGGATTTTCAATCCGTCCATTACATCTCCCAATACACTTAATGGGACCATGGGTAACTACATGTTAAACACTAGTGGTAGTTCCACGGTAAATGTAACCTTTAATACGCCAGGCACATATCAAATAGGATTGATTGCCTATAACAATTCTTGCGATCCTGACACAACTTGGAAAACCATTTGTGTAGTCCCGTCCGTTCAGGCAAATTTTAACTCAAATTTAACCAATATATGTGCTCCTGATACTATTTCAATTACCAACAATTCCAGCTTGCCTGGGTGTCCAGGAACCAATATGCTCTACAATTGGAGTGTTACAAATGCCCCCTCCACTTGTGGCACGCCTGCTTGGAGTTTTGTTTCTGGTTTTAATTCAAATTCAAGTGCACCCCAAATCAATTTTACCGGGCCAGGTGTTTATACGCTAAAATTAGTTGCCTCATTAAATCCTTCCGTTCCAGGTGCACAATGTCAAAATGATACCTTGACGCAAACCATTACGGTGAAAGACAAGCCAATTGTCACCATTCCCAACCCCAGTGCAATTTGCAAGGGTCAATCTTTTACACCTACAGCAACGGTGAATGATTGCTACAATCCATCATCAACCTATGCATGGAGTTTCACGAATGGATCTCCTTTGACATCAACCATCTTAAATCCCGGAAGTGTGAGCTTTGCAAACAGCGGCAATTTCACTTTCTCCTTAGTTGCAACGAATAGTTGTGGTCCAACGACCAGTTCCAATACAATTACCGTCAATCCGATCGCAGTCGTAAATGCTGGTGTGAACGACACCCTTTGTCAAGGAAGCTCTGTTTCATTAAATGGACTTGTTTCCGGTGGTGCGACAGGTGGAACTTGGCAATCTACTCCAACCGGCGGGTCTTTTTCACCAAATGCAAACACCTTAAATGCTACCTATATCCCATCTTTGGGAACAACAGGAAACGTTGTCTTAACGTTGACTGCAACAGGAACAATTAGCCCTTGTCCATCTGTTTCAGATGACAAAATAATTGTGTTCAACCCAAAACCAACGGTAAACGCAGGAAACGACACTTCGATTTGTAATGGATCTCTCGTTAATTTAAATGGAACAATCGGTGGATCTGCCACAAGTTCAACTTGGACAACTGCTACACCGGGAAGTGGTTCCTTTACAAATCCTAGCTCACTGAATACTACCTTCACACCAAGTGCTTCCGCTATCGCCGCAGGAGGAGTTGATTTGATTTTAACTACAAATGATCCCGCAGGACCTTGTTCAGCTGTAAAAGACACGATGCATGTGACCATCAAACCAATTCCAACGTTAAGCGCAGGAACCGTAAGTGCTGTTTGTTCTGGAGTGACATTTAACATCCCTCTCACGCCAAGCATTTCTTCCCCACCAGCCAGTTATTCCTGGGTTGTGAATGGATCGCTCCCAACAGGCGTTACAACGACCACTTCCGGAATTATTTCTGCACCCAATAATACATTGATTGGTACGGTAAATAATATTACCGCGGGCCCTGCTACCATTAACTACTCAATAACAACAACAGTTAACGGCTGTTCAAGTGCTCCAATCGCTGTAAATGTCACCATAAATCCACTTCCTCAACCGCTCATTACACCCCCTGGACCAACTACCGTTTGTAATGGAAGCACCTTAACATTAACAACTTCTGTTTATTCTTCTTATTTATGGTCCAATAATGCGACAACCCAAAGTACGGTCATAAGTTCTGCCGGAAATTATACTGTTACCGTGACTAATTCTTATGGTTGTACGGGTACCTCTCCTGCATCTGTTGTGAATTTTAGTGTTCCGATAAACCCAACATTCACTCAAGTATCCCCTATTTGTTATAATGGTACCTTCTCATTACCAACAACCTCACTTAACGGAATATCAGGTACATGGTCTCCAGCATTAAATAACCTAGCAACCACGACCTACACTTTTACACCATCGCCTGGACAATGTGCGAATACCGCGACCATGATTGTCACTGTAAACGCATTGCCCACACCTTCGATCACCGCAAATGGACCACTTACTTTTTGTCAAGGTGGATCTGTGATTTTGAATGCTACAGGCGGAACAAGCTACACATGGAGTCAAAATGGAACATTAATCGCTGGAGCAACAGGTAGTACATTAACCGTTACAACAGCCGGTAGTTATACTGTAACTGCGACGAATGCAAATGGTTGTCAAGCGACTAGCACAATTACATCGATCGTGGTAAATCCTAATCCGCAACCGGTGATTACGGCTAGCGGACCTACCACTTTTTGTCAAGGTCAAACCATCACTCTTTCAACAACAACTTATGACACCTATTTATGGAGTAACTCTGCAACAAGTTCTTCGATTACAGTAGGTACTACTGGTACATACTCTGTCCTTGTTTCTGCTTTAGGATGTACTGGACAATCCAATAGTATTAGCACTTCCATTCTACCATTACCAAGTGCCAACATATCCGGTACGGCAACCGTTTGTCAAAACGCGGCGCAACCCAACATTACCTTCACTGGATCCAACTCCACAGCGCCTTATACTTTTACTTACACCATCAATGGTGGAGCAAATCAAACCATTACAACGGCTGG
>JBIIAG010000006.1:0-119884 GCA_044240055.1 Crocinitomicaceae bacterium | reverse complement strand
CGATTACATTTGGTCACCCCATGAGTAATTCTCTTCCAGGGAAAATTTTACGAAAGTTAGCCACTACGATCACCGAATTAGGACAAAATGAATCCGTTCGCGTCATTCTACTAAAATCAGATGGGGAACGAGCGTTTTGCGCTGGGGCAAGTTTTGATGAATTGATTTCCATTAAAGACTTGGAAACTGGACATGAATTCTTCTCCGGATTTGCTGGTGTGATCAATGCATGCCGTAAATGTCCAAAATTTATTATTGGTAGAGTTCAGGGTAAAGCCGTTGGTGGAGGAGTTGGAATTGCATCATCCGTGGATTATTGCTTTGCAACATCAAGAGCCGAGATCAAATTATCAGAACTAGCCGTTGGAATTGGTCCATTCGTGGTAGGTCCGGCAGTAGAGCGAAAAATAGGATTAGCCGCCATGAGCGAATTGGCCATAAACGCCACTGAATTCCGCAGTGCAGAATGGGCGAAGGAAAAAGGATTATTTACCGACATTTATGAGAATCCAGCATTGATGGATTTAGCAATTGAGGGCTTAATAACTAAATTATTACAATCCAATCCGGAAGCCATGAAGGATTTAAAAGAAATTTTTTGGCAAGGAACAGAACATTGGGATCAACTTTTACTAGAACGTGCCTCAATTAGTGGACGTCTGGTATTGAGTGAATTCACTAGAAATGCGATTTCTGCATTTAAAGCGAAATAAATTCTTCTTTTTTTCACTTTTCATTTGTATTTAATCACAATAGTTGTATCTTTGCACCCCTAATTTTAGGGTTTATTCGTTTTTTATTTAATAAAAAGTACCGTGAATACATTAAGTTACAGAACGTTATCAGGCAACACAGAAACCGCTGACAAAAAGTGGTTCGTTGTAGATGCAGAAGGTCAAACAGTAGGTAGATTAGCTAGTAAAGTAGCTAAAGTTATCCGAGGAAAATACAAAACCTGTTACACTCCGCACGCGGATTGTGGCGACAATGTGATTGTCATCAACGCAGAGAAAGTTTCTTTTTCCGGGACTAAGTTAGAGAACAAAGAATACGTTCGTTTCTCTGGTTACCCAGGTGGACAACGATTCACTTCAGCTGAAGACATGTTGAAAAAACACCCTGAGCGTTTGATCGAGAAAGCGATTAAAGGTATGTTACCTAAAAATACACTTGGTAGACAATTGTTTACCAATTTAAAAGTTTACAAAGGTGGTGAGCACAAACACGAAGCTCAACAACCTCAGTTATTAAATCTTGATACACTCAAATAAGAATCATGGAAATTATTAATGCTTTAGGAAGAAGAAAAACAGCTGTTGCTCGCGTTTACATGTCAAAAGGTGACGGGAAAATCGTTGTGAATAAAAAAGAAATGAAGGTAATGTTTCCAATTGATGTACTTCAAGCGAAAATCAATCAACCATTCATTTTAACAGATACTGTTGGTCAATTTGACATCAAAGTAAATGTTATGGGTGGTGGAATTAATGGTCAAGCTGAAGCAATTCGTTTGGGTATTTCGAGAGCGCTTGTTGAGTTATCTCCGGATTACAAAACATTATTGAAAGCAGAAGGTTTGATGACACGTGATCCAAGAATGGTTGAGCGTAAGAAACCAGGTCAACCGAAAGCACGTAAGAAATTCCAGTTCTCGAAACGTTAATATTCGAGGATTCGGCTGTTTAGCATCCAAACGCTGGAGTACCTACAATCATTGGTTGTCCCTCCTTCGTTGCTTAACTTATTATATTAGGAACGTAAACAAAAACAAAATATGTCTAAATTAAAATTTGAAACTTTACTAGAAGCAGGTGTTCACTTTGGTCACTTGAAAAGAAAATGGAATCCAGCAATGGCTCCATATATTTTTGAAGAGAAAAAAGGAATCCACATCATCGATTTAAATAAAACGATGGTTCATTTGGATCAAGCATGTGCTGCAATGAAACAAATTGCTAAATCTGGTAAAAAAGTGTTGTTTGTAGCTACAAAAAAACAAGCGAAAGAACTTGTTGCAGAGCGTGTAGCAAAAGTAAACATGCCATTCGTAACAGAACGTTGGACAGGTGGTATGTTAACAAACTTCCAAACAACTCGTAAGTCTATCCGTAAAATGGCCATGATTGACAAAATGAAGTCAGATGGTTCATGGGAGACATTAAACAAACGTGAGAAATTATTCAAAACACGTCAAAGAGAGAAATTAGAGAAAACGTTTGGTTCAATCGCTGACATGACACGTCAACCAGCAGCGATTTTTATCATCGATATCTTAAAAGAACACATTGCATTAGCTGAAGCTCGTCGTTTGAGCATCCCAACTTTCGCAATGGTTGATACTAACTCAAATCCAAAATTAGTTGACTTCCCTATCCCAGCGAATGATGATGCAACTAAATCAATTGCGTTGATCATGGATCAAATCTGTGAAGCAATTCGTGAAGGACTAGAGGATCGCAAAAATTTAAAAGCAGGTGAAGAAGCAACGGACGCAACTGCTCCAGTGGTTGAAGCAGCTCCAGTTGTTGAAGCAGCTCCTGTAGTTGAAGCAGCACCAGTTGTTGAAGCGGCTCCTGTAGCTGAGGCAGCACCAGTTGTTGAAGAAACTCCAGCAGCAGAAGAAGCTTCAGAAAATTCAGCTGAATAATTAATTCTAAAAAATAAAAGTCATGGCTATTACAGCTTCAGATGTAAACAAATTGCGTCAACAAACAGGCGCTGGAATGATGGACTGCAAAAACGCATTGGTAGAAGCTAATGGTGATTTTGAAGCAGCTGTAGACATTCTACGTAAAAAAGGACAAAAAATCGCTGCTAAACGTGGTGACAATGATGCGAAAGAAGGAGTTATTATCGCTCAAGCTTCTGCTGATGGTAAATCAGGTGTAATTCTTACACTTAATTGTGAAACTGACTTCGTTGCTAAAAACGATGGTTATGTTGCCATGGTTCAATCTTTAGTTGACATCGCTTTAGATAAACTTCCATCAACAGTTGAAGAATTAAAAGCGCTTCCTTATGATGCACGACTAACAGTTGAAGAGAAAATTACTGAACAAATTGGTGTTGTTGGAGAGAAATTAGATCTTTCAGGATACGCAGTTATCAATGGTAATTTCGTTGTAGCTTACAATCACCCAGGAAATCAATTAGCTACATTAGTTGGATTGAGTTCTGGAACAGCTGCAGATATCGCTGAGGCAGGAAGACAAGTTGCAATGCAAGTTGCAGCAATGAATCCTATCGCTATCGATAAAGATGGTGTTGATGCTCGCACAATCGAACGTGAAATTGAAGTAGGAAAAGATTTGGCAATCCAAGAAGGAAAACCAGCTGACATGGCTGAGAAAATCGCAATGGGTCGTCTAAACAAATTCTTCCAAGAAAACACTTTGTTAAGCCAAGCATTCGTTCGCGATAACAAAATGACAGTAGAACAATTCTTAAACAGCACTGAGAAAGGTTTATCAGTCACCGACTTTAAACGATTCTCCTTAAGTTAATATTTTAAAAAAAAAAGCTATCATTTGATAGCTTTTTTTTTGTGTTTAAAATTAACCTAAGTAAACGATTTGTATATTTGCTCAATCCTAATCAACATGACCTATAAACGCATCCTTCTAAAACTAAGTGGTGAGTCCCTCATGGGAACTAAACAATTTGGAATCGACAATCATCGAATCAATAGCTATGCAGTTCAAATAAAAGAATTGCACGAGATGGGAGTTGAAGTAGCCATTGTAATCGGAGGAGGAAATATCTTCAGAGGTGTTCAAGCTGAAGAAGGTGGCATGGATCGTACACATGGTGATTACATGGGCATGCTCGCTACAATGATCAACTCAATGGCACTACAATCTGCATTGGAATCTAACGGTGTAAAAACACGATTGATGTCTGCTATTGAAATGAAAGAAATCGCTGAACCTTTCGTTCGCCGACGTGCAGTTCGTCATTTAGAAAAAGGACGCGTGGTGATTTTTGGTGCTGGAACTGGTAATCCATTTTTCACTACGGACTCAGCTGCTTCGTTAAGAGCAATTGAAATCAATGCAGAAGTAATCTTAAAAGGAACACGTGTCGATGGTATCTATACGGCAGATCCTGAAAAAGATAAAACAGCTACAAAATATAGCCAAATTTCATTTGATGAAGTGTATTCAAAAGGTCTCAATGTAATGGACCTTACTGCATTTACACTTTGTAAAGAAAATAATTTACCCATAATCGTTTTTGATATGGACACCGTAGGTAATTTAAAAAAATTAATGTCCGGTGAGAAAGTAGGAACAATCGTTTGTAATTAAAAAGATATGACGGAAGAACTAACTATGATTTACGATGATTTTAAGGTTTCAAATAGCAAATCAATTAATCATTTTGAAACAGAACTCATTAAAATACGCGCTGGTAAAGCTTCTCCAGCAATGCTCGGAGGGGTAATGGTTGACTATTATGGTTCAATGACGCCATTACAACAAGTTGCTAATGTTAACACTTCTGACGCGCGAACTATTTTAGTTCAACCATGGGAAAAAGCCATGTTGAATGAAATTGCACGAGGAATCATCAATTCAAACCTTGGATTGAATCCACAAAATAATGGTGAGCAACTGATTATTACTGTTCCACCTCTTACCGAAGAACGTCGACGTGAATTGGTGAAACGCGCAAAAGTTGAAGCGGAAAATGCCAAAGTTGGTGTTCGTAACAATCGTAAAGATGCCATTGATATGATCAAGGAATTAAAGAATGATGGACTTTCCGAAGACTTGGCAAAAGGTGCAGAAGAAGAGGTTCAAAAAATCACTAATGGAGCAATTAAGAAAATTGATGAATTAGTAGAGGTGAAAGAAAAAGATATTATGACAGTTTAAACTGTTTACATACATCATGGGAAGGTCAGCAAATGCTGGCCTTTTTTATTTTAGGACATTGCCAGTAAAATCGCTTCTTTCGTCAATGTAGCATGTAAGTTGATCTCACCATTTGCCGCCAAAAGGAAAGGCATTGATTGGTCCAAACACAAATCCAAATCATGTGTCGAAAGGAGGATGCACTTCTTCTTCTCTCGAGATAGACGTACCAGTAACTCAAGAAGCAATTTTCGATTCACATAATCCAAAAATGCAGTTGGTTCATCCAAAAGAATCACTGGTGTTTCTTGTACAAACGCTCTTCCTACAGAACAGAGTTGACGTTCTCCATCACTGATTTGATCGGTGAATTTTTCAAGTAAATACGTAATCGCTAATTCCGAAGCAACATCATGTACAGTTTGCCAGTCTTTCGGTGTCAATCGGCCAAATGCATCTGTAAACGGCGCTCTTCCCAATGCTAAATAATCCCTAACTTTTAGATATTCTACCCCCTCAAAACGTGTATCAACCAAGGAAATCGTTTCTGCCATTTCTTTGGGCATGAATCTTGAAATGGATTGACCATCAATGGAAATTTCTCCACCGAGTGGTTTTAGTATACCTGAAATCGTTTGGATAAACGTAGATTTTCCAATCCCATTTCGACCAATTAAGGCATATACATTTCCAGAAGACAACAAGATATTCTCCGAACGCAACAATTCACTTTGATGCCCAATAATTAGATTAGTTAACTGTATCATCTCAGTTTACGCATTAATAAAAAGACAACAAATGGTGCACCAATGATGGAAGTAAGGGCATTCAAAGGGATGCTCAATTGTCCTTCCAAAACTTGGATAAACGCATCCGTTAATACAAGGAAAATGGCGCCAATCAAACTATTACCTACAATCAAATACCGATGATTTGTCGTTTGGAATAAAATGCGTGTCAAATTTGGAATGGCGATTCCTACGAATGCAATTGGACCACAAAACGCCGTAATTAATCCGGCAAATAACGCCGTTAACAACAATACAAGCATTCGCATGGATTTAATTGGCAATCCAAGTAATGCAGCAGGCTTCTCCCCTATGACCAGCATGTTTAATGGTTTTACCAATAGAAAAGACCCGATAATTCCGATAGAAAAAATAAATGAAATGACCCCAAGTTGACCGAATTCGACTTGCTGTAAGGAACCCATCGACCACATCGTGTACGATTTCAAGGATTCAGCTCCCGCCAACGATTCTAAAATAGAGACAAATGCGGACGTAAAACTCCCAAACATTAATCCAACCAATAATAAGGTGATTTGAGATTTCAAACGCTGTGCAATGAGCATCATCAGTAATCCAGCCGCAAAAGCACCAATCAATGCCGTACCAACTAAACCGAAATTAGATTGAAAAAATTGAACCCCCGTCATTAAACTTAAGGCAATGAGTAAACTTGCACCAGAATTTATTCCAAGTACATAGGGTCCAGCTAAAGGATTTTTAAATAAGGTTTGCATGAACATGCCTGACAAAGACAATCCAGCACCCGCAATCATAGCCATGAATAATCTTGGGATTCTAAATTCTCTAACCAATACTTGACTTGTATTGTTTGCGTCAAAATTTAAAATAGAATTGACGTAGGAAGAAAATGAAATTTCAATTTGACCTGATATCAAATGAAGGTACATTGCTAATGGCAAAAAACATAGCAAACAGCCGATCATCCATTTCAAACTCCAATCTTTCATTTCACTTCTTTGTAAAAATGAAGGTTTTGAGGGGTGTTCCCACTTGCGATTTTAGCAAGGTCCTCTATCAACCAATCAGGACGTAAGGTACTTAATTCCCAAAACTTATTGGCATTATGTGTGTAACAAAATATTCTAGAACCTTGATAAAAAGGCATGTATTTGGCTTTTGGATTGACCAATAAGATTTCCTTTTTTGATGAAAAACCTGGATTCAACCAAATTTTTACATCTGAACCGTCTTTCATGATTTTCTCCATGGAATAAGCCAAACTTCCCGTTCCTTTAGTTTGAGCATAGATATAATTCAATCCTGAATTTCGGAATAATTCCGCCATAAAACTTTGTCCCGCAGGCGCGTACCAAAAATCACCCGTAACATTCCCTGAAACCATTGGATCTTGATGGATAGTTGAATTTCTTGACTTTACGTAAGCCTTTTCAACGGATTTAAACAACTCCATGGCCTCCGGTAACTTTCCCGTCAAAGCGCCAAATAACAAAATCCATTCTGCTCTTCCCAATGCCGATCGCTCTCTCCAATCAAAGTCTGGTATGCATTGGATGCCCAATTTTTCTAATCGTTTTTCTTGAGAAAATGAACCTGAGAAAGCACTATAAATGACATATTCTGACTTCGAATGTAGTAAGTGATCCACAGACATCGTCTGTTCATTTTGAAGTTCCACGATGCGTTTTTGCTTGAATCGTTTTTTTACATTGGGGCTGTAGACATATCGAACATCTGTAATGGCGGCTATTTTGTTCTCTTGATTTAACGCAGACAACATACCAATGTGCGTAGCAGATAATACAGCTAAGTGCTTTGCAGGAGCGGAAACTGTCAACTGAAAATGCTTATCCTCTTCGTCTGGATGTTGAATTCGAATGTGATATCCTTCGCCTATTTTATAAATACTTAAGTATTTACTATGTCGGCATAGATTCGTTTTTGTGGATTCCGTTGGAGTATGTTTCTTTGATTCGTTCGAACAAGATACAATGCTCATCAATAGAACAACCAATAAAAACCTCATCTAATTAATATTGTTCTGATTCATTCGGGAAGTCACCAGACTGAACGTCTTTGATGTATGCTTGGAACGAATTCATCATTTGCTCATGCAAATTATTGTATTTTCTCAAAAATCGAGGATTGAATTCATTGTTGATACCTAACATGTCATGAACGACAAGTACTTGTCCATCTACCCCATTTCCTGCACCAATGCCTATAATTGGAATAGAAACCATCTTCGCTACTTGAGCAGCTAGTTGAGCAGGGATTTTCTCCAAAACTATGGCAAAACATCCAACTGCTTCCAATGCCTTGGCGTCGTCGATTAAACGCTGTGCTTCTTCTTCTTCTTTCGCACGAACAACATACGTTCCAAACTTATAAATGGATTGAGGCGTAAGTCCTAAATGTCCCATTACCGGAATTCCTGCAGTTAAAATGCGTCCAATAGATTCAATAATTTCTTGTCCACCTTCCATTTTCACCGCATGTCCACCCGTTTCCTTCATGATTTTAATGGCACTTGATAGCGCTTCTTTAGAATTACCTTGATAGGAACCGAAAGGCATATCAACGACAACTAAAGAGCGTTTTACCGCTCGAACAACGGAAGATGCGTGGTAGATCATTTGATCTAACGTAATCGGTAATGTAGTCTCGTGTCCTGCCATCACATTTGAGGCAGAATCACCTACTAAAATCACATCGATTCCAGCTTCATCCACAATACGAGCCATGGAAAAATCATAAGCTGTTAACATGGATATTTTTTGACCAGCATTCTTCATTTCATGAAGGGTATGCGTAGTTACTTTTTTTACGTTTGAATGAACTGACATAGTTTCTTTTATCCAGCTAAAAAATCTTAAAGACTTCTGTTTGCCGCTTTATTACAACAAAATTAAGGCTTAATCTTCGATTCTACTAATTGACAGGTGTCCTGCCGAATTTACAATGTATTCAAATAAGCGTCGACATTTGATTGAATGCGCGAGGTAATATCTGATGTTTCTGATTTAACAAACGTTATACCTGTGATTTTCTCATATAATTCAATGTATCGATCAGTGATTGTCTGTACAAATTCATCCGGCATAAAAGGCATTTGTTGTCCATCAAGCCCTTGAAATTCATTTTCAATCAACCATTGACGAACGAATTCTTTCGATAATTGCTTTTGAGCTTCGTCATTCGCTTGTCTTTCAGCGTAACCTTCTGAATAAAAATAGCGAGAAGAATCAGGTGTATGAATTTCGTCAATTAGAATCACTTCTCCATCTCGAATTCCAAATTCATATTTTGTATCCACCAGAATCAAACCACGTGCAGCTGCCATTTCGGTTCCTCGTTGAAACAAGGCACGCGTGTAGGACTCCATTTTTTCATAAATATCCTTTGGCACAATCCCTTTCGAAAGAATATCCTCACGTGAAATATCTTCATCGTGTCCTTCATCTGCTTTTGTTGCAGGTGTTATTATTGGTTCGGGAAAACGATCATTTTCCTTCATTCCCTCTGGTAGTGTTACGCCACAAAGAGAACGTTTTCCTAATTTATACTCACGTGCAGAATGTCCAGCAAGGTATCCTCGGATCACCATTTCAACGCGAACAGGTTCACATGCCAATCCAATTGCTACACTTGGATCAGGTGTTGCCACAAGCCAATTTGGAACAATATCTCTTGTCGCATCTAAAAACATTGTCGCAACTTGATTCAATACTTGTCCTTTGAATGGGATTCCTTTAGGTAAAATGTGGTCAAATGCAGAAATTCGGTCAGAAGCCACCATGACTAACAAACCATTATCCAATGTATACACATCACGAACTTTGCCATGATATACGTTCGTTTGTCCTTTAAAAGTAAAATTTGACTCTGTTATTGCGTTCATTCTTTTTTTTCTTTTAGTTCTTTTTGTGTTTTTGCTTCTATTTCTGCTTTATCGAATGCTTCGATGATTTGCTTCACTAATCGGTGTCGAATCACATCACTTTGACCAAGTCTGATAACACTTATTTCATCAACATCCTTCAATACATCTAATGCATATGACAATCCAGATCGTTGTTTACTTGGTAAGTCAACTTGCGACATATCTCCCGTAATAATAAATTTAGCGGTCATTCCCATTCGCGTCAAAAACATCTTCATCTGCATTTGGGTGGTATTTTGTGCTTCGTCCAGAATAACAAAAGCTTTATCGAGCGTTCGTCCACGCATGAAAGCAAGCGGAGCGATTTCAATCACACCAAACTCAATCATATCTGCCAATTTCTCCGCTGGAATCATATCGCGTAACGCGTCATAGAGAGGCATCAAATAAGGATCGAGTTTTTCTTTCAAGTCTCCTGGAAGAAATCCAAGATTCTCTCCAGCCTCAACAGCGGGCCTTGTTAAAATGATGCGTTTTACTTCCTTTGCCTTCAAGGCTCGAACAGCCAATGCAACTGCTGTGTATGTTTTTCCAGTACCAGCAGGACCAACAGCGAATACCATGTCCGATTTATCGACAGCTTGAACCATTTTCTTTTGATTCACTGTACGTGCTTTGATTTTTGCACCGCCGTTCCCGTGAACTAAAATCTCTGAACCATCGTCATTAGATAATAATTTGGAACCATCTTCCAACATCAAATTATCAATATTATTCTCGGTTAAGTGATTAAACTTATGATAGTGTTGGAGCAATAAATTGAATTTTCGTTCAAACTCATCCATCACCTCTTCGTCACCGTTTAAGGAAACCATATTTCCACGGGCAGTGATTTTAAGTTTTGGGAAAAACGTTTTAATGTGACGTAAGTTTGCATCATTTACTCCAAAGATTTCCGCTGGATTCAATCCGCTAATTTCGATAAGTCTATTTCCTAAGTTCAATTTATTTGATGTATGTTCAGGGGTGATACTCTAAATTAGATTACTTTTGGTAAAATTATAAATTTCTGCGGACACTGATTTCTGTTTCACATGCAAATCGTAACACTTACTTCAGATAATGGACTTCAGGACTACTATGTAGCCGCAATTAAGGGTGCCATTTTAAATCAAATGCCCAAAGCATCGATTATTGACATCTCGCATCATATTCGTCCGTTCGATGTAGCAAACGCTGCTTTTCAATTGCGTTGTTGCTTTCAAGATTTTCCAAAAGGAACGATTCACATTATTGGTGTGGATAGTGAGCCTATTCTAAATGGGGATAAGTCAAGTTACCCGACCATCATGTTGTTTAAGGAACAATACTTCATTTCAAATGACAATGGTTTTTTTGGCTGTTTTCTTGACGAAGAGCATCCGGATGAAATGTATCAGTACACCGATATTGTTCAGTTCCCTGAATTAATCAAGTTCCCGACTAAAAATTGTTTTGTCCCACTCGCTAAAAGAATAGCGGAAGGAGAATCGATCAGTCGATTTGCAACACCAACGAATGCCTACAAACGTGCGTTCATGCAAAAACCAGTCATTGAACATTTAATCATACGTGGTAATGTGATTCATATCGACAGCTACGGCAATTTAATCACGAACATTACAAAAGCTGATTTTAATCGTTTTGGCGAAAAAACACCTTTCACGATTAAATACCTGAATAAAGAATATTACATCGATGAGATCCATGAGACGTATAATAACGTTACCATGGGAGAACGAGTTGCACTGTTTAACAGCAGTGAACTACTTGAAATTGCCATTAACCGTGGTGCCAATGGCAGTACTGGTGGTGCAAACAAACTTTTCGGTATGAGACAAGGAGATCCTGTTCACGTTGAATTCACGCCAAAAGGTTCCAAAGAGGACATCGAATCACTTTTTGCATAAAACAATGATCACTCGAATCGTTAAGTTGGAATTTCAGGAAAATCGTTTAGAAGATTTTCTTGAACATTTTGAACAAGTTAAATGGTCTGTAGCAAATTTTCCCGGTTGTCATGGCATGAAATTAATTCAGGACCTTAAAAATCCGTGTGTTATCATTACCTACAGTATTTGGACAAACGAAGATGCCCTTGAAAATTACCGCCTTTCTCCCCTATTCCAATCCATCTGGCCAACAATTAAACCTTGGTTCTCAGCAAAGCCTGAAGCATGGAGTTTAATGGAATACTTCAATGGATTTCAGTGACTTGAATACACCAAAAATCAAAAAAATTGAATATTTATTGGATAACCGGTAATTAAGTATACCTTTACCAAAATTAATTTATTACAAAATGAGTAGAGGAACAGTAAAGTTCTTTAATGAATCTAAAGGATTTGGATTTATTATCGAAGACGACACGAACAAAGAATATTTTGTTCATGTTACAGGATTAATCGACAAAGTCAAAGAAAACGACGAAGTTGAGTACGATTTACAAGAAGGTCGTAAAGGTTTGAATGCAATCAATGTAAAAAAAGCATAGTAGTACATTCTCATCATGAAAATCCCGCCTCTCGCGGGATTTTTTTTTGAATTATAATTTCTGTTTATCCTTTGCCGTCGTCTGTGAATCGTACGAGTAAAATCCTTATTTTTGAAGATTGAAATTATCATATGCGCGCTCTATTTTTTAAAGAAATAAATAGTTTTCTTAGTTCGGTGATTGGATACGTGTTTATCCTTATCTATTTAATTACCTCCGGACTATTTCATTGGGTACTCACCTACAACACCAATTTACTTGAAGGAACCGAAGCAGACATGATTCCATTCTTCAATTTATCTCCAGTTATTTTCTTTATCCTTATTCCAGCAATCACGATGCGTTCCATTGCAGAGGAAAGAAGAACGGGTACAATCGAGCTGTTATTAACCCGACCAATCTCCGATTTCAAACTCATTTTCGCCAAGTATCTGGCAGGAGTCGCACTTCTCATCATCGCGATAATCCCTACAATCATCTATTTCATTTCCATGTATTACCTTGGGAAACCCGTTGGCAACATAGATGCTGGGGCAACAATAACTTCTTATGTTGGCCTGATATTACTAGGCGCCGTTTTTGTTTCTATTGGAATTTTCGCATCATCCCTCACCAACAGTCAAATTGTTGCGTTTATACTTGCGATGTTCTTATGTTGGGTATTTTATGATGGATTTAATTTATTAGGGAATTTCAGTCAATTTGGTGGACTAGACTATTTTATCAAGTATGTGGGAATTGCCTTTCATTATGATTCGATTAAAAAAGGAGTCATCGATTCAGGTGATATCATATACTTCGTTTCCTTGAATATGTTGTTCTTATTCGCCTCTTTGACGGTGATTAAAACATTGAAAAAATAACATGAAAAAGAATCTAACAAAAGGACTTTTCAATTGGACCGTTCTCGCATTTATTGGTGTAGCGATTGTTTTAGTGAATGTAATAGGCTCGTTAATCTATTACAAAATAGACATGACCAAAGATCAACGTTACTCCTTGGCCAACAGTACAGAAAAATTCCTATCGAATACCGATAATTTCGAAAATCGCATCAGTATTCAAATCTATCTTGAAGGAAACATGCCATCTGAAATCAAGCACTTTCAAACGGCATTAAAGGACAAACTTCAAGATTTTAAACGAGTTGCGGGAAATCGCATTGAATACTTATTTTCGGACATTAATGTTGGTTCAGAGGAAGAGGTAAATGCCATGCGCGCGCAGTTGTACGACAAAGGGAAAGGTATTATGCCGCTCGAAATTTTGTACATGAAGGATGGGACGCAAAGTAAAGTGATGTTGTTTCCAGGTGCGATTATGAGTTATACCGTGAATGGTATTACGAAAGAAAACATGGTGCAATTCTTACCAGGAACACAGCCTGGACATCCGAACAGTTTAGAGGATATGGCTGAAATTATTGAGACTTCTCTCAATAACCTTGAGTATAATTTAATCGCGAGCATGCGTCGTTTGACCCAAGTAAATAAACCAAGAATTGCTTTCTTGCAAGGACATGGTGAATTGACCTACCAGCAAACAATGCGAGCGAGAGCTTTGTTAGCGCCCTATTTCACCCTTTCGGATGTAAATTTAAGCGATTCAATTGCTGCTTTAAATGACGTAGATGGTGTAATCATCGCTAATCCACGTAAACCTTACTCGGACAGCAGTTTGTACATTCTAGATCAATTCGTCATGCGCGGAGGCAAATTAATGGTCTTTATGAATACGTTGGAGCATAATGAGGATACACTGATGGCGCGTGGAATGACACACTCCATGAGAAAAAACTTAAAATTAGACCGACTTTTATTCGATTATGGCATTAAAATCCATGAAAATTATATGATGGATGTACAATGTTCTCCAAAAATCGTCCCATTTGCAGAATCAACATTTATCCCCTGGTTTTTTCATGTGATGGCTACCCCATCCAAACATCCTATCACACGAAACGTAGATCCAATTTTATTAAAGTACGCCAACGAAGTGAGTTTTGTTGACCTGCCAAATATGAAACAAACTAGTTTATTAACCTCATCATCCAACTCTATCCCTTCAGGTTTACAACCTTTTGTGAACCTAGGTTTACCACTTAACTATGGAAAATCTCCTAAATTAGTGGATAACCCAGAAGATCCAATCAACAAATTATGTCTCGGAGGAATGGTAGAAGGGTATTTTAATTCTCACTATAACAATAGATTACCTCCAGAGTTCGTTAAAAACTTACCAAAGAAATATGCCTTTCTACCGAAAAGCCAAAAAGAAGGCAAGGTTTTGGTCATTGGAAACGGAACGTTCTTCGCAAATACTTATGACTCCATACCAAATCCAAAAGGCTTGAATTACTTATATCGACCGAATGGATTTAACGAGTTAAAAATGGACTATGATCTTTACCAACAACGAATCTCATTGTACTACGGAAATCAAGATCTTTTTCAAAACATTGTCGATTACATGATGGGAGATAATTCTGTCTTAGACATACGCAGCCGACAAATTGATATTAAGGAGATTGACAAAGAAAAAGTGAAGAAGTTTGCTGGTTACTATAAAACCATAAATATGCTTTTACCTTTAGGAATCATAATCTTTCTAAGCATTTTAATGAACTTCATTCGAACGAGACACTACGCTAGAAAATAAACATACATGAAAAAAATAGTCATCCTCATTTCCTTATCTGCACTTCTAATCATCCTAGGTTGGCTTGCAATTGATTTAACACGTAAGGACGGTGTAACAGATTCTGAATACATTGAATTCGCAGTTAAAGACACGAATTCGGTGACAAAAATCATTATTTCAGACGCCTTCTCAAATTCCTTCACTCTTGTTAGAAATGGAAACGAATGGACAGATAAAAATGGCGGTTGTATCATGCAATCAAGTGCACATTACATCCTTGAAGCACTAGGGAACATTTCATTAAAAGGCTATTTGTCTGATAAAAGTCACAAACAATTTGTCAAATTGATGTCGGCTAGCCATACTAAAGTTGAAATTTTCCAAGACGGTGAATGGACCAAAACATGGTACATTGGTCCTTCCGCTCAAGACCATAATGGGCAAATCATGTTATTGGAAACCGCAGAAAATGGCAAGAGTGAAAGTCCAGTCATGATGCAAATTAAAGGAATAACGGGAATAATTGAACCTCGTTTCTTTGCAGACCCAAGAAAATGGTCATGCACAAATATCTTCGAATTAGAAATGGAAGAAATTGCCAGCGTTGACATCAAATATCCAACAGAACGTAACCGAAATTTTAACCTGAAAGCAAAAGGAAATCGATTTACGCTCACTCAAAATGGTAAAAAAATACCCGGTGTAGACACACTGAACATATACCGCTATTTACAAGGATATAAGAAAATTCACTTTGAATTAGCAAACTACGAATTATCGAAAAAACAATGTGACAGTCTCAAAAAAACAACACCATTTTGCGTGCTTTCATTAAAAGAGAAAAAAGGTAAATCAACGAAATTACGCATGTTCAAAATTGCGACGAAAGAAGCGCAACGAAATGAGTTTGGTGAAATGGAGAACATGGATATGAATAAGTTTTGGTGTCAATTGCCAAATGGAGAACTTGTGAAATGTCAATATTTTGTTTTTAATCCACTCATTATGGGATATGTATTTTTCCCTGGAATGGAAACGTCCTTAACGAAATAAAAAAATCGCAGCGCATACGGTAGCTCATGAAGGCTGTTCTTAAACTTTTCATCATTCCGCTCATTTTTGTTGGAATGGATCTTTTTTTCAGGGGAGAGCTACTGACTTTATATAGTCGAAATCAGCTTTTGTTTTATTCATTTTCAGTCATTCTATCTGTCGGTTTTTTCGTCTTACTATTACAGATTTTGAAACTAACTGAAACAAAACCCTTTTTGTTTTATGTGATTTCACTTTTCGTTTTAATCCCCTTATTCTTCTCCTATATTGGCTCCTACGCTTTTTTCTCCTTAAACGGCATTTTCCCCAATTATTATACGTTGCTTTACTTCAAAACAGAGCCAAAAAGCGCTATGATGATCATCCGGGATGTCAGTGGTTGGAAGGAAATAATATTTTTCCTTCTTGGATCCATTTCAATGTTGCTGTTTATGCGCTGGTTCGTTAAGAATCATGTTTCAAAAGTCGAAGGAAAGTTCATTTTTGGATTTTCAATTGTTCAACTGCTTTTGTTTGAAGTACTGATTTCACAACACCAACGGTTCGACCAATGTGCTATCGTTGATGCCAACTTCGCCGCATGCGTACAACGAAACGCTTTTTCTTGGGATGAACACACCAATTTTCAGGGGAAAGGACTTTCCGTTCATTTCCCCGCAAAGTTGACAAAAATGAAAGCGAAGTCAAATTTAAACGTGATTGTATTTGTTTTTGAAAGTTTTAGAAAACGCAGCCTACAACTTTATGGTCATAAGCGACCCACTACTCCTGCACTTTCGAAATTCGCAAAGGAGAACCCAGATGCCTTTTATCGATTTGATAACCCCATCAGTATTGCCTCTACAACGATGCTCGCCGTTCCCGCGATAATGACCGGTATTGGACCGTATCAAGACAGCAGTATTTTATACAATCAGCCAATGATTTTTGAAATGGGACAACAGTTAGACTACCGGACGTTTTTCCTCTCTTCACATACACTTAAATGGTACCGATTTGACCGTTTTTATAGCCAAACGAACTTAGATTACTTATGGAATAAAGACAATTCTGGACTTCCGTATTTTAATGACTTAGGGATCAAGGATGTCAATACCATGGCCCAATTAAATAAACAACTTCGTATAAAAGAGAAGCCGTTTTTCGGGGTAATTCAATTAAATACTACACATTTTCCGTTTCATGTACCTAAAAAAGAAGAACGGTGGAATGAGACCTTTGAAGATTCCTATGACAATGCCGTTCGTTATCAAGACAAATTAATTGGTCAATTTTTACAGCAGCTAAAAAAACAAGGTTTATTAGACAATACAGCTGTCTTTTTTGTGAGCGACCATGGTGAATCACTTATGGAACATCACAATATTGGACATGCAGAAACAAATTATACCGAAACAATTAGCATTCCGTTGATGGCCTATATCCCACCCAATTATTTGAGTACGCAACAAAAAATACACTTGAAAAAGAATCAAAAAAGACTGACCTCAAACATTGACATTGCCCCTTCTATTTTAGAACTATTGCACTTATCAAAACATCCATCATGGGAGAATTGGACAAAAAACTATACAGGATTTAGTTTGCTTTCTCCTATTCCGAGCAAGCGAAAGGTTATTTCCTTAAACAACAATCAGATTACCAATTTCAATACGGGATTATCCGTTGCTACAGAACATTGGCATTACCTATTCCGAACGAACATTGTACCCAACAGACAAGAGTTTTATATGTGGCGAAAGGATAAAAAGGAACTGAAAAACGTCATAAGCCGCATGAATAAAAATCAAAAGCGGGAAGTCATTGGGGTCATTCGACAATATCCAGTTTGCGCGAAATATTCAACAATTTTTAATGAGTGAAACGAAGTGTTCGCCATGGAATCACCTGATTTATTCTGACCGTATTTACACCATCAATTATTGATATTCCAACTGTTTTTCGTCTACAATCAATTTGAAGTACACCAAAATGATTTTCCATGACAGGACCTTGTATCCGGGTTGTATTTGGCGTAGCAAAATGCCATGTTTGAGAAATTCCACTTGCCGTTAAATCATAGATAGGATACAAACCGGGGATCTTTACTTTTGATAATTCAGCATAGTGCACATCGCCAGAAATAAAAAGAACGCCATTCGCATTCGTTTCTTGAATAAGCTGGAACATCCGGTTTTTTTCAGATGGAAAATTATTCCAAGATTCATACCCATTGTAACTATGTCCAAATTGTGTTGAACTTCCGATAATTCGAACATCAGCTTTTTTAAGAAGCTGCTTTCTTAACCAATTCCATTGTTCATTTCCTAACATCGAGGAATCTGAACTTTCAGTTGGAACATATTCCAAATCATAGAAAAAACTGGAGTCCATTTGGTCACGTTGCGCATTAAATCGCGTTAAATCTGAACGGAAAGTCCGAGTGTCTAATAAAATTAATTGAACCGTCTTCAAGCCCTCTCGGAACATATATGAGGTGTAAATTCCATCATGCTGGTATCGATCAGAGTTTTTTGGTTCTTCAAAAAAAGATAAAAATAGTTGCTTTGAAACATCCTTTAGTGGATAGTATTTTCCCGCATCATTTTCACCAAAATCGTGATCATCCCAAGTTGCTAGAACCGTTGTTTGGGTCTTTAAATATTCGAAATTTGGATTCTTTGCCAATTGGTCATATTTGCTTTTGAACACATTTACATCCCTTGTATCTCCGTAAATGTTATCACCTAAATAAACAAAGTAATCTGGTTTTAAATCTGCTATATTCCGCAAAATTGGTAAAGGTTGGTCTTGATGGGAACACGATCCAAAAGCGATCGTTAAATTTTGAGCATGTGACACACTACATAAAAACACACTAAAGAAGAAGGTATATTTCATCTTACGAAGATATCCCTTTGTTTAAATGTTCTTGTTAGATGGGAATTTATTTTTGTAAATATCTTGAATAAAGCAACTTTAACTTATTTTTTTGCGTTAATGCAAATACCTAAACTGACCAACTAACTGCATGCGTATATTACTAGCTGTATTTCTACTTGCTTTTACGTTTTTTTCGCGTGCTCAAACTCCTACTGCTAATTTTACCGCAAATCCTTTAGTTGTCTGTGTAGGTGTTCCTGTTAATTTTACGAATACTTCAACGCCCAATGGTTCAAGTGCCATTGTTTCCAATGCTTGGGACTTTGGAGACGGCGCGCTTTCATCGTTAGTAAGTCCATCGCACGCGTTCAGTACAGCCGGGACATTTACCGTAACCCTAGTTGTAACAAACGCTAACGGAATAGTGGATGCCGAAATTAAATCAACGTACATCACTGTTAATCCTTTACCCGTTGTTGCTTTTTCTGTTAATGGATTAGGATGTACCGTACCACTTACTTTGTCTTTTGTCAATAGTTCTTCAAACGGAGCAAATTTTAGCAATGCATGGAATTTTGGAAATAGTCAAAATTCTACCGCTACGAATCCACCGAATATAACCTATAATGCCGCCGGCACTTATACGATTTCCTTGAATGTCACAAATACAAACACCTCCTGTGTTGCAAACAGCACACAAACCATTCAAGTAGCAAATTTCCAAGCTGGAATTACTGCACCAACTTTTGGCTGCGTCGGACAAGCCATTTCTTTTCAGGACAATTCAACGGCCGGTGCGAATGCATGGAGTTGGAATTTTGGCACAGTAGGGACGAGTTCCTTAGAAAATCCATCCTTTTCTTTCAATGCTCCAGGTACGTATACCGTTCAACTTACCTCACAAAATACGAATTCAGGATGTACGTCGACAATCACTCAACCCATCAACATTCAAGCAAATACAAATCCGATTTTTAGTGCAAATCCAACTTCAAACTGTGCACCCGGTTCCATTCAGTTCACAAGTACCACGACGGTACCAGGAACGTATGTTTGGGCCTTTGGTGATGGTCAAACTTATACTGGATTAACTCCACCACCGCACATATACACTCAAAGTGGCTTTTACGATGTCTCACTGACGCTTACCACTTCCGCTGGTTGTACGGGAATTACTACGCTGAATGACTACATTCAAATGACAAATGTTCAAGCCGGATTCTTTGCTTTAGACACTGCAGGATGTGATCCACTCGTTGTAAATTTCATCGACACCTCCTTTACCCCCTCAAATCCCATCGTGTCTTGGCAATGGAATTTTGGAAACGGTCAAACATTCAATGGTCATTTTCCTCCAGCACAAACCTACCAAATCGGAGTGTACGATGTTCAATTAATCATCACCACACAATCAGGCTGCACCGATACCATCATTAAAAATGATTATGTTACTGTCGGAAACATTGATTCCGTTAGTTTTACCTATACTCCTTTGATTGCATGCTCCAATGAAGACGTCACTTTCACAAGTTCCACGTATATCTCCGTTCCCCATACCGCCAACGAAGTAACTTATTTTTGGGACTTTGGAAATGGTACCTCCATTGAGCAGAATCCAACGCACCAATTTGAATCAGACACTGGATACTTCGACGTAACTTTTATAGCTGATTTTAGAGGTTGTAAAGATACTTTCATAGTAGAGGATGCCGTATATATTCTCGCACCCATTGCACAATTTACGCCAAGTTCATTTTTGTTTTGTAATCCGAGCTCATTCCCGGTTAACGTAGCAATTGATGACAATTCCATACACGGAGTGCTTTCTGATAATGTTGCGATGCAGTATGAATTCTTTGACAACACGCCAAATGTGAATTTTACCAATGCCCAACTCGATCTCCCTAATGGCGGTAACACTAGTCATACGTATTCGACTTATGGGACATTCAACATTGAACAGGTTGTATACAATTACACCACGGGTTGTTCGGATAGCATTACGTCTACCATCACTATTTCGCAACTGGCAAGTCAGTTTACCATGTCGAATGACACCGTTTGTAATGGAACAGCGATTAATTTAACAGATATCAGCACTTCATGGAGTGGTGCTACAGGATCACATCCGCTAAGTAATTGGTTTTACAACATGGGGAATGGGCAGTTTATTAATAATTCACCGAATATTTCGTATACGTATCCAGCTCCGGGAAATTACACCATTTCCCATATGGTGACCAATAGTGTGGGATGTTCCTCAACTGCCACGCAGAATGTGAAGGTCGTAAATAAACCCATATCGGGAATTCTCGCCAATAGTTACGCTGGTTGTTCCCCTTACACCGTTCCATTCATGAATACGTCATTTAGCCTGTCTAATGGTCTCCCACTCAGTTCGTTTAGCACCAGTTTTTCAGATGATAATTCTACCTTAATAACGAATAACGTGAATCAACCAATTGTTCACACCTTCTTTGGAGAAGGAGCTTATACGGCAAGCATTGTGGCCACGGATATTTTTGGTTGTACATCTTTGCCAAGCACAGTAACAATTACCATAACGAAACCAACAGCAAATTTCGAAATAGATAGCATACTATGTAATTTAGATACGAATGTCACCATCAATCAATCTACTGGGACAGGGAATTTAAGTTACGAATGGATTCTAAATGGGACAACCATTGGAACAACAACAGACACCCTTGTCACTTTAACAAATCCTCAAAATGGTCAATTGTCTAATTCACATATTTTAACCTTAGTCACAACGGATGGAAATGGTTGTAAGGATACAATGAATCAAACATTGATTATGTCCACTCCTTATGCCATTCCGAATTACTCTTTCACAGGAGCGGTTCCAAACGCTAACGGTGAATACGATTGTCCACCAATCTTTTGCAATTTCCAAGATTCCTCTTTTTCCTACGGAGACATCACAGCCTGGAATTGGTCCTTTGGCAATGGAAATAACTCAATCCTTCAGAATCCATCCAATACCCTCGTAACAAATGGAACCTTTGATTTAACATTTATCGTTACGGATGAATATGGCTGTACGGATGATTCCACAGTCCTTAATTACATTTCCATTGGTGGACCAATAGGCACACCAAATTACCTTCAAGATGGGACAATTTGTGCACAGGGCGCTCAATTTTTCCTCAGTAATGTTTCCGATATTGATAGTTTGATATGGGATTTAGGTGATGGAACAATTTATTCTGATTCCTTGAATTTTAATTATATCTACGAGACCCCTGGAACCTATCAGCCGTCGATTACCCTATTTGATTCTGTCGGATGTCAGATCTTAATTCCATTAGATCCAATCACCGTAAATGACGATGATTTAGATGCCTTTTTTGTTCCCAATCCAGTATATGCTAATATCAATGGAATCATTGATTTCATGGATCAATCCACGTTTACAAATGCACCAATTGTAAGTTGGACGTGGAATTTAGACAATGATTCTACTTTCACTTGGAACAACAATACAGCTCCGTCTACTTCATATACTCAAGGTGGGTCCTATGTCGTTTCTCTTACAGTTGTTGACCAACTTGGATGTGTTTCGTACTATGAAACAACAGTTTACGTTAGTGATCCAGATATTTGGGTTCCAAACGTCTTTACACCGAATGGAGATGGGATAAACGATTTCGTTGTGTTGCCTTATCCAGCGTTTAAGTCTTATGACATTTCGATTTTCAATCGTTGGGGTAATTTAGTCAGCATACTCCAGGATCAATCAGGTGTAGCGGTTTGGGATGGACTTTCCACCGATGGAAAACCACACACCGATGGCGTATATTTCTATTTATTGACCGGTGAAATGCTCGGTGGAACCGAAGTAAAGAAGCAAGGGTTTATAACGTTGGTACGTTAAGACGCTTGTTATTAACTAAGTAAAAATAGTGCGTGTTTTAAATTCCTTTCACATCGCGACTAATTCATTATTTACTTTTCAAAAAATACATTTGATTTAAATATATCTTACATTTAACAATGTAATTTAAAATCCAATTAAAATGAAACCAATCATCACGCTATTATTCGTCTTATTTTCCACAGGCTTCACAAAGGCTCAAGCATTGTTTGAAGACGAATCAAATGTTATTTCCTATATGGATCAAAAATTATTTCAAAATACAGATAACGGACTTGAAGTAAGTTACGGATATATTTCTGTTTATAATACATACGGTATAAAGGTGCGTAACAATTCTGGAAATGTATTTTACTTTATAAATTGTTCCGTTGATGCCTATGGGAATTTTGCGGATATTTTTGGAATGAGTCCAGAAGATGGGTCTAACTTCGGTTTCCGCGTGTATCCTAAAAAGCTAGTGGTTGGACGCGGTGAAGAGGGTGAGGCTACCTTTTACTTGAAAAATTAAGTGTAAAAATCCACTTCGATGAAGTTGTAGCACTTTTCCGTTGCAGTTACAATGCTCCCCGGCACATTCTCTTCATTTAATGGTTAAAATCATCTTACAGTTTGTAACCTGGAAGCCAAAGATTGAACCTATTATAACAATCCTTCCCCATAAAATTAATTAGAAGCCGAGAATTGTAACCAATCGAATGGTTTTCAACTATTCATTTTGACAATCTTAGTTCTAATTTTCTAATCGCTTTCTCGTATTTTTTTGTGTTTTGAATACCCATAATCAAGAAAACACTTAGTGGTAGATTTATGCCGATTAAGTAGAATATAAACCAATCTTCTCTCACTCCGAAATAACACAAAAAAGAGCATATATAAGAAAATATGGCAAGGCGTATTTTCAGTCTGTTATCCTTTGAGAAATGACCTTTGCAGACTTCTAACTCATTGATTAACTCTCGTTTTTCAAAAATAGTAAGGGAATCAAAATACGTTTCTAAATCCATTTCTAATGGAATTGCATTTAAGATATCAGCGTTCGTTTTCATCGTTCAAAAATTAAAATGTATATCGATATTGATGTGAATATTTCCTGAAAATCATTTTTTAATTTTCTTCTGTTCTAATCATTGATAATCGCGACTAAATAATACTTGTCTTTATAAAAATATTCTTTGCAATAAAACTGAATGGGTTTTTCCAAATAAGAATTTAAGTGATTAGACTTAATCATATCCACTAAACTTTGTGAAAAATCATAAAAATCATAATTCACTACAGATTCTTTCAACTCCCAAATTTGATGATACCGCACTGGTTGACAGTCGCTTTTAGAATCCGTTATTCCTAAATGATTCATAAAATTCTTATCACTTGCTGCAACCAAAGAACTATCCTCTTCAACATTTATTTTGAACGTTGATTCGAGATTTTTCATAAACAAATTACTCAAAAGAATCAGTGGATTTTTTTGAACCTCAGCTGTTGTAGGGATTCTTCTTGGCTTCCAATTTGCAATTTCTTCTTCAGAAAATTGTCTGGGTACATATACAATATAACGGGATCCATCTGCTGCTACTTTTTCTTCTGACAACTGTGATTGAACTGAAATTGAAATCAATGCAAAAAATACGAATACTAGGATTTTCATGGCTTTATAATTTAATTGGTGAAACAAAAAGTTTAAAAAAAATTTATTTTAAGATTCAACTTGCCTGTGCAAGTTGAATCTCAATATGATCAAATAATTGATCTTTTAAATACCCAATAAGTGTCTGAAAACGTTTGTTATTTTTTGATCTTGAAAAAGTAGATTTAATACTTTCGTCAGACTTTAAAATCTCTAATGTTTTAATGGAGTTTTTATAATGACCAGTAATAATCAAAATTCCTGGTTGGGCTGGAATTGAATGTACTATGTTTTGATAAGAGATTCTTGTCGCATCTAAATCTTCCATCAAAGAAAAAGTTTTTCCAGATTTATTTTTGTTAGAGACTCCATTTTCAATGCGTTTGTTTGAAATTTTGAATGTTTTTACTGATCCTGGGATTGGTTTAATTTTCATTTTTTCTTTCATTTTATTTCGATTTTAAGGGTTACACTATATAAATCCAAAGCTGAATGATTTGTGACAAATTCAATGATTTTTATTTTTTCACTCGAAAAAAAATGGACATACTTTTCCAAGGTCCTTTTTGAGGAGTTTAAAATCAATTAATATGTTTTTTTAGATTTTCAGGAAAGAGTAATCATATAATCAAACCTAAATATTTGATGCGGATAAAAAAAATGATTTTTAGAAATAATCTGATATTAACGGAGATTTTAGCGCTAAAATAGTGCCGTTAAGTTCCCTACAATCAAATAGAAAAGACAAAACATGGCAACAATCGAAATTAAAAACAAGTAATGCTTTTTTAGTTTAACCATATTCTTTTCCTCAGGGTTAATATACATACACTCATCAAAAATTGAGTCTCGGTCTTCACTTGTAACATACAATGGATCTTCAGGGAAATTTGGATCTATTCCATTCTTGATAAGATCATTTTGGAAGATTATTTCATCCAGGATACATTGCTCCAAAATGAACGCACGAAAATAGATGCGTAAATAATGATCCCAACACGTAACTAATGCGATTAATGGAATGATAAAAAAGGTAGAAAATGTCGCTTCAATGATTGCAGCAATAATCATCGTAGCTGAAGTGAATATAAAAGGTATTCCATTAGGTATCGGAAATCGTCCAAAGATGAAACCCGTTCTTTTGTTTTTTCTTAATTTTTCTAGGTAATAAGCTGTTCCGTCCATGTGCTTTTTCGGTTTGTATTGATTTATAGTTGGCCTTAACATGTGTGAACTTTCCCATGTCTGATTTGCCTCTTGACACTATATAAAATTAGTTGACTCGTTTCAAAATCCATATGCTCTACGAATCATTAACAAGTATTTGCATTTTTCGTATTCTTCTTTTTGTTCAAAGTAATAAATGAGCTCATTCATGAAAGTTGAATTCTTGTAAATCGGATTTAATCCATCAAAAGAAATTGCCTGCTCTTTGATATGGAAGAACATCATAATAGCTCCCTGTTCAAAAATTGATTGAATAATTTGGTGTGACATAATTCAAGGTATCATAAAATGAGTAGTATCAGATTTCGTTTTCCAAACAAAGAAATGAATTGATTTTTCAGCGATAATATTTTTAACTAAGGCATGATCTAAAGATGATTCTCCCACAAGATTTATTTCTTCCATATGGTAATAATCTACTTGAGAAGTATCGATTCCTTTCAGTACATCTTTAATCTCTTTTGGGAAATTATAGGCTGTTGAATAAGTAATTTTCAACGTTGGCATTCCAGTATAAACACATACATCATAAATCAAATTTGCGATGAATGGTTTTAGCGAACTAAAAGAAATGGATAGTTCTAATCTTTTACTTCTCCCTATCGCTCTCGCTCCAATCCTACCCTTTTCATTGGCGTAACTTACCCATTCAGAAAACCAATTATTCAAGTTAATTTGTAAGTGCTCTATTTTGTCTATTCTGTTCATAGTTTTTAAATTTTAGTTTTTATGGATGAGTTCATACTAACATAAGTCGCTGTTTGTTTTTTTGTGACAAATGGGCATAAAAAAAACCTCAAAGGAGGTTTTTTTTTCAAACGAGAATGGGATTTCTTGTTAACTAGTTTGGTTATATTGTCGGTATAAAATATTCAAGACCATTAAAAATAAGCGGATAAGGCGCTATATTTCCCAATCAAATGTTTGGTTCATGAACGGCTTTAAACCAGATGCTCAGATTGAATATTATTTTCTGCTTTTACTAAATTTTCCAATGCCTCTAACTTTTTGTTTTTTTCTTTTAAAAATTGAGCTATTGTTATACTTAATTTAATAATTGCCTGTATTTTATAAACTTGAAATCGATAAGACTATTGCAAACTACAATTCGAAAGCATTTCTAATAAATAAACTTCTTGGTCCCGCTACAAATGAAGCATCCCAGCATTCGCAACGATAAAAAGGGGCTTTTGTAAATCCTGTATTAGTATATAAACCATTTAATAAATTTGCTTTGGGAATCCATGTTGTTGTACTTGGGGGTGTTAAAATCGGAACCGGAATTGCAGCAATAAAATAATTAGGTTGTCTAGATAGATGAAAGCAAGGATTTAAGATTAATGCACCCGTTATAATTTGATGAGCTAAAAAATGATGAGTTGTTGCTGGGCCACTAAATGCAATATTTGGTTTTTTATCATGATTATCACATTTTAATTTACACAATTCTGATAATTTCGCACCCAAGTAGTTTTTATAGAAAAAATTTGTAATACCTAATTTGTTTGATTTTTTTCTTATCGTACTTGTATAGGTCATAGCAAAAGGAAATAAGTCAATTAATATATAACCTTGAGATGCTAATTGAAGAAGTTTAGCAATTTTATCTATTGGGCAACTGGGTTTTACCCAAGGAATAGTTGGATAAAAGGCTGAATACGGTTCTTTTAACCAATTTGTTTGTCTTACGTGAGTAATGTTATAGAAATATGTGTTGTTTTCATCACCCCCGCATTTATTTAATAAAGGAGTTTTTGTAAACGGTCTAGCTTCTCCAATCATTATATATTTAATACAAGGCGTTTTATCTAATTTTGAATTTTTTCCATTAAAAAAAGGATGTTCATAGTACCATTCATTATTACCAACAGTCCTTTCACTCCTTGTGTTTATGCCTCTAAAGATATCTAAGTAATCTTCAAACATATTTTCACTTTGTTGGTATTCGCTATAATTTGGTATTGCACAACCTGATGCAGCTTTCACAAATTCTTTCCACAAATCTTCAAATTCTTTTCTCGTCAACATAACTTTAAGTTTTAATTAATTATTCTTCAACACTATTCAAAAACAAATCAACTATTTCTGCGCGCTTAGGATCGAAAGTGACAAATGACATTGTGTCTCTTAATCCATCATTTCCTTTTAAAAAGTTTCTAATTCTAAAAAGAATTTGTCTTACATTTTCTCTTGATATTCCAATGTTTTCTGCTTCAAGGTAAAGTTCATCCATGAATTCAGAGAATGATTCATGATCCTTTGGACAAAGAATGATAATCAATTGAATGACTTTGTATTGACTTGACGGAAAATTTAACTTATCAATATCTCTCGAAAAATCAAGAAATTTTTGTTTAATATCCTTCATGTCAAATTCCGTAATTTCATCAATTGATTTTATTTCATCAACAGAACCATAATTAACCTTAACTCCTCTATAATTCTTATTAATGGCGTTTTTTACTATTCGCCAAACATAACCTGAAGGATTTACACTAAAACCAGGATAGTTATTTCTTTCCAATGAAAAATCATGTAAACAAAATGTCATATCATCCAAATCAAATCTACTTGACCGACACAAGGCCTTTAAGTTAGATAAAGATGCTGCTGGATTTAAAATCTCAGGGAAAAGTTGGGTGAAGTCTTTCGTTGTCATGTGGTGAAAGTAAAAATTAATTTTTGTTATAAAAAATGATTTTTGAAAATAATGAGGTGATTCAAAAAACTTAATTTCGATCATAACCGATGGCCTTGGAAGTGTTTTTTACAAGACCTTCATGAACCAATAAGGTGTCTATATCCGCAGAAGATAATTTTCTTATCCGTTGAATCAACTGAATTTTCTGTTCCATGTTTTTCATTTCTGCAATGGTAAAGAACGTGTTGTTTAGGATGGCGATTTGCGAGGCGTTTAATAAGGGATAAATCACGCTTCTTTTTAAATATGAATTTCTAATGTTTACATCAGGTGCAAGAATTTCACATTTGAATAAAAAACGGCGGTGAAAAGCGCTGTCAATGTTTCTCAATAAATTTGTCGTTGCGATTATCACCCCTTTGAACTTCTCTAGTTGTTCTAATAATTCCGTTTGCGCTTGATTGGCAAAGGAATCATTACTCGTGTTTACCGTTACTCGTTTATTCATCAATCCATCTGCTTCATTTATTAATAAAATGACGGGGGATTTTGACTTTTGCCATGCGTCTTGATACGCAATAAAAACGCGCCGAATATTTTTTTCCGTTTCTCCAATCCACTTTGACTGGATGTGTGGAAAATTTAATTGATACAAGGTGCCATTCACATTTTTTGCGACTTGTTTTGCAAATTCTGTTTTCCCTGTCCCTGGATCTCCATGCAATAACATGGATAAATTTTCATCTTTGTTTATTTTTTGAGATAAGGCACAAAAATCATGGAACGTAGCGTTCAATGTATCTGTATAATGAAGGTTCACCTCCTCTAAATCATCACAATTTATAATCTCAAACAAGGTTTCTTTTACAGTTGAAGGAATGTGCACCTTAGTATTAGGTGACCTATTGCCAATGATTGTCAATGTTTTTTTGGTAATGGTGGTGCGAATTGAAACCCCATCTTGATCCAGTTGCAATCGAATTAAATCGTGTTCAATAAGTGGATTTTTTTCATCAATAAGTAATAAACTAGCGCGAATTAATTCTTCTGCTTTCAAGTGCATATCATTAAGGAAAACGGGATGTTGTCCCGTTAAAAAACCACTAATCGTTTTGAATAATAGTTTGATTTCTGGTGAAGACAACTTCAATTTTTCAATTTCTTGGCAAATACCATAATCCGAGAAAACCTTGCTTGTCATCTTTTCAAAGTCAAGCCAATCTACCTGGCTCGTAATTTCTTTCGTGTAAAAATCATATAATTCGATGCACGTTGAAATACTCAATTCCTTAAATTTCATTTCAGAACTAGCTAGTTTAACATGAAAATCATATGGAAACCGCTTGTTTTTTGCGAGTTCAATTTGATTGGAAAGAATCAACTCGAAAAGACATTTAATCGATTTTTTATCATGCTGTTTTAATACCTTTTCATTAATTAATTGGCTGATATTTATTTCAGTTTCAGCGGAGTTTTGCTTATTCGTTAAATATTGAACAAACATTTTTTTTTGTTCCGTTTCGATTTTTTTCTTCATACAATACAATTGTTTCTTTAAAATAATTCGCTCCTTTTCAAAAAGGCTCAAATTCATAATCCACAATTGCCTTATTCTGTGACAAATTAACTTCACTTTTTTTTGTCACAAATTCATTTGAATTGGATTTATAAAATGCATTCTCTAAATCTTAAAAATTATGAAAAAACCATTTTTATCCTTGGTACTTTTAATTGGTATTTCTACACCATTTTTTGCTCAAAAAAGGAATCAATTCAATGTTGAAAAATTTGAAAAGGAATTAATTAAACAAATGGAAATCACATTCCCCTGTTTAACATTAGATACTACTTTAAATTTCGTGACAAAAGCAACAAGTCAAGAAGAGGCTGGATATCCAGTATGCTATGGAACAAAAAGAGGTGGAATGGTAGATACAGCAAATGATGAAATTGAAGAAGCAATAAGATTAGTTTCCGCCTATAAAAAGTACTTGGAGGAGGTTCTTTATTTTGATCTTGCGGTATTAAAACGATGCAGGTTCACAGACTTTTGTGCGAGTGCCACAGAACAGTTTGGTGGCTTGGTTAGATATGGATTCGTAATCGACAATAATGTCACTCGAGAATCTCTAATCAACTCAAGTGATGAATGAATTAGGTGAACAACTATTTTCGCGATAAATTCAAAAACAGAGAAATTACTCCAGTTTCAGCATTTATTATCAATGAAAAATAAGGATAAAGGCATAAAAAAAGTCCTGACGTTTCCACGCGCCGCTGCAGTTGCACTGCTGCGGGATCAATCCCAACATTTATATTAAACAATTGCGACTATTTTTCTTCATTTTTTGTTAGACAACTAGTTGCATAGAATTAAGATAAGTAAAAATCTACACTGAAATTGTGTTTTATTGAGAATTGTTCCGCTGCAGTGCAACTGCTGCGGAGCAAAGTATATATCAAAAAAAAGTCCTGACGTTTCCGTCAGGACTTCTGCTAGTGGTGCCTCCAGGAATCGAACCAGGGACACAAGGATTTTCAGTCCTTTGCTCTACCAACTGAGCTAAGGCACCAGCTATTGGTGGGGCAAATTTAATACTTTTTTTCATTTCTAATCAAAAAGTCAGGTAAATTTCTTTGAAAGCTACTTAACTTTGTGTCATGCTCACTGAAATAACTGCCTATTTATTGGATGCCGGGAACACAAATGTGAAACTTGGAATTGTGAAAAATGGCGAAATCATACGTGTTAAACGCTTCGATTTAAGTGATTTCCCTTGGGATGAACTGGATGGTAACATTCCTGTTGTGATTTCGTCTGTGTTAGCAGATGACTGGAAAAAAATGTTAGAAGATTTTTTTTCCATCAGGATTTACATCAATGCGCAAATGAACTTACCCTTTCGACTTGACTACCTCTCTCCAGAAACTTTAGGAATCGACCGATTATGTAATATGGCTGCGGTCGCGAATAAAAATCCATCTAAAGCAAAATTGGTTGTTGATCTTGGTACCTGTATCAAATGTGACTTTATGAAAAAAGGTCAAACGTATGTGGGTGGATCGATTTCTCCAGGATTAAATATGCGAGCGAAATCATTGGAAACATTTACAGCAAAACTTCCGCTTATCCCGGTAAATTCAACGTCGAATTTGATTGGCAAAAACACCAAAGAGTCCATCGAAAGCGGGGTGTTCAACGGATGGCAAGCTGAAATCACTCAGATGATTCGGCTTTACCAAACAAATTACCCCGATTTAGACGTTTACCTCACCGGAGGAGACGCGCGATATTTTGATTTCGAGCAAAAAAGTAACATCTTTGTACTCGAACACTTAACCCTAGAAGGAATTCTAGAAATTTACCGTCTGAATGAAGTTTCTCTTTAATTTCCTTACCCTCTTTATTTTCTCCCAATCTTGGTCGCAATCAACCACGATTCAACCGTCTTCCTACTATGGACTTGGTGAAAGTTCCGCTCAAAATCACGGAATATTCGATGCGTTAGGGAAAAATACTATTAACGTGTTTGACTCAACTATTTTGAATTTTTATAATCCAGCAACGTACAATACATTAAGCACGGGCAATACGCTTTATTCTTATGGAATTCAAGCGAGGATTTCCAACTATTCTGAACAAACAAAAACACAAGTCGGTTTTTCCGGTATGATTGACCACATTGCTCTTGGTGTTAGAATTAAAAAAAATATGGGTCTTGCCTTCGGGTTAAAGCCTTATTCCTCAAAAGGATATCAAATTACAGACAAAACATTCACCGGATTTGATTCCCTGGAATACACCTATAAAGGTTCAGGGGCTATTCAAGATTTATTTCTAGGATATTCATATGGAATCATCTATCGTCCTGAAACGAAACTTTCGATCGGTGCAAATGCTTCTTATTTATTTGGAACCGTGACGAATGAACGTCGAGCAAGTCTACTTGCTTCCGGATCGAATCAAGGTGGAATAAACATAAATTCATTTATTATTCGTTCATTTCACTATGAATTAGGCGCTTATTTCCAACAACAAATTGGCAAAAAACAACTCATCAGCTTGTCGGCAGTTTTCCTTCCAAATCAATCCATAACGGGAGATTACCAAGATGAATTTTACACAGCAACCGATATAAATGCTAGTGCTACATACGATACAATCGCTTTCAGTAGGAGTCGAATTAGTTTGTTGAGCGCTTCCACACTACAACTTGGACTGAACTACAATCTATTGCTACCTACATGGAGACGTCAAACGAGAGAATTACATCCAAAATTAAGCGTAATGGCGTCCATTCACCAGTTTGGTGCACTTGAACACAACGCGCCAGATTTAATTACTGATTTTGGAATGACTAACTTCCAACGTCTTTCCATTGGCGCCCAATTTAATCCGGAATCACGTTTGATGGAGAATATTTCCACCTTAAAAGGACTTGAGAAAATGACCTATCGATTTGGATACTACACACAATCCCTTCCCTACACTACGAATGACATTCAATACCAAGAATCTGCCATGAGCTTTGGTTTGGGACTTCCAATTATGGCTCAAATGTCATCATCCTCAGTAAACTTAAGTGTGAGCATGGGTACTCGATCAAGTAATCAAAGTTTCGGGATTCAAGAAAAATTTGTTTCCGTAAATCTTGGGGTTATCATTGCTCCTTCCAATTTTGACAAGTGGTTCAGACAACGAAAATTGGATTAATCGCTTTGCTGGGTCTTTTTCTCACGGGAATAACGTCCTGTGAAAATGATCTAGATGCCATTGAACGCATTAGTTTTGATGCGCATTCTCCCGATGAAACTACAAAAAACCTCAAAATGATCTACGCAGAAGATGGTTATGCTCGTGTAGAAATTTTTGCTGCATTAGCAGAAACGTTTAGAGGGAAAGAAGAAATCACCAAAATAAAAGATAGTTTAAAGGTCCATTTTTTCAATGAAAAAGGAGAAATCGTCTCAAAATTAACGGCTCTTTATGGCGAAATCAACAATACAAAAGGGACATTAATGGTGAAAGACTCGGTGAGACTTTATAACTACGAAAAGAAACAAACACTTGAAACAGAGGCACTATTTTGGAACCAAAAAGACAGTTTGATCTTTTCGAAATCTGCTGTGAAGGTTCGTTCACCAAAAGGCACCTTATTTGGTAAAGGCATTCGAACAAAACAGGACTTTAGCAAATATGAAATAATTAAACCCGTTGGGAAATTCCAATTGGAAAATGAATTAGAATTTAAATAAAATGAAGTTATACAATACCATAATGAGCTACTTCTGGCTAGCAGTAGCAAGCGTTTCTTTCGTGACAGTAACTTACTTATGCTTTACGGAGGGATTTGAAAAATATGCATCCAATTATGTTTTCGCTATCATTGCACTTGCAACTTTCTTTGTGAAACGATGGATGATGAAGCGCGTAGGAAACCACCAACAATTTTTAAAAGATAAATCCACCGAAAAAGAAGGATAATCTCATTGATTTTGTAACAAAAACGATAAATCCGAGTCTTCCCTCTGTATGAAATTATTCACCCTCATTTTATTCATTATTCTCGCCCACGGACTTTCTGCTCAGAATTTTGTCCGAGGTAAAGTAGTGGATGAGCGAAAAGCCCCCATACCATTTGCAAATATTTACGTAAAAAACACGGCAGATCAACGCACTATTGCAACAGTTGATGGGGCCTTTGAACTTTCGTTAATGCCCGGGGAATATTTCTTAGTGATTTCTGCATTAGGGTTCCAAGATAGAGAAACCTATGTCTCTATTAGCAATAAAGATTTGCAACGAGACATTCAATTGTTCCCCGAAAAAGAGCAAGACTACAAGGAGATTGTTATCAATACAAAAAAAGGGAATATCGGAAGAGAAATCATGCTAGAAGTTGTCAAGCGCCGAGAGCAAATGAATCCTTGGAATTACGCCCATGCCGTGGATGTTTACATTAAAGCAATTGAACAAAAGGACATCAAAGTAAAAGAACAAAAAAAGAAAAAAGAAAACAAAGAAGAGACCGAAGACGAAGCAAATGACGCAGACCCACTTGAGGCGAGCCTACCAAAAGCTCCAGCATGGGTAGACAATATGAACCTGTTGGAAGTTCAATTGAAACGCAATTATGCTCCTGGAAATAAAGTGAAAGAAATTCGAAATGCGTACACGTTGCATGGTTCTGATCAATCCCTTTACTATACAACGACAGTTAAATCGAATTTTAACTTTTTTGAAAACTTATTGCATTTAGATGACCTACACCAAACACCAGTTAGCTCCCCTATTTCTGTTCCAGGAATTCTATCCTACAAATACAAAATGGAAGAAACCTATGTGGAAAACGGTCAGACAATTTGTAAAATCAAAATCATTCCAAGAAACATCGCAACAACAACGCTGGAGGGATATATCTATGTAATTGATTCCTTGTTTCTTATTCAGAAACTTCAGTTAACAATGAATAAGGGTAACTTATTGATTTATGACCATTTTGAAATCGACCAAACATTTTCCATTGTGGGAGATACCATGTGTGTTCTTGAAAAGCAAGTGTTAAACTATGGTGTGAAGTACAAGAACGAAACATCAGTATGTCAAACAACCGCACTTTTTACCAACTATAATTTCGATCCAGAATTCAGCAAGAAATTCTTTAATACCGAATTAGCCGTAACAACGCAAGAAGCGTACGAACGAGACACCAACTACTGGTCCACTACACGTCAAACAAGTCTTAGTCCTGAGGAACAACGCTTCATTATCATAAAAGATAGTATCCGTGATTTCTACAATCGGAAAGAATACCTAGACTCCGTTGATAAGGTTTTCAATAAAATAACAGCATTGAAAATCCTTTGGTTTGGTGTGGACCACCGAAATCGAGAACAAAAAACACAATGGTCTCTCGGTTCTTTGGCGACACTCATCCAACCTATTGGTATAGGTGGGCCAAGGGTGACTCCAAGTTTTGATTATTTTAAAAAATGGAAAAACGAACGCACATTGGAAAGTTATACACGCATTTCATATGGCTTTTTAAACGAAGATGTGAAAGGTAGTACTTGGTGGCGTTACCGTTTTGACCCCTTTCATTTTGGTTTTGTCCGATTCTCCATCAACCACGATTTCGATGTTGTCAGGGGCTATGATGCCATTACACAAATATACAAACGCGACAATTTCATCGAAGCCACAAAAATGACACTGTCTTTAGATTACGAACTTTTCAACGGCTTTTATGCCTATTCTTCCTTTGCATTTTCAGAACGTAGAAGTTTAAGGGACTTTAAATTTCTGAGTACGATTGACAACATTATTCCCAATAACAACCCAACCGAATTCCAGCCCTATCAAACAATGATTGGCTATTTAGGATTCAGTTATACCCCCAAACAAAAGTACATGCGTGAACCATATCGAAAGGTGGTATTGGGATCAGCCTGGCCAACATTTAGCGTAAATTACGAACGAGGAATCCCCAAATTATTTGGAAGTGATGTCGACCATGAATATTTACAAATGGAAGTGATGCAATCCTTTAAAATCTCAACATTGGGAACGATGAATTACCGAGTTTCGGCAGGGAAATTTCTCAGTGCAAGACAATTGTACGATCCAGATTACAAATACCAGCGTAGAAGTGATCCCATTTGGTTTTCAAATCCATTGTATTCCTTTCAAGGACTTGACACAACGTTACCAACAATTGATTACGTATATCAAGTGCACGTTGTTCACCACGACAATGGAGCAATCTTAAATAAGATTCCTTATTTCAAAAAAACGCGTATTGGATTAGTTGCTGGCGTTGGAGCGATGTATGTCAAAGAATACGATTGGCAACATTACGAAGTGCTTGGTGGACTCGAACGAAACTTTAAAATGAAAAGAAGAAGACTGAGGGTTGGGATATATGGTATTATTTCCGATGGAAATCAAATAAAACCAACAGTTGACTGGAAAGTCTCCTTTGCCATATTAGATGATCGAAACATGAAATGGAACTTCTAATCCTCTGATTCAGTAGAATTTTCTGATTCTTTTTTCTTTGGGAAATAAACTTTCTGCCTAATCAAAATCAAAATAACTCCAGTGGAAATACTTGCATCTGCAACATTCCAAATCGCAGGAAAAACTTGCTCACCTCCAACAACTGGCATCCATTTCGGCCAATTCACATTGAACTGGAACATGTCAACAACGCTACCGAGCATAAATCCCTGATGGCGAAGTTCAACCGGATAATTGAAACCATAATCGGCACAGACACCTTTTATTCCTGAACCTGAAAGTTGGTTAAACGAATCACAAGGATTCAACGTGAAAAAGTAGTCGTAAAACATAGAATCGATCAAGTTTCCTGATGCGCCCGCTAGAATCAACCCAAAAACGAGTAAAAATTCTAATGAAGCTCCCTTTTTTGCTTGCTTCACCAAATAGTAAACGATAAACCCGATGGCTATTAATCTAAAAATACTCAAAGCCAATTTGTGCCAAATACCGGAACCGAAGGTTGTTCCAAAAGCCATACCTGGATTTTCGATGTAATGTAAAACGAACCAATCTCCAAATAATGCCTGCGTTTGACCAGGTTCGAAACTCGTTTTAATGTAGATTTTCATAAGTTGATCGATGATCAAAAGAATGGAAACCAATAGAAAAACGTACAATAGATTTTTACGCACTATTTTTGAGAGTTTTTAGCATCAATACTCATCGTTGCATGCGGAACCAAACGAAGTCTTTCCTTCGGTATAAGTGTGCCATTCACTCGACAAATTCCATAGGTCTTATTTTCGATGCGCATTAATGCAGCTTGTAAACTTTGTATGAATTTCTCTTGACGAGCAGCTAATTGAGCAACTTCCTCTCTTGAAAGTGTTTCAGAACCGTCCTCCATCATATTAAAAGTTCTACCTGTGTCATCTGTACCATGATCATCGTTGTGAGACAACGAACCCACCAAAAGGGAATAATCGATTTTTGCTTCTTTTAATTTATTTAGAATCAATTCTTTGAACTCTTCAAGTTCAGCATCTGAAAACTTATTTCTTTCTTTAGTCATACCCTTAATCTTTCAATGTATCCCATCATTTGAGTAGGAAAGCAAATATATCATTTTTACCTAAAATCAAAAACTGAAAAGGAATTAATTTATCGTTAAATGAGTCATTTTGAACAATTGAAGCGAGTTATTCACAATAGCACAAAGTCCCCGCAAGAAAAAAGTACCTTCGTTGTATGATTCGACTGTTTCTAGACAACCGAACAGCGGTTTTATTGCTTCTGCCATTTCTTATTGGCCTTTATGTTGTTGGGGATATTCTAAGTGTGGAACATTATATCTCAAATCGAACTGACGGACTTTTTTTCAATTCAACATCAACAAATAACTTTTGGAGTTACTTTGGACAGTCCTTCTTGATACTTACGAACGCGGTACTTCTTAACGCCGTTTTTAACAGTTATGAATTTTTAGATAAAAACACCTATGTAATCAGCCTGATATATGTGGTGTTAACACCAATGTTTATTCCGCTAAATCAATTCAGTCCTGTTTTAATAGCACACTTTTTTTTCATAGCCTCACTCGGAATACTTTTTCAACTGAAACAAAATACCGATGGGAAAATCACCATTTTTAATGCAAGTATATTATTAAGCATTGCCATTATTTTTCTTCCTTATTTGATCCTATTGATACCGGTTATGTTGATGATGATTATCATCATTCGATCATTTAATTGGCGGGAATTCTTCATATGCTTGATGGGAATTGGCGTGCCTTTTATCTATTATTTCAGTTATCTGTTTCTTACTGATCAATTTGTATTTAATTGGAAACTTCCTTCCTGGCAAATGCATAATTACCAATCCGCTTTACACCTTTATCCAATTGTTGCAATATATGTGGTTTTATTATTCATTAGTTTACTAAGCCTCAGCGCGCGTATGTTAAAATCATCTTTGCGCCTGAAAAAACAAATACAAATGCTTAGCTTAGTATTTACGGTCCTCTTCGTATTAGGAGCCATCGATTTCTATTTTTCAGGATCCTTATGTTATTTATCGCTTGCGATTGTTCCTTTAACGTATTTTCTAACCTATGCGTTTTTAAGTAAACGTTCGGGTATTCTGGCAAATATATTTTTCTACATTGCCCTACTCTACTCTTTTGTGAAATTTTTCCTCAACTTCACACAGGATTGAGCGGTTTAATTGATTAATTTTGAACGATAATTTAAGATAAAATGAAATTTGGAGTTGTAACATTTCCAGGATCAAATTGCGATCAAGACATGATTTATGTTTTGAGTGATTTACTGGGTCAACAAGTAGAGAATTTGTGGCACAAAGATACCGATTTAAAAAAGGTTGATATGGTCATTATACCAGGAGGATTTTCATACGGAGATTACCTTAGATCTGGAGCTATCGCGAAATTCTCGCCGATCATGTCAGAAGTAATTCAACACGCTAATCGTGGTGGATACGTGATGGGGATTTGTAATGGATTTCAAATTCTTACGGAAGCTGGACTGTTAGAAGGAGCTTTACTACATAACAATACACAGAAATTCATCTGTAAAAATGTGTTCTTGAAACCTTCAAGTTCAAGCGCCGCTCCAAGCATGGACCTAAATCAAAATCAAGCATATAAAATTCCAATCGCTCACGGTGAAGGAAGATTCTTTGCAAGTGATGATACAATCAAGTCGATTCAAGACAACGATCAAATCTTATTTCATTACTGTGATGAAAATGGCGCAATTACAGATGAATCTAACCCAAATGGATCTTTGCATTCCATCGCTGGTATAACGAATAAAAACAAAAATGTGTTCGGAATGATGCCGCACCCAGAAAGAGCCGCAGATCAGAATCTCGGCAATACGGATGGGCTTTCATTGTTTAAATCGATTTTAACTCATTGTTCATGAAAGTACTCTTATTAGGGTCCGGTGGACGTGAACATGCTTTAGCATGGAAAATTGCACAAAGTTCCATTTTAGATGAACTTTTTATCGCTCCAGGAAATGCTGGAACAAAAAAACACGGTAAAAATGTTGACTTATCGCCAACCGATTTCGATGCAATAAAAGAGTTTGTTTCATCTCAACAAATTGATATGGTGATTGTCGGACCAGAGGAACCTCTCGTAAACGGCATTTACGATTACTTTCAAGCAGATGAGCAATTAAAGAAAGTTGGAATTATTGGACCAAGTAAATTTGGTGCGCAATTGGAAGGAAGTAAAGATTTTGCCAAAGCATTCATGGCACGACACGCTATTCCAACCGCTAAATACGGCACATTCACCGCAGAAACAATCGCACAAGGCATCTCTTTTCTAGAAGCAATGAAAGGACCTTATGTATTGAAAGCTGACGGACTTGCCGCTGGAAAAGGAGTATTGATACTTTCGGATCTTGATGAGGCGAAGAGCGAACTGAAAAGCATGTTGCTCGATGAAAAATTTGGCGCTGCCAGTAGTAAAGTTGTAATTGAACAATTTCTTGATGGAATTGAACTTTCTGTGTTTGTTTTAACAGACGGTGAATCATTTAAACTACTACCTGAAGCAAAAGACTACAAACGAATAGGTGAAGGTGATACCGGACTAAATACCGGTGGAATGGGCGCAATTTCCCCTGTGCCTTTTGCTGATGCAAGCTTTATGGATAAAGTTCACAACCGAATTATTGTCCCAACCATTAAAGGATTAAAATCGGAGAAAATCACCTACAAAGGTTTTGTTTTCTTTGGATTAATAAGTGTAAAAGGTGATCCTTACGTAATTGAATACAACTGCCGAATGGGTGATCCAGAAACGGAAGTTGTCATTCCAAGGTTAAAATCTGATATCCTTGATTTATTTGAAGGGGTTGCAAGTAATACGCTTTCCGAAAGAGACATTCAATTTATTGATAAAAGCGCTGCAACAGTGATGATGGTTTCCGGTGGATATCCCGGAGATTATGAAAAAGGAAAATCTATTTTTGGACTGAATGGCATAGTTGATAGCATTGTATTTCATGCAGGAACTAGCGCAGATGGTCCTTCCGTTTTAACAGCAGGAGGTCGCGTTCTTGCGGTTACTTCTTATGGGAAAAATTTAGATGTTGCCCTTGAAAAATCATACGATTCCATTTCAAAAATTAATTTCGACGGAGCCTATTTCCGAAAGGACATCGGACAAGATGTACTTTAACCAACGATTATTAAGACCAATACTATGAGTGTAGATTTTATGATCATTCTCATTTCAATTCTAGCGTCTGCTTTCTTTTCAGCAATGGAGTTAGCCTTCCTTTCTTCGAACAGATTGAGGATTGAAGTAATGAAAAAAAATCAATCACTGAAAAGTAGAATCATTGTGCTTTTCTTTCACAAAGAATCAACGATGATTGCCTCCCTTTTAATGGGGAATAATATTGCGTTGGTCATGTATGGAATTGCTTCAGCTCGGGTACTGAATCAGTTTTTTATTGGACTAGGAATAGAAGATGAAGTGTTATTATTAGTACTTCAAACCGTAGCATCGACAATAATTGTTCTTGTTACTGCCGAGTTTTTACCAAAAGCGCTGGTGCAACTTAATCCGAATCGCTTCCTTGATGTTACCCTCGCCCCCATGCTTGTCTTGTACATCATATTGTACCTACCGACTCAATTTGTTTTATTCTTTAGTTACATCATTTTGAAATTGTTCGGTTCCAACCAAGAACAATCCGCACGTGTTTTTTCTAAAGTTGATTTGGAACATTATGTAGATGAATTAAGCGCGCGTATTAAAGATGAGGAAGAATTTAGTAATGAAATGCTCATTTTAAGAAATGCACTGGATTTCACAAACATCAAAGCACGCGATTGTATGATTCCACGTACAGAAATAATTGGAGTGGAAATTGAAGATGACATTAAAGAAGTAATGGAATTGCTGATCACAAAAGGACTCTCAAAATTGATTGTGTACCGCGACGACATTGACAATATTATTGGATATGTTCACTCGTTTGATTTGTTCTCCCAACCAAAATCGATCAAACAAATTTTAAAACCAATTTCTTTCGTGCCGACCGTGATTTCAGGCAAAGAATTATTGGAGAAATTCACAAAACAGGCAGGAAGTTTTGCCGTTGTGACAGATGAATATGGTGGGACAGCCGGAATCATTACACTGGAAGATGTCATCGAAGAAATTTTCGGTGAAATTGAGGACGAACACGACAAAGAAATTTGGTTAGAGGAGAAAATAAATAACAATGAGTTTTTATTCTCCGCTCGAATCGATATCGACTATCTAAATGAAACATTCAAACTATCGTTGGAAGAATCTGATGAATACGATACCCTCGCAGGATTAATCATTCACCACATTGAATCCATCCCAACACAGGGAGATAGCGTTCAACTTGAAAAATACCGACTTGTTGTCGAAGAAGTCAGTGATAGAAAAATCGAAACCGTTCGGCTTTTTATAGAATCGTGATGCACAGATTACTTGGACTTCTTACCTTTTTTATTAGTTCATTTGCCACCGCACAAGTTAGCTTTTCACTTCCCAAGGAACTTTCAGAAATATCTGGTTTAGAAAAATTGAATGATACGACACTACTAGCCATTAACGATGGCGGCAATGATCCTGATCTTTTTTTACTGAATTTAAATGGGGAAATAAATCGTAAAATCAGGGTGTCAAATGCCAAAAACATTGACTGGGAAGCACTAGCAATTGATGAAAACTACCTTTACATTGGAGATATTGGTAACAACATGAATCAACGCGAGGATTTATGCATTTACCGAATCAAGCGAGGCGAAATAATGAACTCAAGCGAACTTACTGCGGAGAAAATGACCATCAATTATCAAGAACAAACCTCTTTTCCACCAATCGATCAAGAACGTTATTTTGATGCCGAAGCAATGACCATTTTTGAAGGACAAATTTGGATCTTTACTAAAAATAGCACCAAACCATTTGATGGCATTTCATACATTTATGCCTTTCAATTCGAGTCAAATAAAAACAAAGAACTGCAAAAAACAGCTCAACTAAAACTGAATAAAACATCCTATTTAAAAGATGCTATAACAAGTGCTTGCACACAAAACAATTCCATTATTCTGACAACGTATAACCGGATGATTCAATTAGAATTTCCAAAACAAGGGCTGACGAAATCAAATCTGTATTTCTATCCATTTATTCAACAAGTTGAGGCTTGTGTTTGGATGAACGGCCAAACCTATTTTATCTCCAATGAAAAAAATAAATTTCTTGGAGCCGCAAAATTCACCCTGTTAAAATTACCATGATCCAACTAACAGATTACGAAGCCGTCATTTTTGATATGGATGGCGTATTAATTGACTCCGAACCACTATGGAAAATCGCGATGGAGGAAGTATTTCATTCATTGGGATCCACGTTGACTAAAGCTGATTTTCAAAAAACGGTCGGACTGCGCATTGATGAAGTGGTTCATTTTTGGAATAAACATGAAAATTGGGGCGTGGAAAATGAACAGGATGTCGAAGAGGCCATTATTGTGAAAATGATTGAACTCATTTCAAAAAATGCCACACCACTTCCGGGTGTCATAGAAACACTTACTTTCTTGAAGAATTCAGAAATTAAAATTGGACTTGGAACATCTTCCTCAAGTAGGCTGATTCAAGTCGTACTTTCAGAGTTAAACATCAAACACTTTTTTGACTTCACGCACTCCGCAGAGACAGAAGCATTTGGCAAACCTCATCCAGCTGTTTACCTCACAGTCGCAGAACACCTAAATGTTTCCCCAAATAACTGTTTAATCATCGAAGATTCTTTTAATGGTGTTATCGCCGGACTTGCAGCAAAGATGAAAGTTGTTTGTATTCCAGAAAAAACACACTTTCCAAATCCCCGTCTTTCCGTCGCAGATTTTCATTTCAGCACAATGAATGAATTCTTATTGGAAATACAGAAATAGAACAGAGCTCCATTTGGAATGCTTTTGTATTTTTGTAGGAGATGGAAGATTCTTTTGATTACAGAGACGAGGCAGCACAAAATGGTGAACAGGAAATTGATAAAGTCCTGCGCCCCAAAACCCTCAGCGATTTTGCCGGGCAACCATCGGTAGTTGAAAATCTAGAGGTTTTTGTTCGTGCTGCACAATTGAGGAACGAACCACTCGATCATGTTTTACTTCATGGCCCTCCCGGACTCGGTAAAACAACTTTAGCAAATATCATTGCCAACGAACTTGGCGTTGGATTCAAAGTTACTTCAGGCCCTGTGCTAGATAAAGCAGGTGATTTGGCCGGACTTCTCACAAATCTCGGTGTTGGTGACGTCTTATTTATTGATGAAATTCACCGTTTGAGTCCAGTCATTGAAGAATACTTATACTCCGCCATGGAAGATTATGTCATTGACATAATGCTCGATTCAGGAGCGAATGCACGCAGTATTCAAATTAACTTGAATCCATTTACGTTAATTGGTGCAACAACTCGTTCTGGATTACTTACCTCTCCACTCCGAGCTCGTTTTGGCATCAATTCACGATTGGAATACTACGATTCAAAAACACTCACTTCCATCGTAGAACGATCCGCACATTTACTGCACATTGAAATTGATGAGACTGCTGCATTTAAAATTTCTAGTAGAAGCCGAGGTACTCCAAGAATTGCCAATGCCCTTCTGAGACGTGTCCGCGACTTTGCACAAATCAAAGGAAGCGGTAAAATAGATGAAGAAATTACCGAATTTGCCCTGAAAGCACTGAATGTCGATGAAAATGGTCTCGATGAAATGGATATCCGTATACTGAAAGTCATCATTGATAAATTTAGCGGTGGTCCGGTTGGACTTTCAACGATTGCAACTGCGATTGGTGAAAATGCAGGAACTTTAGAAGAGGTATATGAACCCTTCCTAATTCAAGAAGGATTCCTCATGAGAACTCCGAGAGGAAGAAAGGCAACGGAAAAAACCTACCGTCACCTTGGTAAAGATATTGGCTGGACTCAAGGTGGACTTTTCTAATATTGCCAAAGGTGGATTACAAGAAACACATCACCAATAAAGCATACGAACTTGGCTTTTTTCATGTAGGTTTTTCCAAAGCTGACTTTTTGGAAGAAGAAGCACCACGACTAGAAAACTGGCTAAACAAAAACCATCAAGGTGAAATGGCTTATATGGCCAATCATTTTGATAAAAGACTTGATCCACGTTTATTGGTGGATGATGCAAAAACAGTTATCTCACTTCTTTTTAATTATTACACCGACCAACAACAAAGTGATCCTGGTGCTCCAAAAATCTCGAAATACGCCTTCGGAGAAGATTACCACCATGTCATTAAGGACAAATTAAAAGAGCTCATTGCATTTATAAAATTAGAAGTCGGCGAAGTGAACGGACGCGGATTTGTGGATTCTGCACCTGTCATGGATAAGGCTTGGGCTAAAAAAGCTGGACTAGGTTGGATTGGGAAAAACAGCAATTTAATTCATCCCAGAACAGGAAGTTTTTTTTTCATTGCAGATTTAATTATTGACCTGGAATTAGAGGCCGATGGTCCAATAAAAGATTATTGTGGCACCTGCACACGTTGCATTGATGCCTGTCCAACCGATGCAATCATTGAACCATATGTAGTCAACGGTTCAAAATGCATTTCCTATTTAACCATCGAATTAAAAGATGAACTATTACCCAAAGAGTTTGAGGGGAAAATGGATAATTGGATGTTTGGTTGTGATATTTGTCAAGATGTTTGTCCATGGAACCGTTTCTCTTCACTCCATAACGAACCTAGATTTATTCCTCATCCCGATTTACTCGATTTAAAAAAACAAGATTGGATGGATCTACAAGAAGAGGGATTTCAACTATTGTTTCAAAAAAGCCCCGTTAAACGAACAAAGTTTCATGGGTTAAAACGAAACATGTCTTTCTTGAAAATGCCATAGTTTTCACGCTTCACTTGTTGAAAATTCTAAAATGAAAAGTGTTTTCATCCGTGTAAGTTTTTAACTTTGTTCAGTACGAGAAAAGTCAGCTCAAACATACATTACCTTAACTATTTGAAATGGAACAGAAAAAAGAAGTCATCATTATTGGAGCTGGATTAGTTGGTTCTCTTTGGGCAGTTTACCTATCTAAAGCAGGATATAATGTAACAATTTATGAAAGACGTTCAGATATTAGGAAAGCTGATATAAGCGCAGGAAAATCCATCAACTTGGCACTTTCTGTTCGCGGTTGGACCGCACTAGATGCAGTTGGGGTTGGTGATGAAATTCGTAAGATTGGAATTCCAATGTACGGCCGAATGATGCACGACCTTCAAGGAAATTTAACCTATCAACCTTACGGGAAAGAAGGTCAAGCAATTTATTCGATTTCTCGAGGTCGTACCAATGCTGTAATGATGGATATGGCCGAAATACACGGAGATGCAACAATTCATTACAACCACGAATGTAAAAAAGTTGACTTAAAAGCAGGGATTGTTACCCTTATAAATACCCTTACAAACGAAGAATTTACCGTTCAAGCGGACCTCGTTTTTGGAGTTGATGGCGCGTTCTCCGCAGTTCGATACAATTCGTTCCAGAAAATTAACCGTTTCAATTACAGTCAGAATTTTGTTGCCGACGGATACCGTGAGATTTTATTGCCTGCAAATGCTGATGGTTCATACAAAATGGACAAAAACGCATTACATATTTGGCCAAGAGGTCGTTTTATGCTCATGGCAATGGCTAACGAAGATGGATCATTTACATGTACCCTATTCATGCCACATGAAGGAGGCGAAAACGCATTTGACAAACTAACTTCACGCGATGCCGTGAATAACTTCTTTCAAACGACTTTCCCAGATTTCTATGAAATGATGCCAAACATTGCCGACGCATGGGAAGATCATCCCCTATCAAACTTAGCAATTATACGTTGTTATCCTTGGTCCCATGGAAAAGTTGCTCTTATGGGTGATGCCGCACACGCAACAGTGCCTTTCTACGGACAAGGAATGAACGCTGGATTCGAGGATTGTACGGTGATGAATCGCCTGATGCACAAACACAACCATGATTGGAATGCAATTTTCGATGAATACAGTGTTGAACGAAAACCGGATGGTGATGCATTACAAGATTTATCTTTGGATAATTACTTCGTCATGCGAGACTATGTTGCTGATCCAGAATTTCTGTTGAGAAAAAAAATTGAAGCGAAATTTAGTGACTTACATCCTGATAGATGGTTGCCCTTATATTCTCAAGTTACATTTAGTAACATACGATATAGCGAAGCCTACAAACAAGGGAAAGCCCAAAGTGAGATCATGGATGAGGTGATGGCACTTCCTAATATTGAAAAAGAATGGGATTCGAAAATTGTTATGGATATTCTATTGGAAAAAAGTGCTGACTTTAAATTCTAAGCATGAAAAAAATATTGTTCTTTCTTCCCCTTTTATTATCATGCGCAGTTTATTCTCAAGGTGGATTCGAAAAGTCGAAAAAAAAAGGAAATGACTACATGGTGGTGAGTAATCACGGAATTCAGTTTTCTATCGGGCCAACATACTCTTTTCACACCAAACCAATTTTGGGTGAATTAACTGAGTCCAATGGATCTCGCGGTAATTACAGCATTACGCCAAAAAGCAAATTGGGTTTTTATGCGGAATTCGGGATGGTTCATTTCCCAAAATGGAAAGGAACACCCATCAAAGCCTTAAAGAAAAGCCGCATCATTGACTATTTCGATTGGGGAATTGGGTATAGCCTAATTCGTGGAACCGAAGAAACCGAAATCACTTATAAAACTGCTTCTGGTGACTTGCTTGGCAAACAAAACGAATATGGAGAATTAAAAAACGGCTACGTATACGGTCGATATAGTGCGCATTCACTAGTATACTTCGGCAAGAAAAAAATCGTGAAGGTTAGAAAACACTTCATTGATAACAGTCTTGGATTTCAATTTACTTACTGTGCTTCTCCAGATGACACAACTTATTCGAACTCTTACTATCCAAATTTCGCATCCCGTAATTATCAAGGTTTAACTGAAGAAAAACTTGCAGGACAATTTGTGTATAGTTTGGGACTAGGTATTCGTTTAAACAAGGCATGGATGTTCGTTCCAAGCATTACGCTTCCAATTGTAACGGTGAAAAATTGGGATGGATTTAATGCCTATTTTGATTGGTATTCCTCAGGATATTGGCCAATTCAAGCGCAAGTGAAATTCATCAAACTCTTTGAAAAACCGAATAAGTGTGGGGTGTATAGTACACCAGAAGACAAAGAAATGCAGAAGCAATACGAAATGCAATAGCAAATGCTTTTACTTCCAGTCCTTTAGAATTAATTTAGGCAATTTCTTACGGAATCGTTTCATCACTGAATCGCGATCTGAAACATTGCCACATTTTAATAAGCTGCGGCCAATGATTTGATTATTCAAATCGAAAAAAGTAAACTCAAATGTAACAGATGTAGCCTCATCTCTGTAAATGTGGTAAATACTCGTCATTCCTAACATGTCTTTCAATGTCGTTTGAGCCTCTGAAGTCTTAAATTTACGGTCATATCCACGAACGGATAAAACAACATATGCATCTATGCCTTTTGATTTCAAAACGTTTCTAGTTGAATCGTTTAATATGTTCCCGAGTTCTTCCCCTTGCTTAAGAAAATTAAAAGATGGAAAAGCTTTGAGACCATTTTGCTGAAGTATTTCAACTAAATTTAGTTCCATTGCATAACGATCCTCAGACTTGTCAAATTGACCAATCACCAGGGCATTCTTGAACTTAATTTGTTGTCCGAAAACCGCAAATGAAAAAAAGAAAAATACAGTAAGTAGTGCTTTCATAATGGAAAAATTAAAAAACTTCACGAGCGATTTTTTGAACAGATGTGGAATTTGACATCGTGTAATAATGTATACATGGAACGCCATGCGCCTTTAATTCTTTTGATTGCTGAATTCCCCATTCAATTCCAACTTGCTCGACATCCTTGTTATCCTTACACTTCAAAAGCTCCGTAGATAATTCGATTGGATAGTCAATATGAAAGAATTTAGGCAAGAATGAAATGTGGGTTAACGTTTTCACTGGTTTCACACCTGGAATGATTGGAACAGTAATTCCAGCCTTTCTACAAGCATCAACAAAACGGAAAAACTTAGAATTATCAAAAAACATTTGCGTAACAATATACGATGCTCCTGCATCTACTTTTCGCTTTACATTTAATAAATCTGTTTCCAAATTCATCGCCTCGAAATGTTTCTCTGGGTATCCTGCAGCTCCAATACAAAAATTTGTGGGTTCTAGTTGAACATCGTCCATCATATAATTCCCATTATTCATATCGCTAATCTGATGAATTAAATCTACTGCGAATTCATGTCCCTCTTTGTGAGGACGAAACGAACTTTCGGTTTTAATTGAATCACCGCGCAAAGCCAAAACATTGTCAATACCTAAAAACTGTAAATCAATTAACGCATTTTCTGTTTCTTCCTTGCTAAAACCTCCGCAAATCAAATGTGGAATTGCATCTACATCGTATTTGTTCATGATAGCAGCACAAATACCAACGGTGCCCGGTCGTTTACGTATGGCGATTTTTTCGAGTAACCCATTCTCGCGTTCTTTGTAAATAAATTCCTCTCGGTGATAAGTAACATTGACAAATTTCGGTTTGAACTCCATCAATGGATCAATTCCTTCGTAAATCGATTGAATACTTTTTCCTTTCAATGGAGGCAATATCTCAAAGGAGAAAAGTGTGCCGTTTGCGTTTTCTATATGGTCTGTTACTTTCATAATTTATTTAGCGTCGGTAAAGATACTGCTTTCGAAAGAAACGGACTAATGAACACGTGTTTCTTCGATGGATTCAAGGATTAAATCAGCAGCCAAATTTAATTCATCCTCCGAAATAGTTAAAGGCGGTGACAACCTAAAACTATATGGATGTGATAAGAACCAAAAGGTGATGAGTCCTTTTTCCATACAACGAGAAACTACACGCTCCACTCTTTCCGCACTGACCATGTCAAAAGCGAACATCATTCCTACGCGTCGAATTTCAACCAATTCAGGATGGCGTTTAAATCGTTCTTCAAATCGCTGCGCTTTATCTTCAAGCTCAGTCCAATTAATTTCTGACTTCAGAACTTGAACTGCTGCAGCTGCAGCTGCACAAACAACCGGATGACCACCAAATGTGGTAATATGACCTAACATTGGTGCATGTGTAAATTCCAGTAACCTTTTTTGTGATGAAACCAAGGCCCCAATCGGCATTCCTCCACCCAATGCTTTTCCTAATGTCAAAATATCCGGAACGATATCGAAATGCTCAAAAGCGAAAAATTTTCCTGTTCTTCCCATTCCACATTGAATCTCGTCTAATATCAATAAAGCACCTACCTCATCACATCTTTGACGCAGTGCTTTCATAAACGTTACACTTGGTCGACGCACACCTGCATCTCCCTGAACAGTTTCGAGAATAACTCCCGCTGTTTTATCGGTAATGCGTTCTAGTTGCGTTAGATCATTGTGTGTTAAAAATTGAACATCAGGAAGTAATGGCCGAAAAGCTTGTTTTTTCACCTCGTTTCCTGATACACTCATTGATCCATGTGTACTTCCATGATAGGAACCTCGAAAAGAAATCAATTCCATTCTGCCGGTCACCCTTTTGGCTAATTTCAGCGCAGCTTCAATGGCCTCCGTACCGGAATTAACCACATAAACGCCATCCAATGAAGCAGGCAAAACTTCCAAGAGTTCTTTCACTAACAATTGTTGGGAATCCTGAATGAATTCGCCATAAACCATCACATGAAGGTACTTGTCAATCTGATTTTTTAAGGCTGAAACAACTTTGGGATGACGGTGTCCGATGTTGTTTACAGCAACACCAGAAATCATGTCCATATAGGACTTACCTTGCTTATCGTAAATAAAAATTCCTTCCGCATGATCAACTTCCACCAAAAAGGGAAAGGGAGTTGTTTGACCAAGGTGGGAAAGGAAAAAATCGCGTTCTGACATGATCTATTTTTGTAAAATTTCAAGAATTGGCATACCTGTCATTGCACCAGTTCGTTGTAAATTCATTAAATGAATCAAGGTTGGTGCAATGTCCACAATTTGAATGGGTCGGTAAACATTTTGTGATGGAATATTCGCTCCATACCATAGTAATGGAACGTGTGTGTCGTAATTAAAAGCAGAACCATGAGAAGTTCCTGTATGTGCTTTCGGTTCGTCTACCGATTTGGACAAATACCCTGGTTGCAACATGAATAGTACTTCACCGCTTCGTGCGATGTCAAATCCTTTTTGAATCATTTGTCCCCATTCGTCTAAGTTTCCAGTACCTGATAATAGCGAAGATTGCGTAATCGCAAGTTTCACTTCCGGCCACTGCCTGATTTGAGCCGCAATAAAATCTGCTACTACATTTTTATTCAACTTTAATGAATCCAAACGAATTTGATTTAAATAAATATTTTGATTTTCTTCTGCTTCAATTACATCCACACCAAATTGTTGCACTACATTTTTTCTCAAGTTACTCAATCGCTCATTAAGAAAAAGATAACCTCCAGGCATTTTACGGTCAACAAGCATTTGAGGAACAGGAACTACCGCATGATCCGCTGTTAAAAAAACAACAAATCCATCTTTTCCATACAAAGAATCTAAATGAGATAATAATTTTTCCAATTGACGATCCAAGCGCGCATACATATCCTCCATTTCTAATGAATAAGGCCCAAATGCATGTCCAGCAATATCTGGTGTTGAATAGGAAATACACAGCATATCCGTTTTATTGTCTACACCCAGCTTTTCCTGAGAAATAGCTTCAATTGCTAAATCCGTCAATAAGTCATTTGCAAATGGCGAAATGGTGAACAATTGATGTGCATTATTGGCCGTAGTTGCCATTTCTTTAAAGTCATATGGGAATGTCGCCGTTTTTTTACCACTTAAAACAACTTCGTATGGACTCTCGTCAATGGATTTGTAATTGTTTTTTGGAAACAATAAATCCCAAGTCCGCAAATATTTATCCGCATTTTTAGTTTCATTAAACTGTTGCAACCACTTCGGTAATTCGTTTTTAAAATAGGTGCTTGTGATAAATTTTCCACTGGCATAATCGTACCAGTAAGAACCATCACTTAAATGTCCACCAGGTAAAATTGAACTACGGTCTTTGATAGAGATCGAAATAACTTTTGATTCCGGGGATGCCAACTTTAACTGATCGGTAACAGTATACGTTCGTAAATTTACAGGTGAAGCTTGTCCCTCTGTTGATGTACTACCCAAAGTTTGTACTGTTTTATCGGATACACAATTGACAAAAGTTTTTGTTTCGCGCTGATACCACTCATTTGCAACGATTCCATGATTGGAAGGTGTTGTTCCGGTGTAAATAGAAGCATGTCCTGGCCCAGTATACGTTGGAACATAGTTGTACAAGGTGTTTCGACAATTCAATCCTTTATTCAGGAAGCGATTGAATCCACCAGTACTAAAATGTTGCTGATACCGATATAAATAGTCATAACACATTTGATCCACAACAATACCAACTATTATTTTCGGCTGTTTTTGCGCATTCAATTGTCCACCAATGATGCAGAAAATGAGTAAAATACTCAGTCCTAAGTTTTTCATGAATCAAAATTAAGCAATACACGAGGATATATAAGCAACCTTTCGTAACTTCGAGGCGTCTAAACACAAATTTTTTATTATGAAAAGATTCTTATTCTTAAGTTTTATCCTGTCGAGTTTATTAACATTTGAGGTGAAATCGCAAATCATTGTGAATGTTACGAATGTTAGTGCACCTGGCTTATGTGATGGAACTGCAATGGTTGACACGAACAATTTCGTGACAGCAACAAGCTTAACATGGATGCAAGGAAACACGGTTATCCAAAATGGAGGTTACATGATCACCAACTTGTGTGCTGGTCAGTATAATTTAATATTTATGGGCGGTGGATTTACATCAACATCGACATTTACAATTGGTTCAAATCTTCCAAATCCATGTACTGGATTCTCTATTTTCTGCGGAAGCACTCCAACTTCAGCCGCAAATGTTTGTGACGGATCAGTTACAGTTACTGCCGTTGGTGGTTCTGCACCGTACACCTATCAATGGTCAAATGGTGGAATGATTAACACTCCAGCATTAACGAATCTTTGTATTGGAACATATTCCGTTACGGTAATAGACGCAAATGGTTGTTCAGAGACTTCAGGTGCTACGGTGGTGGTAGATTCAACAATCGCAAATCCATGTGCTGGGTTTTATGTGAATTGCTCGCAAATCGACGCAACAAGTGCTACAGCATGCGATGGTTCTGCAACAATTAATATTGTTGGTGGAACGAATCCATACACCGTACAATGGTCAAACGGTTCAACATCTCTAAGCATTGCGAATTTATGTGTTGGAAACTATTCTGTAATGGTACAAGACAATAATCAATGTACCTTCAACTGGTCTTGTACTATTGGAAACTCCTCTACGAACATCGACTCAGTAACTGTTATTGGAAACCTTGCAACTGGCTCAAATGTTATCGGAACAATGAATTCAGGATGGATTTACAACTGTACCATTGATTTAGCCGCATTGGATACAGCATATATGGTTTCCGCAACTTTCGGAAATACCATGTTTACACAAGATTCTTTGTACACAACGTGGTATTTGGTTGATACAAATGGGAATTTCATGTATGTGAATTACAACTACTCCATTCCTTTTGGAACATCTGGATTGTATAATTTAGTTTTACAATTGTACTGCCCAATCAAATCTCAACCTGTATACTACAACATCATTTCTGTATTGAATTTAGAAGAAGCTGGTATTGAAAACAATAATTTGTCCCATATGAACGTTTATCCTAATCCAGTTCAAAACGAACTGAACATTGGGAACTTGATGGATTCCTTTGACTATACCTTAACCAATATGGATGGGAAAATAATCCAAAGCGGTAAAGTGAGTCCATCGAATAAAACAATTGACTTAACATACGTAGCGAACGGAACTTACATCGTTCAATTGAAAAATACTCTAAACGCGTTTACCTACCGAGTAATTAAATAATCGGGTGAACTCTTATCAGGGAAAGGGCGGGAAGAAATTCTCGCCCTTTTTTTTTATTAAAAAACCCCACAAAAAAAGGGGATTTTAACATCCCCTTCATTTGATTCACTATGTATTTAAGCTTATCCTTTTCCTGATTTAACGGAAGGAACACTCGGTTTTACTGGACTAGCTGGTATTGGAGTTTGTGGTGGTTTTGAAGGCGTAGCAGGTGCAGATGGACGAACAGGATTTACTTGAACGGGTGCAGTCACTGGTTTATTTACTGGTACATCTGGACGAGTGTTAAAACTATTCGGTCTTGGTTCTGTATCACGTTCAGGTTTGCCATCAGAGTTATTTGGAACTTCCCTATTCATCGTTGGATTTTTTTGTTGCATCGGAAGTGGTGCATTGCCACCAATTGGCGCTAAATTTTCCTCTGGGAAAACAAGTTGATTCGTATGCAAAGCTGGGCGATTAATCGTGCCCAAAACCGTTTCTCTTGGATTCGGTCTTGATGGCAATGGAACTTGATTCGGAGGAATATTTAAATAACCCTGATCAAAAATGCAACCACCCATTTCATCTGCAGGAATTCCCATAGCTTGACATCTCGCACGCGCATCATCACGTTGTGATTGATTTAAATCGGCAACGGTTAAATGTACCATAGGAAATCTTCGGTCGGTATAGTACTCTGTCGATGTACCGGGGGTATAATCAAATAAAGTTGTTTGATTAGTGACCCTCCAATCTTCTGCGAAATCTTTGGCAAGGAAAGAAAGGTATTCCTTTTCAGCAAAACTAGAAGCTTGTTGTAAAGATGGATTTCCAAAGGTGGAAAATGCCATGTAATTTGGTCTTGGACGATCACTATTCCGTCCTTGAAAATCATCTTCAGCGATTCCATTTGCATTCCCAAGTAGTCCTTGAAAAGAAGAACGGTCGCATTCAAAAACATGCACTGTTGTGTTTAAAAACCCAAATCCACCCGATGAACGAACATCTAAAATCACGATTTCTCCAGTAGGCCATGAAACAGTGTAATTTCTACCCTCAAATCGAACAACACCACCATTTGGAAGGAAATAAGTCCTTCCTTGTAGTTGAATCGGCATTCCGTTCAAACGTAAATTGGAACTTAAATTATCGGGCTTAGTACTTGCGTAATAACACACACGATCACCTGCAACGTTCATTGCAACAGCTGCATTCAGAGAGAAATTATCGGATTGAGCGCGTTGTCGTGTTTGTACTTCAAATGAACTTCTTTCCGATTTTGACAAAACAAACTCACCAACGGTTTGAAAAGAATAGGTGGCTTGATCAAAAGACTTTAAATGAGGATCCCCAAAACTACGACCAATGATTTGGCTGCACATGGAATGATTCACGATTAACTCTACTGACTCCCATTGATTATTTGAAAATGTTCCATTGGGATTTCTATTCTGCTGAATCATGGTTTCTAATTCTCTGCGTTCAGCAAGCGGAACCATTGTTAGCATTTCGTAGGGTGTAAAATCCTCTGGAAAGGTTCTGTCTGGAACGTTTTTGTTTTCTGATAGAGCAACCATTGAAAGAGCCAACCAATTTCCTCGAATCGGATCCCAACGTTCTAATCTTTCCTTAATAGGTTTAAACTGATCCTCAAACGTTTGCGCATTAAGCGATTGAACCAAGAGAATTGAGACAAGTAAGTAAATTGTTTTCATTTGCTTATTTTTTTGAAGTGTTCTAACAAAGATTGAACCAAAATTATCGATTGAATTTATACCCAATACCTTTCACTGTTGAAATAGTGTGCTCCCCTATTTTTTCTCGTAACTTACGAATGTGAACATCAATAGTACGATCACCAACCACCACTTCCGAGCCCCAAACTTGCTCTAAAATAATTTCTCTTTTAAAGACAAAATCCGGTCGTGAAGTCAATAAAGCAAGCAATTCAAATTCTTTTCGTGGCAATTGAATTTCCAAACCATCTTTTTCCACAAGGTAGCGCTCTCGATTGATTTTAAGTTCCTGAGAAATCATATCTTTTACTCCCAACTTCGCTTTTCTACGCAATAAGGCATGAATTCGACTCATTAAAACCTTCGGTTTAATTGGTTTGGAAATGTAATCGTCTCCACCTGCTTCGAGTCCAGCAATTTGACTGTAGTCCTCACTTCGTGCCGTTAAAAAACAAATAATTATATCCTCGTTTTCTGGATTGTTCTTGAGTGCTTCACACACCTCAATCCCATCCATCATCGGCATCATTACATCGAGTAAAATCAAATCCGGTTTTTCAACTTCAACTGCTTTCAAACACAGACTACCATTCTCAAACGTTGATACACGATGTCCATCTTGAATTAAGTTGTATTTCAACAATTCCCGAATGTCTTCTTCGTCATCCACTACAAAAATAAATGCCATATGTCAATTTTTATTTATCAAAGATACACTATCAAACGACGCTATTTGTTTCCGAGAGAATGGAATTTAGTTTTTTAAGAAAAAATTAACACATGAATTGTAACCGAAAACGTAAAATTCACTTATCTTTGTACGAACTAGTAGTAGGTTTAGGTTAATAGTTGAGAGCTTTGGTTTATCCAAGGCTCTTGGCTTTTTAAGACGTTTCCATGAAAATAAAAATCCTCATTGTAGAAGACGATATCAACCTTGGAATCGTTATTTCCGACCAATTGCGTTTCGATGGTTATGCCGTCACGCTTTGCGAAAATGGATCCGAAGGATTAAGAAGGTTCAATGAAGAGCCATACCATCTTTGTATCTTTGACGTGATGTTACCAGTTAAAGACGGATTTACACTAGCAAGGGATATTCGTAAGGTAAATACAGACATTCCCATTCTATTCTTGTCAGCAAAATCGATGACGGAGGATAAAATCGAAGGATTTAATGCTGGGGGTGATGATTATTTAACAAAACCATTTAGCGTAGAAGAACTTCAATTACGCGTACGCGCACTGCTGAAACGTGTAAAAGTCAACGTAATTCAACCAGAAGAAAAAATCGTTAAATTGGGAATTTTCCTATTTGACACAGAAAATTTCACGCTCACTTCTCCAACAACCAAACAAACATTAACGAAAAAAGAGGCAATGATTTTAAGAACTTTGTTTCGATTCAAAAATCAATTACTGGCGCGAGACATTATTCTTAATACAGTTTGGGGCCAAGACGACTATTTCGTAGGGAGAAGTTTAGATGTATTTATTACCAAATTGAGAAAATACCTCAAAGAAGATTCAACGATTCAAATCACAAATGTGCACGGTGTCGGATTCAAATTTGAGCTGGGTGATGAATAATTACATCCTTCACATAGAAACAGCAACAAAAGTTTGCAGTGTTGCACTGTCAAATGGGGGTGAATTGATTGCGTGTAAAGAATCCATTTCAGAGGGATACATTCACAGTGAGTCTCTAACCTTTTACATTGAAGAAACAATGCGTGAAGGAGGAGTTTTGTTATCCGAATTAAAGGCAATCAGTATTTCGAGCGGTCCAGGTTCATACACTGGACTTCGCATTGGACTTTCAACCGCTAAAGGATTGTGTTTTGCCTTAAAAATACCACTTATCAGCGTCGAAACGCTGTTAGCATTAAGTGAACTTGCTCCCAAAGGCAATAAACCGATTATTCCGATGCTTGATGCCCGCCGAATGGAAGTGTATGCGCAGGTAATTGCCTCAGATGGTCGTATTCTACAGCCGCTTGATTCAATAGAACTTGAGTCTACCACTTTTTCCGAATTCGAACCATTCCAAGTTTGTGGAGATGGAGCTGCCAAATGCAAAGAAATGTGGAGCAATAGAAATATTATTTGGAACGAAAAATTGCTTTCAAGTGCAAAAGGTCAAGTTGCAATTGCATTCGATAAATATCAAAAAAAGGAGTTTGAAAATTTAGCCTACTTCACCCCAATTTACTTGAAAGATGCTAATGGCGTTCGTCGATAACGTGTAGCTCTTTTTGCCAAGTTTGCACATTTCCACATCGGTCAGTTACGCGAAATTCCATGGAAAGAACAGGCTTCGAAGTTTGTCCGATAATGGACGCTCGGCGATCATTTTTCCAAGTAACCAAATCGTTTTTTTGATCATAATAGACAATGGTCCATTCGCCATTAATAAACAAATCATACCGATCAATGCCAGACTGACGATCCGTGATTTTCCATGAAAATTGACTTGGGACAACATTGTTGCTAGATGTTGGCATGAACTGGATAACTGGTGCAACAGTATCCACGTTGACGGTAAATATTCCTAACTGCTTAGATTCGGCCGATAACCAACCATTTTCACGTGTCGTTCCTAAAGCATCTCCATTAACAGCAATATACTGTTTTTCTATTGCTGTTGGATTTATGCTTTTCAATTCAACACAAATCGCTTTTTGAATCACTGTTTTGGAAGACCCGAACTGGCCATTGGATAATTTAACCAGTTTTTTAACAGGTTCATAAAAGGTGTTCTCTTGTAGAAAAACATTCATATTTGTTGCATACATCCGATAACTTGAATCCGGAATGAAATATGTTTGATGATTAAAAAAGGATTTGTGTTCCTGTGCCATCACATGTGGGTACTGTATGACTAGTTCGTGTTGTCCTGCATTTCCATGAACATCAGAAAGAATCAAAGAACAAGAAATGGAATCATTTCCATGAAGGACAATCCCACCAATAGACTGTAACTGGTAAATTGTCAGTGGATTTTGTTTGGTACGAAAAAGTTTTTGAAATTTCACTCCTGAGGCTTTGTATTCATCATAATCCATGTGACTATTTACATACCTCGAATCATCAAACGAAATTTCCGATAGTTCAAATCCGAACCTTTCACCTGATGGAATCCATAATTCTGCAGAGAAAAGTCCAAAAGCATTCCCACCTACTTTTAAAGGATCTGAAGCTGCAAGACATACGCCGATTCTCTCGCCTTTCCTTATGAAATCTACTGGTAGTTTCACTGTATGACTGGATTTTGTAATGGGGACTTGCATTGATTTACCTGGAATTAAATACCCGTTTTCATCAATTGCAACAATTCGAATTCCTTGTAAAAGTGGCGCTGCAATATCTTTCACATGAAAACCGTGTAATAATGGATTCAGGGCATGTTCTGTTTTTGTGTCACGCAATTCGAAATGTAAGTGTGGTCCTGTGGAATTGCCACTGTTTCCAGAAAGCGCAATTTGCTCACCTCTTTTCACACGTATGTCATTCGGACTTAAGTTCCAATCGAAATCATTTTGTTTAAATTGTTCCTGGACGGGAACGAGTAAAGCCTGAATACGTTTTGAAAATGCCGAACAGTGAGCATAAACAGAGGTGATTCCATTCGCATGATTTATGTATATCACTCGACCATATCCCGTTGGGGAAATGCGTATTCTTGAAATATAGCCATCAGAAATAGCATGCAAAGGAATTCCTTCTTGACCATTTGTGCGAAAATCTAGTCCCATGTGAAAATGATTCGGACGAATATCACCGAAACCCGCACTCATCTCTGGTTCATTTATCCCAATGGGTAGATGCCAACAAGTATCGACAGTGATTTTTTGACTCCAAACGGAAATACCTAAACTGATTGTAAGGAAAAAATGGATGGTTTTTAACATAGACAAATATACACTTTCAAAAAAAATGTAAAATAGATTGCTAAAAATGATAAATGTAATCGAATGCTTGTTAACTTTGTACAAAGTCAAAAGTAATGACTGAAAAGATTCAAGACACCATACAAGCAATTAGTCGAAAAGCGGTTCGAATTGGGGAGGCCCTTTGTTCAGAACGTTCGAAAAACGAGATTCTTCAAGAAGAAATTCATCGTACTAAGGAGCAATTGGCAGAAGAAATAGCTGCGGTTGGTCAATTAAAGATGGAAATTGAGTCCTTAAAGTCAGCTTTACATTTGGCTGAAAATAAAGTCGTTGACATTCCTGTTCCTGTAAAAGGGAGAAACGAGCAGGAAATTGATGAACTAGTAAAAGAAATTGAATTCTGTATCGAACAGTTGAAGCAATCATAATGAGCAAAGTATCACTTAAAATTATCATCGCAGGTCGAACTTACCCACTTAACGTGCCGGTAAGTGACGAAGAGAAGGTAACAAAAGCTGCTGCGGATATTAACAAAGCAGTTGAAATGCTACGTAAGAATTATGCTGTGAATGATAATCAAGACTTAATCGCTATGTCGGCCTTGCAATTATTAGCAAAAGCGTCAAGTGAAAATGTTCCTGTTGCACAAACTTCGATAGATTATAGTGAAATTGAGGAAGCATTAGAAAACCTTTCCTCTGATTTAGACGAAATTCAATAACAATAATTTACGTTCGTTTCAACGACTAATATTCATTCATAATTAAACGAATATGTGGTCAGTAGGAATATTAATAGGTTTGATAGGTGGCGCTGGAGCAACGATTGTTGCACAACGATTCTTTATCAAGTCTAAAAGTCAAGAAATCATTAAAAATGCCGAAACCGAGGCAGAAAACATTCGTAAAGAGCGCGCGCTTCAATCCAAAGAAAAATTCTTAAAACAAAAAGAAGAACACGAAGAGTCTATTCGTGAACGCGAAAAACGCATGCAATCTAATGAAGATCGTTACCGCGCAAAAGAAAAAACATTAAATCAGAAACTGGAGGACCTGAATCGCAAGGAAAAAGAAGCGGAAAAATCGAAAGTTGACTACGAATCTAAAGTAGGCGCCCTCGAAATCCGTCAACAAGAATTGGATAAAATCCAACAAAAACAAGTCGCTGAATTGTCTAAAATCAGTAACCTAAGTCCAGAAGACGCGAAAAAAGACCTAATGAAAGCCCTGACTGACGAAGCGCGAACTGCAGCAATGGCTACCATTAAAGAAATTACCGAAGAAGCAAAATTAAATGCGAATAAAGAAGCACGTAAAATTGTCATTCAATCAATCCAACGTGTTGCCACAGAACAAGCTGTTGAAAATGCGGTATCAGTATTCAACATCGAATCTGATGAAGTTAAAGGAAGAATCATTGGACGTGAAGGACGTAATATCCGTGCCCTTGAAGCAGCAACTGGAGTTGAAATTATTGTAGATGATACTCCTGAAGCAATTATCCTCTCTTGTTTTGATCCAGTAAGACGTGAAATCGCACGTTTATCTTTGCACCAACTTGTGTCTGACGGACGAATTCACCCTGCTCGCATCGAAGAAGTAGTTGCTAAAACACGCAAGCAACTTGATGAAGAAATTGCAGAAACTGGTCGCCGTACATGTATCGATTTAGGGATTCACGGTCTGCATCCAGAATTAATGCGCATGGTCGGAAGAATGAAATACCGTTCTTCTTACGGACAAAACTTACTGCAACACTCTAGAGAAGTAGCTAACCTTTGTGCCATCATGGCTGCTGAACTTGGCTTAAATGTTAAATTAGCAAAACGCGCAGGATTATTACACGATATTGGAAAAGTTCCGGACGAAGAGCCAGAATTACCACACGCACTATTAGGAATGAAAATCGCAGAGAAATTTGGAGAAAAAGGCGATGTGCTTAATGCGATTGGAGCTCACCACGACGAAATTGAAATGACTACCTTGATCTCACCAATCGTTCAGGTATGTGATGCCATTTCTGGTGCGCGCCCTGGAGCTCGACGCGAAATTGTAGAAGCGTATATCAAACGAATCAAAGAATTGGAAAATTTAGCACTATCCTATGAAGGTGTTTCTAGTGCTTATGCTATCCAAGCGGGACGTGAACTACGCGTTCTTGTTGAAGCAGAAAAAGTGACTGATCAACGTTCTGAAGAATTATCATTTACAATATCACAACGCATTCAAACAGAAATGACCTATCCGGGACAAGTCAAGGTGACTGTCATTCGAGAAAAAAGATCTGTTAATTACGCAAAATAATCTAAAGGGGAATTCGTTCCCCTTTTTTGTACACGATAAATTATGATTCCTGTTAATTCGATGGTGATTTCTGGTCCGTGTAGTGCGGAAACCCGAGAACAAGTACTGGAGACGGCACGTGGATTATCCGAAGTGGGAATCGATTACTTTCGCGCAGGAATCTGGAAACCAAGAACACGTCCAGGTGAATTCGAAGGTATCGGTGACATCGGTATTTCTTGGATGTGCGATGTACGTGACATATATGGCTTAAAAATTGCCACGGAAGTAGCAAAAGCAGAACACGTAGAGTTAGCGCTCAAGAACAAATTTGATATGATTTGGATTGGAGCTCGTTCAACGGTTAATCCATTCACCGTGCAAGAAATTGCTGAAAGCCTTCAGGGTACAAACATCAAGGTCATGGTGAAAAACCCTGTTAATCCAGATTTAAAACTTTGGATAGGAGCCATTGAACGAATATGGAAAGCAGGAATAACCGATGTTACAGCAATACACCGTGGATTTTCAGTTTATGAGAAAACACTGTATAGAAACGATCCCAATTGGCAAATTCCAATAGATTTAAAACAAGAATTGCCTGAAATCCCATTGATTTGTGATCCATCACACATTGGTGGAAGAGCGCATTTGCTTTTACCATTGGCACAAAAAGCTATGGATTTAAATTACGATGGTTTAATGATTGAATCTCACGTCAACCCATCCGTCGCTTGGACTGACGCCAAACAACAAATTACCCCGCAGGAATTAAAAGAGTTACTGAAATCATTAACCATTCGTAATCGCGCAGAAATTGATGAAGACGCCATGTTGGCCTTTCGGGAACAACTCACACTCACCGATGAGTCCTTGATTCAGCTATTGAAAAACCGGATGCGCATTTCAGAACAAATCGGTAAATTCAAAAAGGATAAAAACCATGTCATCCTGCAATCGAATCGTTGGGAGGAAGCATTACGAAGCAATGTGTTAAAAGCAAGTTCTGAAGGAATATCTGAAGAATTTGTTACCCAATTGTTTAAATTAATACACCAAGATTCCATTCGAATCCAATCTGATATTTTGTCACAAAATGAAATCGATTAAACCATTTCATTTTCACCATGTCATACAGGCAAATGCCTCAAAAAGCGATGCGCAACGTTGTTTGATTCTTGCTGCATTTTCTGAACATCCAGTTGAAATTTACGGATTGGACTCATCCGAAGATATTTTGTCCATGCTCCATTGTTTGGAATCGATGGGTGCACTTTTTGACAAAGAAACCAAAACTTTGCATCCTGTAAGTAAACGCAACATTACGGCTCTGACATTAAATGTTGGCGAAAGTGGATTTGCCCTGCGAACTTTGGCGCTAGTCGGACTTGCACTGACAAAAAATCTTACATTAACCGGCTCTGGAACCTTACTGAATCGGAATCAACATCAATTATGCACTGTACTCTCTAATCTTGGGCTACAGGTTTCATCCGTAAATGAAAAGATCCCATTGCACATTCAAGGTGATGTTTCGGTAAATAATTTTGTCGTCAATGGTACAGATGGCTCACAAGTCATTAGCGGTTTGTTCCTACTTGCTTCTTTGCTCAAACAAGAATCCGTTATTACGATTGAAAACCCGACGAGTAAGCCCTATTTAGACATGACAATTTCTCGCTTGCGTGATTTTGGGTTCTCAATCATTGAGCGAGAAGAAAATAAATACTGCATTCCCGGAAATCAACTGGTACAACGCAAGGAAATCAAGTTAGAAGGAGATTGGAGTGGTGCGGCAAATCATTTAGTTGGTGCTGCCATTTCTGGACAAGTTGAACTTCACGGATTACAAAAGGATTCGAAACAAGCGGATAGAACAATTCTCCAAATTCTAAAAGAGTTCGGCGCCGAAATTACTTGGAAGGAAAATATCTTATTTATTCGTGAGTCTAAATCCAAGAATCCATTTCATGCCAACATTCTTGATTGCCCTGATTTGTTTCCTATACTTGTTGTATTAGCGTGTTCCGCAAAAGGGATTTCTCAAATCTCCGGTATTCATCGCCTGAAAAACAAAGAATCCAATCGCTTGATTGTGATGTGTGAACTCCTTGATAAATGGAAAGTAACGTATCAAATAGAAGAAAGTAATATCCACATCATAGGAACAGGCTCCGTGGATGGAGCAGAAATCAATACCTATGAAGACCATCGAATTGCGATGGCGGGAACAATTGCGGCGTGTATTTCAGATAAAAAAATGATTTTGAACAAGGATGCCTGTGTCAAAAAATCATACCCAAATTTCTTTGTGGACCTAGGTGTTTAACCTATTTCCCACTCATTCGAAATTGGCTGTATTCAAAGAAATCCATGTCAATATGCGCAATTCTCTCTTCGATTTCTTTTCGTTTAGAAGCCTTTAAATTTTCTTTGAGTAATAATTGATAATAAAAAACGATTTTCTGTTGATTTCTAGGCTCGATCAAAACATCATACGTTCCGGCAATACTTTCGAGCACAAAATCTTTGTTTTTGTACGTTGGGAATAACTGCAACAAGGTGTCTCCATATGCTACGGACTGTTCATACGCTTGTAAGTCACTGTATTTCATGTGAACTTTAAATAAACAATCTGCGGAAAAAGAATCCGTTGGATACGCTTGATAATAAGCTAAAAGTCGATTGATCAATTCAATATTTGTTAAGCTTGGCATTTTCGCGGCTTTAATCGGGTCCTTTTGGATCGCCATTATCGAATCCTCCATTTCTTTAATACGTGTCTTTAATTCTGTTTTCTTATCAGACTTGGACGGATTTCCACAAGATGGGATTAGCATACTTAAGCTACAAATCGCAACAATTACGAAATATTTTTTCATATCATTTTAGGTTTTTTTGCATCTGGAAATGACATTTTATAATCAATATCAATTCTTCCAGTTGAAATATTTTGAAGTCTTTTCGTTAACATTTTCTTTTTTAACGGAGATAAATGATCCGTGAACAATATTCCTTCAATATGATCATACTCATGTTGAATGATTCTTGCAGCATATCCATCAAATGACTCCTCATGGAACTCCCAATTTTCATCGAAGTAAGTGATTAAGACTTTTTCCTTTCGATAAACATTTTCTCGTATTTTAGGAATGGATAAACAACCCTCTTGAAATGCCCATTTCTCCCCAGATTCCTCTTCAATTATTGGATTGATAAATACCTTCTTAAAATTTTCAATTCCTTCAGCTCTTGGATCAACTTCGTCATCCTCTTCATCCGCAAATGGACTTCCATCCACAATAAATAAACGAATGCTTCGTCCAATTTGAGGTGCGGCTAGTCCAACACCTTTAGCATGATACATTGTATCAAACATATCTGCAATTAACTTGGATAAGTCAGGATATTTTTCATCAATTTCCTCAGCTTCTTTCTTTAAGACTGGGTCTCCGTATGCAACAATAGGTAAAATCATACAGCAAAATTAATGAATTCCTCTTGGACTTTAGCGCTGAGAGAGGTAATCTTGTAAAATCAGAGTAGCGGCAAGTTTGTCTACAAGGGATTTTTCTTTCATATGTTTTTTCTTGCCGACGAGATGAATGGTTTCCATCGCCCTCGAAGAACTAAATCTTTCATCTTGCAACTCTACGATACATGCTGGAAATTGTTTGACTAAAACGCCTTTCAATAAACGTACATTTTCGGTGATATGGGAATCGGAACCATCCATTCTAGTAGGATAGCCTAAGACGATTGTTGAGAATTTTTCCTTAACGTACAATTCCAACAAAAATTCCATTAATTTCTGGGAGTCAATGGTGCATAATGGACTTGCAATAATGGCATTTTCATCCGTCATCGCGAGACCTGTGCGTTTTAATCCGAAATCTACTGCAACTATTTTTGACATCGGACAAAATTACAAAACAATATCAGATGCTTAAAGATTTTACTGACTGCATAGCAAATTGAAGATGATTGTGTAATTTCACGATGCCATTTATTCGCTAAACAAATGAACATCAATTTTTTTGCTAAATTTCTCTTATCAATTGTATGTATTATGCTCGTTTCCTGTCACGATCAGAGCGAACCGATTCATAAGCCACTCCCTAAAAAACGCATTGTATTTTCGAAAGAAAATAAAAACTTACTCGTTTTTGAAAACTATGCTCAAAAAATCGATGGAAATAAAAAGTTAGAGAAAATCCAAAGTTTATTTTATTCGGATGCTGAAGGTAACACAACTGAAGCCTTTGCGTGGATTGATCGGAAGATGGAGATTGTGAAACTTCAACAAAAAGTCAACCTAGTTTCTGGCAGAAAAATCGAACGCATTTTTTATTTTTTCAACGGAATCAAAACAATGAGTCGTCAGATTATACAATACTATGATCTAAAAAAACCTTACTTCTCAGAAGAAAGGAGTTATTACAGCTTAACAAATTCAGTGATCTCTACATTAACGCGCTATGCTCATACAGAAGAGCTAGAACTTGGGACTTTCAAGGAATCCAAAAAACATTTTGTTTCACATGAGACTGCTTTATCCGTTATAAAAAGAACGGGGGACTTTGAAACACAGTTTCTAGGATTTGAAGAGGCTTTTGGAAGGAAATTCATCGTAGTAGGCACCGAAAATCAAACCACAACTGTTGCTTTCAATGTCTTAAGTCCAATTTTATCAGAATTAATTAAATCAGAAAAAAGCAGCAAAAATAAACTTTTAGAAGTCCAATTCTCCCCAATGACCGAACCGGATGGTTTTACATTTCAAGCTTTGATAGATTTGGAATATGTCCCGTAAAAGCACGAACGAACTTTTTTACATTTCATGCGTACTTAATACACAACAAATAATAAACGATTTGACAACAAAAAATACTTCACCTAAAAATTTCACCAAATACCTTTTTCTATTTGGATTTGCACTTCTTACTTTCTTTCAATCTAGTTGGGCTCAACAAATGAAATTAAGCGGTTCGATATACGATACCTCCAACGTTGTTCCAATTAAAAATGTGTCCGTTATGGCACTAAGACTTAAGGATTCTGTACTTCTTGGATTTACGCGTACAGACCAATTAGGTAGTTTTGTGCTTACTGGATTTCCAATAGATACATTTCAGTTAATTATCGAGCACCCAAGATTAGAAACACGAACCTTCTACATTATTGGTAGCCAAGATAATTACGACATCAAAGTTCCACGCATTCAATTGTTGCAGAAAACACAAAATATTCGGGAAGTAACAGTCCTAACGAATAAAAACGCCATTTACTTCAAAGGAGATACGCTGGTATATGTCGCTGATTCTTTCAAAGTAGGTCAAAATGCTGTCGTCGAAGATTTATTAAAGAAATTACCCGGCATCAAAGTCTCTGATGACGGAAGCATTACTTCACAAGGTAAAGAAATAAGCAAGGTATTGGTCGATGGAGATGAATTCTTTGGTTCCGATCCAACAATTGCAACTCGAAATCTTGGAGCAAATGGGGTGGCCTCCGTTCAAGTGTACGAGAAGAAAAATGAGGATGCTGCAGTTGGCGAAGACGATAAAATCCAAGTGCTGGACCTAAAACTAAAAGATAGTGCGAAAAAAGGATATTTCGGCAAGATCTCGGGCGCCAGCGATTTCGGAATTATACGAGAAAATCCATTCTATGAATCTGAAATTTTATTAAACAATTTCAATAAAAAACAAAAGATTTCTGTATTCATGCTCTCCTCAAATACTCCCAAGTCAAATTTCGGTTTTGGAGACATGAATAAATTCGGACTAGAGAACGAACGAAACAGCAGCGGAATGACGATGTGGGATCAATCCAATCGAAATAATTCATCCGGTATCCCGCAAACATTGAAAACAGGAATCTATTTTTCTGATAAAATTGGCAAGACGGGTAAAATTGGATTTAATTATTCATATATCGAGAACCGATTAAACGCTGTTTCTAGCAGTGAATCGCAGTACATTCTTCCAACGAGTTCTTATTTCACAAAAGACTCCACTACCGAAGTGTCCAAAAATCAATCGCATCGTTTGAATTTAACGTATTCAGTAAACCTTGATTCCTTAACCTTTTTGGAACTCAAACCAAATGTACATGTTGACGCAGGTTTATCAGACAACTTAATTGAGAACAACTTCCGAAACGCCCCTTCTGATCCATTACCTTATCTAGGGACATCCATTCAAAACACAAACACTTCTAAAGGAATCAGCAGTAATTCCGAAGCGATTCTTCGAAGAAAATTCAAAAAAGTAAACCGCGAATTAGAACTAAAATATATTTTATCTGCAAAAACAAATGAATCAGATGGAAACCTTTACACCTTGAAAACGGGAGTGGAAATGGATACGATTGATCAGTCAAAAGTGAATGACAACTCAAACGTGACAAATTACGGTATCCTTACCTACACTGAACCGATTGCAAAAAAATGGAAAATCCAATTAGAATACTTCGTTGAAACTGGAAAGTCAAATCAAAACAAGCTTACTTTCAATAAAGATGCATTTGGAAATTACACGCAACAAGACACACTTTTCTCAAATCAATTTGACAACACCCGATTCCAAAACCGCGGAACAGGAATGGTCATTTTTGAGCACCGTCAACATACTGTTACAGGTGGAATAGGTTTTAGAAATATCAATGTTCAAAGCACAAACCTCATCACCTCTGTAGTAACGACTCAAGACATCAATAACTTCCTTCCGAAATTCTCCTACCAATTTAAACCTGGAATGAGTAAACGAATTGGATTGAATTATACCACGTCATCTTCTCCTGCCTCGATCAACGATTTACAACCAGTACAAGACAATACGAACCCAAACCGTATTCAAATTGGTAATCCAGACTTGAAACCTAATTATGTGCACAACCTGCGCTTAAATGCAAATGTTTGGCAAGCATTAACAGGTCGCTATTTTTGGGGTGGTGGAAACGCGAGTTTGACCAATAATGCATTTGCAACCTCTACGGCATTCGATCAATTTGGTAGAACTATAGCCCAAACCATTAACGTAGACGGAAATATATTTGCAAACGTTTACGCAGGTGGAGGTTGGCCAATTTTAAATAGAAAACTAGAATTCGCGCCAAATGTTAGTGCATCCTACAACAAATACACAAACATCATTAATAACGAAACAAATGTCACAAAAACGACTGCTGTTACTGCAGGACTTGACATTGAGCTTCAACTTGACTCCTTAGATATTACGATTGGTAACTCTTACAGCTATAACAATCCTGTCAGTTCACTATCAAGTTTCTCTAATCAGCCTTTTGCGACACAAGAATATTTCATCAAAGGAGAATGGAGACTTCCAAAACACATTGAATTTCAAGCCGATGCTAAATATACCATCAACACAGGTAGAGCTGCTGAATTCAACCGGAACATCATGATTATCAATGTTGAGCTAAGTAAAGCGTTTTTAAGTACTGAGAATATTATCCTAAGCATTGCTGCGAATGATATCTTGAATCAAAACGTAAACCTACAACGTCAAATCAATGGCAACGTGATTACCGATAATAATACGCAAATAATTTCTCGCTATTTCTTAGTGAAATTAACATACAAGTTCAATAATAATAAAACAAAAGAAGATGACTTTAAAGGCTGGCATTAAATTACTCTTATTGATTCTTTGCCTAGGTTTCAACGCAAATAGTCAATACATTCTTTCTGGAAAAATCACTTTTGAACGAAGAACGAATTTAGAAAAGAAATTCACAGACCAACGCATGCGAAGAATGGTCACTGAAGAAAATAAAATTCGAACGGAATTATTCACGTTGTATTTCACTGATACTTCTTCCGTTTTTAAAGCAGTGCCACTTGATCGCACAGACGACATGGCTTGGATGACAACAAAAAATAGCTACCTGCAACAATTAACCACAGGTAAGCAATTAACCGTTCTTGGGCTTATGGGTCAAAATATTTACGTTCAAGATAGTTTGCCTACCAGAAATTGGAAGATAACGGATAGTAAACGAAGTATTTGCGGATATGACTGTAGAAAGGCAGTCTACCAAAAAAATGACAGTACCAGAATTTACGCTTGGTATACAACAGCATTGGTGCCATCCGTCGGGCCAGAAGGATTTTGTGGACTTCCAGGAACAATTCTTGGCCTAGCAACCGAAGATGGCGGAATCATTTATTTCGCTAAAAAAGTAGAGGAAATGAAACCTACAAAAGAAGACATGTCGATTGAAATTGGCAAAAACAAGGTGTTTACGCTGAATGAACTGCGCATCAAAATTGAAAAAGATTACGGAAATATGCCTTGGGGGAAACGAATGTTTGAAGATTTGTTCCGTTGGCTGTAAAACAATAAATCCAAAAGAATGAAAGGAATCATTTTAGCAGGAGGTTCAGGCACAAGGCTTCATCCTTTAACTTTAGCGGTTAGCAAGCAATTAATGCCTGTTTACGACAAGCCAATGATATACTACCCACTATCCATTCTTATGAGTGCGGGAATTAAAGAAATTTTGATCATTTCCACTCCACATGACCTACCCCATTTTGAAAAACTATTAGGAAATGGTGAGTTACTTGGGTGTAAATTCTCTTATGCTGTACAAGAAGTGCCTAATGGACTAGCACAAGCATTTGTAATTGGTAAATCTTTTATTGGAAATGATAAAGTAGCACTCATTTTAGGCGATAACATTTTTTACGGTGTCGGGATGGATACCCTTTTAAAAGAGAATAATAATCCAGATGGCGGAGTCGTTTATGCATACCATGTTAGTGACCCTGAAAGATATGGAGTAGTTGAATTCGATGAACAAATGAAAGCAGTATCCATCGAAGAGAAACCAATACATCCGAAATCTAATTTTGCTGTACCCGGACTATACTTCTACGATAATAGTGTTGTTGAAATTGCTGAAAACTTGAAGCCATCAGCAAGGGGGGAATATGAAATCACAGATGTCAATGCAGAATATTTGCGTCAAAATAAATTAAAAGTTGCCGTACTAGATCGCGGAACGGCTTGGTTGGACACTGGTACTTTTGCCTCATTAATGCAGGCTGGACAATTTGTTCAAGTGATAGAAGAACGTCAAGGACTTAAAATCGGATGCATCGAAGAAGTAGCATATCGAAATGGATTCATCTCCAAAGATCAATTAAAACAAATTGCTGAACCACTTGTTAAAAGTGGATATGGTTCTTACTTGCTACAATTGTTAAAACTCAAATGAATTCACTCGAAACATACAGTAAACTAATTGAAAAAGAAATTACCGCTTTTTCATTCCCAACAAATCCATTGAATTTATACGACCCACTGCGGTATTTTATGACCTTAGGAGGGAAACGTATGAGGCCAATGTTAACGCTGATGTCCGCAAAGTTATTTGATAAAACCGCGGAAGAAAGTATGTCCGCAGCACTTGCTGTTGAGCTTTTTCACAATTTCTCCCTCATTCATGATGACATCATGGATGATGCTCCTCTTCGAAGAGCCAAAGAAACCGTTCATGAGAAGTGGAATACAAACATTGCCATTTTATCAGGTGATGTATTATTTGTAAAATCATACGAACAAATTTGTAAAAATCCCACTCATTTAATTCCCGAACTGTTAACCATATTCAACAGAACGGCGATAGAAGTGTGCGAAGGCCAGCAAATGGATATGGACTTTGAAACTAGAAACGATGTGACTAGCGAAGAATACATCGAAATGATTCGTTTGAAAACATCTGTTTTACTGGGATGCGCTTTGGAAATGGGAGCTATTATTGGCGAAACAACACTCGAAAACCGAAAAGCATTATATGATTTTGGTGTCCACTTAGGAATTGCGTTCCAAATTCAAGATGACCTTTTGGACTTATATGGAAATCCAGATAAAGTAGGGAAACAAGTTGGAGGCGACGTCCTTGCTAACAAAAAGACACTTCTCTCCATTCTTGCGAAAACACATGCAAATGAAGAACAGATGGTTATTTTGAACTCATTGCAAAATGAGCAGAATCAAACCGAGAAATTAACACAAACTATTTCCATTTTTGAAACCCTAAAGGTTCAAGAAAAGTGTAAAAATGAAATGTCGAAGCATTACACCCATGCCATGGATGCGTTAAAGAGCATATCGAACAATGTTACATATAATGAATTGGAAGAACTTGCGGAATTTTTGTTTCACCGTGATTATTAACTAAACAATTTGTAACCATAAGAATTTTTATTAAATTCGCTTCACTTATAAATTAATTAATTATGAAAAAAATCTACTTATTAACTGCTTTGGCATTTGCTAGCCTTGGTGTTTCTGCACAGAAACAAAAATTAGCAGCAAAAGAAATGAATGTGGAAGTCATTCAACAACCAACTGTAAAACCTACTGCTCAGCAAAAGGTGACTGTTTGGTCAAATGATTTTTCAACAGCTTCACAATGGGCGTTTTCGAACGCAACGAATGATAACCAGGATTGGGTTATCTCAACAAGCACATCTGCCGCACTCGGATACCAAACAGGTGCGTGGGTTGATCCAAACAACACGGTAACAAACGAAAACGGTTACGCTTTGTTTGATTCTGATGCGGTTGGACAAGACAATGGTAACCAAGATGCATTTATGACATTTACTGGTTCTATCGATTGTTCAATGTATCCTAACGTAGTTCTTGAATTCAATCAACGTGTTCGTATGTGGCAAACAACTGAGACGATTTTTGAGGTAAGTAACGATAATGGAGCTACATGGTTAGCGTTTCCAGTGAACTTGGATAAAGCAACTAGTACGCTTTACCAAGAAAATTCTCAAGTAAACATTTCTTCAGCTGCAGGTGGGCAAGCGAACGTTAAAATTCGTTTACGTTATATCGGTTCTTGGGATTATGCTTGGTTAGTAGATGACTTAAAAATCGTTGAGCAACCAGCTTATGACCTACGTTCATTAGCGCCATTCATTGCTGGAACAAATAACCTTGGTATCGAATATGGTAAAACACCAGTTGCTCACTTAGATGCTTCTTATGACATCGGTGGTAATGTATTCAACTTTGGTGCTTCTACAAATACAAACACTGTTGCAAACGTGAACTTTGGAGCTGGATTAACATACAACTACAGCATTGGATCAATCTTAACGAACGATACCATTGCGTACGGTGCAACTGAAACACCAAACTTAACAACAGGTGTTTACAATGGAACTTACACAGTTTCTTCTACTGAAGAAGCATCTGGAAGCGCTTTATTCGCTAACAACATTTTCAACCGTAATTTCGAAGTAACAAACAATGTGTATGCTCTGGATGGTATTGGTGTGAATCCTACTTCTACTCAAACAACGACAACACTTGGTTCTAACTCGTTTAATACACCAACTGGAACAATTTTCGCAAACATGTATCACTTACGTGGTGGAAATACAAACAACGTTGTTGTTTCTTTGGAAATCGGAATTTCTAGCGCTACAACAGCAGGAACTTCTATCCAAGTTGCGATGATTGATACAGCGACATTCTTTGCTGATGGATACCAATCTTTAACGGACTTAAACGGAAATATTGCGGAAAGCGATTTTTACACTGTTACAGCAGCAGATGTTTCAGCTGGAAAAATCACTGTATTCTTCCCACAACCAGTTGCTTTAGCTGATGACGCTTATTATGCAGCTGTGTTAACGGAAGTAAATGCAGCAAACATTATTCGCATCTTAAATGATGAAACAGTTCTACAACCTTCTTACGCTTCAATGATTCACTTAATTGGTGACGCAACATATTCAAACGGTAACGCATTCGCTATCCGCATGAACATGGGTGTTCTAGGATTGGATGAATCTGCTAACGCAAATCTTTCAGTTTACCCTAACCCATCTTCAGATGTGGTAACAATTGAAAGCAACATGACGGAAGGTTCAATTCAAATTATTGACTTGACTGGAAAAGTTGTTGCTAATAAAACTGTAAACGGAGTTGCTACAGCAATCAACACTTCAGCTTTAACAAACGGAATGTACACAGTAATCCTTACAAACGGATCAACTGTTGAAACACGTAAATTCATTGTTCAACACTAAGAACAAGAAGTTAAATTAAATTGGGAAACCGCTCAGAAATGAGCGGTTTTTTTTATCTCAAACAAAAACCAAGAATACAATCGACAAATTCATCAGGTGCCTCTGCATGTACCCAATGTCCGGCATTTTCAATGCTAACTAGACTTGAGTCTGGAAAATATGATTCGATTTCGGAAATATCTTCATCTAAAATATAATTGGACAAAGAACCACGTATAAATAAGGTGGTAATCAACACCTCTTTCTCTGGAAGCGCACTTAATATCTCAGGCATAGCTTCTTCCAAAACCGGAAAGTTAACACGCCAAGAAAGTTTCCCTTTTTCCTTCCAATAAAGGTTTTTAAGTAAGAACTGCCGAACCCCCTCCGATTCAATAAATTGCCTCAAAATCTGTTCCGCTTCACTTCTAGCAGACATTTTAGTTAAATCAATGCGATTAAAAGCCTCAAGAATATGCTGATGATGCATAGGATAAGATTTTATACCCATGTCAACTACGATGAGCTTAGCAAGGTAATTAGGGTGTTTCTGAGCAAAATGCATAGCAACTTTGCCACCCATGGAGTGTCCGAGTAAAATTACCTGTTGTAAATCTAATTTTTGAAACAACCTTGCAAGATCTTCCGCCATGAGCGAATAAGAGAAATCAGGAGTCCATGGTGAATGACCATGGTTTCTTAAATCAACTAAAATCACACGGTAATATTCTGAGAACTTTTTTGCTTGTGTTTGCCAATTATCCGAGAAACCAAAAAGACCATGTAAAATCACCAAGGGTTTGCCCTCACCCATTTCGCGATAATACAATTCCATTACAATGCTTTATTAGAAATCAATTTTGCTTTAAATTGATTGTTATTCATGGTGTTTAAAATGGCTGTTATTTTCTGAGAGTTAATCAATGTTGAATCATAGCGAACATGTACATTTTGCTCTTTCTGCTCTTCAACAAACTTTACCTCAACTCGTCCCACTGCACCTGTTGATTTAAGTTCTTTGCGAATCGATCCGCCACAACCCATTTGACAAACCATTCCTTCTACAGTAAAATCTGCCTGACAATTAGCGCGAACAAAAATGGGTTTGGACTTCTTAACAGAAATAGGAACTGACTTTTCAACAGGAACTGACTTTTCACTTGTTTCATTACAAGATAAAAGCATAGCCGAAAGGAAGATAATGTAGAGTGTTTTCATGTGACAAAATTACAAAGATTATGATGAAAATTGCGGTTTGTTTAGTACATTTGAAAAAAACTGAATCATGAGAATCATACTTACAGCACTTTTTATATCGACTTTAATCCTTTCTTCTTGTAATAAATATAGCGAAGGCCCAAAATTTTCCATGTTAACAAGAAAAGAACGATTGTGTAATGATTGGGAATTAAAAGCCTATTCAATCAGTGGGAATAACGCATTTAACAGTGATTTTACCACAAAGTTAAGCATCGATAAAGATGGGACATATTCTATGTCAAAAACCTACAATGCGATTGGACAAATACAAGGTGAGTATTCAAATGGACGATGGGAGTTTGCCGAAAAAGATGAGGCGCTTTACTTCTTTGAAGATTCAACATCAAATCCAACGCATGAATACAGCATCAAAGAATTACGCAACAAACAAATTGTTATTGTAGAAGATATCTTCCAAACAGGAGAATCTCACCGTTATACCTACCAACCTCAATAAGATTTAATTCTTCTGCTAAACGAAATTTGGGTCAACTTCCATGACATGCGAACAATTACTGCATGTTCTCATTTCTTCTGAACCATAAAATTCCTTGAATCGAGGAATAAAATCCTTTTCGATATTTTCTAACGGGAAACGGTACGTTTTTAAATGATGGTTGCATTTCTCACAGAACCACATTAACCCATCTTGAAGGTCTGTTCCCTTACGCACGCGTTCAATTACCAATCCAACCGTATTTTCTCCACGTGATGGAGAATGTGGCGTGTTCGCTGGAAGTAAAAACATTTCTCCTTCCTTAATGATCACGTCTTTCGCTTGACCATTTTCTTGAACACGCACGATAATATCTCCTTCTATTTGATAGAATAGCTCCTCACCTTCATTATAATGATAGTCCTTTCTGGCATTGGGACCAGCGACCACCATCACAATAAAATCTCCAGCCTCCTTGTATAAATTCTTATTTGACACAGGTGGCTTCAGTAAATCTCTATTTTCATCTATCCACTTTTGAAGATTGAAGGGAGCTAACATATTTTGTAGATTAATTAAATTATTCTGCTAAAAGTCCACGAGAAATAACGATTTTCTGTACTTCTGACGTTCCTTCGTAAATCTGTGTGATTTTCGCATCGCGCATTAAACGCTCAACATGGTATTCTTTCACAAAACCATATCCACCATGAATCTGAACAGCCTCAACTGTTTGCTCCATCGCAACTTTTGATGCATACAATTTAGCCATCGCACTGGATTGATCATAATTTCTTCCTGCATCTTTATCTGCAGCAGATTTATAAACAAGTAAACGTGCAGCCTCGATTTCTGTAGCCATATCAGCTAACTTGAAGGCAATAGCTTGATGCTTGTAAATTTCTTTACCAAATGCTTTTCTTTCTTTAGAATATGCAAGTGCCAACTCTAAACCTCCTGCAGCAATGCCTAAAGCTTGAGCAGCGATTCCTATTCGACCACCACTTAAAACCTTCATAGCAAAGGTAAATCCAAATCCATCCTCACCAATACGGTTTGCTTTAGGAACTTTCACGTCATTGAAAAGTAAGGTATGTGTATCACTTCCACGAATACCCATTTTATCTTCCTTCGCTCCAACAATGAATCCTTCCATGCCTCTTTCAACAATCAAAGCATTGATTCCTTTGTGTCCAAGTTCTGTATTTGTTTGAGCAATTACCAAGTATGTTGATGCTGAAGAACCATTTGTTATCCAGTTTTTTGTTCCGTTTAACAAGTAGTAATCTCCCATATCAATCGCAGTTGTACGTTGAGAGGTAGCATCCGAACCTGCTTCAGGTTCTGACAAACAAAAGGCACCGATTTTTTCTCCTTTAGCCAACGGAATGAGAAACTTTTGTTTTTGATCTTCTGATCCGTATTTCTCAAGTCCCCAACACACTAATGAGTTATTCACCGATATACAAACAGACGCGGATGCATCTACTTTAGAGATTTCTTCCATTGCTAAAACGTAGGACATCGTATCCATTCCGCTTCCACCATATTTTGGATCAACCATCATCCCCATGAAACCAAGTTCACCGAGTTGCTTCATTTCCTCTGCCGGAAAACGTTGATTATTATCACGGTCAATTACTCCAGGTTTCAAAACATTTTGTGCAAAATCTCTAGCAGCTTCCTTTACTGCTAATTGTTCTTCTGTCAATTCAAAATTCATGTTGATTGATTTTTTAATTTTGAACAAAAATAATCGAATTCTGCCAAGCATGAAAGAAATGAATAGGAATAAAATGGAGATTTTGGGACTTATGTCCGGCACCTCGCTTGATGGCTTAGACGTTGCTCATGTGACATTTGAATTTGAAGGGGATAAAATTCGATTTGAATTGCACCATGCACATACCTTTACGATTGATAATGCACTTTTAGAAAAACTGCATCAAGCAACAAAAATGTCCACGGAACAGTTGTTCATTTTGGATAAAGAACTCGGTATGTATTTTGCCAAATGCGTACGTCAATTTATGGACAATCATCACCTTGACAACGGTCAAATTGATGCGATTGCTTCTCACGGACAAACGATTTTTCACCAACCTCAAAATGGATTTACACTTCAAATCGCTTGTGGCTCTACCATCGCTTTTCAAACAGGAATTCCGGTCATAAATGATTTTCGTACCTTAGATGTCATTGCTAGTGGACAAGGCGCGCCATTGGTACCAATTGGGGACTTTGAATTATTTTCAGCGGAAGCTGAATCTTTCTTGAATCTTGGGGGATTCGCAAATATTAGTTTTAAAAAAAATAATATGATTCAAGCCTTCGATATTGCGCCAGCAAATTTACCTTCAAACCTCTTGATGCAACAAATAGGAGAGCTTTTCGATCGAAACGGTGAAAAAGCACGTTCAGGAAAAATCAATGAATCCTTGTTAGAAGCACTAAATTACATACCGTTTTATTCCAATAAAGGTCCAAAATCACTCGGGACAGAATGGCTGCATCAGGAATATATGCCGTTATTTGACCACACAGATTCATTAGAGAACTTACTTCGAACGCACGTGGAACATGTCGCAATTCAAGTGGCAAAAATATTAAATGATGAACGTTTGACTTCCGTTTATATCACTGGTGGCGGAGCTAAAAACTCCTTTTTCATCGAACGATTATCACATTATTTCAAAGGAAAATGTGTGATTCCATCAAAGCTAATTATCGACTTTAAAGAAGCAATCGTTTTCGCCTTTTTAGGAGCACGGTACTTGAGAGGAGAATCAACGAATGTCCCAAGTGTGACCGGTGCTTCAACAAATCTTTGCACGGGCGTCTATCATCGTGGAAGATGACGTCCATTGAATTGTTTGAAAATAATTTTAAAATCCTACAGAGTAAGGTCCATTTTCCTAATTTTGCAACCTATACAACTAAAGAAATGAAAGATTTACTTCAAAAATTTGAGAACAAACGACCTGAAATCGTTTTTGAGTGGAAAGATGCTGAAACAGAAGCAGAAGGATGGGTTGTTATCAACTCATTAAGAGGTGGAGCAGCTGGAGGTGGTACACGCATGCGCGTTGGACTCGATAAACGTGAAGTAGAATCTTTGGCAAAAACAATGGAAGTGAAATTTACCGTTGCTGGACCAGCAATCGGTGGAGCGAAATCTGGAATTAATTTTGATCCAAAAGATCCTAGAAAAGTAGGTGTGCTAAAACGTTGGTTTGCTGCAGTTAGTCCACTTTTGAAACATTACTACGGAACAGGTGGAGACCTAAATGTGGATGAGATTCATGAAGTTATTCCAATTACGGAATCGTGTGGTGTCTGGCATCCCCAAGAGGGAGTGTTTAACGGTCACTTTCAGCCGAAGGAAGCACAGAAAATGAACCGAATTGGTCAATTACAACGCGGTGTATTAAAAGTGATTGAGGATGAAAACTTAACTCCAGATGCATCAAGAAAATTTGTTGTTGCAGATATGATTACAGGTTTCGGAGTTTCTGAATCCATTCGTCACTATTTCTCTTTATGGGGTGGCGATGTGAAAGATAAAAAAGTGATTGTTCAAGGATGGGGAAATGTAGGATCCGCAGCGGCTTACTACCTTGCTTTGAATGGTGCAAAAATAGTTGGAATCATTGACCGCGTAGGTGGAATCATCAAAGAAGATGGATTAAGTTTCGAGGAAGTGAAAGAATTGTTCCTTTCCAAAAATGGAAACGAATTGAAAAGTAATGGAATGCTTTCATTTGATGAAGTAAATGCACGTATTTGGAACACACCTGCTGATGTATTTATTCCTTGTGCGGGTAGTCGAATGTTTTCAGAAGAAAATTTAAATCAACTTCTTGCTGCCGGACTCCAAGTGATATCCTCAGGTGCAAATGTTCCTTTCGCTGACAAAGAAATTTTCTTCGGTCCAATCGCAGAGAAAGCAGATGCAAACCTATCCTTAATTCCGGATTTCATCGCAAATTGTGGAATGGCGAGGGTTTTTGCTTATTTAATGAGCAACGATCTAGAAACAATTGAGGATAAATTAATTTTTGAAGATACAAGTTCAATCATTTACAATGCGCTAAAAGAGGCGTATGCATTGAATCCTTCTAAAACAACAATTGCTAAAACTGCATTTGAAATTGCTTTGAAGCAACTAGTTTAGGAATATGGAATTAGGAATCCTTTTCCTTTTCATTTTTGGCTATGCTGCAATTACTATGGAGCATACGTTAAAAATCGATAAGTTAGTCCCTGCCTTACTCATGATGGTTCTCTCTTGGGTAGTGATTTTTATTGCAATTCCTACATTTTGGCTCGATCCAAGCATTGGCTTACTCATTGATCCTAAATGTGGGAAATTGAGCATTCCAGAGTTAACCGGATCCATCGCCCAAAAGCAAGAACTCATAGAAAGTACTTTGCTCCATCATTTTGGGAAAACAAGTGAAATTCTCATTTTTTTAATCGGGGCAATGACCATCGTTGAGATTATTGATCACTTTGATGGTTTTCAGGTTTTTAAATCTTTAATCAAAACAAAAAGTAAGTTAGTCCTGCTTTGGATTATTTGCCTACTTGCCTTTTTCTTGTCAGCCTTAATCGATAATCTTACAGCAACTATTGTTCTCATTAGTATTCTTAGAAAAATAATTACTGATACTGACTTGCGAAAATGGTATGCTGGATTTATCATTATTGCTGCAAATTCAGGAGGTGCTTGGTCTCCTATAGGAGATGTGACGACAACCATGTTATGGATGAACCACAAAGTGAATGCAGGAAGTCTGATTAATCATCTTTTTTTACCAGCACTTGTATCCACATTTGTTCCCCTATTAATCGCATCAAAAATGAAACCTTTTAAAGGGACCATTCAACAAACAGATTCGAGTGAAAAAACGAAAAAACAAAGCGTCATTATCTTAATCCTTGGTTTATTTTTGATCATCCTTGTACCGATAATCAAAATGACAACACATTTACCACCATACATGGGAATGATGTTTTCATTAGGATTGCTTTCCATCGTTGCAGAAATTATCAGTAAACGACAGTTTTCATTAACCGACATTACAGCGACTACTTCCCACACAAGTCCAACATTCAAGGCTCTTACTAAAATTGAACTACCCAGCATACTTTTCTTTTTAGGTATTCTGATGACCATTGCCGCCATGGAATCGACGGGAATGATTTACGGATTTGGCGTACAAATTCAAGAAAGTATGGATGTGAATTTATTCGTCACATTACTCGGTGTAGCCTCTGCCATCATTGACAATGTTCCCATTGTAGCTGCATCCATGGGGATGTTCCAATTCGAACTAGATCATGAAATTTGGCATTTCATCGCCTATGCTGCCGGAACTGGTGGATCAATGCTCATTATAGGATCCGCTGCCGGAGTTGTGGCCATGGGGATGGAGAAAATATCATTTTTCTGGTACTTAAAACGCATCACGTTGTTGGCAGCACTTGGCTATTTTGCGGGTATTGCCCTATTTTTAGTCCAATTGATGTAGAAATGAAATTCGAAACGTATACACAAGCCGTTTCTTGGCTTTTTGATCAATTTCCATCCTATCAAAACAACGGTGCAATTGCGTATAAACCAGGGTTAAAACAAACAACTGATTTACTCAACGCACTCGAGATTATTCCGAATGAAATGAACATCATTCATGTGGCTGGTACAAACGGTAAAGGATCTACCTGTTCGTACATCAGTTCCATTCTGACTGAGAACAACGAGAAAGTTGGCTTGTTTACGTCGCCTCATATCTTCGATTTTCGGGAGCGCATTCGAATTAATGGAGTACAAATTGATGAGTCATCAGTGGTGGACTTTTGTCAACGAGTTATTGATCTTCAACTAGATTTTGAACCAAGTTTCTTTGAAGTGACCTTCGCCATGGGCATTGATCATTTTCAACGAAATCATTGTACCTATGCGGTAATTGAAACGGGCATGGGAGGTCGCCTAGATTCAACCAATGTACTGAAGTCAAATCTTGCTGTTATCACGAATATTGGACTAGATCATACACAATTCTTAGGCGAAACACTTTCGGAAATCGCTCAAGAAAAAGCAGGGATTATTAAGTCAAATCAACCAATCGTAATCGGTCAAACACAAGTAGAACTTGCTGCAATTTTCAGAAATGTAGCGAGAATTCAACATGCACCGATTTACTTTGCTGACGAAGAAAATTGGGAGATTCCACACTCATTAGAACTACCTGAACTTCAAAAAACGAATTTAAAAACAGCGCTTTGTGCATTAGCAAAATTGAAAATTTCGTTTTCTGAAGAAACCGTAACGAAGGCTATAACCAAGCTATTTCAAAACACAGGATTATTTGGGAGGTTAACGAAAGTACATGAAAATCCCTTTGTATACCTTGATGTATCCCATAATCAGGATGGTATTCGAGCGACTTTAAAAGACTTAGATAACTTCCCGTTTAACAAATTACACATCGTCTACGGAGCCTCACAAGACAAAAATGTTCCTGAAATTTTGTCCCTTTTCCCAGAAAAAGCAGCCATTCACCTTTGTGAATTTCAAAATAATCGAAGTTTAAAAAAAGAAGCCTTAGATGACCTGATGCAGACTGACAAAAGGATTCTATCCGTTTCAGCAAACGTGAATTTACAGGTGAAAGAACTTATGGAAAAAGCATCATATAAGGATCTTATTCTAGTGACAGGAAGTTTCTTTCTTTTGGCGGATGTAGATAAAACTGCTTTTAATTCATAAAAAAAACTTTAGGGACTCATTCAAACGTAAAATCCCTTATCTTTGTATTAATGGAAAAGCAAGTCATTCTGAATCCAACACATTTGGACCTCACTTTGAAACGTCTTTCCCATGAATTAATTGAATCCCACAACGACTTCTCGGAAACTGTTCTCGTTGGTTTACAACCAAGAGGAATTCACGTTGTGACAAGACTTAAGTCTTATTTGGAATCTATTCTTGGAAAAGAAATTCAATGTGGAAATCTGGACATTACGTTTTATCGCGATGATTTTCGTCGAAGAGAAAAACCGTTAATTCCAAGTATCACAAACATCGATTTTAGCATCGAAAATAAACGTGTCATTTTAGTTGATGACGTACTTTACACGGGCAGAACAATTCGTTCTGGTTTAGATGCTTTACTATCATTTGGACGTCCCTCAAAGGTGGAATTATTGGTATTGATTGATCGTCGTTACAGCCGTGACCTACCAATTCAAGCCGATTATATCGGGAAGACAGTGGATACACTCATTTCAGAACGCGTTTCCGTTGAGTGGAAAGAAACAGAAGGAGAAGATAAAGTGGTTTTGTTTACAAAAGAAAGCAATGAATAATTTAAGTGTTGATCACCTTACGGGAATAAAAGATTTAACGCGAGAAGACATCGAGTTAATCTTCAAGACAGCGGATAGCTTTAAAGAGGTTATCAATCGTCCGATTAAGAAAGTTCCATCCCTCAGAGACATTACGATTGCTAATATCTTCTTCGAAAATTCTACCCGCACTAGACTTTCATTTGAATTGGCAGAAAAAAGACTATCTGCTGATACAGTGAATTTCAGTGCAGCAAGTAGCTCAGTTAAAAAGGGTGAGACATTAATCGACACCGTAAATAACATCCTAGCGATGAAAGTGGATATGGTTGTCATGCGACATCCAAATCCTGGAGCTGCATTGTTTCTCTCTCAAAAAGTTAAAGCGCGTGTTATCAATGCCGGTGATGGAACACACGAACATCCAACTCAAGCGTTACTTGATGCATTCTCCATACGCGAACGTCTCGGAAGTGTTGAAGGAAAAAAAGTGGTGATTGTTGGTGATATTCTTCACTCACGTGTCGCACTATCAAACATTTATTGCCTACAAAAACTGGGCGCTGAAGTTATGGTTTGTGGGCCGACAACGTTAATTCCCAAATATATTGGTGATTTAGGGGTGAAAGTTTCTCACAACCTTCGAGAAGCATTGGAATGGTGCGATGTTGCAAATATGCTTCGTATTCAATTAGAAAGACAAGACATCAAATATTTTCCATCTTTGCGAGAATACACAATGTTATTTGGATTAACCAAAGAGATCTTAGACGGTCTTTCAAAGGAAATCATTGTAATGCATCCAGGACCAATTAACCGCGGCGTTGAAATATCAAGTGATGTGGCTGATTCTAAGCAAAGTATCATACTTGATCAAGTAGAAAATGGTGTGGCTGTTCGTATGGCAGTAATTTATTTACTTGCATCGAAAATCGAACGCTGAAAATTTTTACATTTGACAAAACGATTGTGATGAACTTTTCAGTAGACCCTCAAGGAAAAATAATAGTTGTATCTGCACATGTCGAAAAACTCGACGCAAGTAATGCACCTGAACTGAAAAGTCATTTCCTGCAATTGAATAAAATTGGAAGTAATTTCATTTTGCTAGATCTTTCAAAAACGAAATACTGCGATTCATCTGGATTAAGTGCCATTCTCATTGCAAATAGATTGTGTAAGGATACAAATGGTAGATTTGCCATTTGTGGACTACAAAGCAATGTTCAAAAAATGATTGAAATCGCACAACTGGATAAAGTTCTAATGATTTCCAGCTCCGTTGATAAAGGAATTGATGTTCTTATAGCGTGAGTTTCTCCGTCTGTATTTTAGGTAGCGGTGCCGCTCTTCCAACTGGGAAAAGAAATCCTACTGCGCAATACATTGAATGTAATAACCGACATATTCTGATTGATTGTGGTGAAGGAACACAATTACAACTGCGTAAATTTGGTATTAAACTACAGCGAATTTCCCACATTCTTATTTCCCACTTACACGGAGATCATTTTTTCGGACTGCCTGGTTTAATTTCAAGTATGCACTTATTGGGCAGAACAAGGGGCTTGACCGTATATGGCCCACCCGAATTACAACAGTTAATTACCTCGTTTATTGAGGTTGGTGGTCACAAACTTGGCTTTGATGTTCAATTCGTTCAGCTTGAAACAAAGTCGCTGCAAACAATATTCGAAGATCGACTTATAGAAATTAAAAGTTTTGCCTTAAAACACCGAATACCCACGTGGGGTTATCGCATCCAAGAAAAACCAAAAGCGTTACATTTAAATGCTGCTGCAATTAAAGAAGCGGGATTACTTCTCGAAGATTTACCAAAATTGAAAGCAGGAATGGATCTGATCAAGGAAGGCCGCATATTGAAAAATAAAAAGTTTACCTTTCCTCCTACTCCATCTTTACATTATGTTTATTGTTCTGATACAAAACCATGGACTGGATATGAGTCAGCGATTGAACATGCACATGTAATGTACCACGAGGCGACATTTACAGATCAACATGCCGCACGCGCAAAACAAACCTTTCATAGTACGGCGAAACAAGCAGCTCAAATAGCAAAAAAAATGAACGTTCAACACCTTGTAATAGGACATTTCTCTTCTCGTTATGAGACGAGCGAACAACATTTATTGGAAGCAAAGAGTATTTTTCAAAATACGCTAACTGCCGAAGACGGCCTATGGATTGACCTTGAAAAACTACCTTACTTTTGAGATAATCGGTATAATATATAGGCAGCACAAGCAAACATAATGTTTGGTATCCAAACAGAAATAATAGCTGGCATGCCCACATTCAAAGAAGCGACTGTTAGCATTTTCATCGAAAAAATATAGATGAAGACAATGGTTAATCCAATAGCAACATTGACACCTATACCACCGCGTTTCTTTCTAGAGGAAACAGAGACCCCCATAATGGTTAGAATATACGAAGCAAACGGATAAGAAGTGCGTTGGTGAAGTTCAATTTCATAAGTTGGAACAAGAGATGAACCCTTAATTTTCTCGCGTTCAATCAATCGAGTAAGTTCACTAAAAGTCATTGTCTCTGCTACATTTTCCCTTTGAGCAATTTCCTCCAATGTAAAAGAAAACGTGGTGTCTTTTCGAGCACCATGTACAAGTTTGCCTTTTGGAAAATGATAGTTTTTCTCATAGTAATCCGACACCTGCCAACGATTAGTTCCTGGAATACTTTTTACTTTTCGGGCTCTAAAAAAATAAATAGGTTCGTTTTCATCGTTCCATTTTTGAATGGTCAAATCATGAATTTGATTTTCAGAGGATGTATAATTCGAAAAATAAACCAATTCGTTTCCAGGATATTCAGCTTGATAATCTTCCACTGATAACATATCTCTGTAGTACTTTTCTTCAAAAGCCAATCGAACTTTAGATGATCTTGGTACAATAAAATGATTTAATACAAAAGACAGAATCATTAATACAGTTGCACCAATCATATATGGCCGTAAAAATCGAGTAATGGGGCGACCACTAAACCAAATCGGGATTATTTCCGTGTCTTGAGCCATTTTAGCGGTAAACCAAATAACCGAAATAAAAATGATCATGGAGGAAAACGTATTCCCGTAAAAGAGAATGAAATTCACATAATAGTCAAAAATGATTTCTGAAATTGGCGCTTTGTTCGATATGAATTCACTTAATTTCTCTGAAATGTCAAACACAATTGATAACAACATAATAATTCCCAACATAAAAAAGAATGTTGATAGGAATTTTTTAATGATGTATCGATCAATGATTTTAAGCATAGGAACTTAACGTCTTAATGACAATTTCGGTGTTACATTATTCTTCCATGTGACAAAATCTCCTGCCTCTATGTGTTCTCTTGCTTGTTTTACTAATTCCAAGTAGAAAGCCAAATTGTGAATCGTAGCGATTTGTATTCCTAAATACTCACCAGACTTAACAAGGTGACGCAAATACGCTTTAGTATAGACTTGGTCCACCCAAACGCCACTTGTTTCGTCTAAAGGAGAGAAATCCTTAGACCATTTTTCGTTTTTAATGTTAATTGTTCCCTCCCAAGTATACAACAATCCGTGACGGGCATTTCTACTAGGCATCACACAATCAAACATGTCAATACCCAACGCAATGCATTCAAGAATATTTGTTGGCGTTCCTACACCCATTAAATACCTAGGTTTATCCTTCGGGAGAATACCGCAAACCAATTCAGTCATTTCATATAAGTCTTCATCTGGTTCTCCAACAGACAATCCACCTATTGCGTTACCCACGGCATCCCAAGATGCAATTGCTTCTGCTGACTCTTTACGCAAATCTTTATAGACACTTCCTTGTACAATTGGAAACAAGGCCTGTTCATAACCGTATTTTGGACCTGTGTTGTCCATCGCTTCAAAACAACGCTTTAACCAACGATGTGTCATATCCATTGATCTTTTTGCGTAGTTATATTCACATGGATAAGGTGTACACTCATCGAAGGCCATGATAATGTCTGCACCAATGGATCGTTGAATTTCAATCGCTCTTTCTGGTGTAAAAAAATGATAACTTCCATCAAGATGTGATTGAAACTTAACTCCTTCTTCAATTATTTTTCTTCTGCCAGACAATGAATACACTTGATAACCACCACTATCTGTTAACATCGGTCTTTCCCAACCAATAAATTGATGCAATCCACCGGCTGCTTCTAGAACGTCAATTCCTGGACGCAAAAATAAGTGATAGGTATTCCCTAAAATAATTTGTGCGTTAATGTCGTCACGTAATTCTTGTTGGTGGACACCTTTTACCGATCCTACCGTTCCGACAGGCATAAATATCGGAGTTTCAATGGTTCCGTGTTCCGTATGAAGCCGTCCCGTGCGTGCTTTTGAGTCAGAATTTTGCGTTAAAAGGTCAAAGTGCATAAAAATGTTGAAAAATAACTGCAACAAAGATACGTGTATTTGATTTGAGAATTCATCTTTGTACTGAAGTTATCCTATGAAGTTTATACCTACGTTTGAAATTAATTTTTTTGCCGTCACATTCCTAGTGCTCGCACTTGTGGTGATTGTACAAATACTATATGTTTTGTTTATTTACAGCAAACTAGCTTTCCATAAAACAAAACCAATTGATGACCATCAAAATTGGATGCCAATTAGTGTGATCATCGCTGCGCGAAATGAATCAGACAACCTTTACGAAAATTTACCAGCTATCTTAAGCCAGGATTATCCTGCCTACGAAGTAATTGTTGTAAATAATCAATCAATTGATGATAGTGGATGGATTCTAACTGCTTATGCGCAACAATTTCCCAATTTACGGATTGTTGAATTAAGTAAAAATAGACACCTTAGACCCGGAAAGAAACTACCGATCACACTCGCAATTAAGGCCGCTAAATATGAACATTTCGTTCTAACTGATGCCGACTGTAAACCAGTGAATGACCAATGGATAAAACAAATGGCCAGTCAATACTCAAACTCAAAACAAATAGTAATTGGCTATGCACCTTTCTTAAAAAACAAAGGATTTTTGAATCGATTAATTCGCTTTGATACAGCGTGGATTGGAGTGAATTATTTTTCAATGGCACTAGCGAAATTGCCGTACATGGGAGTGGGAAGAAATTTAGCTTATACAAAAAGTGTCTTTCATTCTGTGAATGGATTCAAGTCTCATTATTCCGTTACAACAGGTGATGATGTACTTTTTATTCAAGAAGCGGCAAAGAAATCCAATTATTCAATTCAATTAAATCCAGATTCATTCTGTTACTCTCAAGCACCTACCACTTGGTCAAGATGGATGACACAAAAGACGCGACATTACGCTGCGTCTGGAAAATACCGCTTTATTAAGAAACTCTTGTTAGGAATATATCCCGTATCACTGATTTTGATGTGGGTATCTTTTATTACTTTGCTCTTTAGTAAAGATTTCATTTTACTGAGTAGCAGTATATTTGGATTTACTTTACTTTTAAAATGGTGGTTGCAAGGACGTTGCCTATCTCTTTTAAAAGAAAAAAGTTTTATTCGCTTTTTGCCTTTTTGGGACTTATTATATGCCTTGTTGATGCCAATTTTGTTTTACATATCAGAACGACAAAAGTACTATAGATGGTAGAGAACGAACATTTATCGGATAAAGCAAAACATGACCTTGTGTTGGTTGAAGCAGCCCGCAAAGGTAATCAAGCTGCATATGCCGATTTAATGGATCGATACCGTGATTCGATTTTCTTCATGATGTTAAAAATGGTCAAGAATTCTGACGATGCTGATGACCTAACGATTGAAGCGTTTGGAAAAGCCTTTAGCCGCCTTGATCAATATTCTCCAAGTTTCGCTTTTAGCACTTGGTTGTTCAAAATCGCCTCTAACAATTGCATTGACTTCATTCGTAAAAAACGAATTGAAGTGACATCCATAGATAAAGGCATGATGACTGATGATGGTGACAGATTACGAATTGATGCACGTTCCACAGGATTAAATCCGGAAGAAACAATCATTCACGGACAACGAATCATTCACATGCGTTTACTGGTTAGTAAACTTAAGCCTAAATACCGAGAACTTGTCGAAAAACGGTATTTCGAGGAATTAAGTTACGAAGAAATTGCAGAGGAAATGAACCTACCCCTTGGAACAGTGAAAGCACAACTTTTCCGCGCAAGAGATTTTCTTGCGGCAATGATAGACAAAACAAAAGACACCATTTAATCACCGTGGAAATAATTACAAAATACTTCCCTGAATTAAGTAACGTTCAACTTCAGCAATTTGCTCAACTAGAAGAACTTTATTCGTTCTGGAATGCGCAGATTAATGTGATATCTAGAAAGGATACTGAAAACTTTTACACACACCATGTGCTGCATTCACTCGGAATTGCTAAAGTCTGTAGCTTCAAGCCCGGTTCATCCATTCTTGACATCGGAACAGGAGGTGGATTTCCTGGCATTCCATTGGCCATATTGTTCCCTGAAACTACCTTTGTATTAGTGGACTCTATCGGAAAAAAAATCAAAGTTGTAAACGAAGTTGCACTAGCTCTTGGACTTACTAATGTAACTGCGCATCATGCCAGAGCAGAAGAAATTAAAGGTGATTTTGATTTCATCGTTAGCCGAGCAGTTACTCAAATGCCCATATTTTTAAAATGGGTTCAAGGGAAAGTGAAAAAGAAATCAGAACACGACTTAGTAAACGGCATCCTTTACTTAAAAGGTGGTGATTTGAGTGAGGAAATGAAGCCAGTGAGACACTTACATAGAGAGTTCTTACTATCCGACATATACACCGAACCTTTTTTCGAGACGAAAAAAGTCATTTACGTTAAACTAAGATAATACTGGAGGAAATTCTAGTGTGAAAAGTGGAATTGGGACGGAAAACAATTGCTCTGTATCCATATTTTGAAACGTATAAAATCCACTCATACGTCCAATTGGCATCCAAAATTCGCAACCACTTACGTATTCAAACTGATCTCCTGCCTCAATAACCGGTTGTTCCCCAACTACTCCAGGACCATCAACATGTTGAATGCCGTAAATCAAGTGTTCTACCATCCAATGACGATGTAATAATTGAATCGAGTTGCTTCCTTTATTGTCAATAAATATTCGGTAGTTATAGAAATATTGACTGTCATCAGGATTCGACAAGTCCTCACGAAACCATGTTTTAACTCGTATATCTACAGTGGAAATGATTTTATTTCTCATAATGTCAGCTTCTAACTAAAAAATAGAACAATGATAAAAATGACCAATAATAAACTTTTACTTCTGTATCAGGCAATTGGAATACGCCTTGATTGCACGTTTTTCTCCAAATGAATCAACTAGTTCATGTGTAGTTGCCTTAATGGACACAGCGTCAATGTCAACATGTAAAATTTCAGCAATTATTTGACACATCTCAGGGATGTGTGGGTTTAATTTTGGGCTTTCTAAAATGACCGTAGAATCAATATTCACGACATGGTATCCCTTATCATGAACCAGCTTAACAACATCTTTTAAAAGTATTTTTGAATCTATTCCTTTATACTTTGGATCCTTATCCGAAAAATGATACCCTATATCACGTAAATTAGCTGCTCCCAAAAGTGCATCACAAATCGCATGTAATAATACATCTGCATCAGAATGTCCAACGGCACCTAGGTCCGATTCAATTTTTTTTCCACCAATGAAAAGATCATAACCGTCCGCTAAACGGTGAACATCGACGCCAAATCCTGTCCGAATTTGCATACTATATACCCGTTGGTGTAGATCCTCCTGTACGTCCCATATTCAATCTAAGTGTGAATCGGAGGGTGTTAGCCAATGGACTTGATCTCCCACTTACAGAGGCTAAATACGAAAAGTCTATGGAAAACATGTTGTACTTCAAACTTGCACCAAAATTCAAAAATTTACGGTTACCTTTATTTTCATTCTCATAGAACATACCAGTTCTAAAAGCAAGTACATCGTTGTACCACCACTCTATTCCAGCAGCAATATTAATTTCTGTTAATTCCTCTTTTAGCTTAGTCCCTTTAACAATGGCATATGAACCATCATTATTCTGAATATAATCACCGTTTTCATCCTTAGCCACGACACCAGGTGCATCATAAAAAGACTGCATAACTCCGTTAATAATTCCTACATCTCCATTCATTCCAGACAACATTGTGTAACTTCCATTGACGTTATCATAGAACGCCGGAGTCGGAACGAGAAGCTTTTGAAGATCTAAGGCAAATGTCACTTTGTTATAATCGTCGAATTCAGCTTCAAAGGCGTTACCAATTTTCATGTTCATTGGAATAAAATCTCTTTGTGAAAGCTCGGAATAAGCAACTTTGTTACCAAGGTTATTAATTGTTGTAGCAAACGTATAAGTACCGTCCGCATTTCCAATTTTCGCATCGTCATTACGATAAGTAATGGAAAAATCTGTAGCACCAACTACTCCTGCTTTCGTATTTACACCACCAACAGTCAATCCTCCGGTTAGATTCGAATAAGCAAACTTCGCGTTGATTCCTATGCTTAAACGTTTTGCCAATCGAAAGGCGTACGCTCCTGTTAACTCGAATTCACTTGGTTTGTCATCACGAAGAACGTTTCCGCTAACATCGGTAAACGTAATTTCCCCTAAACTAAAGTAGCGTAGAGATCCTCCAATGGTGTGTATTTTATTAATGCGATAGTATCCAGCCAAATAAGACAAACTAATATCGTTTGTTAATTGACGTAACCAAGGTGTGTATGACAAACTTAATTCAGACTTTTCTTTTGCAAAACTCAACATGGAAGTATTCCAATAAACAGAGGTGGAAGTTGGACTCAAAGCTGTTCCTGCATCTCCCATTCCCCCTGCTCTAGAATCAGGTGTGATTGCCATAAATGGCAATGCTGTTGTGATTGTATTAAATTGCAAGTCATTATCCGTAACACCCGATCCCCCACCGTTTGGCTGAGCATAGGCTTGAAAAGTAGCATAACAGATTGATAAAAGAAAAAAAACTTGCTTCATATACGACAATACTTAATGGTTCGTAAATATACGAAAAACTAGGTTTTTTATTGTGAAATCACTTTAAAATAACCAATTTCTCTGTTTTTTCAGCAGTTTGACCATCAATATTTTTGACTTTTAAGCGATAAACGTAAACACCTTTCGCGAGTTGATCACCAAAATCATCTTTGCCATCCCACTCGATTCCTTCTGAACGAAACCCTTGGGTTTTCACTTGTTGTTGAATGGTCTTGACCAATCTACCGGAAATGGTATAAACTTGAACTTGAACATCCAGTTGATTACACGATTGATTATGCTCAAACATAAAAGAAGTACGTGTAGTAAAAGGATTGGGGTAATTATAAACATGCTCCAACATCGGCACCTCTTTTTCTTGAACAATAAACTCAAGTTTTGCCATTCCTGAATTGTTGTTGACATCCCAAACCTTTAATTCAAGTGTATGTTTACCTACAGAAAGGTTTTGAAACTGATACCTCACCTCTCCATTTTGATAGTCGTTTAAACTTGCTGAATAAAAGTCATTTAACACGAATGGATTACTAGTTTCACCATCGAGTACCGCAACAATATCGTGACCGATTCCATTACCAACAGTGTTTATTCCATTTTCATCAAACACTTTCGCGAATAAAACTGGATTTGCATCTGTTATGCTTCCAGAAACAAAAGCCTCATCATTCATAAACAACTGAATCGATGGAGCAACCGCGTCATTGAGTCCATTGGGATTAATACCACCTATAATCAACATTGTATCAAAACCCTGTGCATCCGTAATGGAACTGTTACCGTAATAACTAATTTTACCCAATCCATAATTCAAAGCAATGTCTTTCGGGACGATAAACTCAAAGTCGAAATAGCCATTAACAATACTTGCTTTACCACGATATATTTTATTTCGTTGCTGTTGAAAACTTAGAACTTGAGGTGGATCTTGACCTAATGTCTGTTGAGTTTTAAATTTGTCAAATATGGTAGGAGTTAAAACGCCATTCCATGTATTTAACACGGATCCATTCCAATCTTCCATATGACCTTTAATGCGCACTTTACTCAATGCATTAATGGTGTCTATTTGAACGAGAGGACTAATGCCATTGATGCTATCTGTAACAATGCGGTATCTCGGAAGCGCAATGCGCAATGCTGGGTCTCCGATCAAAGTAAAACTTCGTTTGTTTCCACTTGAACCCGAATTGTTTTTAGTTAACATGGAAATTTCCCCAAATGTTTTTGGATTACCTGTAGCATCTCTTTCGAAAACTTGCTGATAGAATGCATCTCCCGTAACTTCATTCACTGTTATATAAACGGCTCGAGTTGTTGTCATTAAGGCAATCGACGAACCAGTTGGATTCAAAAAGGCCCATTCTCCTGCGGACACACGTTTTGGATCATCATATCTAGTAAACTCACAAGTCGCAGAAACGAAAAGATTCAAAGCGTTTATGTTATTCCATGACTGAATTTGTGGGATTGTCACAATGCGTTCTTCTGCAAGCCCAACTTCACCCCCATGCCCAACATAATTTATCATGACAATTCCCCTTTGGACTCTATCTGTAATAGATTCAGCTAATGCAGGAAATCTTATTCCACCCGTAGAAACCACCATTGGAAATGCGTCCATATAAAGTTTTTCACCATTCATTTCGCGGTGATTCAGTTTAACGTAATTATATTGTGGCTCAGCATTGTCATCGATAAATTGATTCGATGGATCATTATCAGCTATTTGAACAAACTTCAGACGCCAATCTCCAAAAGTAGAACTCAAGTCGGTTGAACCCAAGCAACACGATGAATTATTTGGATAAAGATCAGACCCATTTTTCAAGTAATGCTCGACTTTATCCACTTGTTGTTTTGCTTGAATGTTATCACTCACAATAAAACGACCAACACCAATATCCATTAAGTCTGTACTTGAAAATCCTTCATTATCACCTAGAAGGCCAAAGTAATCATCGGATACAAGAGCATCAATATGATTTTCACTGATAACTGACTGATAAGTCGGGATGAAGTTATTATTGTTAGATAGACGATTTTTTGGGTCATATGTTCCATCACCAAACAACAAAAGGTATTTTGGCTTTGTAGTTGGGTCAGTTTGTAGGGCCCGATCGTAGAACATTTTTGCAAACATTCTTATCGCCGTAGCATCCTGCATTCCAGAACTAAATTCATTGTACACATGCTGCACGTTCACAACGTGAACAATTAATCCTTCAGCACGATGTAAATCTGCCAATCTATTCGCTTGTGAAAGAAAGTCAGGATGAGAAACGATTAGATAATCCGCTTGAGGCAGTCCATGTAGGTTTTGATTACTTACTGCCCCTACTCTATCAGGAGTAAAAAAGGAACTACCATTTGATGCCACAAATTCTTTCAATCCACCATCAGATTTGAATGATTTTATATTTCCATTCGAAGAAATAAACATTCTTTTCGGTGCGTGTTTATCTGTGATATCCCAAACAAAACCGCCGGATGGTAATCCAGTGATCTCATAAGAATTGAGTTGTGTTGGATCCAAATTTTTCAAACGGAATCCAAATTGAGTTCCATAGAAAATAAGTTTTCTTTTCGTACTTAGCACGATTCTATCTAAATAAGCTTGTGTAGTTGGAGATTGACGTGAAACAGTCAATTTCAGGGGAATTGTTGAAGGAGGATTATTCATGGAAAACTTGTATTCTCCTCTCGAGTAATCCTGTGAATTTATAGGTAAAATATTGGTGAACAAATCCTGACCGCTTACACTGACTTTGATTGAATTAAGTAAATTATTGTTTGGACAATTAGCTGCAATATCTAATTTGAAATCCAATTTTTCTATATCGATATTTGGAATGGAAAAATTGAATGTTCTTTCTAATTCAACATCAAATAATTCACCGTACCATCTTTGACCTCCTTCCACTAAATTAACGAGGTCATTTTCATAACAATCTCTGAAATCATAAGAGCTGATGATATTGTCAGCAGGTGTGTCATTTTGAACAGCTTCCTGAATTCTTAATGGTGCTACATTTGCGTTTATGTTGATGAAATATGTTGAGATATCGCTGTAGATATTACGAATTTGTAAGTAAGGAAAAACTGTTTCACTGCTTGACCAGCGATGCGGACCCCAAGCATGGAACAATATGTAATCATTATCGTTGAAAACTCCATCGGATTCCCCTTGTATGTATATGGCATTCTCTGCCAAATCATCCGTTCTTGGCAGGTTGTTTTTTTCAGGAATTAATCCATCTCCGTTACCATATATATGAATGTGAGCGGGATTTAATCCATCCGTATTAATCCCACAAGATTGCAAGAACGCCTTATCTATTTTATAAATCCCGTCTTTTGCAACAGAGATTTTATACCAAAACCCTGATCCAGGTTTCATTACGGAATTTTCAACGAAATCCTTTTGATTGAAACTAGGAATGGAAACCAATTTATATGAGAATTGAACTACACGTTCATACTTACCTTCGTTCATTCGGACTGGAATAGCATGAATGACCAAAAACGGCTGTCCGGACTCATCGGTTACATTTGCTTCAAAATTGAAATCAGCAGGAATAGAAACAAGAGAATTTTTGTAATAACTCACGTCTGAACTTGGAATAGGTTCCGATACTACATCCGAAATGATTACTTTTTGATTTAAAGAACTTGCCTTGAATTTTTTAAAATAAAAAGGAATCCCATTATCTATTCCCTGATCTTCGATATAATTTATCGGAAACACCTTGTCATCTTTCTCATAATTATGAGTTTGGGACCATTTCAATTCAATATTTACTACCTGGGATATCCCATCTAGGGAACGAAACAAAAGCAGTAGAAAAAAAATTATTCGGTTCATATTTAAATATTTTTCAAAGTAAGTGTGGAAGAAAAACGTCAATTTATTTATTTTATTTGATTATTTATTCGATATTTGTAACCTTTAAAACCTAAACTACGTTAAGATTGTTCGTGCTAAAAACAAAGTTTGTGAAAACATTCGGAACTCTCGTCATTGCTTTAACAAATATTTTTGTTGTTTCAATGTCAAATACTGCTTGGACTCAGGATCCAACCTTTACACAATTCTATTCGAATCCCGTGTACCTCAATCCTGCACTCGCTGGATCTAGCGGCTGTCCGAGAATTGCTCTTAATTACCGCAATCAATGGCCACAACTTACAGGGAATTTTATAACATACAGCGCTGCGTTTGATACGTATGCAAAAAATGTATCCGGTGGGATTGGACTTATTGCGATGCACGACCAACAAGGAGCAGGTACTATTCAAACTTCGATGATTGGCGGAGTTTATTCATACAACCTAAAAGTAAATAGAAAATTTTCACTCATGTTCGGAGCAAGAGCAGCCTATTTTCAGAAATTTTTGGATTGGGATAAATTGACTTTTGGTGATATGATTGACCCAAGACGCGGTTTCATCTATCAAACCGGTGATGTTATTCGCGGAAACGGTCGTCATGGTTTCTTTGATGTTTCAGCAGGAATGGTTGGATTTACGAAAAACTTCTATTTTGGAGTGGCAGGCCATCACTTAAACAGACCAGATGAGTCTATGATTTTAGGTGATTCAAGACTTCCAATTCGTTTGACAGGACACATGGGAGCAACAATCAAGCTTGGTCAACGTGGTCGCTACTCAAGTAGTACCATGCTAATGCCTAACATTATTTATCAATATCAAAATGGATTTCAAGAATTCAACATTGGTGCATATTTAAAATACGAAAGCTTTACAATCGGAGCTTGGTATAGAAATAGAGATGCATTCATTTTGAGTCTAGGTATAAGCACAGAGAAATTTAGAGTTGGATACAGTTACGATTTAACGGTATCGAATTTAGGTGGAGTTTCAGGCGGATCGCATGAAATTTCAATGGGAATTAACCTGAAATGCAAGAAAAAGCCAAAGAATTTCAGAAAAATTTCTTGTCCATCATTTTAAGTGTAACAAATTAAGTAATAAAGATTATTATCGTTAATAAAACGCAAAGTAGAATATGAAGCGATTGATGAATAGATTTTTAGGAGTATCAGTAGTTGGACTATTGATACTTTCTTCTTGTTCTCCAGAAAGATCAAGTTCAACAGGTTGGGAATATAACAACTTTAAAAATGGTGGATTTGAGAAATTTGATGCTCAAGAACAAGAAACAGGGCCAGGATTGGTCATGATAGAAGGTGGTACATTTACCATGGGAAGAACGGAGCAAGATGTCATGTCTGATTGGAATGCGCGTGCATCGCGTGTTACGGTTGCGTCTTTTTACATGGATAGAACTGAAGTCACAAATTTACATTGGTTAGAATACATGTATTGGATGAAGCGTGTTTACTACAAAACCTATCCTCATGTTTACAAAAAATGTTTGCCAGATACGTTGGCTTGGAGAACAGCGCTTGGGTATCGTGAGAAATATGTGAGTTACTACCTTCGTCACCCATCATACGCAGACTATCCGGTTGTAGGTGTTTCTTGGTTACAAGCTAACGACTTTTGTAAGTGGAGAACAGATCGTGTAAATGAAGCAATTTTAGTGCGTGAGGGTATTTTAAAATGGCATTTTGCTGAAGAAGGAAGCACTGATTTAGGTGCTGCCAACAACAAAGATTATGACAGAAAATATGCATCTGTCCCTCAAAACATGTTCAGTACTGAAAACTACTTGAACGGAAACTACACAGTAGAATCAGATGGTGGTTATGTTGTGAATAAAGATAATAAGCCTAAACCTAAAGTTGATGCTAAAAAACGTTCTGTTCCAAGAGATCCTTATCAATTAGAGAACTACGATCCAATTTATGCAGACCTTGACAATGGAAGATTAGGCACACGTCCTGTTCGTATGGAAGATGGTATTCTTTTACCTAATTACCGTCTACCAACAGAAGCTGAGTGGGAATTTGCTGCGCTTGGTTTAATTGGAAACTTGGATGAAGGATCAGAGAACATTAACGACCGTCGTATTTATCCTTGGGATGGACATTATGTTCGTCAAGAAGAAGAACAGTTTGCTGGAGCAATTCAAGCTAATTTTATTCGTGGTAAAGGCGATTTAATGGGTCTTTCTGGGAATTTGAATGATGGTTCTGATATTACGGCTCGAGTTGATGATTATTGGCCAAATGATTTCGGACTGTACAACATGGGAGGCAATGTGTCTGAGTGGGTAATGGATGTTTACAGACCTATGTCTAGCGAGTCTACATCAGAGTTTATGCCTTTCAGAGGTAACAAGTTCCAAACGCAACTTCTTGTTCCAGATGGATTGTATGACCGTCCTGTTAAAGCAAACGAAAACATTTACGATGTTCACGGAATGAAAGAGTTTGTGAATGAATTTGCACGCGTTAAATACCTAGCTTATGCTAACAAGAATTACAAGCAAGGTGCTGGAAGCAATTTCCAAACAAATGTTGCAAATAGAAATGTGCTTGCCGAGGGAGATACTTTGTTCAACAGAGTAAAGAGATTGGAAAAAGTAAGTAAAATTAGTGGGGTAGAGAAAAAATCAATGGACTCTATTCTCGCACTAATCCAAAAAGACATTAACAGTAAGGATATTAAAGTTTTAACAGAGAATGTTGATGCTTTCACAAAATTTTTAACTGATAATTCAGCAAATGCAGAAGTAAAACAAATTCAAGACGATTTAAGTGAAATGAGTAAAGGTCCAGCGCCATTGGTTAACAATAACCCAATGAACTCGCGTATCTATTCAAAACAGGATCCAAGAGGATATCAGTTCAACTCACCGTCTAGTTATTATGTTTCTAATAAATCTCAATTTACGTCTCAAGAACGTTTGCAATTTGAGTTTTTGGATACATTAAACATGATGCTCGATACGGCTATTGCTCTATACAACCAAGGTAGGACTATTGCCGCAAGTGCATTTGTTGAACGTGTTCTCTTTAACAAAAACCTTCCTGCTGAAATCCAAGATGGTGCAAACAAAAAGCCGATTGAAGAAATCATGCAAATTGCTTTTGATAGAGAAAATGCTCAAGAGTTCATTGGAATTCAAGATACCGCTCTATTCAGCAAAGATTACCTAGAACGTAAATTTAGCTCTTACAGCACAGATCCAACTATTACTACATGGATTATGACACTTCGTAATGGCTTAACAGAGTTTATTACCGAGACAAAAGGTAATCAACGTTGGAGAAATGTAACCGTTGAAGAAAATGCAGGAAGATTGAATTACCGTAAAGATGATTACATTGATTACATGGATGGTGATTTAGAATCATCTATATTCTATAATAATGCTAAACGCAAAGATGAAATAAATAACGGAACACGTGACTCAAAGCAAGTGATGTACCAAAACCAACATGAAAATTCTAATCTAAATGATGAAATGATCAATGCTGGTATAGCTGGTTGGCCAACAACATTGATTTCTGATAAATCAAGGGTTTATAAAGGAGGTTCATGGGCAGATCGAGTTTATTGGTTGTCTTCAGGTAACAGAAGATTCCTTGATGAAGATAAAGCAACAGCAACTATTGGTTTCCGCTGTGCGATGGATCGCGTCGGAAGTTCTAGACCGAAAGGTCCAAAAGAATAATTTTAAAAAGCCCGAGCAATCGGGCTTTTTTTTTGCAATTTTGCAACATGGAAAGCTTATTCAATTTATTTTATGAATGCACGAGTATATGCACCGATACTAGAAACATTCAATCCGGTTCTCTTTTTGTAGCTTTAAAAGGTGATCACTTTAATGGCAACGAATTTGCTTTACAAGCCATTGAGTCAGGAGCAACTTACGCCATTGTTGATGAACTTGAATTTGCAAACAATACCAACATTTTCCATGTGAAGGATTCACTAATCTACCTTCAACAATTAGCGAATTACCACCGAAATAAATTTGATATTCCCGTAATTGGAATTACTGGAAGTAATGGAAAAACGAGCACAAAAGAACTCGTGAATGCCGTGCTTTCTAAAAAATACAGAACCCTTTGTACATTTGGGAACCTAAACAACCATATTGGTGTACCACTTACTCTTCTTAGAATTACGAACGAACATCAAATTGCTATTATCGAAATGGGGGCAAATAAGCCCGGAGATATTGCTGAACTTTGCGAAATTGCTGAACCTACCCACGGAATCATTACGAACATAGGAAAGGCGCATTTGGAAGGATTTATCAATTTTGAAGGCGTGTTGAAAACGAAAACGGAATTGTATACCTCCATTCAACAAAAAAATGGTGTATTATTCACTTGCATGGACGATGATATTTTAATGAACGCTTGCAAAAAACATCCTTTACCCTTAATCACATTTGGAAGTAAAGCTGACGCTTTAATCGTCGGTGAATTGCTTTACTTGGATCCATACGTTCACTTCTCATGGCACAATCATGACTACCACTCTCCCACTCTACACACGAACTTGGTCGGGAAATACAACTTTAATAATTTCTTGGCCGCAATCGCCTTCGGAAATATTTTTCAGGTGAATCCACAAGACATTAATTCGGCCATTGAGGGATATGTTCCACAGAACAATCGGAGTCAAGTGAGCAAAACGGACAAAAACACTGTTATCGTCGATTGTTATAACGCGAATCCATCTAGTATGAAGTCTGCTTTGGAATCATTCGTGGAAATCCACCAGGACTTGAAAATAGCCATATTGGGAGACATGCTGGAATTAGGTAAAGAAGCAATTTCAGCACATCAAGAAATTTTAACGTTCTGTCAAGCCAATAAATTACAGTATATCACTGTTGGACCAATCTTCAAAAGTTTGAATGAGCAAGGGTTTTCTTCAACACAAGCGCTCATTGAAAAATGGTCCAATTTAACACTCGAAAATAACCTGATATTACTGAAAGGTTCTAGGGGAATTGCTTTAGAAAAGTTGCTGCCGCTACTTTAAGAGCCGTACATCATCAAGAAGGACTTCAAAAAAGGATCTAGTCCACCATCCATAACGCCATCAACATCACTCGTCTCGGTACCTGTGCGTACGTCTTTTACCAATTTGTATGGTTGCATCACATAGTTACGAATTTGACTTCCCCACTCAATTTTCTTTTTACCGGCTTCAATTTCGCTGCGTTTTTCCATACGGTCCCGTAATTCCAATTCATATAACTGAGAACGCAATAATTGCATGGCTTTTTCCTTGTTTGCCAATTGTGATCTAGATTCAGAATTTTCAATTATGATTCCTGATGGAGCATGTCGCAAGCGCACAGCTGTTTCAACTTTATTGACATTTTGTCCACCTGCTCCACCGGATCTAAATGTTTCAAACGAAACATCTGCGGGATTAATATGAATATCGATGTTGTCATCGACTAACGGATAGACATAAACAGATACAAACGAGGTATGGCGTTTGGCATTGGAATCGAACGGTGAAATACGCACCAAACGATGGACACCATTTTCACCTTTCAGGTAACCAAAAGCAAATTCACCGTCTACTTCAATTGTCACTGTTTTGACACCGGCAACATCCCCTTCTTGGAAATTCAACTCGCTTAACTTATACCCTTTCTTTTCTCCCCACATCAAATACATACGCATTAACATAGAGGCCCAATCACAACTTTCAGTTCCACCAGCTCCAGCAGTAATTTGTAAAACTGCACTTAGGGCATCTTCTTCGCCAGAGAGCATATTTTTCAGTTCTAATTCCTCAATTTCCGCCAAAATAACTTGAAATTGCTGATCCAATTCAGTCTCTGTTGACATTCCCTCTTTTACGAATTCCATCACAACCTCTAGGTCAGAAACAGATGTCTTCACACGGTCAAAGGTATTGACCCAGAACTTTAATCCACGTATGGATTTCATTTGAATTTCCGCTTTTTTAGGGTCATCCCAAAAAGAAGGGTCTTGCGTTTTGAGCTCTTCTTCTCTCATTTGCATTCGCTTCTCTTCAATTTTTAGGTAATTTTGAATGCCTTCAACGCGCTTCAATAAGTCTTTATACTGATCAATTGTCATAGTGCAAAGGTAATTATAAAGTCTTTCCCTAAGGCTTGAAACAAAGGAACAAAATTGCTACATTTGTAAAAATCAAAATTAACATGAATATTCCAGCTGAATTAAAGTACACGAAAGACCACGAATGGGTAAAAATCGAAGGTGATGTTGCCATTGTAGGAATTACAGAATTTGCACAAAGTGAATTAGGTGATATTGTATACGTTGAAATCGAAACAATCGGTGAAACACTTAACCAAGAAGAAGTTTTCGGAAGTGTAGAAGCTGTAAAAACGGTTTCTGATTTGTTTATGCCCGTAAGTGGAGAGATTCTTGAATTCAATGACGCGTTAGAAGCTAACCCGGAATTAGTGAACTCAGATCCATACGGAGAAGGTTGGATGATTAAAGTGAAACTATCTGATTCATCACAGTACGATCAATTGTTAGATGCTGCAACATATGAAGGCTTGATTCATTAATCAATGATCCTTAAAAGAAATAAAAACCGCTCTATGGGCGGTTTTTTTTATGGCCAACAAGTTTTGCAAGCCGATGATTCCAACGTACTTTCTAATTTATCTTCTAATTGATTAAAGAAATCAATGTTTGTAAGCTTCTCCAAATCGTTTATAGAAATGGCAAAATCCATCAATGGAAGTTTCGAGCCTTGATTCGGTAGTACAAAAGCAATGCCTTTAGATTTCGCTCCTTTGAAATCTACAATAGCTTTGTAATAATAGGCAGGTACGCTCACTTTATTCGCACCTATTGTTGGTAAATTCGGAGTTAAAATTGGTCCGGTAACAATTAAAATAGAATCAAGGTCCACAGCCCAGTCACGAACTTTCTCTTCAAGTTTTTTCCAAATCCCACGATTGAATGCTGGTAATTGAGGACTCATATTGCTATAATAAAAAGACTCCTCCATGCTTTTATTGGACCAACGCATATCTGCTGCTGGCGCTAAATGTCCGCGGTCATATGCGCTTTTCGCATAATCGCCATCCGTAGCAGTTCCAGATGAAACCAAGGGATCTTCCTCAAAATTATCTGATCGCTCAATTGTTCCCAACGCCTCTTTTTTTGTTAAACAATAGGCAATCCATTTTGCTTGTTCATGTGTTTCATCATACACAAATCCATAAGCCAAATGATGTAAATAAGACTCCCCCTCCTTCAAACGTGGTGTCTCCAATGGCAGATGATTTGTGCTATTCGTTGTTTTGTATAAGAAACCATAAGACACAAAAAAAGCCAGTACCACCAAGATGGTGAATACTGGCTTATTATTTTCAAAACGCATTTTAAGCGTCGATTTTAGCATATTTCGCGTTTTTCTCAATGAATTCTCTGCGCGGGGGAACATCATCCCCCATTAACATAGAGAAAATCTGATCACACTCAGCAGCATTATCAATTGTTACTTGACGAAGCGTTCTACTTTCAGGATTCATGGTTGTTTCCCAAAGTTGCTCTGCATTCATCTCTCCAAGACCTTTGTAACGTTGAACATTCACAGAAGATTCAGAACCGCCACCTTTTAAATCATTGATGAGTCGATCACGTTGGTCTTCATTCCAAGCATACTCAGATTTTGTGCCTTTTTTCACTTGATACAATGGAGGAGTAGCAATATAGATGTATCCATTTTCAATTAGCTCCTTCATGTAACGGAAAAAGAAGGTCAAAATTAATGTCTCAATGTGAGACCCATCGACATCGGCATCACACATGATGATGATTTTATGGTAACGAAGTTTCTCCAAATTCAAGGCTTTTGAATCCTCTTCCGTTCCAATTCTTACACCAAGTGCCGTATAGATGTTTTTAATCTCTTCGTTTTCAAAGATTTTATATTGCATCGCTTTTTCCACATTAAGAATTTTACCTCTAAGTGGCATGATCGCTTGAAAATGTCGATCGCGGCCTTGCTTTGCAGTTCCACCTGCCGAATCTCCCTCGACAAAGTAAATTTCACAAGAAGCGGGATCTTTTTCAGAACAATCAGCTAATTTACCAGGTAATCCAGAACCCGAAAGTACATTTTTACGTTGTACCATTTCGCGTGCTTTTCTAGCAGCATGTCGCGCTCTTGCAGCAAGAATGACTTTTTCAACAATCAAACGTGCTTCCGCTGGGTGTTCTTCTAGGTAAGCTGACAACATCTCGGACACCGCTTGACTAACTGGAGCAGTTACTTCACGATTTCCTAATTTTGTTTTTGTTTGACCTTCAAATTGAGGTTCCTGTACTTTCACAGAAACGACTGCCGTAAGTCCTTCACGGAAGTCATCCCCATCAATATCGATTTTTTCTTTCGCCAACATACCAGAGTCAGTCGCATACTTTTTCAAGGTATTCGTTAATCCGCGTCTGAAACCAGATAGATGTGTTCCACCCTCATGTGTATTGATGTTATTCACATACGCCTGAATATTCTCTGTATAAGAGGTGTTATAAGTTAAAGCAACTTCCACTGGAATATTTTCACGCTCTCCTTCAAAGTAGATAACATCTGAAATAAGTGCTTCTCGATTGCGGTCCAAATATTGAGCGAACTCTCTTAATCCACCTTCTGAATGATACATCGTCGTTGGATGATTTCCTTCATCATCTGTCACACGATTGTCAGTTAATGAAATGGTGATTCCTTTATTCAAAAAGGCTAGCTCACGCATTCTAGCAGCAATCGTATCAAAGTTATATTCTGTAGAATCGAAAATAGTTCCGTCTGGCTTAAACGTCACTTCAGTACCTGTTTCGGTTGATTCACCAACAATTTTCACATCGTATAATGGTTTACCAATCGAATATTCCTGTTGAAATATTTTCCCTTCTCTACGAACCGTCGCTTTTAAAGCAATGGAAAGCGCGTTTACACAAGAAACCCCAACACCATGGAGTCCACCAGAAACTTTGTATGTGTCTTTATCGAATTTACCCCCAGCATGAAGTACAGTCATTACAACCTCCAACGCTGACTTTTTTTCTTTGGTATGCATCGCAGTTGGAATACCACGACCATTATCTACTACGGTTATTGAATTGTCCGTATTAATAAATACATCAATTTTATTACAGTGTCCAGCGAGTGCTTCATCGATTGAGTTATCCACTACCTCATAAACCAAGTGGTGTAATCCCTTAACCCCAACATCTCCAATATACATTGCAGGACGCTTGCGCACCGCTTCTAACCCTTCTAATACCTGAATATTATCAGCAGAATAATTATCCCTTCTTTCTTCTTCAGCCATATCTCTTTTAATTTCGTTTTATCACTTTAAACAAGTGTAACAAAAATAAGAAAAAGCTAGGCTTTTACGAGGGTTTAAAAGGCTTTGAAAGCCTTAACTTATCAACAAAATTTCAACGATTTGAACTATTTTTCAATCCAAGAAGTGATCGACTCATCATCCGGTTGAATTCGGGGAGAAATTACTTTTACTAGGTGTCCGTTTTCATCAATTAAGTATTTCTGAAAATTCCATTCCACCTTGTTGTCCTCAAGTCCATTTAAACTTTTTTCTGTCAAAAAGTGATATATAGGATGCATATCCTTACCCTTTACAGAGATTTTAGACATCATTGGAAAAGTCACGCCGTAATTCATTTTACAAAAACTTTCGATTTCCTCATTTGACCCCGGTTCTTGAGACATAAAATCATTTGCTGGAAAGCCAACAATGACAAAATTCTTGCTTTTGTATTTTTCGTACAAAGCTTCTAATTTCTCATATTGCGGAGTTAAACCACATTTAGAGGCTGTATTGACAATCATGATTTTTTTACCTTTTAAATCAGCAAAATCAAAGTTTGTACCGTTGATATCTTTTACCTTAAATTGATATATGTCTTGTTTTTCCGAAGTTATCATCAGGCTTAAAAATGAAATGAATAAAATGAGTGTTTTCATGCTTGTTTTCTTTTGAAACATTCAGAATCCAAGATAGTTCGAATTTGTGGAACATTTTTTGGTTTTTTACGAATAAAAGAGAATGAAATTAGTCCTTCTACTTCTTTTCCTAGCAATGACTATTTGGTCTAACGGACAAAAGCTATCCGGAACCTGGCAGGGAGGATCTTTTATCACCGATCCGTTAAATCCAATTACCTCTTCATTACACTGGGTATACCTAGACATCACGATTGTAAAAGGGATGATTGACGGTAAAATGAGGCATGAAAATAACTCAGAAGGTCAATACTTCATTTACGATATCACTGGAAAAGTGCTAGACAATGGACACCTAGAAATCAACGAAACTAGACTTGCCTTTAAATCAAAAAATTCCGTGCCAGCTGATAAACAACAATTTGATTTTGAATTCGATTCAAAAAAGGGATACTTGCTCGGGAAAAGCAAAGACAATAAGTCAACTCTCACCCTATATAAGGCAGCTTTCAATATTAGCGAAAACACGCCAAATATTTTGCCCTTGAATCAGTTGGCAACATTTCAACAAGACCTTAAAGATGGCTTGTCTTCTCCAGAAAAGCGCAAAGAAGAATTACGCGCCTTTAAATTTGACCCTATTTATTTCGAGTACGACAAGGACATCATCCAATCACAATACGATGCTTATTTAATTGAAATGATCCGGATGGTAAAAAGTCACTCAGATTTAAGAATCTTAATCACCGGTCATACGGATTCAGATGGTTCAGATACGTATAATATTAATTTATCTAAACGAAGAGCTGCGGCGTTAGTGCATTTTTTCGAAACACATGGCTTGCAACCTTCACGGGTGGAAATTGACTTTAAAGGAGAGAAAGAACCTGCCGGCGAAAACAATACCGATGCAGGTAAACAAAAAAATCGAAGAGTTGATTTTCGTTTTATCTAATTCTATCCTTTCAGGGAAGTTAACTTCTCTTCGATCAGTTGAATTTTACCCAGCGCATCCGCTTCTTTTTTTCGTTCTAAATCTAAAACTTGAGCTGGTGCTCCCGCGACAAAACGTTCGTTAGACAATTTAGCTTGCACACTCTTTAAAAATCCTTTTGTATAGATTAATTCTTCCTCCATTTTTTTAATCTCTGCAGCTACATCAACGCTTTCTCCAAATGGAATAAAGTATTCCACACCTTCCACAATAAATGAATTTGCTTGTTGAATTTTTTCTGAAACATAGTCAAAAACAGATAGGTTCCCCATTTTGGAAATCACCGAATCAAAATCTGTCTGAGTCGAAACATTTGCTCTCACATACATCTCTAATTTCACTTTATTCGCGATATTGTTATTCTTGCGAATGGTGCGAATTTGTGAAATAACTTTCTCTGCCTTTTCGAAGCCAGTTAATACCTGGTCATCGAACTCCTTCACAGTTGGCCACGCTGCAATAACGATGTCCTCGCCATCTTTGCGTTCGTTTAATGCATGCCATAATTCCTCCGAGACAAAAGGGGTAAATGGATGCATAACTTTCAATAATTCTTCGAAGAAAAACTTGGTTTTCTCAAGTGTTTGACGGTCTATAGGTTGTTCGTATCCAGGTTTAATCATTTCTAAATACCAAGAACAGAAATCATCCCAAACCAGCTTATAGATGGCCATTAAGGCATCTGAAATTCGGAATTTATCGAATTGATCGTTAATTTCAATAAGCACCTTTAGGAAACGGCTTTCAAACCATTTGATGGCCACTTTTGAAGAAAGTGGTTGCTCAATATCCTTAACTTCCCATGAGGAAACTAAGCGGTAAGCATTCCACACCTTATTCGTAAAATTTCTACCTTGTTCACATTGTGAAGAGTCGAACGGAAGATCATTCCCTGCAGGCGATGAAATTAAAATTCCAACACGCACACCGTCTGCTCCGAATTTCTCAATCAGTTCGATTGGATCCGGTGAATTACCTAAAGATTTAGACATTTTACGCCCAAGTTTATCACGTACAATACCTGTGTAGTATACATTTTTAAACGGCAGATCTCCCAAGTATTCATACCCAGCAATCACCATTCTAGCTACCCAGAAAAACATGATTTCAGGAGCAGTAACTAGATCATTCGTTGGATAGTAATACTTGATTTCATCATTTTCAGGCTGTGTTAAACCATTAAACACAGAGATTGGCCACAACCAACTTGAGAACCAAGTATCTAATACATCTTCGTCTTGATTCAATTCACTTTCTAGAATTTCACGTCCTGCCTTTTCACTTGCCAAAAGCAACGCTTCCTCCTTTGTTTTTGCAACAACAAAGTCATCTGGGCGGTTACCAAAATACCAAGCTGGAATGCGGTGCCCCCACCAAAGTTGACGAGAAATACACCAATCCTTCACATTTTCCATCCAATGACGATAGGTATTTTTAAACTTATCTGGGTGGAATTGAATGTTTCCATTCATTACATTATCCAACGCAGGTTGTGCCAATTCTTTCATCGAAACAAACCATTGCATGGATAATTTCGGTTCAATTACTGCATTTGTTCGTTCAGAAAAACCAACTTTATTAATAATGTCCTCTGTTTTGACTAAATATCCTTTATCGTTTAGTTCTTTTTCAATTTCCTTACGCACTTCAAAACGATCTTTTCCTTCGTAATGTTCTCCGTGGCTATTCAAGGTTCCATTATCGTTAAATAAATCAATGGATGGTAAGTTGTATTTACGGCCTAGCTCGTAGTCATTCGTGTCGTGTGCGGGTGTCACTTTTAAGCAACCTGTTCCAAAATCCTTATCTACATAATCATCTGCAATAATGGGGATTTCACGGTTAATAATTGGAACCAACACATGTTTACCAACTAATTTTTTATACCTTTCGTCATCTGGATTCACGCAAATTGCGGTATCACCTAAAATTGTTTCAGGTCTCGTAGTAGCGATTGTAACCCATTCATCAGTCGTTCCGATAATTTTATATCGAACATAAAATAGGCGGGAATTGACTTCTTTGTAGTTTACTTCTTCATCAGATACTGCGGTTAACGCTTCTGGATCCCAATTCACCATTCGAACGCCTCGGTAAATTTTACCTTTTGCATACAAATCCATGAAAACATTGATCACGGATTCGGAATATTCCTTGTCCATAGTGAAATGGGTTCTTTCCCAGTCGCAAGATGCACCAAGTTTTTTTAATTGTTCGAGGATAATCCCACCATGTTTATCTTTCCATTCGAAAGCATGCGCAAGAAACTCTTCACGCGTTAAGTCTGTTTTTTTTATTCCTTCTTGTCGTAGTTTTTGAACCACTTTTGCTTCTGTGGCTATCGATGCGTGGTCTGTACCAGGAACCCAACATGCATTTTTTCCAAGCATTCTTGCTCTTCTAACAAGTACATCTTGAATGGTATTATTTAGCATGTGTCCCATGTGAAGGACACCAGTTACATTAGGGGGTGGGATGACGATTGTATATGGTTCACGGTGATCAGGGACCGAATGAAAATAGCCCTTTTCCAACCAATGTTTATACCATTTATCTTCCGCTTTTTGCGGCTCGTACGTTTTCCCTAATTCCATGACACAATCTTTGCTGCAAAGATAGCAATTATCTTAGCAGAGCAATCCCAAAGATCACAGAAAAAGGTTGTCTAGTTAGTAATAGGAGAGTCAGCAGGAGATAACACGGAACCTTTTATCGTTAACACAATTGGCTCGCCTCCATCAGAAAATACAGTAATCGTTTTAGTGAAAGCACCTACTCTTTTTGTGTCATATGTTACTTTAATCGACCCTTTTTTACCTTTTTTAATTGGTTCTGTTGGTTTTTCTGCAGCAGTACATCCACAACTTGTTTGAACATTGTTTACAGTGATGGATTTTTTTGATGTGTTTTTAAATTCAAAGACAAACATGTCTTTAGAATCATATGGAATATTCTCACGATTAATTTCCAACGTAGTAAATTTCAGACCTGTAGTAGGTTTGGTTTCTTTTTGAGCATGTGAAAAGCCAATAAATAGAAAAGCGAAAGTTAGCAATGCGTATTTCATAGTTTTATTTTTTACAATGGTAAGTCGAATTTAACTTCAGAAATCAAATTTAACATAAAATTAGGATTCAAAAGTATGCTCAATCACTTCTTGAATGGATGGATAAGTTTGAGATAAGCATTTTTTGAAATTTTCTTTCTTTATCCACTGAACTTCCGTGATGCTTTCTTCAGCTTGTGGTTTCGTATCTAAATCACCTTCATATTCCAAATAATACCAATTATTTTTCTTTAGGATGGATTTGTTTTTAAATTCATATACGTGATATGTTGAACAAATCCGGTGTTTTAATTCCAATGTTCCAGTTAGACCACATTCTTCGTAAATCTCTCGAATAGCAGCGTCTTTTGAGCTTTCGCCTTGTTCTATTTTTCCTTTTGGTAAATCCCAAACGCCCAATCTTTTGATCCATAAATAAGAATCTGTGTGAGGATGATACACAAGTCCACCAGCCGTTTTCAATTTATTAAACTGCTTGAAAAATGATTTTAATTCAGCCTTTGGATGTAGATTTACAGCTTGAATTTCTTGATTTTTAAACAATCCTTTTAGTGTTAAAATATTCAAAGGCATTGCATTTTCAACGATATCAACAGTCGAAATTGGGACAGAAGTAAAATGAATTACCTTCTTATCCATGAAAACTTTATATTTTTGTGGCATGGCAACAAATCAAGAACAGGCGCTAAAGGTAGCAGAATTATTATTGAAAACGAAAGCTGTTCGTTTACAACCAACGAAACCATTCACTTGGGCTTCTGGATGGAAGTCTCCAATTTACTGTGATAATCGTGTAACCTTAAGTTTTCCAGAGGTGCGAACGCATATTCGACAAGCTTATGCGCAACTCATCCTGGATTTGTACGGAAAACCAGATTGCATTGCTGGAGTTGCAACAGGTGGAATCGCTCAAGGTGCATTAGTCGCTCAAGAGTTGGGCTTGCCTTTTATTTATGTTCGAGCAGCAGCAAAAGGACATGGAATGGAAAATTTAATTGAAGGGGCATACGAATCTGGTCAAAAAGTAGTTGTTATTGAAGACCTCATTTCAACTGGAGGAAGTAGTTTAAAAGCTGTTGAAGCATTGCGTCAAGGTGGACTTCAAGTGAAAGGATTATTAGCTACTTTTACTTACGGTTTTTCTCAAGCAGAACAAGGATTTCAAGAAGCTGGTTGTCCGTTCGAAACCATTACTGATTATGCCACATTAATTGATGTTGCTGTTAAAACGAATTACATCAACGACAGTGATTTAACTACACTACATGAGTGGCGTGTGAATCCTAGCACATGGAATCAATAGTCCTTCCATGATCATTCAAAGTTCATCAGTTAACATTGCAGCTTCCGCAACATCTGTTAGGGAGTTTCTCTGTGATGCACGTAATATATCTTTATTACTACCTCAGGATAAAATTTCTGAATTTCAGGCTTCAAAAGAGCAATGTTCCTTCAAAGCACAGGCTGGAATTTTAATCAATTTATTGTTTGAAGAGCAAAACGAACAGTTTGTTCGGTACCGTTCAGGTGAAGGGAGTCCTTTTTCTTTTACGTTAACTATTTTTCTGACCGATGAAAGTGATAATTGTCATGGCTACGTGACGTTTGACGGTCAAGTGAATGGATTCATGAAAGTACTAATTGAAAAGCCCTTAAAATCACTTTTTGAACAAATGAGTTTACTATTAAAGGCTCATTTCGAACAAAACTGAATTTCTTTTAACGCATAACAGCGTATTTCATTTCGAACATTTATTTGTAATCTCCCATCATTCTGAACACCTAGAATTTCGCCTACAAATTCTCCATGAACATCGGCATAAACTGCGTTTTCACCTTTCAGATACAAAAGTGATTCATAATCTGATTTCAATGAGGATTCAACGGAATTCCATTGACGCAAATAGCCATTTAAAATATCCGTCAATTCATTCAAAATCGTTTTTATTCGAAACGTTGTGCCTGTGTGCAATTGAACGCTTGTGGCATTTGTTGTTTCGAATTGACATTGATTTACGTTTAGTCCAATTCCAGCTATCACCCATGATATATGATTTCCTTCGAGTTGATTTTCAATGAGGATTCCTGCAATTTTTTGAGTTCCTACGTAGATATCATTTGGCCATTTAATGGAGGCATCTACACCCAAACGCAAAAGTAATTTATGAACGGATAAACTTATCATCCAACTAATTTTACTTTGATCCGTCACTGACAGATTGTCGGGCTTCCAAACAAATGAACAAAGAAGATTTGCCGCATGTACTGATTCCCAAGTGTTTCCCATCTGACCTTTACCAGCGCTTTGTTCATCTGCCAATATTACCGCAGCATTTTGACAAATTTGGTCGTTAATTAATTTGGCAGCAAAATTGTTAGTAGAGTCTACGGAATCAAGGTGATATAATACTTTTCCTATCGTTGTCATATCGGTTTTTAAGGAGCAGTAAAATTAAAATTTATCACGTAGTTTTGTATTAAATATTTGAAATGCGAAAAAAGACAGGAATTACAGAATCAGAACAATTGTGTCAAGCCATTGTTGAAGGAATGCAAGAAAACAAAGCAAAAGACATTTCCATACTGGATCTGAGACATTTACCAAGTGCAGTATGTGACTTTTTTGTTATTTGCAGTGGCGAGTCAAGTACGCACGTTGATGGTATTTCAAATGCTGTGACACGTTTCACAAGAAAAGAGTTAAAAGAAAAACCTTGGCACATTGAAGGTAAAACAAATAGTGAATGGGTTCTGTTAGACTATATCAACGTAGTTGGACACATTTTTTACAAGGATGCTCGATCATTTTTTGAGATCGAGGACTTATGGTCGGATGCTGTTCGAACAGACATCCCAAATTTAAACTAGAAATTAGCTATGTCAGAAGAAAAAAAGAAAAGTCCATTTTCCATCTATTGGATCTATGGAGCATTAGGAATCGCGTTGATTTCCTTCAATATTTTCATGAATTCCAGCCCTTCTGCTACCATCAAATATAAGGAAACCTTGATGGAATTGGTAGACATCAAAGGAGTGAAAAATGTGAAAATCATTAACCAATCGAAGGCAGAATTTCAATTGAAAAATCAAGGGGTTGCATATGTTAAGCAAACCAATAAGCTTGATTTTCCGAAGATGAAAAAAATACTGAAGGAACGCAAGGGAAAATCAACTCAGGTGATCTTTGAACTTGAAAACATTGGTAGTCCAACCAACTTCGAAAAAGCATTAGATGATCGCGGATACCACGATTATCAGAATGATACCGAAGTGAATTACCTTGGTGACATTTTGGGTTATTTATTGCCATTTGTGTTGATTATCATCATCTGGATGTTTGTCATGCGCCGCATGTCAGGTGGTGGCGGAGCAGGAGGTGGCGGTGGCCAAATCTTCAATATTGGAAAGTCACGTGCTCAGGTTTATGAAAAAGGAAAATCAACGAATGTTACATTTAAGGATGTAGCAGGATTAGTTGGAGCAAAAGAAGAAATTGTCGAGATTGTTGAGTTCTTAAAAAATCCAAAAAAATACACAGAACTAGGGGCGAAAATTCCGAAAGGCGCATTGCTTGTAGGTCCTCCAGGAACAGGAAAAACCTTATTAGCCAAAGCGGTTGCAGGTGAAGCAAAAGTCCCATTCTTTTCTTTATCAGGATCAGATTTCGTTGAGATGTTTGTCGGTGTTGGTGCTTCAAGAGTAAGGGATTTATTCCGTCAGGCTAAAGAAAAAGCACCGTCTATTATCTTTATCGATGAGATTGATGCAATTGGTCGTGCACGTGGAAAAAACAATGGATTTAATTCCAACGATGAGCGTGAAAACACCTTAAATCAGTTGTTGACAGAAATGGATGGATTTGGGACGAATTCCGGAGTAATTATTCTAGCTGCAACAAACCGTGCGGATGTTTTGGATGCTGCATTAATGCGCGCTGGACGCTTTGATCGTCAGATTTATGTAGACATGCCGGACATAAATGAGCGAAAAGAAATTTTCCAAGTTCACTTAAAACCATTGAAATTAGTGGAGGGCTTGGATATCGACTTTTTAGCTAAACAAACACCCGGATTCTCCGGAGCTGACATTGCCAATTTATGTAATGAAGCTGCTTTGATTGCTGCGAGACACAACAAAAAACATGTTGAAAAACAAGATTTCTTAGATGCTGTTGACCGAATCGTTGGTGGACTCGAAAAGAAAAATAAAATCATTACCAAAGTAGAGAAAAAAGCAATTGCCTTCCATGAAGCTGGACATGCGACAATTTCTTGGATGTTACAATATGCACATCCACTTGTGAAAGTGACGATTGTGCCACGTGGACAATCGCTTGGAGCAGCTTGGTATTTACCAGAAGAGCGAAGCATTACAACTACCGAGCAAATTTTAGATCAAATGTGTTCGGCATTGGGTGGGCGTGCCGCAGAACAGTTAGCATTTGGAAAAATTAGCACAGGAGCACTGAGCGATTTGGAGAAAGTAACAAAACAAGCCTATGCAATGGTATCCATTTATGGACTGAATGAGCGAGTTGGAAACATTTCGTTCTACGACTCACAGGGACGCGATTCTTTTACAAAACCTTATTCCGAGGATACTGCTCGAATTATTGATGAGGAAGTTTCTAAATTAGTGGAGAGTCAGTACCAACGAGCGCTACAAATACTAACAGAAAATCAAGCTCAATTAACTGAATTAGCAGAACAATTATTAGCTACAGAGGTGATCTTTAAAGAGGACTTGGAACGTATTTTTGGTAAGCGTCAATGGGAAAGCGACGAATTGGTAGAAGAAAAAGTAATCGTTGAAAATATCACTGAAACGGCCGATGTTGTTACAGTAGAGGTGACAGATGCAGAAAATCAGGTTGAAGATGATTCATCCACCAACGAACCCAAGGACGAACCTAAAGAAGATTCAAGCGAACAACCTGAAGCTAAATAATTTGGAAAAAATACTCATTTTCAAATCCCGTGAGCAATATTCTTTCGTCCAAGCGAAGCTAATATTATCCGATTATGATATTCCTTTTCAAGAAAGGAATACAATGGTGTCGATGTTTAATGACTTTGGAAGTTTTGAAATATATGTACCTTCGGAGTTTGAAATTGAAGCGAAAAAACGATTAGAAGATGCCTTTAGGTAATTTAGCATTAAGGAGTATAACAGGTGCCATTTTCGGCGCAGTCGTCATTGGTTCGATGCTTTGGCATCCCTACGCACAAATGGCTGTTTTTTCGGTTTTCATGGTGATTGGACTGGCTGAATTCTATCGATTGTTTAAAAACCATCCAGTAGTTGAAGTAAGTGCAGAAATTGGGATTTTTATTGGTTGTTTTATCTATGTTCTTTTAATTGGCTTAAGCTTGGCTAATCTTCCCATTATAGTCATTACTATTCTTTTCCCTTTGTTTTTCACCTTGATTTTAAATGAACTTTGGGCGAAAAAAGAACACCCATTAATTAATATTTCAGTTTTAGTATTTGGGATTATATATGTTGTCATTCCGTTTTACTTAAGCATTGATTTAAGCTTGAGGAATACATCTTACCTTCCGCATGTAGTCGGCATGTTTTTATTAATTTGGACAAACGATTCCTTCGCCTATTTTAGTGGTCGACTGTTTGGTAAACATAAATTATTCGAACGTATTTCACCTAAAAAAACATGGGAAGGAACGATTGGAGGAGTGATTTTTACCTTGATTTTAGGATACATTATCGGAACATATATTAACGAAGGGGAAACTTTGTTTTGGGTAGTTTCTGCGATTATTATTGCGCCATGTGCCATTTTTGGAGATTTACTCGAATCACTTTTCAAACGAAGTTTAAATATTAAGGATTCAGGCACCATCCTTCCCGGACATGGTGGCATATTAGATCGATTCGATGCGGCGCTTTTTGCGATACCGTTTTTTTATTGTTGGTCGATGATTTATTTATTTTGGTAAACTATGACATTACACAGAGAAGGTAAAAATATCATGTTGTGGAGTATTTTCTCCACCGTTGTATTAAGTGGACTAATCCATTATTTTTTGAGCGAGTGCTGTCCGATTGTATATTGGGTCTTGCAAATTGGATTCCTTGTTTTACTTGGACTCGTCATACAATTCTTTCGCGTTCCTAATCGAACATGTGTTGGAGAATCTTTCGACATTATGTGTCCTGCAGATGGAAAAGTGGTCGTAATTGAGGAGACTACTGAATCGGAATACTTCAAAGATCGTCGTATTCAAATATCCATTTTCATGTCCCCATTGAATGTTCACGCCAATTACCATCCGATTACTGGCGTTGTTAAATACGTGAAATATCACCCAGGATTATTTCTTGTGGCATGGCATCCAAAAAGTAGTACTGACAACGAACGAAGCACTGTTGTAGTTGCGCATGAATCTGGAAAGGAAGTGTTGTTCCGTCAAGTTGCAGGTGCTGTTGCTAGAAGAATTTGTTATTATGCTACAGAAGGACAATATGTAGAGATGGGATCAGAGTTTGGATTTATTAAATTCGGATCAAGAATTGACTTATATCTTCCTTTAGGCACAAAAATTGATGTAGCTATTGGGGATGTGGTCAAAGCAAAATTGACACGCATTGGAGAATTGAATTAATTTGTATATTTACCATATAAAATCAAACATCATGAAAAAAGTATTTTTAGCATTAGCTTTATTCACTTACGCTGGGTCAATGGCGACTTCTACGTATGCTGCAGTAACTGGAACTGAAGTTGTCAAAAAAGACGACGATAAGAGAAAAAAGAAAAAGAAAAAAGGTTCTTGTTGTTCTTCTCAACAAGGTAAATCTTGCTCAACTACACAACAATCATCTTGTTGTTCTAAAAAAGCAAACTAATCCATTTTAAAGGAATAAAAAAGGCCATCTAACGATGGCCTTTTTTGTTAACTGAATATTTTCTGATATCCCTCATTGTATTTCTCAAGGATTTTCTTTCTCTTCAATTTTAATGTAGGAGTAAGTTCTCCGCCATCAATGGTAAATTCAGCAGGTAGTAAAGCAATTTTCTTCACTTGTTCCCAATTACCAAACACTTGATTTATTTCCGCAATCTCCTGATCCATTCGATCAATAAACGCTGTTTGTTTAATGATTTCTTCATTACTCATGGATTCGAAATGTAGTCCATGACGGTGTGCCCATTCCTTTGCGAAAGCAAAATTAGGCACAACAAAAGCCGCTGGAAACTTCTCCCCCTCTCCTATCACCATAATTTGCTCAATAAAACGCGATTCTTTGAAACGGTTCTCCATTGCTTGTGGAACAATGTATTTACCACCAGATGTTTTGAATATTTCCTTTTTACGATCAGTTATTTTCAAAAATTTATCGTCTTGAAATTCACCAATATCACCCGTATGGAACCAACCTTCTTTGTCCATCACTTCATTCGTTGCTTCTACATTGTTATAGTAACCCATCATGACGTTTGGTCCTTTGACTAAAATCTCACCATCAGAAGCTATTTTAACTTGTACCCCTTCTATCAATGCTCCAACTGTTCCGATACGAATACCAGTCACAAAATTATTCACCGACACGACAGGAGAAGTTTCCGTCAATCCATAACCTTCTAAAATTGGAATATCAGCAGCGAGAAAGATTCGTGCCAATCGGGGTTGAAGAGCCGCACTTCCTGATGCAATTGCTTTGACATTTCCACCAAGTGCTTCTTGCCATTTTGAAAAAATCAATTTTCTAGCTATTGCTAATTTAAACTTGAAAAATGCTGATGCTTGAACATTGTCATAATTTTCAGCTAGGTTTAATGCCCAAAAAAACAATCCTCTTTTAATGCCTTTTAACTCATCGCCTTTCGCCATGATTTTATCAAAGACTTTTTCAATTAATCTCGGAACTGCAGAAAACACATCAGGCTTAACTTCCCTGATGTTATCACCGATTGTATCCATAGATTCTGCAAAATGCACAGAACAGCCTAAATACATGTAGAGGTAATGTAACATGCGTTCATACACGTGACAGATGGGTAAAAAGGTCAATACACGAGAATTATTGTCGGCTGGAATCGGCTCTATACATGCGCCAACATTTGATAACAAATTTCGATGAGAAAGCATTACTCCTTTCGGATTCCCTGTCGTTCCGGAAGTATAAATTATCGTAACTAAATCCTCGTTTTTAACCTGTTTCATTCGTTCAAACACGCGTTCTTCATCCGTATGTGTTCGTTGGTCTTCGATGTGCGACCAGTGCGGAACAGATTCTAACTTGTCAAAGGAAAACAAATGCTCTAAACTAGGGACATCGCCACGAATATTGGAAATTTTATCCGTTAATTCTTGGTTTGAAACGATGCAGATTTTTGCCGCACAATCATTGAGAATAAATCGATAGTCATTTTCTGAAATATTCGGATATAATGGGACTAAAATCGCTCCTGATTTTTGAACCGCAATATCTAGAATATTCCATTCTAACCTATTTGAACTCGCAACCGCAATGCGATCACCCGCTTGAATACCCATGGAAATCAATCCACGTGCAACATTTATGGTTCGATCTATGAACTCACTTGTTGAGATTGGTACCCAAATTCCAGCAGTTTTAGTTACAAACATTGCTGAATTAGGATAATTCTTCAATTGATGATCAGGGACTTCAAAAAGTCGTTCAGCAGTTATCATGGTTAAGTTTTATGGTTATCGAAAATAAGAAATATTCTCGACTTATAAAAAAAGGATGGCGAACAAAGAAATTAATGCGATTCCTATCACATTAAAAATAAATCCCATCTTCACCATTTGATGGATCTTTACATGTCCAGAAGAAAAAACAATGGCATTTGGTGGCGTTCCAACAGGCATCATAAAAGCTAAACTAGCACCTAGCGTTAATGAGAAACATAATTGAAATATATCATATCCAGATTCTTTAGCAAAACTCGCTATGACTGGAACGAAAATAGTTACCAGTGCCAGATTTGACATTACTTCCGAAGCAAAAACGGAGATTACAACAATCAACAAAATGATGGCAGGTATGGACATATTTTCATAGGACTGAAATACCTTGGTCAATGATTCAACGACGCCATTTTTCTCAAAAATTTGAGCAAGTGCCAATCCTCCGCCAAACAACAATAAAATTCCCCAAGGTAATTTCTCGGTGTCTTTCCAATCCAAAAGTGGTTTTTTATCACTTTTACCTGGGATAATAAACAATAAGATTGCACCAAATATTGCCGCACTCTCATCTCCATAATTTAATCCAGTAGCAGCCGTAATCAATTCACGGAAAGACCATAAAATAACGACGATACCAAAAATTGCTAACGCTCTTAATTGTTCGTTTGACCATTGAACATTCGGTAAATTTACGTCATGCAATTCTTTTCGTTCTTTTCCGAGTGCGAAGTAAAAAATAGCATACATCACAATCAACATAGTAATTGCCAGGGGCATTCCTATCTTCATCCAATCGAAAAAACTCACCGTAATGTGGAAATTCTTTTGAAGAATCGCAGCCATTTGAGTATTTGGAGGAGACCCAACAAGGGTGCCTACTCCACCTATACTAGAAGCATAAGCGATGCTTAACATCAGTAATAAAGAAAATTTTGATTTTTGATGAGCAACCGGCATAGCATGAATTATGGCAAGTGCCATCGGTAGCATCATCAGAGCTGTGGCAGTATTGGAAATCCACATACTGAGAAATCCTGTGCTTAAAATGAATCCCAACAAGATCCGTGGTTTTGAATCACCTACAACATTGATGATTCGACGAGCAATTTGTTCATGTACTTTCCATTTTTCCAAGCCTAAAGCAAGGACAAATCCACCAAAAAACAAATAAACATTATTGTTTCCGTAACTCGCGGCGAGATCAGCTGTGTTGAGTAATCCGAGGGGGATTGCGAAGATAAATGGAAATAAGGCTGTTATATAAATGGATATCACCTCAAATACCCAAAAGAAAATCATCAGTCCACCAAGCGCAACTGCGTTCCAATATGGATCAGTTGCGCGGGTAGAAATGAGAACAATTAGAAAAGAAAATACGCCAAATGCAGCGAGCATGCGCTTCCAATCTAACTGAAGCATGTTTTATTTATTCAATGCATTTAAAGCATCTACAAAAGTTAATGCTTTCGCTTCTACTTCAGCAACAATTGCACGAAATTCAGCTTTTCCTTTTGCTTTGTGCATACGGCCAAGAATAACATCTTGGAAACTCGCTGCCTCTGTAATTAATTTTTCTGTTGCTGGAGCTTTTGACTCATCCAACATTTGGTGGTGAAAACACTCTTCAACCACATCAAAAACCATCTCATTGATGTTTCTCTTAAGAATTCTTTTATTTGACATATTTCATCTTTATTTACGTCAAAAGTAAGTCGAAAATAGGACTTACACTAGAAAACTCTACATTTTCTCTGTATAAGCATGTGATACATCCGTAAGTTTGACAACGGATTGTGTAACTTTGTGTCCATGACATATCCTATACTTCACATCCGCAAAGGCAAAGAACAATCATTGATGCGACGACATCCTTGGGTTTTTTCAGGAGCCATAGAATCTTCTACTGAATCCCTAAAGGATGGTGACATCGTTTGTCTTATGACACGGAAGGACCAATTTTTAGGAATTGG
>JBIIAG010000062.1:0-2870 GCA_044240055.1 Crocinitomicaceae bacterium | reverse complement strand
TCAAAGCTGAAATTGATGTAATGCCATTAGACGCACTACTAGACCCACAAGGAAAAGCAGTATCTCACTCCATGAAAAATATCGGATTATCCGAAATTGACGGTGTGCGCATCGGGAAACACATTCGCTTATTTGTTGAAGCTGATTCAAAAGCAGCAGCAGAAGAAAAAGTAACCGTGGCTTGTCAAAAAATGTTGGCAAATCAGATCATGGAAAGCTTCCATTTCACTGTTACTGAAGCATAATATGCTATCGGGTTTTCGAACCTTTAATCCGAGTCAAAATTGTTGGAATCCAGAGGTGTACACTCCCACCTCTTTGGACGAACTCGACCATAAATTAACACTTCTTTCATTTGCTCAACTAGAATATAGCCGACTTCCTGTAGAACGTCGTGCAGACTTTTTGCAAGCCATTCATCATTCCCTGTCGAAAGAAAAAACGAACATTCAAAAATTCTATTTAAAAGAAAGTGGACTCTCTTCTATTCGTTTTGAATCAGAATGGAAACGTACACTTGATACAATTGAACTTTTTGAACAATACCTTCGGAAAGGTTATTATACGTTTGAAAAAAAACAAGAATTTCCAACTGATTCCATCAGCATACGAAAGATTGCCTTCCCCATAGGACCAGTACTTGTCTTAGGATCTAGCAATTTCCCTTTAGCATACTCAACTGCTGGAGGCGATTCCATTTCGGCACTCGCCGCAGGTTGCTGTATTGTGGTTAAAGCACATGCAATGCATGTCGGGACAAGCACCATTGTTGCGGAATGCATTGAAGAAGCACGTAATATATTAAATCTACCAGAAGGAATCTTTACGCATGTACTAGACGATGGAATTCAACTCGCTCAACAGATTTGCGCTGACGAACGGATTCACGCAGTAGGATTCACCGGTAGCTTTAAAGGTGGAAAAGCACTTATGGACATTGCGAACTCACGTCAAAATCCGATACCGGTGTTTGCGGAAATGGGAAGTGTAAATCCGGTCGTGCTATTGAATGGGCTCACATTGAAGAACCGATTTCTTATTGCTGAAAAACTAGCTCATTCCATCTGTAACGATGCTGGTCAATTTTGCACAAAACCTGGAATTCTGTTTGTCCAAGAAGGAGATGAAGGACTATCTTTTATTGAGGCACTTAAATCGTTTATCGAAAAAACAGCCGTCGTCCCAATGCTTCACCCGGACATTCATCGAAATTTCGAACATCGAAAAAGTGAAATAGGATCTATACCAGGGGTGACTTTCCATGTATCACGCCATGAGCAAAAGGGAATCGAAGGCCGGTGGGCTGTTGCAGAAACCACGTTGCCTATTTTTTTGCAAAATCCTAGTTTAAGAGAAGAGGTTTTTGGTCCATTCACGCTCATCGTTACTTACCGAAATTCATCTGAATTAAAATCAGCTCTTTCCACTTTATCTGGACAATTAACTGGTAGTATTTTTTTTGAAGAAAATTCCACTTTGGTGGAGGAATGCATCGAATTATTATCCAAAAAAGTTGGTCGAATTATATTAAATGATGTTCCAACTGGAGTCCGAGTAGTTGAAACGATGCAACACGGTGGGCCTTTCCCTGCAAGTAGTGATGTAAGATTCACAGCTGTTGGTCCAGATAGCCTATTTCGATTTCAAAAGTATGTAAGTATTCAACAAAAAAACATATCTTAGAAAAGAAGATTTGTCGTAATTTTGATTAAAATTTCTAACATGGAAGATCAACAAACACCGAAAAATTCTAACGGCTTATACCTTGGGTTTATTTTTATTTTACTGATTGGTATCGCATACCTTGCTTATTCTTGGTCATCGCAAAGAGCTAAACTGAATGCCTGTCATAATGAAAACGTACAGTTAATCAATGACATGGCGAGCATGGAAAAAATGCTAGGGGGATATGTAAATGTGGGAGACTTATCGAAAGACTTGAAAAAGGACTTTCGAAACATGTTAGACAACTACGATAAATTGATTGAAATGGACGCTAGTAAAGCGGATAGTCTGAATAAACAAAAAGACCGTATCAATGATCTATTGAAGAAAGTAGAAAGCGGAAAGTTAAGTTACCGTGAATTAATGAAAGTCCGTAAAGAAAATGAAACCTTAAGAGGAATCATGCGAAGCTATGTGCGCACGATAGATTCATTGAATACATTGAATATCAAGATCGGAACCGAACTAATTGAGACATCCGAAAAGCTAACGACAACATCTACAGAGCGAGACGAATACCGAAAAGCAGCAGAGACAAGTCAACAGCAAGTGAAAAAAGGCAGTAAATTACAAGCGTATAATATTCAATCCACAGCGTTACGCTTAAAATTGAACAATATGCCAGAACCTACCGACAAGGCAAAAAATGCCGTTCAAATCAAAAGTAGCTTCACCCTATCCGAAAACATCCTGACTAACGCAGGTAAAAAAGTAGTGTACATGCAAATTATCGCTCCAGACGGACAAACACTACAATCGAAAGCAAACTACATTTTAGAAACGGAAAACGGAAGCGTTGCGTATTCAGAAAGAAAAGAAATTGACTATCAAAATGAAGCAATTGACTTAACTATTTATTATAGTTTAAAAGGTGAAGGTCTTCAAAAAGGAGCTTATAAAGTAAGCATCTATTGCGATGGGAATTTAATAGGGACTGATAGCTTTTCATTAAAATAAGACATGGATACAAGAATAGAAGGATTTGTAGATGTAGAAATAAGCGCAAGTGGATTAGGGACGATTACATTTGGTCACCCCATGAGTAATTCTCTTCCAGGGAAAATTTTACGAAAGTTAGCCACTACGATCACCGAATTAGGACAAAATGAATCCGTTCGCGTCATTCTACTAAAATCAGATGGGGA
>JBIIAG010000020.1:0-33453 GCA_044240055.1 Crocinitomicaceae bacterium | reverse complement strand
AAAAGTCCCCAAAGCGGAACGCGATGCGTTAAGGGCTTCCTTGGCAAACCTTCCACAGCAATACAAAGAACACGAACGTATTGTAGGTAAATTCAAGTTTAAAAGCGATGAAGTTTCCATGCGCTATGTGAACGTAAATGGTAAAGTAAAATTATCCGGACTAAAACCACGGACCGATGAACACAATTATTCGGTTCAATTAGCAGATGGTAGCTATGAATCCATTACACATGCCAAGGCATTTGAAGAACTCATTTATGAGAACATTTATCCACTGATTGACCTCAAATTTACCGTTCATCCTCAAATTGGATTGAAATATGTGTTCATTGTGCATCCTGGAGGAAATCCAGCGGACATTGAAATGCAGTATGATCGAAACGTGCAGTTTGTTCAAGGAGAAATTCATATTCCAACGGCCTTTGGTGACATCATCGATCACGCTCCGTATTGCTTTCAAGATGAAGAGAAAAAAGAGCTGAAAAGTTCCTTTCGCGTGGAACAAAAATCCGTCAAATTTGAGCTTGAATCGTACCAAAAATCAACCGATTTATTCATAGACCCATGGATTCAAACACCAGTTTTTGCAACAAATTGGGATGTCGTTTGGGAATGTGATCGCGATGGCGCAGGAAACGTGTATGCCCTCGGTGGAATCATGCCTATGCAAATTTTGAAGTACAATGCGACAGGAACTTTACAATGGACATACAACACGCCATACGACACCTCCAATGTATGGTTAGGAACCTTTGCCGTGGATAATGCTGGGAATTCCTACGTGACAGCTGGATCCGTTGCGCAAATTCAGAAAATAAGTGCCTCAGGTGCGCTTCTCTTAAATAATGCAAGTCCAGGCGGAATACTATCCAGCGCCGAATTTTGGACCATCGCCTTTAACTGTGACGAAACCAGTTTGGTGATTGGTGGAACAGGAGGTGCACTGTTGCAATTAGACGCGGTCATTTACAATGTCAATACCGCCACCCTGAATATTACGAATCAACAGTTTATTTCCAATGGACCAACCGTTAGTATTCCTCCAAATTTGGAGGAGGTTAGAGCAATCACATCTGCTAAAAACGGAAAATACTATTTCATGACACAGGATACCATGGGTTATGTAAACGACAACTTTACGCTTTGCCCTACTGGAACAACAAGTTTTTTCAAAACGGATCACGGCGCAGATTGGGGATACAAGTTGGAAAATTACCGATACGACAATTCAGGGATTTGTGCCCTTGCCACAGATCAATATCATTTGTATGTCAACCGTGGAAATAAAATTGAAAAACGCAGCTTACAAGACTGTTCTTTGCTTCAGGATAACACCATTCCTGGGGGACAATATAGTTCCGTCTTTTTAGGTGGCCACACGGTTGGGAATTCGGGGATTGCGATCGATCAATGTGGGAACATCTACGTTGGATCAACAACTGGAGTAGTGAAATATGATGGTTTGCTTATTCAGCAAGCTTTTTATCCGACAAATTTTGCTGTTTATGATGTGGAAATAAATACGAATGGTGAATTAATTGCGGTGGGTGGAACCGGAACCTCAACGAGTAGTACAAGAAGTGGTGCCGTTCGATCTTTTGGGATTGGAGCATGTGCCCCTTTCGCAAGCACGTGTTGTGACGCAACGATTTGTCAACCAAGTTCGGTATGTATTAGCGACGCTCCAATCACATTAACTGCTGGCACTGCTGGCGGAACATGGTCTGGTCCTGGAGTCAATGCAAGTGGGGTTTTCAATCCGAGTTCAGCAGGAGTCGGAGTTCAAACAATTGTTTACACATTGCCTTGTGGTGCAGATTCCATTCAAATCATGGTGAGTCCTTGTGCTGGCTTACAAGTTTGTTTGGAATCCAATGGTCAGTTTACTGTCAATGGCGGCGTAGGACCTTATTCATGGTCCAACTATGTTCCTGCCACAAATACTCCGATAACGAATCAAACGGAATGTCAAAATTGCGGCTATACCTGGTTTTTTGGACAATGTTTAAATGGATTTACGCCGGTAACTTCGTGTAGTTCTCAAGCTGCATATGTCAATTTCGCTACAGGAACAACGGTTACCCCACCCGTTGGATCAACACAATTCCAAGTAACGGATAACACTGGAATAGTTTACACGTTTTCTTCAGCAACCCTCATTCCGTGTACAACTGCACCATGTACCTCTTTAACGGTGAACGCAAGTAGTGTGACGAATGTATCATGTTTTGGAGGAAGCAACGGATCAGTTACTGTAAATGCCAGTGGTGGAATCGGACCTTACTCCTATTCTTGGAATCCCAATATTGGGAATGGTGCGATTGTAAACAATTTACCTGCAGGAACGTATTCGGTGTCCATTTTTGATGTGAACAATTGTCCAGGAAGTTTAACAATAACCATTACCCAACCAGCAGCACCTCTTTCCGTTACTACAAGCTCAACAAGCACGTTATGTGGTACAGCCAACGGATCAGTAACAGCCAACGGAATTGGCGGAACCGCTCCATATAGCTATTTGTGGATGCCTGGAAATGGGAACACCGCAACTGTTTCCAATATACCAGCCGGAGTTTATTCCTTAGTGATCACTGATGCGAATGGATGTTCGAGCAATGGCACCGCGACCGTTAGTAATTCGAACGGCCCGACAGTAAGTTGTACGGTGTCGAATGTTTCCTGTTTTGGCGGTACAAACGGAGCAGCGATGGCGCAAGTTTCAGGTGGGACTTCCCCTTACACATATGCTTGGACACCAAGTGGAGGAACGAATGCGACTGCGAGTAATTTGAGTGCTGGAAGCTATGTTGTACAAGTGACGGACAACACTGGTTGCATTGGAACGGCAGGCGTAACGATAACGGAACCATCGCAATTAGTTGTCACAGAAACCATTATTCCCTCTTCATGTACAACGGATAACGGTTCCGTGTCAGTCCTTGTCGCAGGTGGAGTGAGTCCCTATACGTACAACTGGAATCCCGCAAGCTCGAATGTGAATTCCATTTCAAATCTTGCTCCAGGAACAAGTGTTTCACTTGTGGTCAGTGATGCCAATGACTGTGGGACTTCAGAAACGTATCAAATAAATGGAACGGGATCAATTAACGTAACTGCTAGTCCCATTTCGATCAGTATTTTAGAAGGACAATCCGTTCCTATTAGTGCCAGCGGTGCGCAAACGTTCGTATGGAGTCCGCCGGATGGATTGGCGTGTGCAACCTGTGCGAATACGCTTGCTTCTCCAACCGTGACCACCTTGTACACCGTTACCGGAACGGCTGCCAACGGATGTACAGGACAAGCGCAAGTACAAATTTACGTCACGGAAGTCTGTGGAGAAATCTATGTGCCGACCATCTTTTCGCCTTCCAGTTTAAACAATGAAAACAAGCAAGCGTGCGTTTATGGAAATTGCATTGCAGAATTAGACTACGCTATTTATGATCGCTGGGGACAATTGGTTTTTCAAACGACGAATCAAGACGATTGTTGGGATGGAAAATTCAAAGGGAAAGAAATGAATGCGGGTGTATTTGTGTATAAATTAACCGTTAAATTACAAAATGGGGATTTTCAAATTCGTTCTGGAAACCTCACCTTATTGAAATAGGCTATGAAAAAGACACCATTGATTTACATGTTTTGCGTCTTTTCTTTTGGTATACAGGCACAAGATTTACATTTTTCACAAGTCGATCAAATTCCGATGATGCTCAATCCTGCTTTAACCGGCAGCGATGGACCGATTCACGCGAATTTGAATTACCGCAATCAATGGAAAAGTGTCGCAAGTCCCTTTCAAACAATGGCTGCTGGATTTGATGCCCGATTACAAAAAGCACGTCGAAATACAAGTGGATTCTTTGCACTTGGAATACAAGTCTACAATGATCAAACTGGTGATTTATCCATTCGCACCGCGCAAGTTTCCTTGAATGGCGCTTATCACCTAACGCTCAATCGAAATTCAACACTTGGACTAGGAATTTATGCTGGCTTAGGTCAACGAAGCATCGATGGAAACAATGGAAGGTGGGGAAATCAATACAATGGATTGGCTTATGATCCAAGTATCATCAGTAGTGAAACATTGGCGAACGCACAATTTTCATTCAAAGATGCAGGAACCGGAATGGTCTATCGATTCAGAAGAAATAATGGTGGCAGTCAATCATGGATGGTTCATAGTTTTACGGGTGGTTTTGGAGCATTTCATGTAAATCGTCCGAGTTATTCCTTTTTAGCCAATGAGAAAGAACGTTTATACATGCGGTCAACGCTGTATGGAAGTGCTGAAATTTCGATGAAAAACGCGAAAACGGTACTGGTTCCGATCCTCTTTTACCAACAACAAAAAAGTGCGCGTGAATGCTTATATGGTGCATCCTATCGCTATTACCTTCAAGGAAGTTTGTCTGGTAAAACGGCAAAAACCAATTCTGTATCCATGGGATTATTCAATCGATGGAAAGACGCCATGATTGCCAAAGTTGGATTTCAACTAGACCAATACCAATTCAATCTTTCCTATGATTTTACCATTTCTAATTTGTCTGAAATCTCAAAAACACAAGGCGCATTTGAACTTTCATTTAGCTACTTATTTAGTAAATAACCCATGTTAAAATTAACTGTTCACCAAGCCCTAACTGAAGTACTTGTTCAAAAGCACGAGGAGTTAACTGCGATACGTTTAGAAGCATCAGACGGAAAATCAAACGATGCAAAAAGTTCAGCGGGAGACAAGCATGAAGTTGGCGTTGCCATGGTGCAATTGGAACAAGAAAAACTTGGCAAACAAATACAAATCATCGAGGAACAACTCACCTTGTTGTCTCGAATCGATTCAAAAAAAAAACACCTGAAAGTTAGTATGGGATCCTTAGTCCTATGCGAGCAGCAATGGTATTATTTTTCGATCGGACATGGCCTTTTAAATGTTGAGAATGAAGCTGTTTTTTGTTTAAATCCTCAAGCACCCTTAGGAACTGCACTTCTCGGTAGATCTGAGAAGGACGAGGTCAGCTTTCAGGGAAGAAAAATGGTGATTCAATCCATATTTTAGGCTAATTTTGCCCATCATATGTCGAAACATCACATCATCATTATTGGCGGAGGCGCTGCCGGATTTTTTGCTGCGTTAAGTGCGAAAAAACACCATCCACAAGCACAAGTCAGCATCTTAGAAAAATCATCAAAGTTACTATCGAAGGTAAAGATTTCAGGCGGTGGACGCTGCAATGTCACACATGCCTGTTTCGACAATAAACAATTAGCTGGTTATTATCCAAGAGGAGAAAACTACCTAAAAAAAGCGTTTGATCAATTCAATGTTCAATCGACAATTGACTGGTTTTTGGAACGAGGAATTCCCATGAAAACCTATCCCGACGGTTGTTTATTTCCAGAGAGCAATGATTCACAGACGATCATCGATTGTTTTTTATACGAAGCGAATAAGCGTGGGATTCATATTTTACTGAACCAAGGCATAAAGCGAATTGAAGCTGTCAAAAACGGGTTTAAACTTCACGCCGATCAGAAAGTTTTCGATGCCACACGTGTCATTGTGACAACCGGTGGACAACCGAAACGCGGTAATTTCGATTGGTTGGAACAAATGGGACACGATATTGTTGAGCCACTTCCATCCTTATTTACCTTCAACATGCCCGAAAATCCGGTGCGCGAATTAATGGGGACAGTAGTAGAAAAAGCCAGTGTCAGAGTGGAAGGAACAAAACTTCTCGGACAAGGCCCATTATTGATTACCCATTGGGGAATGAGCGGACCAGCAGTTTTATTACTTTCCGCATGGGGAGCGCGTATTTTAGCCGAAAAAAGCTATCATTTTCATGTATTAGTGAATTGGCTAAATGAAATGAAGGAAGCGGATTTGCGTCAAGAAATAGACACCACGGCTCACCTGCATGGTGCGAAAAAAGTACAAAACCTCAATCCTTTTCCCATTACGAACAGATTGTGGCATTTCTTGTTGAGTAAAGCAGAAATCCCGAGTGAAATTCGATGGCATGAACTCGGAAAAAAGAATACGAATAAACTCGTAAATATCCTCCTAAACGATCGATACGAAGTGAAGGGCAAAACTACCTTCAAAGAAGAATTTGTGACAGCAGGAGGCGTTGCAATGACTAACATCGATATTCGCAACATGGAAAGTAAACGTGTTCCAGGTTTACATTTCGCAGGAGAAATACTCGACATTGATGGCATCACGGGTGGATTCAATTTCCAAGCCGCATGGACCACCGGATTTATTGCCGGGAAAAATTGCCTTGATTAAAACTCAGCGTTCAATGGTGTGCGAGGGAAAGGAATGACGTCGCGAATGTTGGACATTCCCGTTACAAACATCACCATACGTTCAAATCCAAGTCCGAATCCAGCATGTGGTACCGTTCCGAATTTACGTGTATCCATGTACCACCAAAGTTCTTCGGCAGGAATATGGAATTCCTCACATTTTTGAAGCAATACATCGTAGCGCTCTTCACGTTGTGAACCACCAACAATTTCACCAATTCCTGGGAACAAGACATCCATCGCAGCTACGGTTTTACCATCTTCGTTCAAACGCATGTAAAATGCTTTGATTTTCGCTGGATAATCCGTTAAAATGACAGGGCAATTGAATTCTTTTTCTACTAAATAGCGCTCGTGTTCACTTTGAAGATCAATTCCCCATTCAACAGGATATTTAAATTTCTTCTTTTTGTAATGATTTGAATTCATCAATACATCAATCGCTTCTGTGTATGTCAAGCGTTTAAATGGATTTTCAATGACAAATTTCAAACGCTCCAATAAAGTCATTTCATTGCGTTCGTTCTGTGGTTTTTGTGCTTGTTCTTGCGCATCGCGCTCACTCAAAAACTTCACATCCTCGGAGCAATTCGTTAAAATATAAGAACAAATGTATTTCAAGAAATCTTCTGTAAGGTCCATGTTATCCTTCAAGTTATTGAAAGCAACTTCCGGTTCGATCATCCAAAACTCTGCGAGGTGACGAGACGTATTTGAATTTTCCGCTCTAAATGTTGGTCCAAAGGTATATACCTGACCAAGTGCCGTTGCTGCTAATTCCGCTTCCAACTGACCAGAAACCGTCAGGTTCACTGCCTTTCCGAAGAAATCTTCTTTAAAGTCAACAGAACCATCATCATTCAAAGGTGGATTCTTCGCATCTAGAGTTGTAACACGAAACATTTCACCTGCACCTTCGGCATCAGAACCAGTAATGATGGGTGTATGTAAGTAGTAAAATCCACGATCATTAAAAAATTGATGAATCGCAAAAGCTACGGAATGACGAATGCGAAAAACCGCACCAAATGTATTCGTACGAAAACGTAAATGTGCTTGTTCACGCAAGAAATCCAAACTATGACGTTTCGGTTGCATAACCGTTTTTTGAACCTCATCTGGATGGGCATCACCTAAGATTTCAATGTGTTCCACCTGTAATTCTACTTGTTGTCCAGCACCTTGAGATTCTACCAATTTTCCAGTTAACGATAATGCAGATGCAGTAGTGATTCGCTTTAGTAAAGCTTCATCCCATTGTTCAAAATCAACAACTGCCTGAATATTTGCCATACATGAACCATCATTCAATTGAATGAATCGGTTACTACGGAAGGCGCGTACCCAGCCTTTTACATTGATTTCTTCACCAATTTTCAATGGTGAGTTTTCAGCTAAAATCTCGGAAATTCGGTATCTTTTCATGGGGGCAAAGTTAGTTGATTTCAGCTAAATAGCCGAGCGCCGAACTTAATTCCTCCAAGAAATTCCAAGTTTTTGAAGTTCTTCTTCAGAAATTGTGGGTGGAAAAGATCCTTTTTCCATTTTCGAACGTACCAATTCCGCAACTTTAAGCGCATCTTCTGATGTTTTGAATCCTTGATTTCCTGGTACTCCGGGAATGGTTTCTTGGTTAATGATTTGTTTGCCTTTTTCGCTTATGTAATAACCCCAACCTTCAGGTTGTGAAAATGTTGCAACGGTAAATCGAGAAACATTCGCAGGTGATGCTGGTTTCGTTTCATCCATGTTTTTCTCGGGAGATACCGTTGGTTCCATGGGAGTGTCACTTGGCGATTTGGTTTTTGTAGCTTCAGAACACGAAAAAAGCACGAAACAGGTGAATAAAGAAAAGATTAATCGCATTTTACAAAAGATTTCACGTGTTTCTTGCCATTGATGTCGCATTGAAATAGATAGGTCCCCGTTGGCCATGTTGTCACATCCAATTCAATTAAATTGGTTTGTAACGCTGATGCAAATAGTTGTTTCCCGTCCATCGTTTGAACGCTGCAGTGTTCTATGGCTTGATCAGATTGAATATTTAGTTGGTTTTGAACAGGATTTGGATATAGATTAAGGGATAACGTTTCAAGTGAATTTAGTCCAGCAGTTCCGGAATAGGCCCAAAAATCTTCTAAAAAATTCCCATTATATCCTGCGCCCACGTAGGAAACGCCATTGATGTAAAAGGCAAAAGCATTTTTTCTTCCTTGTGCTGGCAAATTGGCCCGTTGTATCCAAGCATTCAAGTAATAGTTGTATTCGTAAAGGTCATTATTAAATTCTCCGTTTATGTCCTCTCCTGTTCCTAAATAAGCAACAGGGAATGCCCCCCAAGCAACAGCACCAGCGCGAGGCGTGCCTGGAAAAGTTGCCTTGTCTATCCAAGTGTCTGATTGAAAATCGTACATCCATAGGTCATTTTTAAGCGTGCCATCGTCACCTGTTCCGACAAAGCCAAATCCGTTTAATTCAAATGAAACAGCATTTCGTCTTGCTGTACCTTCAAAATCAGCTACTTGTGTCCAAGTGTTCGTTCCTGGATTGTAGGAATAAAAATCTTTTTTCAATCCCGTTATGCTCTCCCCCGTTCCAACGTAGGCTAAATTGGCTAAAGTAAAAGTCACAGCTTGTCTTCTTGCCGATCCAGAAAAATTTGCTTTTTGTGACCACGTCTCTGTTTGTGGATTAAATTCCCAGAGGTCCTTCATGTAGGCCACTGTTTGTGTTTGCCCTAGACACACATATGCTTTTTGCATGTTTTCATGAGACAAAGTAAACGCACAAGCTGATCCACGTTCCAATCCTTCACCAGAGATACCACCGAGTGACACTTGTTCATCCCAGTCATCTTGAAAGGGTGAATAGGAATACATTTTGCGTTTGAATCCAAATTCATCTAAGCCACCGATAATTAATCCAATGTTTTGAAAAGAAGTGGCAGCAATGGCCGATTTTGGAGAACCTTTAACGGTGTCACGTGGGAACCAATAGTCCTGCGCACAATAGTCAAAGGATAAACTAATTAATAGGAGTAATAAAAGTTTATGCATCGCCTAGTCTATCATTAGTTGTTTTTGAATGGTTTGCCCGTTCATTGTTTTTACTATTACATGGTAAATCCCGGATGAAAAGTGGGATAAATCCACTATTTCCGAGGGAGTAGAAAGATGTTGCTCAAAAGTCAAGGTTCCCAGTTGATTAAAAACACGAATGGATTCCAGTGCCGTCACTGACATTAATTGAATTTTTCCATTTGACGGATTTGGATAAATTTCACAAGCCGTTTCCAATTCTATTAACTGGGCATAGTTTGGAGCTGAATACTCTTGAATACTTGATTTTTTACCCGAGTAACCTTTTCCCAATCCGACAAAAACACGCTCATTAACCACGAAAGCGACAGCATTTTTACGTTCACTACCTCCATAGGAACAGCGCACTTCCCATTCATCTACTTCTGGATTGTATTCGATTAAATCACCCAATAAACCACCATTTGTACCTAGGCAAATGAAACCCCTATTGTTCAAACTGAAAGCACATGCACCCCCGCGTTCACTTCCTATAAAATCAGTGATTTGTGTCCATTGGTTGGACCCTGGATTATAACGGTAAAAATCTTTTTTGTAGGTGTCTTGGTTAGCTCCGAGTCCAACATATCCTTGATTTCCGATGGAAAAGGAACTTAATTGATATCGCACACCACCTAGGAAATTTGCGCGTTGGATCCATTGGTCAGAACTTGGTTTATACTCCCATAATTGACTTGAGTATAGATTTGGACCCCATTTACCGCCGCAAACGTATCCTTTGTTATCCGCAGAAAATGCTGTGGCAAAGTAGATCCCATTTCCGCCGGAGCCAGGAAAATCTGCTTTTTGAGTCCATGAATTCAATGTTGGATCATATTCCCAAAGATCTTTTAATTTATTTCCAACCAGAGCGCTTGCATTATCAATTCCCGTTCCGACAAATCCTTTTCCATTTACAGAAAAGGAAACGGCATCCCTTCTTGCGGGACCAGGAAGATCTGCTTTTTGAGTCCAAGTATCAGTATTCGGATTATACTGCCATAAGTCTTTTAGTAGGACCTCGGCCGTATCAATTCCAGTAGAAACGTAGCCAAAATCTCCGATAGAAAACGCAACGGCACGTTCTCTTTTTCCGGCAATAAAATCATTTTTCTTTGTCCATACATTATACTGAGCAACTAAAAAATTAGGAATGAAGACTAAAATTAGAAAGTAAATGTTCTGTTTCATTTTACAAGACTTTAAACATTTTACTTAACTGCTTGCCTTGGTTTTGGACACTTAAAAAATAGGTCCCGGAAACCAAATAGGATACATCTACACGCGTTATTACCTCATGTAATTCTAGGCGTTGAATGATTTGTCCAGTTAGGGATCTAACTTCTATAATATCTCCCATAGAAATTTCACTTGGCCATTCAATATCTATGAATTCTGTACTTGGATTTGGATAAATTTTCCATTGAACTTCTTCGTTTTCCGAAAGTTCATTGGTATTTAATGTTGGATTGTATTGCCAAAAATCATTCAAGTTAATTCCATTCGTTCCTGTTCCAAAATATCCTCTATTATGAATCGCGAATGCAACGGGGAATCTGCGTTTTGTTCCAGGGAACTCCAACTCAAGTTGCCAAGTATTTGTTCCAGGATAAAAGGACCAAACCTGACTAGTAACGGTAGATAAAGCTCCTACATAACCGCACGTAACGTATCCACGTTGCAAAATTGAGAAGCCCGAACTTCCTCCAGTACTTATACCCGGGAAGTTCGCCCGTTGTGTCCAAGTATCGTGTTCTGGTTTATACTCATATAACTTATTTCCAGCTTTTACATAACCGCTTCCTTCAATGGTAAAGGAACAAGTCCAAGATCCAAATGCCATTGGCGGTGTGGCTTTCAAGGACCAACTATTGCTACTTGGGTCATATTCGGCCATGGTTGTACCGACATATACATATCCTTTATTATTGACTGAAAACCCTTGTGTATCCCCTGGATTAAAAAATGGACAAGGTGCTATGGGAGTCCATATGTTTTGAGTTGGATCGAATTTGTAAAATTCTCCATTTAATGCAGATCCTCCACCTACGCAAGGTTGATCATTCACGACAAAACTTGTTGCACCATGGTTGTTTACAGGATAATTAGCGCGTTGCGACCATGTGTCCGCAGATGGATCATATTCCCACCAATCTTTGTAAGAAATATCTACTCCCGTCCCATTGACATGTCCTTGACCAAGGTACCCTTTGTTTTCCGTTGCACAACCAACTGCGCGGTGGCGACCAACTCCTGCAAAAGAAGATTTTTGAATCCAAAATTGTGCGTGTACACTTATAGAAAAAAGGCAAACTAGTATTGTAAATACGCTTCTCATTTGACCAAGTTTATTTTCTCTGTTACTGATCCATCCTCCGATTGCAAGAAATAGCTTCCCGCTTGAAAAGAAGTCAAATCAAGCATCAAAGAGTGATCTGTATTAAAGCTGCCCAGGAACGTTCCATTCACATGATATAATCGGGCGGTACCAATTGCTTTATTTAAGGAAATGGAGCCATTTGATGGGTTTGGAAAAATCCGAAGTGGAGTTAAGTCATCTTCAGCAAGTCCGACATAATTTGCATCTAGTGTCAAGGTATAATTCCCCATTTCAATGCCCCAACCCTCCACGATGATATAAACAGAACCTAGTCCTGCTGTTTCAAAAGTTAACGCTGATTGACTACCACAATTTGCGGCATCATCATTAAAGGCTATGACATTTCCATTCATATCGACCACGCTCATGAATGTATCAAATGAAGATCCGCAAAGGGATGCATGAACGGAATGAATCAGTGGATTTGGATCAAATTTGTAATAAATATCTGGAGAAGGATACACGTAATTGTTATTTGAATAACAGTAGGAGTTATCTCTCGTATCCGTATAAGGCATGTTATTTACTTGAATTGGGTCATTTTGATCATCACCAATAAATCCAGTACAATCAATTCCATTGCCAATCGTTATTCCGAAATCCATAACAGAACCCCATGAGTATGTTCCGCAAGGATTTAACGGCAATGTACCAGCCTCTCTCTGCATGATACGCATGCGCGTAAGTCCATTTTGAGCAGTTGCAGGAACAACGAAATTAAAGGAAGAAGTAGCTACCGGAGGGGTTCCTGTCCAAGTACCAATGGATTCATAAGGGTCGAAATTTCCATTTTGATCGAAATCAATCCAGACTTCACCAACACCGGCATAATTTCCTCCACACGTTCCAAATTTTACATTAAGTAAGTAGTTTCCACCAGCATTTAATGAAACAGAAAGTGCTGTAAGGTCTTGTAAACCTACAATCCCTGGACAACCTGTGTAATTAATGTTTCCAGATGCACCTGAAATTTGAACGAGTTCTACATTGGAATCAATTGTAGTAGTTGGCCCGACGTTTTGTACGCAATATTGAGAATATGCAACTGAAAAATAACAAAGAAATATTCCGAGTAATGGTTTAATCATGAAGCAGTAGATTTTTTCGAATGTACAAAAAATCCACGACTTAACAAATTGTTAATATTGGAATTACCTACCGTTCCATGTGGTCATAGTCATGTCCAAACCTACAAAGGAGAAACTTTTGATAAATTCTGTCGCCGTTTCAATGCGCTCAGGAAGAGCCAATTGTTCATCTTTTGACCATTCACCTAGGACATAATCTGCTTGTCTACCTTTGGAGAAGTCATTCCCAACACCAAACCTTAATCGAGTATATTCAACTGTTTTGAGAACTGCTTGTATATCTTTCAATCCGTTGTGACCGCCATCACTACCTTTACCTTTCATCCGCAATTTGCCGAATGGTAAGGCGATATCATCGGTGATAACTAACAGATTTTTCTGATCGATTTTTTCTGCTTGAAGCCAATAATTCACCGCTTTCCCAGAAAGATTCATGAAAGTAATGGGTTTAATTAAGACCAACGTTCGTCCTTTGAACTTCACTTCAGCACGAAAAGCAGCTTTATCTAATGAAAACGTTGCGCCTAATTCTTTAGCGAGTTCATCCACCACTTTGAAGCCAATGTTATGGCGTGTTTCTTCGTATTCTTTTCCCGGATTACCCAATCCAACAATCAAAAACTTCATTGCTTATTGAAATGGACAGGTTCCACATTTATCGCCTTTATTCAAGTAGAATAAAGCTCCAATAACGATATTTCCCTCACTATAAACAAATACCTGCTTTGCATGAGAATCATAATCATTTGGTCTTGTTTTCACGCGAACTTGATCAATAAAGCCGGCTGTTAAATTTGTTTGAATAAATACTCTTCTGAAAAATTCCGCTCGTAACCCTGCATGTGCAGAAACTCCAAATCCTGATATAGAAACCGTTGCCATGTTTTTTTGACCTGCAAAAGTAAAGTCATTAAAAGACAACACTGGTCCTGCACCAAAGCCCCATAAAGTGGTTAAAGCAACGTGTCCTTTATCTGATTGATATACTTTAAAGACATTGGAAATGTCGGCATGAATGTAATTTAAACCGTTGGTGTTTTCATAATGAAACGTATCACCATTTGTTACCACTGGTTCATTATTGTACGTTCCTGACCAATTCGTTACAGGATCAATTCCAGGATTAATGGTTCCATTAAGAAAATAGGTTGGACCAGCTTTCATTACGTACTTCATGTGGTCATATCCCAATGATAATGCCCAATTTTTTTTGATATTGTAGCCGATTCTGAAGTTGAATTGTGGTACAGTGAAATCGGTTAAACTAACATAGGTTTTGATATCCTCAGATGGTCGATCTTTCGCTTGCACCCCTTTCAAAGTGAAGTCATAACCTGGGCCAATGAAGCGCAAATTACTTTTGGAATATGCACTTCGGTTATATCCCCAATAAAAAAACATAGAGCCTTTTGCCGTTGAACGTTTATTATTTTTACTTGTTTGTTGTGACCATGATGTTGAAATTAACATCACCATGAATAAGAGGAGAATATTTTTCATCGCGCTATCATTTTTATCCATTCTTCTTGACTCAATACCTGTTCAAGTTTGAAATGCGTGCTTTTGCTTATACTATGCCATTCTACCAAGCCAAAACCTTCTGCAAAGTATGAAATTCTCTTTGCACTATTCGCTTGCTCCTTTTTGGTAAACGGATTTAAAACAGTCAATTTTACTTCATCATTAAATACAAGAGTCGCTATATTTCCATCATCCATGACGGTGTGTTTCTTGTTTTGTTTAAAACGTCGTTTCACCTCGCTCAGCATAACGGTTGAATCTGTTATACCACGGAATTTAGCAGCAAACCACGTTTGCTCGTTTAAGTTCATCGGGAACAATTTATCCTTATAAAGTAGTGCTTTTTCTTTTTCCTGTTGAATATCCACCACCATATAATCTTGCAGATTCAAGGAGTCGATGTTGTAGTTATAAGCTTCGCGAATTCTACCATCGCTCGCATAAACCTCAACAATCACGTGTTCGCCTTCATTGTCCTTCAAGGCATAAATACGGTGGAATTCTTCTTCAAGTCCACCATTTATGTCTCTATAAAGGTAAATTTTTGGAATCGTGTCAAGCGGGTAAAAATATGCCGCATTTGGATTCTTGGACGTGTATTCTGTAGAATTAGAACAAGCATTTATTCCAAAAAAAACAATGGAGAAAAGTGCTAAGTATATTCCGAAGCGTTTCATTATTTGGTCATTTTTAAGAAAGAAACTTCCTGCTCAGTTAAATGTCTATAAAATCCACGAGGGAGGTCTTTTTTCGTTAATCCGGCAAATTGAACGCGGTCTAATTTCACCACGACGTATCCCATAGCTTCAAAAAGTCTTCGTACAATTCGGTTTTTTCCAGAATGGATTTCTACGCCAACCTCCGTAGAATTACCGTTCTCAATATAAGAAACCTCATCTACACGTGCTTTACCATCTTCCAAATCAACTCCACGCATCAATTTTTCCATGTCCTCTTTGGTCACTGGTTTATTTAACTCGACATGGTAAATTTTCTTTGCTTGGTAGCGGGGATGGGTCAATTTCTTGGCCATGTCACCATCGTTTGTAAACAAGAGTAATCCTGTGGTTTCACGGTCTAGACGTCCAACCGGATAAATGCGTTCACGGCACGCTTTTTTCACCAAAGTCATGACAGTTTTACGCCCTCTTGGATCATCCATTGTTGTGATGAATCCTTTTGGTTTATTTAACAAAACATAGCGTTTTGTTTCCGCATTAATTGTTTCGCCATCGTATTGAATGACATCTTCCGGAGCTATTTTGTATCCTAACTCTGTGACAATTTTTCCATTCACAGATACAACCCCCGTTTGAATAAGTACATCTGCTTCCCTTCTTGAACAAATGCCTGCATTGGACAAATATTTGTTCAATCGAACTTGATCTTCATTAAAAGAAGGCAAAGGATCACCTTTTTTTACTTTGATTTTATAGTCAATGTATTTTCTTTTGTCACGATCCGTAACTGTTTTTTTATCCGTAGGACTCTTTTTATCCGTTGATGTTTTTTTGTCTGTTGCTGGTCGTTTGGATGCAACGGGCTTTCTACCAGCCGCAGCCGGTCGTTTATCCGTTGATTGATTTCCTCTCGATGTTCCGCGTGTATTTCTCATAATTCAAGCAAAGATAGAGAAAAGTGTTCGGTATTCCTTTCAATCACTCTTTTTGCAAGCGTTTGATGTCTGAAATGAGCTGATTTACCTCTTTTACCGATGTTCCATCATAATAACCGCGAATTCTTAATTGTTTATCCACCAAAACAAAATTATTGGTGTGAATAAAATCACTCCCGGCATCCCCAAGGTTTTGTGCCTCGGCTGGTTTAAGGACAAAAAAGGATTTACGTGCAAGTGCGTAAAGGTCTTCTTTTTTACCCGTTAAAAAATGCCATTTTCCAGAAGTCGCCTGATGACTATTTGCATATTTTTTCATTTGCACGACATCATCTGTTTCAGGATCCACAGTAAAACTGAAAATCCGAACGTCTTTATCTCCTTTAAAAGCCACATTTACACGTTGCATTTGCTGATTCATAATGGGGCAAATACTCTTGCAAGTGGTGAAAAAATATTCAACAACCGCTATTTTTCCTTTCATCTCTTGCGTAGAAATGATTTTTCCATCCTGATTTTGAAAAGAAAACGATCCAATGTGGTGTCCAAAACCCAAGCGAAGTAGTTCCGGATCGACCATTTCTTCATTGACATCTATTGGATTAATGATTGGCAAAGGTTTTTCTTTTTTTGAACTTGTGAAATAGTAAGCAATTGGAATGCAAACGAGTAAAAGTAAACCTAAAAAGAAAGTGCGTTTCATGCTACAAAGTTACGGTTTTTGGACTTTCTTAAGGGTGACATTTACTACATTTTGTCGATCTTTCAAAGAACCTTTCAGAATGGTAAAGGGACGATTCATTTTTATTAATTCCATTTCAAAAAGTTCGAATAATTCTTGACGGTTCGAAGGATTCTCTCTCAACGGGTCTGGTTCCCAAGGAATATCTGGAGCGCAAAGGAAGTAGTGGTCAAAGATTTGCTTTTCGCAGGCATCAAGAATCGCCGTGGACACTTCTTGATAGCGGTATTCAGACCATATTTTCATCACCGTCATTTCTGTATCTGCGACGAAGTGATCGCCGTTTAATAGCCAATCAGCTAGCTGACCATTAGTAATTTCATCTAAATCATTCCTTTCATAGGCGATTTTATCTTCTAGGTATTCACGCGCAAATTCCTTGCTCAATGGGAGGTCAAACTGTTGCGCGCACCATTGAGCCATGGTTGATTTTCCGCAAGATTCTGGACCAGTGAACGCGATTCTCATGATGCAATCGGTTTTTTGTTCCACTCGCGAAGTCCATAAATACCAAGAAGGAAATAAGCAGCATAAAGTATGGTTGTTGCATATAATGCTGCATTCAGGTACAACATGATACAAGCTAGGTTAATGAATAACCAATAGATCCAATTGGATTTTTCCTTGAGTACGCCAAGAATCGTCGCAAACAAGGAAAATAAAGCAATGAAAACATCCATGACATAGGTTTCTTTTTCCATAAAATCATAGAAAGACCCAAGTTTATACCAGGAAATAAATCCGCCGATCAAAAGAATGAGTTGAATCGAGAACAGGTGATTTCTTAGCTTCCAAGATATTATAGTAACCTCGCTTTCTCGATTCCAGGACCAAAAGGCGAAAGCGCTCAAAAGCACATAGGCTATGGATAAAAAAGACTGTGCAGGTAAATTGGAACGATAAAAAACAAAAATATAAATGAAGGAACTGATTCCGCCGGATAACCAAGCCCATTTGTTCTTTTTTGCTACTAGAAAGAGGTATATAGCGCCAATTACAGCAGCTGTCCACTCTAGAAGCAGGTCGATAGTTGCCATTTAGTACAAAAGTTGCTTTTTAGCAGCATTTCTCCATCCGGCTTGATTCTCATAATCCACAAAGAATATTTTTAAATCCGCCTGATTCTCATAGGGAACAAAAAAGATGGTTTTTTTAGCTTGATTTTCATATTGCGTAAAAAACCATTTGCCATTATTTTCACCAGTCTGGTTTTCGTATTTAACTTTAAAGACTTTCAGATCTGCTTGGTTTTCATATTTCACCACATACACTTTTACATCCGCCTGATTGGCATAATTAACAGAGTACACTTTTTGGGAAAATGCTTGTTGCGTAAACAGAATAAATAAAGAGGAGAAAAAGATTTTTTTCATGATGTTTTTTATCAAAAATAAGGATGTTTTGCAATAAGTCTAGCGGATGACCATGACTTTACCAACTTTCTTATCTCTTCCATCGAAATTAGTAGCTGTCCAAATGAAATAAACGCCTGTTGGTACCTTTTCACCATTTAGGTTTTGTCCGTTCCACGTTGCCGTTCCTCCATTTGATGTTGTTCGGTAAATGAGATTTCCAGCTACATCCGTTACTTTCACATCGGAATCAAAACGAATTCCCTGAATAGTTACTGGTCCAAAAAAATTCGGTTTTACTGGATTAGGGAAGACAACTACATTCGAATATTCTGGGTCTTCGTACGTTGCATTTGTTCGGTAAGAAACAAGTCCTTTATCTGTTATTATGAACAATTCTCCAGTTTCTTGATTCAATTGGAGGTCAAATATTGTATTGGAAATAATAGGAGAATTATCCGTAGTAAATTGCTCAAGGATTTCAGAGCCATCCTCAGACAACAAGATAATGCCTCCATTTGCTGTTGCCATCCACTTTCGATTACCTCCATCAACTTCGATATCTGTAATATGTGTTTTGCCAAGTACATATTCCCCATTTCCCTCAAAATTGACCTTAATTTGTTGTGCATTATAATCTCCAGGTTGTGCATCAAATGCATTAGCTGCATTGTATAAAATAGCAAAACCAGTTTCGGTTCCAATCCAAAGTTCACCGTCAAAATCTGCAGCTAAAGCAGTAACAGCCGTTGAAGGTAAATTCCCGCTGAATTCCCCTTCATCTAATGAAATAAACTTATCATCGCTTGGGTCAGAAATTGTTCCATTGTTCTGGTAGCCTATAATGCCATCTGATTTCGTTGCAAACCAAATAATTTCATCAAAATCTTGAATCATTTTGGTTGTAAACTTATTCTTTGCATTTTGTCCACATTCAAAACTATACCAAGCACCTGAAATATCACGGACGTTCAAGGGATTTTCAGAATAGCCATTCAAAGCCCATAAATTACCTCGCTTATCAAATAATACATCTGACACGAGGCTCCATCCGTTTCCAATACTAGTAGGTTTTATTGGGGAATTTGCACCATTAAAAACTAAAGTGTCAGTAGCATTCATTAAGGTTAATGGAAGGTATGAATAAGTACTCATTGCAACCTCAGATGTATCAGTTGGATTAATTGCTACATCAATAAAATCCCAAGTATCAGATTGTGGCCATTGTGAAACATTGGTAACGTTTAACAAATCCCAATGAGAATTTTGAAAAAAATGAACGCCATTTCTGGTAAAACCCGGTGAGTTACCATTTATTCGTCCGGAAGCAATCGCCAATTTTCCTTTTTGTGCATCCATGGCATAAAATTGGTTGTTTTTAGAGCCTTCGATTGGGTACGTTTTGTATGCTATTTCAGTTGGATACATGACTAATCCAAAATTCATGTCAGCAGACCATAATCCAGTTTGATTTCGTGCTGTTCGAGAAGAAGAGAACCAAACACTAAAGTTTCCAGAACCGTAAGATTCGGGAATTTGAAGGTTGTCGTTGTATAAATTAATCACCCCATCAATATTTATGGACAAGTAATTATCTACGACATTGATTGAGTTAATTTCAACAGTAAAAGACATGGTTGTCACCAATTCTAAATCAGAAGCATTGATTCGGAAAACGGAATCGGTACCATAATCGACTGATTTTTTTAAAACGACAATCCGGTTGTTAAACAATTCCATTTCCTTGTAATCATTCGCCGTTTGATACGGAAGGCGAATATCTCTTACCCATTGAGAATAATCGGGTAGAATGGGATTCAGAAGAAATCCTTTGAAAAGTTGTGTCGGTGTTAAGGCATAAATTGAATCTTGATAGATGACCACATCAACAATTCGTTCAGTAGAATTTGTTGGATAAAACGTTTCTTTTACTTCATTTTTGGCTGCATCCAGTTGCACGATTGAGAAATCATTCGCTGCATAAACATATGAGCCATTTCGTTCAAAACGATTGATGCGCTTTGATACTGAAAGTTGGGCTAGTTTAATGGCGGGGATATTAATTATCTCGCCATTTTTATACTTATCAATATTACCATTCGTGTATCCTATGTAAACCGCTTGTTCAATTTCATCGTAATAAAGGCATGAGATTTCAATGTCAGACAAACCATTTAAAGCTGTTAAAAGGCGGTGTTCTTCGGTATCAATCGTGTAGATCGACATACCGTTTACATATGCAGTAAAGACTTCATTTTCAGAAGCAACGACATCGATTGCCTTAGATGTTGAAACGTGAAGCTTCCAAGTACCGGTGCCTATCTGAGCCCTTAAAAAAAAGGTGGAAAGGCAGATAAATAAGCAAAGGGTCCATTTCATGTTGTTAGTATAACGTAGGTTTAAAGATTAAATTGGGTGGAAATTGACATTTTAATTAAATATGACGCAAATCAAATACATAGACGTTTCCTTTTTGGAAAGCGAGTTTCGTTAGAAACGGTTCCCAATCCTTGTTTGGTTCCCAGTTCGCTTCATGAATCACTACAGCAAAGTTTGCTCCTTTTCGAATAATCTGTTTGATTTGTTCTGTCTCATTAGGAAAAGATTCTCGCAAGCTGAAATGGGTATACCCAATTCTACCTAAAGTGTATAACTGAATATTAGGTGAAGAATCTGATAAACAAAGAATGGTATCGCTTTTAGGAATTATTTGTTGGATTTCTTTTGCAGAAGCTTGTAACTGACCAAGGTGCTCACGGTGATAAAAATGAAAGTAACCCCAATTTCCTTTAACAAATTGACTAACAAACGGAGTGTTTTTCGTTAAGATATTTTCTTTTCCGAAGGACCAATGTGCTAAAGAAATTGCTTGTAAAAAAGCAAGTGCAATCCAAGAGGCAAAAATGATGCGTCGATAATTTTCAGAACGGCTTATTCGACCTCCAAATTGAATCAATACATAGAAAAGAATGAGCGGGAAAAACAACATTTCTATGAGGTAATAATCATGCACATCAAAGACCCAGAACCAAAGTATAAAATAAGCAACTAGTCCAAATAAACCAATAATGAATAGCCAGATTACATAGGAATGAATCCATTTTTTCCACGCAGCATAAACAAAGAATATCACGGACAATAACAACATACTCGGGTGGAAAAGTCCAGGTAGCATGTGTTTCCAAAAGTGCTGCCAAATTGCTTTACGTGTTTCTGCATCTACTTCCCAAATTGGACGAACAGTTGTCGAAAACAAATCCGAACCGACTTTTTCGTTATACCGAATGGCATAAGAATACCAAAGGTAACTTGTCACCAAAATCAATATAAAAGAAAGGAGGAACGAAAACCAAAAGTATGACTGTGCTTTAAATGATTGAGCTTGATTAAATAGGGTATAGAAAAAGTAAGCACCAGCAAAAGTGAGTAAGCAAATCAGTGCTGTTATTTTTAACAATACGGCTAGTGAGAAAAACAAAGTGAGAAATCCTAACCAAAACACTTGTTTCGATCCAATAAATTTAAAGGTTCCATACGCTCCTAACAGCACAAAAGCAAAGGCAAATACGTTGGGCAATATGGAATCAGAATAAAATAATAGGACTGGAGAACTCGCGATTAAAAAAACGAAGAGAAGGGCTTTCCTTTTTTGTTGGAAGAGAAATTCCATGACCTCACTAAACAAAGAAATCGCGATGAAAAGAATGGAAATCGATAATGCTTTAGCCATCCACTCATGATAGCCAAATACTTGCCATAACTTTCCTAGAATAAAATAGATAATTGGGAATTCCGAAGTAGCATTACGTGTTCCATTCGCTAAAATCAATTGTGTTTGGGGCTCTAGAAAAGGAGCGCCCTTTGCATAATTTAACGCAATTGAAAGAGAGTCTGTTTTTCGCCATTCATGGATGGGTAAAATCCCGTCAAAAAAATGATCAAACACACCGTAAAGCGAAAAAAGTACCATGAGTAAAAACAACGCTTGATACCTTATTGGCAAATTTAGTAGTTTGGTGATCATCAGTCTAATTCTTTTTCAGTAATCAAATAAAGGGGGCGGTTTTTACTTTGAATGAATAACTTACCTAAGTAAATTCCTAAAATTCCAATCATAATCAATTGGATTCCTCCGATAAACAAAATCGATGCTATAATGGAAGTCCAGCCAGTAATTGCCTCACTTGTGAACGCAGCAAGGTAAATAGCATACAATCCATATAAAAAGGCTAAAAGAGCAAAAAACAAACCTGTATAAATGGAAAAATACAGCGGTTTTGCGCTAGAAGATGTGATTCCAGTTAAAGCAAAATTGAGCATTTTTGAAAATGAATACTTGGTCTTGCCGGAAACGCGCGCATGTGGCATGTAAGGGATCCCAATTTGTTTGAACCCTAAAGAAGGGATGATTCCCCTCAAAAATAAATGGGACTCCGTAAATTTTTTGAGTGCATCAACCACTTTTCGGTCTAACAATCGGAAATCCGCGGTTCCTTCCTCCATAGGAATCTCAGCCAATTTATTTGTCAAACGGTAGAAACCTTTAGATGTCCATTTCTTCAAAAAAGGAACTTTTTGATCATCCTTACGAATGGTATAAACTACTTCATATCCCGCCTTCCATTTTTCGAAAAGAATTGGAATGAGTTCTGGTGGATGTTGTAAATCTGCATCCATGCTAATTACCGCTGCACCTTGCGCATGATCTAGTCCTGCTTTAAGTGCATTTTGATGTCCAAAATTTCGGCTTAGTTGAATGAATTTAACGCGGCTATCATTGACGCGTAATTCTTGAATGTTGTTTAACGATTGGTCCGAACTACCATCATCCACAAAGACGAACTCAAAATTACTAACGTGAATCTCATTCATAACCGTCATCAACCGTTCATACATTGGCAAGATGTTTCCCTCCTCATTGCAGGTAGGGATGACAATCGAAAGTTCAATATGTACAGATTTATTCACCATGTAAAGCGAAGTTACATAATTATCTTCATGTATCCTTGTTGGACTTAGATCTTGCAGGCAAAATCGATTGGTTTTAGTATATTTGCGGAAAGCATTGAAAATGTCAGAACAAAATCGAATTTCCACAAATAAAGCGCCCAAGCCGGTCGGGTTGTATCCGCATGCACGTCGCGTTGGGAACCTACTTTTTTTATCCGGTGTTGGTCCAAGAGTTGCCGGTTCCGATGATACAGATTCAGCAGTGCCTGGATTAAAATTAGATAAAAATGGTAATTTCATTGAATTCGATTTCGAAGCGCAATGCAGAAGTGTATTTGATAATGTGCGCATTATCCTTGAAGAATCTGGTTCTAGTTGGGACCAACTTGTAGATGTCACCGTATTTTTAGTGCACATGAAACGAGATTTCCAGGTATACAATCGAATTTATGCAGAGTATTTCAAAGATAACTTACCATGTAGAACAACCGTTGAAATCAATTCTTTGCCAACACCGATCGCGATAGAACTAAAATGTATCGCAACCATTGACTAATTCTTGACCTATTAAAAAAAAATTATGATTGCATTTATCATCCGTATTATTTTAGCTGTAGTTGCTACTGGATTCAACGTATACTTATTTGCTACTGGACATTGGGGTTGGGGAATCACGTTTGTTTTCGTAACCGCTTTAATCATTCTTTCCTTTTTTAGAAACGAAAATGTGTTGTTGGCTTTAAATCAAATGCGCGTTGGAAATACAGATAAAGCGAAGAAATATATTGACCGTATTTCACACCCAGAATACCTTCCGAAAAGACAACATGCGTATGTGTTGTTTTTGAAAGCTGTTATGGGCGGACAAGAATTAGGTTTTGCGAATAGCGAGAAATTATTGAGAAGAGCGATGGAACTTGGCCTGAGAACAGGTGAAGATAATGCGGTAGCTCGAATGCATTTGGCTGGAATTTGCGCACAAACCGGAAGAAAAAACGAAGCTGTTGCCTTACTAGGTGAAGCGAAAAAATTAGATAAAAATGGAATGATGCGCGACCAAATCAAAACAATGCAAGGTCAATTACAGATGGCGCCATCAAAAAACCAAATGCGCCAGGCTCAAATGATGGGTGGACGTAAGAAAACGCCTAAAATGCGCTAATAGATGAGTGAAATACCAAGAATTTATGCCGAACCATGGGCAGATTACGAACTATTAGATGCTGGTGGTGGCAAGAAATTGGAAAGATGGGGGAAAATCATCACCATACGTCCCGAGGTTCAGGCCTATTTTCATAGCGGAATGCCCTTTACTGAATGGAGAAACCTCGCTCATTGGGAATTCATTGAAGGAAAGTCACAGCAAGGCAAATGGAAATGTTTGAAAAAAAATGTTCCAAGTGAATGGACCATTAAATACCAACGACTGAACTTTACCCTTTCCCTGACAAAATTCAAACACATCGGATTATTTCCAGAACAAGAAGCGAACTGGCGATTTATCGAAGAACATATTTCGGCGGACGATCGTTTTTTAAACCTTTTTGCTTACACGGGTGCTGCCTCTTGTATGGCACGAATGAAAGGAGCCGAGACTTTTCATGTTGATTCTGCAAAATCTACTTTGAATTGGGCAAAAAGAAACATGGAAGAATGTAAATTATTAAACATCAAGTGGGTTCACGAAGATGCATTAAAATTTGCGGCGCGAGAAGTCAAACGCGAAAACAAATACAAAGGAATCATCATGGATCCACCTGCATGGGGGATTGGAGCTAGTGGTGAAAAATGGAAATTAGAAGATAAAATCGATGAATTAATGATGACCGCTTCTAGTTTGTTGGCAGATGATGGATTCCTCATTATGAATACCTATTCACCTACGGTTGATACAGAATTTCTCACCGAGTTAATCGACATTTATTTCCCAACCAAAAGCAGCACTATTTCTCAACTGTACATGGAATCCAAAACGGAAAAAACCATGTATTTTGGCGAATTAGTTCGAATTCAATGAGTCTTTTAAAGTAAATCGTTCGCTAGATTAGCCAGTTCAGAGCGTTCGCCTTTTTCAAGTTTGATGTGGGCAAATAGCGATTCGCCTTTTAAACGGTCGATCAAATAAGCCAACCCATTACTGTTTTCATCTAAATACGGTGTATCTATTTGGTGCACATCACCCGTGAAGACAATTTTGGTGTTTTCGCCAGCTCGCGTGATGATTGTTTTCACCTCATGAGGGGTTAGATTCTGTGCCTCATCGATTATAAACATGATGTTGGAAAGGCTTCTTCCTCGGATAAATGCTAGTGGAGTTATGATAATTTTTCCAGAATCTTGCATCTCCATAATGGCTTTATGTTTTTTTTCATTTTCGCCAAACTGGGACTTAATAAACTTTAAATTATCCCAAAGTGGCTCCATGTATGGACCGATTTTATCATTCGCATCCCCCGGTAAGAATCCAATTTCTTTGTTGGATAAAGGTACTATTGGACGCGCCAAGATTACTTGGTTGTACAATTTTTGTTGTTCGAGTGCAGCAGCTAGAGCAAGCAGTGTTTTTCCTGTTCCCGCCACACCTTGTAAGGCTACTAATTTGATGTCATTATTTAAAAGTGCATGAAAAGCAAACGCTTGTTCTGCATTTTTTGGCTTGATTCCGTAAATAAATTCCTTCTCTATTCGATCAACGCGATCAGTTAAATGGTTGTAGAAAGCGAGCGCTGATGTTTTACCGTTTTTAAGAATATAGTATCCGTTTACTTCCTTTTTCTCTCCTAGGTTTCCATCTTCTGGCACGCTACCTTTGGTAAAAATTTCTCGGATGTATGCAGATTCTAATCCTTCGATGTTATAGGTACTTGACGCTTGAATTTCATCCGAATGAACTTTACCTGTTTGATAGTCTTCCGCAACCAATCCCAACGCTTTTGACTTTATGCGCAGATTAATATCCTTTGTTACCAGCACAACAGATTTACGTTTTTCCTTTTCTTGCAAGAACAACGCAGCATTAATGATTTTATGATCATTTTTATGGGAACCATAAATCTCTTCCGCATCTAGTCGATCCGGAGAATGTTCCATGATGATTTTAAAATTACCAAGGCCAGGTCCGAGTGGAATCCACTCTTGCAAAGATCCACTTCCGGATAGCCTATCAATGAAACGGATAACTTCTCTAGCAGAAAAGTTTTTCGAATCGTTACCGACTTTGAACTTATCCAATTCTTCCAATACCGTTATTGGAATAGCGACGTGATGTTCATCAAAATTTGAGATTGAATCGAAGTCGTGTAATAAGACAGAAGTGTCTAGGACGAATATTTTTTGAGATTTAGCCATTCGTTTTTTCTTTGAAAGTACCTTTTTTCGGATTTCGAAGATGGAAGTTGACTATTAACAAATGATTAATTATTTGGAGAACAAGGCTTTTAGTGCTTTGTTAAGCTTGTCGTACTTAAATACAAAGCCAGTCGCTTTTATTTTTTCATTTGAAACACGCAAGTTTGCAAGAACAAGCATCGACCGTTCTCCTAAAATGAATTTAAGGATTGCACTTGGGACAGCAGGCAAAAAGAATGGGCGATGCATGTATTTAGCAATTCCTTGCATCATTGTTCGGTTCGTATCGCAATCAGCAACTGCATTATAGGTTCCTTCTAATTTCTTATCAATGCCAAATAAAATCATTCGGCATAAGTCATCAATATGAATCCATGGATGAAACTGATTTCCGGTACCAAGTGGAGATCCAAGACCAAAGTAAATAGGTCTTTTCATCGCTGTTAGGGAGCCACCTCCGCTTGAAAGAACCATGGCAATCCGCAGCTTCATGTATGGGCAAATTCCGGAGAAACGGTCACTTGCATTTTCCCAGTCACGAACAAGGGTGCTGAGAAAATCCGAACCATAATCATCCGATTCCTGAAAAATTTTTTGTTGATTTTCCTCATAGCAATTTACACCGGAAGCACCTACATAATAGATTAATTTGGGCATTTTCGCGGCTATTTCACTCAAAAATTCCGTGGATTGAACACGTGAGTCGATTAAGTCTTTTTTTCGTGCAGAAGTCCAATTCTTATCCCCAATATTCGCTCCAGCGAGATTAATTAATATGTAAATCCGGCCTAGTTGCTTTTCGTCCACTTTTTTTGATTTCGGATCCCATTGAATGTCTCCTTGCTTTGTGGCGTTGCGCGAAAGTTTGTATACCAAGTAACCCTGTTCTTCCAGCAACTTTGTTAATTGTTTTCCAATTAATCCAGAACCACCTGCGATTAAAACAGTTTTAGTTTCTTCCATTTCAATTACAGTCTTGCTTCAATTTCAACAATTCCTCTCCATTTAAATCCGAATAAGCTTCGCACATCTTATTTTTCGAGGTAATCAATTTTTTTAATTGGAGACTATCCTTTTTGGCGCCTTTTAACTGCCAAATTTTTTCTGTCAACGTATTTACCTCCTCGCTTTTCTTCATGCAAGAACAGAAATTTTCATCTTTTCTGTGACAAGAAAGTAGGAGTAGCGTTGTAAGGGTCAGAAAAATAGTTTGTTTGTGCATGTTAACTTGGGTAATTTGAAAACCAAATGTAGCATTAATTCAACTAAATCTATTAACTTCGAACGACTCTTTCATGCATAAATACCACCTTATACTCGTTCTTTTGTTTCTTTTTCCATTTCTAGGAAACACACAAGACTGTATATCATATTTTCGTTATTCAAAAGATGAAATTAGTCAAGTAAAGTTATGTCCAGAAGCAATGAAAGCGGACATTAAACAATTGCATGAGCATATCCTTGAAACTCATCCTAATCCAAGTTTATATTGTGGTGTAGAAGCATTTGTTGCAGGATATAAAAAAGCATTGGCATCTTGTTCTAGCGAGAAAACGATGTTTGAATTTATCCAAATTGTCACCGCTTATTTAGCCGTATTGAAGGATTCACATACCAATTTAAATCCAAGGGATTACTTGTATTTAGGTCCAAAGGAACGAGCTGTTCTTCCTTTTTTCGTTGTTCGCATCAATGGTCATTTCTATTTACAGAGTATTTATAAAAATGACATCCCTGTTGGAAGTGAAATACTACAAGTTGATTCCTTTCCTATGGATAGTTTATTTGCTATTAGTAAAAGATTAAGCTTTACAGAGGGCAACGCAGAAATTGCAAGAGAAGAGATTGCCGAAAAATTAATTGGAGCTACGTTCAATTTATTACACCGCGCTAACTTAACAGATATTGCCAGCTTTAAGATTGTCAATATTCAGGGTGACACCGTTGTTGAAAAAGCGCATTATGTAAAATCTTCGCATTATTTGAAAGACCGAAGTATAAAGTTAGAAGGACCTATTCACTATTTTATGGACAAGGATAATCGTTGCGTATTGACGATTGAATCCTTTGATAACATGTCGCTAAAGAAATTCAAAAAAAAAATTGACGCATGTTTTAAAGAGATCAAGCGCAACAATGTTCAAGAATTATACATTGACTTAAGGGATAACTTGGGCGGGATGCTACGAGCACAGGAGTATGTTTTAAGTTATTTGAATCAAAACGGGACATCTTTACAAATGAATTACTTGTACAAACGAAGTCATTTCGATCGTTTCGCCTCTCTTCCATTCTACCAAGAATGGCAATTCATGAATCGAGCTGAACACGTTTATCCAAATGGATTGATTAGTCAAGAGTATGATTTTTACAAATCGCCTTTGGGAACAACACGAACAATTTTATACGATTACACGCCTAAAAACAATCTTAACTATAGATATAAAGGAAAATGCACGTTAATTACCAATGGTTCCTCTATGTCTGCTTCTGTTTTATTTGCGGGTTGGTTTAAAAGCAACAACCGTGGAGAAATCATTGGAACTCAATGTATGGGTGGGATTGGCGGCACCTTTGGAAACAGTGCTCCCTATTTCTTAACGCATTCGAACATTCACCTTATGGTTTCTACATTAAAATTTACTCCGAAGGCCCTTTCACGTATAGAGTTAAATCCCATTGAACCTGACCATGTAATTTCTATCAACCTGCAGCAATTGATGAAACAACAAGATCCTGTTTTAGAATATTTGAATATTCGAAAAGATTCAAAAAAGAAAGTAAAGTAAAATAACGATTGCGTAACGTAGTAATTTACCGATTGCAAAAAACAAGAAGGTTAAAACTTTAGGCGCTCGAAAGAATCCAAGGACAACCCCGATAAGATCACCGATCAAAGGGAGCCAAGAAAACAGGGCAAGCCAGACGCCATATTTATGAACGCGTTCCTTCCATTGTTCAATTTGGGTGATTGTTACCCGTATTTTCTTTAACCAGATTGGTTTGGCAAGGTAACCGATGTAATAATTCAGAATTGCTCCCAGTGTATTACCGGTCGATGCAACTACCAGACATGCTAGCGGGTCATAATGATACGCGAGCATTCCAAGGAGAACTGCTTCCGAGGCAACAGGAATTATGGTCGCTGCAAAAAAAGCGCTTAAAAACAATCCTAGATACCCTATTTCGTATTCCCACATAACAAAAAAAGGCCGGGAATACCGGCCTTTCAAAATTTCAATTCATCAATTATTTTTTAACGAATTTTTTCGTCAACACTGATCCGTTAGAAGTAATGTTCACAAAGTAAACCCCGCTATTCCATTTTGCTGATTCAAGTGCCACATTGTGTGTTCCTGAATTCAATTGGTTTAATGTTGTATTTTGAACTTCTTTACCAGCAACATCCAAAACTGAAACTGTTACATCAGAAGCATTCAATAAGTCAAATTGTAAAGAAGCCACTCCATTTGAAGGATTTGGCATAATCACCGCTTGCTGAACTTGTTCGATTTCTTCTGTTCCTAAAACTGGATCAAAATTCAAACGTACATAAGGAGTTGCATTTTGGTAGAATAAAGTAGAAGTTGTGATGTCATTTCCATCCAAGAAGAAAGATGTTTGGTCAGGAGATGTACCTGCATTTGACACTTTCAATCCACCAGTGTAAGAACCAACAACCGCCAAATAAGTTGTTCCAGCTGTAACATTTACATAAGGATCTAAGGCCATCACTAAGTTTGTGTTTAAGTTATTTGTTGCTATCACTAGAGGCGCTGATTCTGATTCATAAACAAAGTCACCTGAAACAGGGTCAATTGAGTACAATTTTGTGTAAATTTCAGTTCCAACCGTTGCGCCACTTGTTCCACCTGGAAGGCGAACATTGATTGCTTTCAATAAATCATCTTGGAAAATATCAAATAAGTTACCTGCTTCAAATCCATCAACACCGTTCGATGTACTACCGGAAACGACATTGTTATCACGTGCGTAAATGAAGTTTGATACATTAAATGTGATATCAGACAATTGATTGTTAGATGCTACATCATCTGTAGAGTCAGAAGTAATATTGCGTGTTACGGTGTATGTACCTACTGTAGCAGCAGGTGTGAATTGAGTGGCAACTGTTACATTCAAGGTGTCTAAAGAAACAATTGAAACTGGTGCGCTTGATCCAACAAAAGCTCCGCTGTTCACGTTTACGTTCAATTTCACATTTGATTGATTGTTAACACCTCCGTTAAAGATGTCAGCAGAGAAATCAATTGGTGCAACCTGTGCCGTTGGAATTTGGTAGTAATGTAGTCCAACAGAACCCCAATCTGAACCAGTTACGGCAAGATCATTTGTTGGATTTGTTACCAATTTCACATCGTCGATATACCATCCGTATGTAATCCACACGTTTGGATTTGTTGCTGAATTAGGGTAGTTTGTTGTCCATTGAAAACGGATCCAAAGTTGACTTGGAGCACCTGTTAAAAACGGAGCTAAATTGACAGTTTTTGAATCTGGATTTGAGTATGCTGATCCCCCTGAAGCTGAAAGTACAGATTTATCTAAGTTATCTCCAACAGAAACCCAAGTTGTTCCATTTGTACTGATCAACATTTCTTGCAAGTCATTGAAACGTGCACCGTACTGATTAAATTGCAAAGAGATTTGATTTGAACCACCAAGTGTAGCAACATCAATTGGATTTGCGGTTGTCATCGTGTAAACAACATTCAACGCTTGAGTAGCAGCTTGTGCATCACCATTTACTAACTCAGCATAGTTACCACCTGAAGTAGAATTGATTCCAGCTGCTGATGCCCACCAACCTTCAGAAGTGTTGTTAATGTTCCATCCAAAATCTATTCCAGTTTGACCGTTGTTATCTACAGTCCAATTTGCGGGAGTAGAAAAATCATCCGACCAAATGGTTACGCCCAAGGCTTTTTCATTTGATTCAATCGATCCAGCGTGAATTGGTGCTTTTACCAAATCTTGGAATGTTGCTAGTTTAGGTGCTTTTTGCGCATTAGCCATTACAGAAGACGCTAACACTACAGCAGATAGTAAAACTTTTTTCATTTTTTAAGGGTTTTTTCTTGTTATCAAATATACGAACTATTTCCTATCCTTCAAAAAAGGCAATTGAATACGTAAATTTTCAATATCCAACCTTGAAAGCCTGATTGTCTGAACAGATTCTTGGTCGTTTAATTCCATTAATGTTTCACCGAGGCCATTGTAGATTGCTGAAGAACCTGAGTACATTAGATTATTTCCATCGTTTCCTATGCGATTTACACCAATCGTGTAGCATTGGTTTTCAATCGCGCGGGCTTGAAGTAACGTTTTCCAGTGAAATGCACGTTTACTAGGCCAATTCGCAACGTATAAGAGCACATCATATGCTGGCAATCCATTTTCATCTAATCTATTTCGAATCAACTCAGGAAAGCGCAAATCATAACAAATTTGCAGGTTAAATTTCCAACCTAAGTATTCGACAATGGTTTCCTGATTCCCCGATGTGAAAACACGGTCTTCGCCACCTAAGCCGAAAGCTTTTCTTTTGTCATAGGTTGACACCTCACCATTCGGTTGTACAAATACGCCTCGATTAAAAAAACAGCCATTCTCTTTGACCATCATCGAGGTATAAATTGCTGCTTGCTTCATTTTCGACCAGGCGCACAAATTTGCCAAAATTGGGTTGTCTATCCATTCCTCAGCCAAAGCCACATTCATGGAAAAGGAAGTGTGAAACATCTCAGGAAGGACGATTAGATCGCAGTCTTCGATGCTATCCATGAAAAGCGAAACTTTCGAAACATTGGCTTCTATGTTTTCCCATGATTGATCGAATTGAATGAAGGTAATTCTTAAATCTTGCATAAGCGTTGCGTTGCTTCAGTGAGTGTTTCTTCGTCTTTCGCAAAACAAAAACGGATGAGCTTTTGATCTCGACTATCCGCATGAAAAACAGAAAGTGGAATACTTGCCACACCAAATTCTTTCGTGATGCGTTTAGAAAACTCCACATCCGATTCTGAGGATATGTCTTTGTATGAAGCCACCTGAAAATAAGATCCCTCCGAGGGCAATAAGGTAAATCGGCTGTTTTTTAACCCTTCACAGAAAAAATCCCTTTTTTGCTGATAGAAAGAACCTAGGATTCTTAAATCGGTTTCAGGTAAATACCGAGCCAATGTTGCTTGTGCAGGACTATTGACACAAAACACTAAAAATTGATGTACTTTTTGAATTTCCGTCATCACTTCTGTCGGTGCGGTTAAATAGCCTATTTTCCAACCTGTGACGTGAAAGGTTTTTCCGAAAGATGAAACCACAATGGAACGATCCTTTAATCCATCTATTTGATGTGCAGAAATGTGTTTCTTTTCGAAACTAATGAACTCATACACTTCATCGGATAAGACCCAAAGATTTGGAAAATCGTTCAATAAGGATTTAAGTTCCTTAAAATCTTCTTTGTCCCATACCCTTCCACTTGGATTGTGAGGGTTATTCGTGATGATGAGCTTAGTCCGATCGGATACATTGGAACGGATGCGCTCCCAATCCGGCAAAAAATCTTCCGTTAATGGAATGCGTACTGGTTTTGCCCCTGATAAAAGCACAGGACTTTCATAACAATCGTAACTTGGATCCAAAATCACCACCTCTTCTCCCGGATGCACCACGGCTTGAATGGTGGCAAAAATTGCTTGAGTTGCCCCAGCCGTGATTAACACGTTGGACGCATTGAGTTCGCGTTGGTAATGCAAGAATATTTTCCGCGTAATTTGCTCCCTCAATTCCACTAAACCGGACAAAGGCGCGTATTGATGTACGTTTAAATCAAGTTGTTCTTTGAACAAATCATTCAACCGTTGGTCAATTGGAAAATTTGGAAATCCTTGTGATAAATTGATTGCTTGGCATTCATTTGCCAGGGCAGACATGACCGAAAATATGGTCGTCCCTACGTGCGGTAATTTAGATTTCACAACTGAAAAGGGATCAAAAAAGCGTTTGCTATTCTTTTGTTAGCTT
>JBIIAG010000005.1:0-136230 GCA_044240055.1 Crocinitomicaceae bacterium | reverse complement strand
AGCAAGTGCGTATGACGTGTTGTCAATTATTGTTCGAGACAAGATATTTAAGAGGTTCACCTCAACCCTCTGCATGCTGACACTTGACTACCGCTATCGCTGTCAAATCCAAGGTCGGCCCCATTGAATGCAAAGATACAAGGAAATTCGAGATGATTTTTGTATCCATCACAGATACCTGAAACTAATTATTTAATAACGGTTACAAATCCTTGGTACAACTCCTTTACGGTATCTCCAGGATTAAAGTACAACATATAAGTATACACGCCATCTAAAACAGGGATTCCTGTTCGCTCGTCTTTACCATCCCATTTAAGTTGAGTCGGTGAAAAGGTGCAAACCACGTTGCCCCAACGATTAAAAATCCATCCACGCTCCACTTTTCCGTTTTGTATGATGATTTCAAAGGTATCGTTGACAATATCTCCATTTGGCGTAAATACATTAGGAATGAATATGACCGAAGGTTCAATGATACATGTTTCCATTTGAACATTCACGCTATGAACATAATCACATCCATTTCCATTTTGTTCTACTTGCGTCAAAGTCTGCGCACTGAAAACCCATTGATTGAACACTAAAACAGAGTCGAATTCACATAAGGTGATGTTTTCGGTCAATGGTGTGCTGTTATACAGTGTTAACGTTGCAATATGCGTACTATCGCATTGATTGATGTCCTGAAACGCTGCTGCGTATTGACCAGCTGTATTTTCCCAGTTCCCATTGATCAAAACTGAATCACCTGGACAAATCGATATGGATTCCGTCGTAGTTTGAGGCGTGCAACCATTTGTTACTACGATGGAAATACATTGCATATCTGCACATGCACCTGATCCCAGTTGATAACATACTTGCCACGTTCCAATTCCTGCTACTTGTGGATTAAACATACCATTCGAAGTCAAACAAGCTCCGCAAGTGGATGTCCATACTCCTCCTGGATTGAGTGCTTGAATTTGTTGGGCTGCATCTTGATTCGTAAACGGCCCTGCTTGAGAAATATTGGCGTTCGCTCCTTGTGCCCCTGCTGCGATTGTGAATGTTTCAATGACGGAACATCCGTTGGCTCCTGTGACGGTTACGGTATAGTTTCCTGGACAAACATTTGCCAGCGAACTCGTCGTTGCTCCGTTTGACCAACTATAGGTATAGGGTGCAAGTCCGTTTGTGACAGAAGTCTGAATGGAACCATCACATAGATTGATGCATGTTTCATTGGATATTACCGGACTTATTGTCATTCCTGGATTGACACTACAAAGTGGATTCATGCTTCCAATCCATGCATCATTCGCCGCATTATTCGCCATTCCCGGTGTTTGACCAGTGGTAACATCGGCACTTGTCCAGTTTGCAACTAAATTCCAATCATTTGATGTAGTATTTGTAAAGGAAAATACTTTTCCAGCAGCTGATCCAGCAAAATATACAATGGCATTACTCGAATTATTTCCCCAACTTACGCTGTGAAATGGAACCCCTGTTGATGGAATATTTGGAACTTGAAAAGAATCGTCGGAATTAGACATCGCTAATGGTGACCAAGATCCCCCCAAAGACCAATTGACATCTGGTGGATATGATTGATTCGAAGTCGTTGGACTCACCGTTGTTTTTTCCAATAACATAGAATTAGCTGGAATCACCAAACGACAATTTCCATCAGCCATGGTATTATCATCTGCTGGCAAACTTGTATTTGGACTTGCATCATTGTAAATAACGATATAGGTTCCTTGTGGAATACTTTGCCAAAATGGGATATTTGCAAATCGAACCGCTCCTCCAGCAATTCCTGTCCCTGATCCTGGAGCAAAATAACCGTTGTTGTCATCTATAATGACTTTTCTCAAGTCTAAACTTGGAACAGGCGTAACACAAGTTGGTGTGCCTATTACCACTAATTCCACATACTCACTTGAACCTGTTCCCTGGGAAACTTCATTGATGATTAATTGTTGTGCTTCAATTCCACGAAATAGAAACAACAATACACTCAGAATTAAGACTTTATTCATTGTCAAGGGTCGACATGCAATCCTGTTTTGGTTTCGGTGCTAACAGATCGTTCACCTCAAGGAGTTCAAAACAAAATTTCCATACAAAAGTAATTCAACTATCCGAATTTTATCGACTAAGCATATGATAAAATTGTTAAGCAATCGGTTTATTTCATTCAGCCGAAACCAGTTTAGGTTGTTTAACAAGGATTCAGGACAGAATTTGTAACTTCACGACATGAAAAAATTGGTCCTTTTACTATTTATTGGCCTATTCTACAAGGCATCCTTTGCTCAGAAAGTGACGAAATCTGATTCGCTACCATGGTTTTCAGACGCCAAACTCGGGATTTTTATCCACTGGGGAATTTACGCAGTGGACGGCACTTCTGAAAGTTGGGCATTCCACAATAAAGGAGTCCCCTACCCAACTTACATGTCACAATTGAATGGCTTTAAAGCAGAAAATTACCATCCGGAAGAGTGGGCGAAGTTGATCAAAGAAAGCGGCGCACAATACACAGTAATGACCACCCAACATCATGATGGAGTTGCATTATGGGATACGAAATTAAAAACACCACACACCAAAGCACCACAATTTGGATGGGCACTTCCGACGCTTACCAAAAAGTATAGCAAGAATTTTCTATGGAATGAAAAATTACCACTAAGCGTCGTTCATCAAACTCCCGCGAAACGCGATTTAATGACACCATTCGTAGAGGCTGTTCGCAACGAAGGACTGCATTTTGGCGCCTATTATTCCCTTTTGGATTGGTCTCACGACGATTACCCAACATTCCTCAAAGACTTCAACCGTTATCAAATCAAAGACGACAGTGTTCGTTGGAATCGTTTTTTATCCTTCATGCATGGACAAATACTAGAAATCAATCAGCAATTCAAGCCTGATTTATTTTGGTTTGATGGGGATTGGGAACATTCCGAAGAAGAATGGCAAGCAGCTAAAATTGACCAAATTATTCACTCAAGTAATCCAAACGCCATTTTAAATGGCAGATTGAAGTCCTACGGTGACTACGATACTCCAGAACAGAACATGCCAATCGTACATCCCGATCGCAAAACATGGGAACTATGTTTGACCAGCAACGACAATTGGGGCTATCGTCCAAGTGATCATAACATGAAAACAGTCAATGAAGTCCTGCAAATCTTCACAGAATGTCTTGGAATGGGCGGGAATTTATTGTTAGACATTGGTCCAAAAGCAGATGGAACCATTCCAACAGAACAAGTGAACTTATTAAAAGCAATAGGAAGTTGGACATCCAAACACAAAGAAGCAATATACGGATCAGTCGCTGGTTTACCTGAAGGACATTTTCATGGAAATACGACCCTTTCAAATGATTCGTTATCCATTTTCTTATTTATACCAGCAGTAGGAATCGACACGTCAAATCAAGCAACCCGAGAAATACAGTATGGTAACATTCAGAGTTCTCCTGTATCCACTTCGAATTTAAAAGTAAATGTCCAACTGAAAGGATTGATGTCTGAAATCGAAAGCATCACTATCCTCGGCACGAATACAAGCGTCCCATACAAAATTGTCGGTAAAATCGATTGGAGCTATGTTCCAGGAACACTTTACCTCGATGTACCTATTTCTTCACTAGACCCAGAGATTTCTGTCATTAAAATAAAACTCAAAACACCCTTGAAACTTTACCGAGGAAAAGGAGGTTTTCATTAAACTAACGAAATGGAATTCTCACAAACGAAAACATACGATAATCTAATTTATGACGTTTTAAATTTTCAAACGCTTTAAACTTCATTCTAATTCAGATCGTCATGCCAAAAAACAAAAAAATCAATGTGGAAGGAAAGGAAATTACGATAATTTCCGAAAATGAAAATGAATTTATTTCGCTCACAGATATGCTGAAAGCGAAAGATGGTGATTTTTTTATTGCAGACTGGTTAAGAAATAGAAATACCATTGAGTACCTTGGGGTTTGGGAGACCGTATACAACCCAAATTTTAATTATGGCGAATATGCCATAATTAAAAGTCAAGCTGGTTTGAATAGTTACAAACTCAGTATTAAAGAATGGACCGAGAAAACAAATGCGATCACTCATCAATAATAACGCGATTAAAAACACATTTTCTTAAAATGACGAAGTTCCTTTTCAATCTTATTGCCTGTTTTCCGGTTTTTATTTCCTTCACCCAAGAAGTTTACTACCCTAAATTAAACACCACCTTCGATTTTTATTTACGCGAAATCACCCAAACTGAATCGGACTTAGAAATACACTTTGCTCGTCCAAACGATCAATTATTTCAACGCACCAAAGAATGGGGAGCGGATGGATTCGGTGTCATCGCAAACCGTAAATCAATCGTTTTTTACGGCGCAACAGAACAAGCCATCGAACACGCCATTTATTACACATTAGAACATTCGTTTGGGATTCGATTCATTAGCGCAGAAGAAACCTACATTCCGAAGCAAGCGCGCATCAAAGCACTTCCCTACACGAAATATGAGCAAGTTCCAGCCTTTGAATACCGCGAAGTATTTTACGGTGAAGCAAGACGATCAGGTTATGCAGAATCGTTTTATTTGACCGATGGACAAGGTTCGGGAAACTTTGAACGTCATCCCGGTTGGGGATTATGGGTTCATACGTTGCACCGTTTATTGCCACCGGAAACATATTTTGATAAACATCCAGAATACTATGCACTTCGAAACGGTGTGCGTATGAAAGATCAATTGTGTTTGAGTAATCCTGAAGTACTCTCTCATGTGAGTAACGCTTTGCAAATAGAGGTTAACAAACGTCCGAATGAAAAATATTGGAGTGTTAGCCAAATGGACAATTACAACTTTTGCGAATGCGAGAAATGTGCTCACATCGACGAAGAGGAAGGGTCGCATGCCGGTACCATCATTCGCTTTGTGAACGAAATCGCTAAAATCTTTCCAGATAAAGTCATTTCAACCTTGGCCTATCAATATTCTCGCACTGCCCCAAAAGTAACGAAGCCATTGCCGAATGTCAATATCATGCTCTGCACGATTGAAGAGAACAGAGCAAAATCATTAACTGGATCTGGCTTTGAAAAGGACTTAGCAGATTGGTCGAAAATAAGTCAAAACATTTTGATTTGGGACTATGTCATCAACTTCTCCCACATGGTCATGCCTTTTCCTAATTGGCCAACCCTGCAAGAAAACATCCAACTTTTTAAAAAATATGGCGTCAACATGCTTTTCGAACAAGGTTACAACCAATCCTCCTCCGAAATGCAAGAGTTGCGTTGTTTTCTATTATCGAAATGGATGTGGGATCCAACACTTGACGAGGATAGTTTAAAAAACCTATTTTTCACAAATTATTATGGATCGGCCGGTCCCATCATCAAAGAAATCCTCGATCGGGAAGTCAGTGAATTACAAAAAAGTGGGAAATCACTGACCTTATATGAACCTCCGATGACCCACATTAAAGGATATTTATCACCAGAAAACCTTCATTGGTACCACAACATGTTTCAAAAAGCGAAAAATCTGGAAGGACTAACCGAAAAGCAACTGGAACGGGTGGAAATGGCACAACAAAGTATGCGCTATGCATCCCTGGAAATTTCAAAATCGCCTGATGCTGGCAAAGACTGGTATTTTTATTCCAAGGATAATCCCTACGATCAAATGCTTACAGACTTCATTAAATTGGCACAAAAAAACGGCCCCAAATTGTTGCATGAAATTAAATGGAGTCCAAAGGAATACGAGCAAATCACTCGTGACTATTGGAAAAACGGAAAAGTAACTCACCTTGCTTCTAATGGGACATTGAAATACTTGAGTATGCCGGATAAATCCTATCAGGACGGCGCCAAGAAGACAGATGGGACTTCGATTGACACCTTGACTTTCTTCAGCGCTCAGCCCTTAATAAATGGCATTAAAGGGACAACGGACTATCAATACAATTGGCAAGGATGGCAAGGACGAAATGCGGAATTGATCATTGACCTTGGAAAAGTGGATTCCATTTCGAACATTCGCTTGAACTTTTTAGAAAATAACTCTGCTTGGATTGTCGGCCCCGAAAGTTTGAATGTACGTATCGCAAAGAATCTGGCAGAGCTTGAAGCATCAAATACGTTTCAAGGAACGATGGAAAATCCAGATGCAGGAAAACAACTGCCAACAGGAACGTATCCGCTGCAATTAACGCTTCCACGCAAAACTGCTGGTCGCTTTATATACATTGAGGTCATTAATCCGGGAGCATTGCCAAAATGGCGCGGTGTCGATGGAAATGGCTGGTTATTTATCGATGAAATTGAAATTCACTAAAATGAAATCATACGTTACTTTTATCTTTTCTAGTTTACTTTGGATCAACATCCAAGCGCAAGAACATGAACAAAATTACTACCCTCCGACAGACCCTTTGGTTCAAGCGAAACTAGAAACGTGGCAGGACTTCAAATTTGGACTCTTGATGCACTGGGGAACTTATTCCCAATTAGGCGTAGTGGAAAGTTGGAGCATTTGTCCGGAGGATGAAGACTGGTGTATTCGACGTGGTCCCTTCAAAAACGATTATTTCGGCTACGTGAAAAACTATGAAAACCTACAAACCACTTTTAATCCCGCTCAATTCCAACCTGAAAAATGGGCACAAGCAGCAAATAATGCAGGAATGAAATACATGGTTTTCACGACGAAACACCATGACGGATTCTGTATGTTTGACTCAAAATACACAGACTATACTGTTGCCAATGAAAAATCTCCATTTTCCAAGAATCCAAATGCCAATATTGCACTAAAAGTTTTCGAAGCTTTTCGCAAGGAAGGACTTTGGACCGGCGCGTATTTCAGCAAACCGGACTGGAGCAATGACGATTATTGGGATCCTACTTTCCCACCGTACGACCGAAATCCAAATTACGACTTGACCAAGAAACCAAAAAAATGGGAAGCGTTTGTGCAATTCACCCACAATCAAATCATGGAGTTAATGAAGGATTACGGCAAAATAGACTTGTTATGGCTCGATGGTGGCTGGGTACAACCAATGACGGCAACATCGCCAAGATGGGGATACAAACCCGTGAATCAAGACATCAAAATGGATTCTTTGGTGAGTGAGGCTCGAAAATTACAACCGGGATTGATTGTAGTAGATCGAGCCGTAGAAGGTCCAAATCAAAATTACTTAACACCTGAACAACAAATTCCAGCTAAACCCCTTCCCTATCCTTGGGAATCATGTATGACAATGGCAAATAGTTGGAGTTACGTTCCGAATGATCAGTATAAGTCCACAGCGAAAATTTTGGAAAATCTTTGCCTGATCGTTTCACGCGGAGGAAATTACTTACTGAACATCGCACCAAATGCACAAGGCGATTGGGATTCGATTGCCTATCAACGATTAGAGGAAATTGGCGCTTGGATGAACATCAACGGTCCAGCGATTTACGGGTCGCATCCTGTTGCTCCTTATGAAGTAAAAACAGAACAAGGGACCTGGGTGTTTACTGAGAATGATCAAAAAGAACTGTTTGCGCTATTCATTCCCCTTGATTTCGAAGTAATGCTTGTAGAACTTCCAGTCAGTCAATTAAACTTAAACGGACAAAAAAACATCACTGTACTTGGATCATCTAAACGTTATAAAGTAAAAAAGTCCGCTACTAACGTGTTTTCATACGACAACAAAGGACTTCCTCAAGTATGGAAAATATCAAATAAATAAGAATATTTCCTTTTAAGAGCGAACTCAATTATCATAGCAATCATGGAAGAAAATTTTCTAGAATTAAATCGTACGAACTGGAACAACCGTGTCGCAGGACATTTAACATCTGATTTCTACGAAATGGATGCCTTTCGAGCAGGAAAAAGTTCCTTGAAAGAAATCGAATTAGCACTTTTAGGTAATGTAGAAGGTAAAAGCCTTTTGCATCTACAATGTCACTTTGGTCAAGATACACTTTCGCTCGCACGCATGGGTGCAAAGGTCACGGGAATTGATTTTTCCGATAAAGCCATAAAAGAAGCCAACATACTCGCAGCGGAATTATGCATCGATGCTAGATTTATCTGTTGCGATATCTATAGCACATCAGAACACCTATCAGAGAAGTTCGACATCGTTTACACGACTTACGGGACGATTGGATGGCTACCAGACCTAGATAAATGGGCGAAGGTCATCGCCGAACGATTAAAGCCAGGTGGAAAATTCATTTTTGTAGACTTTCATCCAGTTGTTTGGATGTTCGATGACGATTTTAAACATGTGGCCTATAATTATTTCCAGGAAAATCCCATCATTGAAGATGTTTCAGGTTCATACGCGGATAAAGAAATTCAAATCACTGATACGACCATTACTTGGAATCATGGTTTGAGTGAAGTATATCAAGCGCTTCAAACAGCGGGACTAACTATCGATCACTTCTCGGAATACCCCTTCTCCCCTTATGATTGCTTGAATGATTTAATTGAAGTTGAACCCAATCGTTTTCAAGTGAAACATTTAGTGAATAAAATCCCTATGGTTTATGCATTGACCGCTCATCCAAAAAAATCGTAAATTCGAAATATGAAAATTCTTGTTATCATATTTTTCTGTGCTAATTCTTTATTTTCACAGCAAATGGATTACTACCGTCATGTTAATCAAGCGGAAGAATTGTTTGTGCTAAACCACGATGCGCAATGTTTTAAAGAATATCAAAAAGCGTTTCACACGAAAGCACGCTATTTCGCGAAGGACGCTTACATCGCTGCGCAAATTGCCTTTTACCTCAAAGATGAGAAAAAAGTAGTGGAGTATTTAAAACGAGCGTTTGAACTAGGACTTCCATTTACCGCCTTAAAGTCAGCGCCAATCTTTCAGCAAATTGAAACAACTTCTTTTTACCCGAAAGTGGTCAAGATATTCCAATCGTGTCAGAAAGAAACATTCAATTTGATTGCGCGCGATTCTATCTATCAAAAGTGTTTCATAAGTGATAGTTTGAAATTTTACATGGGAAGAGATTCAAAAAAAATAGCGCAATTCACACAATTTGAAGATTCATTTAGAGACTATTTGAAACAGGAATATTTATCTAAAGAAATCTTTCCAAATGAAAACCTGATTGGAATAGCAACGGATTCCGTTTATGAAGATTTCATGCGTCGTTTTGGACATGTTGATCCTTATGCGGCGGAAGAAAAACAACTTTTTGGCTCTACGAATTCAATCCCCACGGAATACGGACTAGTGTCGAAATATTCATTTTCCGTGCTTCTTCATTCTTCCTGTTCATTTCCAAATTACCAAAAGTTGCTGTTTGCTGCAGTATTAAATGGTTACATGCAGCCGATTGAATATGGACTCCTCCACGAGACAAGTATTTCATGGAATCAACAAGCAACTAATCAAAATGAAAACTGTACTCGATTATTGAGTAACGCATATTACAATATTTTGGAATTCGACCCTCGAAACAAAATTCAAACTAGAATAGATAATTCCGATACTGAAGGAATAAAACGGGTGGAAAAAAAACAGAGCCACTATTGGCATGCAGAAATATAGCATTGATCAATTAAAACGCTTAGATCAAAAGAATTTAGGCCTTAAATTTTTCTTTTATTTCTTAGAAAGATAATAATCAGTCCCTTTCTCCCCTTATGATTGCTTGAATGATTTAATTGAAGTTGAACCCAATCGTTTTCAAGTGAAACATTTAGTGAATAAAATCCCTATGGTTTATGCATTGACCGCTCATCCAAAAAATCCGTAAATTTGCCACATGAAATTAATAGCAAGTATCCTATTCGTGTTGATGATTCAACTCTCATGGACACAAGACAGTATTTCCGTCCTATTTATCGGGAATAGTTATTTGAGCGTAAATAATTTACCTCAAATGGCCCAAGATTTAACGGAATCATTGGGCGACCATATGCTTATGGACAGCAAAATGAATGGTGGATTCACTTTTCAATCTCATGCGTTCGACGCGACAACTTATAACAAGATTCATTCGAAACCATGGAACTTCGTGGTGCTCCAAGGTCAAAGTCAGGAACCAAGTTTTCCATTCGATCAAGTAAACCAGCAAACGTTACCTTATGCGCAACAAATTTCCGATAGCGTTTATGCTACCAACGAATGTTCGCAAGTGAATTACTACATGACGTGGGGAAGACAAGTTGGAGACCCGCAATGGGATTCCATCAATACCTTTGATAAAATGAACACACGCTTGCGAAATGCATACTTACGTATCGCAGATTCAACCAACGCATCCGTTTCACCGGTTGGTGTTGCCTGGAAATATGTACGTGACAATTATCCAGCGATCAATTTATACGCTGGAGATGGCTCCCACCCTAGCCTAGAAGGATCTTATTTAGCAGCTTGTACTTTTTATAGTTCCCTTTTTCAAAAATCTTGCGTTGGAGCAAGTTATACCGCAACATTGAATCCTCAAATCTGCGCAATTTTACAACAAGTAGCTAGCAGTATTGTATTGGACAGCATCCCAACATGGAAATTAGTACATCACGATTCTTTATTTAACGCATCATTTGTTGCTGGAGTCAATGATTACGACGTGCTTTTCGCCGCAACGACAAGTTCACCTGGAAACCTTGTTTGGGACTTTGGAGATGGAAGTCCTTTAGGATTCGGGCAAAATCCAACACACACCTACACCCAAGGTACTTACACCGTTACTTTGTTCGCGAGTGGTGCATGCGGAATGGATACCGTTCAACAACAAATCACGGTTAATACGGTTTCCCTGGAAGATATCACGACTCAAACTCCTTGTTTTTATCAAAACGAAAACGGTGAAATGGTGTGTCAAACAAAATTCTTTGAAGTGCTCAATATCGAAGCGATCAACCTAGCTGGGCAATTAATTCCATCTGTACAGACCATCAACGCGGATGGTACCATTACCTTTGCTAATAATCCCGATGTTTTCATGATTCGAATTGAATTTGACAATTACGAACTTATTCAACGCTTACATTAATGGATTACATAACGGATCAAACATTTGAAGGATTAAACTTTGCTGACATGAAAACAGCGGAATACGAAAATTGCGTATTCCAATCGTGCCAATTGAACGGCGCTGACTTATCGAATTTCACCTTTGTCGATTGCGAGTTCATCAGTTGTGATCTAAGTTCCATCCGCAGTAAAAAAACATCCTTTCGCGATGCCTATTTCCGTGATTGTAAGTTAATGGGTATTCACTTTGAAGACTGTAATCCATATGGACTAAAATGCACGTTTGAATCCTGTACATTAGACTATTCCTTCTTTTACCAATGTCCAATGAAAGGTTCACGCTTTTCTAATTCACGTTTAATCGAAGTAGATTTCACGGAAGCTAGTTTAGAAGGTGTTTCTTTTGATGGATGCAATTTAACAGGATCTGTATTTCTGATGAGCAACCTTGAAAAGTCAGACTTTTCTGGCGCGCAAGGATATATCATTGACCCATCGAATAACCGAATGAAAGGTGCGAAATTCAGTCAAGAAGGACTAGCTGGACTCCTCATTCCTTTTGGAATCGAAATTTCTTAAAAAAGAAAAAGTGGCACAAGTTCCTTTATGCCACTTTTTAAAAGTTCAACTGATTTGATTAATGTTCATGACAATGAACAGTATAGGTGCCTGTAGAATCTGTAAATGTTCCTAGCGCTTCCAACTGTTTCAATTCATCGCCACAATATTCACCCATTTCAATTTCAGCTCCTGCCTTGTCGTAGTGACAATCGTGGCATTTGTTTTTATTACAAGAACTTGTTGTGACAAGAAAACTGAGTGCAAATGCACTGAATAAAACTACTTTTTTCATACTTATTGATTTTTGAGTTGATGACTAATGTTAAAATTGATACTTATATAGATGTTTCTTCCTGGACTTGCCATGGAAATGTTTTTTAGGCGGGAAAGGTGATCGATGTAGCTCGTATTGAGAATATTCCTACAGCCAAATTGTATATCAACTGGGGTTTTTCCATTCCATTTTAATTGCACGGACGCATCGAGTAACTGATAGGCCGGACTCTCTGTCTCATTAAAAGCAATCCTATTTTGTTTGTTCATATGCGTATACTGAACAAGCACATCCTTCATTTGCAATTTTTTACCTAGGTCCAGCTGATAACGAAAACTCATCATGAAACGACCCGGTGGAATCATCGACACACTGCTATCCGTCGCAGTCAACACATTTAAGCAGGAATACGTTGTTTCGATGTGCAAATGATGTGCAAAATGCGGATGGTAATGCAATCCTAAATCACTTCCATAAAAAAGTACTCGATCGAGCTGTTTGTATGCAAAAACGGGCAGATTTGACACCATTGAATCGATTGGTTGCAAGTAAATAAACTGCTGAATAGTATTCAAAAATGGATTTACAATCAACACGAAGTGGTCTTTTTTCACTTCAAAACTAAAGTCCAACTGACTTGCGCGTTCAGGACGCAATTGTTCATCACCAATTTCGTAGCGTAGAGCACCGTGATGAAAGCCATTTGCTAACAATTCAGAAGGATGTGGCGCTCGATATCCCGTTGAAACATTCGTTCTAAAGGTAAACTTGTCTGTGGAATAAATGGCACCAATGGATGCATTTGGACTTCCATACGATTTTGAAATCGCTTGTTTCCCTTTAAACTCCTCCAAAGTCTTGATGTATCTTAAGTCATACCGCAAGCCTGCTTGAAAATTCCATCGATCCATGGAATACATCCACATCGAGAATAGTCCATTGTCAAAAGAAAGGGAATTTGGCAATAAGCGTTCTGTGGCATCAAGACCATTGACATTGTTTTGAAACATTCCTTGCATTCCATTGACCACTTTTAGGTTTTCACTAAAAGTATGCGTCCATTTAGCCGTGTACAATGAATTCCACAAGCGCATTTGAATTCCTGGAATCGTGACTTTCTCATCGTACTCGGTCAATTGATTTAATGTTTGTCCGAGCAGAAGAGACACTTCGTTTTTTTCTAAAAACCATTTGTTTTCAAAAGATAAATAATGATTATCAAAAAATTGAGCTGGAATCGTTTGTTTTCGACGTTGTATCTCAGACTGGAATGAGAGGGGATTGAGAATGGAGTCATGTGTGTGTCCAGGCAAACCACTCATCACATGATTAAACGAATAACGCAGGTGATGCACCTTGTTTTTTCCGTTCCACGAAAGAGCTGTCTTTAAAACCGATTCGTTGAAACGCGAATTTTGAGCGAATTTCTGGTTTGGCAACTGAAAATCGGCATGATTGGCATAGCTTCCACCGATTAAAAACCGGAATTTCTGATTTGATTGCTTGTACAGCATTCGAAGCGTTCCTCCGTTTGTATTGCTGTGATAAACGGATTGAACCTTTAGCGACTGAGAATGTACGGCGGCATAGGATTCATCGGAATAATACAAGACTCCACCTAATGCATCCGCGCCATACAATAAAGAGGCCGGTCCTTTAATGACTTCAACTGAACCGATTCCTATCTCAGAAATCCCCATTCCATGATCTCCGCCCCATTGTTGTCCTTCCATACGCATGCCGTTCAACAAGCTGACTACACGAATTCCTTGTAAACCTCGAATGACCGGTTTTGAAATGCCATTTCCAAAACTGGATTGGTAAACCCCGGGAATCTTTGCTAATGCTTCTCCCATGTTGAGGGTGGAAATTCCATTCAATTCGGACAACTTTCGGGTTTCAATCAGAAATGGACTCTTATTTTTTTGAACATTGATTCCGGTTGACACCGTAATTTCTTCAAGGTCCAAATGCCTTTCTTCCAAATAAATTTCAATTTTGCTCACCACTAGATACTGTCGTCCAAGGGCTTGCGCAGATTGTGTTAATGCCAAAACTTTTGATTCAAATTCGATGGCAGAAACATGCAAATGGATGCTTTCTGGATAAACCCCAAGAAACATAAACGCGCCTGTTTCATCCGAAATGGAGGATTCCCCTGTTTCTTCTATGTGAATGCGCGCATTGGCAATCGGTAGGTTTGTTCGTTTACTTTTAACAAAACCTGATAATTCTTTTTGTGCGTTTGTCGACAATGCAAAAAAGGCTACGAGTAATGCAATAAATTTCATGTGTGATTTACTTCTAAGACACTTATAAATACTCCCAAATGGATTTTCAAGCCATGATCTAACTGGAAAAGTTCTTTTTGGCGAATAAAAATGGATAAAATCAGTTTACACGAACCGAATACTTTCGTGGTGGACGAAACGTAAGGTCAAGTAGGCTGTTTATCACCTATGATCTGAATCAAAGGTCTATCCATCAAAAATTAAGCGTTTTGAGGCGGTCCTCGAAGTGAAAAAGAAGGAAAGGAAATGCTTTCTTTATCTAATAGTTCTGCCGAAATGACTGAACAATAGGACGGTTTCGCTGACTGGAAAAAATGAAAGGAATGTACGGTGTAATATCCGAGCTCAAAATCGCAAAGATCAAAGGATCCATCCTCAAAATGAACTTTCGACTGGGTGCTTTTGGAAATCTGTCCATGATGGCAATCGTGCCACCAATTTCGCGGAGTTACCAACGCAAAAAAGGAAAACAACAATAAAACCGAAAGCGCTCTTTTCATCACAAGTCAAAGTTACACTTTTTATCCATTCCAAAAATCCGAATGTAGTGGCTGAATTTTCCTAAATGAAAAATGCCCTGACAATTTCGTCAAGGCATTAAAATCTATTGGTAGAAATCTTATTTAATCACTTTCTGTGTGTAAACCGTCGAACCAACCTCTAATTGGAAGAAGTACGTTCCAGTTGGCAAATTCGTTGTAGCGATTGTTGCTTGTTGAACAGAGAATAAAGATTGTGTTTTCACCATTTGTCCATTCATGTTGTACAAACGTATCGTTCCCGAAGTCACCTCATCAAATTGAACGGTTAACTCATTCCCCATAGGGTTGATTACATTAAATGGATTTTTAACGATTTCGTTTACTCCACTTAACTGAGCCGCATCGTTAACCACAATGGTTTTCACATCCAAGGATTTCACTGAACAGAATAAAGTGAATTGTAGGTTTAAACAAGTATACATTAAGGCATTCGGAACGTTAAAATTAACTGTGTAATATGTTGCCACTCCATTGGTGTCAATAAAATTCCATTGGGTTTGCAAGGTATCAATGTTAATCATCATTGATGTTGACATAAATGCATTATTACACGCATTGAAATCAAAATTACAATCCTCTAATTCTTGCGTAAATAAACCTGTCGATGCAGGACCACAATTGGCATTATTTAGCACCAAGGTATCACCCATTGTTGAATTAACAGCGTCTACAAATTCACACACCTGAAATGAACATCCTGCCATATCATTAACGAAAAGACAATACGTATTCCCCGGCATTAAATTCGCAACGTTTTGAGTCGTTTCACCAGTACTCCACATATACATATATGGTGGATTCCCGCCCGTTACTGAAGAATAAAGCTCACCATTATTTGAAGTTTGAGTGGCAGAAGGTACTGCCGTTAAAGTGGCATTGAGCGTTGAACAAGGATTTGCACCATTTCCAATGATGAAGAATGCACTCAAAGAATCAAGACCTCCCGCAGGATTACTTTGAACGTATGAAACAGTGTAATTCCCTTGACAGAGGTTTCCGATTTGATACGTATTTGTTGCGATAATCGCGCCATTTCCATACCAAGTAATGGATGTCTGTATGATTGCAGATGGATTGTTAAATGCTGCTGTTCCATCACACACATTTGGTGCGCTCGCTGGTACGATGTTTAATTGTCCAAATGAAGATTGAGCTAAAAACAAAAAGTATAAAAACAATGATTTCATTATGTGTTTTTTCATGTGTTGAGTTATTAATTAATATCTAGTGGAGTTAATCTTATTTGATCACTTTCTGTGTGTAAACTGTCGAACCAACTTCTAATTGGAAGAAGTACGTTCCAGCCGGTAAATTCGATGTGTTGATTGACGCTTGTTTAACATAGGATAAAGATTGAGTTTTCACTAGTTGTCCATTCATGTTGTATAAACGTATCGTTCCCGAAGTCACCTCATCAAATTGAACAATTAACTCATTCCCCATTGGGTTGATTACATTAAATGGATTTTTAACGATTTCGTTTACTCCACTTAATTCAACCGCATCGTTAACCACAATGGTTTTCACATCCAAGGATTTCACTGAACAGAATAAGGTAAATTGAAGGTTCACACAATTGTACGAATACGCATTCGGAACATTGATATTCACGGTGTAATTGGTTACTATCCCGTTTGTATCGATGAAATTCCAAACGGATTGTACTGTATCATTGCTTAAGTACATACCATACGCCAAATTCGCAGTAGCACAAGCATTGAAATCAAAATTACAATCCTCTAATGCTGCTGTGTAAAAAGTTGTATTTGATGGACCACAATTGGCACCATTTACAACGATCGTGTCACCCATCGTTGAATTAAATATTTCCAATGAATCGCAGACCGTCACATTACAACCAGCTGCATCTTGCACGAGTAAACAATAATTGTACCCCGGCAATAAATTGTTCAGGTTTTGCGTAATTGCACCATTACTCCAACTATAAAAATAAGGCGGCGTTCCACCCGTAGCATTACCATTCAAGATACCATCATTTGAGGTTGGTGTCGAACATGGTGTTTGTGTAATGGATGCATTGAAATTCGCACATGGATTCACTCCACCAGATATTAAAAATGAATAATTTATGGAATCTAATCCGCCTGTAGGATTCGTCTGTACCAAGGATATGTTATAATTACCTGGACACAAATTTCCAATTTGATAGGTATTGGTAGCAATGATAGCTCCATTTCCATACCAAGTAATGGATGATTGAATAACCGAAGATGGATTGCTAAGTGCTGCTGTTCCGTCACACATGTTAGGTCCACTCACTGGAGTGATGTTTAATTGTGCAAAAGAGAATTGAGCAAAGAATAAGATGCTCAGTCCCAAAAAAAGTGATTTAAGTAGATTTCTTTTCATGTGTTGATTGATTAATTTATGTACATACTTAATAATTTCTAATGTTCAAACGAACAGATCATGAAGTAGTTGCCTAGTTCACAGAGATTAAGTGAAAGTACTTTGAGGAGGATGTGCGCATGGGTACATTCCAACGGAAGATCCAATAACACCATTTATGTATGGTACTCCTCAGTGAAAAGACTCTTCCGATTTGCCACGTTAATTCTTTGTAGACAATACCATTTTTTGTTTCTAAAACAATTTGCCGCGAATAATAAGATGGCAAACTGGATAAAACAGCATCCGGTCCATCAAAAAGAAAAAGCACATTCCCATGTTTAGCAATGTCATCCACCCGATGAATGATGTCCTTTTTGACGCGATGCCATTGTTCCTTTTCAATGTGACGACAAAAGTGACAAGAACTAGAACATATGACATCCTCACCTTCTTCCGAAGTAGTGTTCACCTGAGAATCAATGGTCAATTGGACATAGTTACTAAAAATTCCATAAGCATCGATCTGCATTTTTTCTGGATTCAAGGAATCACCAATGGTGCGTCCATGGTCATCATAGGTTTGAAAAACATATGTCGCTAAAGATTCACCAAATGGATTATAGTACGCAATTACTTCATACTTCCCGTCTGGTAAATCCGGAAAAGCATAATTGGAAAAAATATACTTTCGTGCATTGCTGCTGTCGTTGACAAACAAGGGAATGCTAACAGATTCTCCTGCATTCAAACGCTTAAAATAACAAGAACCAATGAATGTAGTATCCATTTCTAATTCCAAGGGATTCTCAAAAACTTTCGTATAAAAATTGGTGGCATTATTGACCGAAAAGACCTGAAGTTGAAGGATACGCATTCCTTTATTTTGACTTCCCGGAATGATCATACTCAAATCGCGGTCCGTTTGATTCGTGAATTTCACTTCGAACTGAATGATTTCTCGGTTTTGATGTACTGATTTCTTTAAAATCAATTGCATCGCCAATTCAGGCATGCGCAAATCCGCATAACTCATCCCTGAAAGTAAGATGCTTACGAGTAACGCAAGAAATTTAGTCCCAGCCAATTTCATGGATCATATTTGGATTTTCTATTAATAACTCTTCATTGGTATACAGTTGATTCTCTATCTCAACTTCACCATCCGAATAAATCAGGAGTGTAACAGATCCAAAAGGAATGCTAAGAGTGGCTTTCATCAGACAGCTATTCACACGTGAAAGCTGTATCGAATTTTGTCGATGGTACCGTTTAATACCGAAATCAACTTGACGATCCCTTGGATTTTCTTTGGTATAAGCGAATTCCATCCAACTTTGACAAAATGGAAAATAGGTGTTAAAGATTTGATGTGAATACAAACCATTTAAGCGGATTTTCCCTACATAGATTCCATTTTCCAAATTCCATTTTGGTAATTCCCAACCTAATTTGGCAAAGGACTTAACGATTTCTTTCACACGGTAATTCGTGGTGTCTCCGCTTAATAATCCCGGAAAAGCAGCTTCAGGTAAACGAAGAAATAATAACTGTTCGCCTACATCAATACTTGGAAAGGTAAAACTGGCAAATGGCGTACAATCAATAATGTAGGAATACCATTGCACCAAGGAATCAATTTCTTCTTGCGTATGATGTTCCTTCAAGGTTCGCATAATTTGCTGATGCGCTAATCCATAAACATACGTGCGTTCACTTTCACATAAAATGGATAATTTACGCTTGTTATTGATATTGTTTTTTGACTGAATCGGACAACCATGATCGTATTCTTGATAGAATATCAATTCTTGTTTCGCGTTATATCGACGACAAGCACCATTTCTTAATCCATTTGCATAGGAATATGAAACCAATACATTTCCCATGCTGTCTAATTCCTGGTAGGGTCCTTCTAGTTTCCCATCCACAGTGTGACGCGCACGAATCTTGATGCCATTCGAAGCGTATAATTCTTCGTAGCGATCGGTCTTTTTATGAGGAATAAGGGTTTTAACTCCGTTTTCCGTTTTAATTTCCTCGTTTTGTTGAAAGTCTTTTTGAATGAGTAGGCTTTTAAAATTTCCATTGGAATAGTATTGGTTTTGCAAAAAGGAAGTCAAATAAGCATCCTGCACTACTTCTACCTCTTGAGCAAGAACGCCGTTTTCAAACCATTCTTTCTGAATCTTTGTCTCCCCTGCGGCGGACCCTTTCGATCCTTCCTTGAAATGAATGATCGACATCTGACCGTTCGGGAAATACGCAACATAGCTAGTATCGGCATTCGACAAGTGGTTCAGAATGGATTTTATTTTCCCATCAGGGTACTTCTCTATTTCAATTTCTTTTTTGTAATCATTCCGGCGAATCAATGTCTCGTAAAGCAGAATCCCGTCATCATTCCATTTTTTCATGTAGCCATTGCCTTCTTTGTCTAAAACAAGGTCTAAAAGCAACTTCCCCTGTTCGTTCCATTCCTTTTTGGATGGTTGAAACGGGTGATTGGAAGCCACGTCGTAAAAATGTTCTGTTTGCAATTGACAATTATCAAACCAAGTACGGTAATAACCTTGAATAATATTATCCTTATAGGTCAATTCCACATTTTTCATTCCAAGGTAATTGTATCCCACCCAAGCCCCATCTGGATTCCCATCTTTGTATCTGCCTTTCGTTTTCACTTTCCCATTTTCATGGTATTCCGTGAAGGGTCCATCTTTTGATGAATCGCGTGAGAATTCGCTTAGTATCAATTTATGGTGAAATCTACTAATCAGCACGCCTTCCGTTGAATAATTCTCTTCGTCTCCGAATTGAACTTGTAAAGAAGTATATCCTTCGTCATCTACCGTATGTGGGGGATGATTCTTGATTTCGTATTGATTGATTTCACTTAAACGAACAAAAGCAAACGATTGAACGAAGCGTTTTTTGCCATTCAAATGATAATCCGTTTGTTTCATGCAACGTCGACCAGATTCATCCACGTAATACACGCAATACATGGCTGGCTGTCCATTTTCCCAGTAGCTACGGAGTTCTGCAAGCATCCCATCTGGACGATCTAAGTACGTTTTTAGTATGATGCGTGGTTTACCATCTTGAAAATTGGCTTCTTCGGAGATTAAATGTCCATGAAGAAACTCACGACGCTCATAAAGTTTACCTTCTATGTAGGATTCACATTTCCCTTCTAATGGCGTTTTGTAATCTCCTTCCAAATAGGTGGAAAACACGTAATTACCGCCTTTTCGGATGTGTGTTTGAAAGGTACAGTTTTCTTGTCCATTCAACAGTTGAATCGTTCCAAAAAACGTTAATATCAATATTAGAGAAATGGAAAAATGCTTCATGAAATTCTAGTACAACACAAACTTAATAAAGTTCAATCAAAGTGAACAATAATAAGAGACATACTGCGGGAAACTTACTTTTCCCCAATCACTTGAATAACGGCAGCATTACCAAAATGAAATTCACCTTCGTATACTTCTCGAATTGTTTGATTTATTTTCAATGTACGGAACTCGCTTAAGTCAGACCTTAATTCTTCTTCTGAATAAAGTAAGGTTGTTGTCATTGGACCACCTGTTTTATAATTCACCTGATCCTTATGATAGGATTCCATGACCAATTTCCCACCATCTTTCAATGCTTTGAATAATTGTCCGTGTACTTTTTTACGCAACTCCTCTGGAAAATGCCCAAAAATAATCACGATGCCGTCCCAGGTGTTCGCTTCTAAATCGAGGTCGTTTAAATCAGCACAAACAGTTTGTATTTGCACCCCTTTCATTTCCGCTAATTGATTCATTTTTTTTATTCCTTCTTCGGAATAATCAACACAGGTAATGACATGTCCTTGTTCTGCTAAAAACACACCATTCCTTCCCTCTCCTTCAGCTAAACATAAAATTTTTGAGTTAGGAGGGTAATTCTGTTCCCTTAAGAAATCATTCGCTTGCAAACCATAAGCGAAAACTTTTTCTTTATACCGCTCATTCCAAAATTCAACTTGCATATTAATCAATGTTTATTTGAACAACGCGCGTATACTTGTCGTCAAAAATGAAATTAAAAAAATAACTACCCTTCGCTAACGGCGCATCATCGTTATAGCGAAATGCTTTTACACCCGTTTTTTGTTTTTCATAATACTTTTCCATCACGATCTTTCCTTCTTGATTAGTGACCAATAACTCAACATTACCTTTATATGGACATTGAAATTTCATGTCCATTTCACCACGGGATGGATTGGGATACACACTAACATCAAATAAATTAGCTCCGGGAATAACAGATGCTTGTCCAGTTGCAGTTCGAACCAACCAAACCTCATACATGGTAGCCTGAGCAGAAGTCACTCCGGTATTATTCACCGAAAAAGGATTCGCTTCTGTACTTTTAATTCCACCGACAATGTAACCGATACGCAAGGAATCCGCAGTGATTTGAGACAGATCAATGATTTCGTCACCTAGGGTTGATAACGAAAAATCATAGAAAAAACGTGCGGAAGAACCAGTCAAAGCAGGCATTTCTGTCGAAAACATGGATTCTTCAAATTGTCCATTTTGTGTCATCGATAAACGGCTAATTGTTTTCACGAATGGAACATTCACATCGCTGGTTAAAACTCCATTCACATATGAATATTGACTAATTCCCCCGAAGAAAATGTGATGCATTTGCTGAGAAGCAGAATCATAAAAGGAAGCTTTGGCAGAATGATAGTGACTTAAATACTGGTTAAAATCTGTTCGAGGAACATAGTTGTTCGCGTGAATTTCCACAGGATACAAAAACGGTAGATCGGCATTTTGTTGAAAAACTCCCGCTGAAATCAGGTAGCCAAATTCATTGTTCGGATATTTCATCGGTAAGAGATTGTAATCACGTCGGTGTAAATGCATTTGATCCAACTGTTCGATATAATTTGTAATAGACAATTGTCCATTTACAAGGGAAACCTGAAAACTTCGAATTCCACTGACGTAGGTTTGAACATATGTAGGACCACCCATTGGATTATAACGGCCATCAAAACGATGTCCACCGACCAAATAGAATGTGGAATCAATCATTCCAAGATTTCCTCCTGTTACCGCGAAGCGCTCATCTGTCAGTTGGATAAAATTCGGACTGATATCCATTCCGTTTATGATGTCATTCACTAATCCGTTCAAATCAATTTCGGTTAGATTTGGAAAGGTAATGTGGTCATTTGCACTCGGACTAAAACCATATCCACCTGCAATGTACAGTTTATCTCCCACTTGGAATTCATTCATATTGGTGGACTGTAATTGTTCTTTTAATCCAACCGGCAATGTATTCACAGAAGCTGTCCAATATTGATTATTCGCTTTATCCAAAACATAAATCAACTCGTTATTGTTACTAGCCGGAAAGGCATTAAAAGGCTGACGAGCATGTAAGCCATCTTTTCGTCCACCAATAACAATCCATTTCCCATCAACCACTGCACTCGCAAAAGAATGTAGTCCGGGTAGATCGAGCAAGGAAGTTGGAATCAACTTTAGCTCAAATGGAAACTGGGTTGTTTGCGCAAAAAGTCCCTTACTCGCAAAGAGCAGTAAAAAGAATATTTTTTTCATTTTTTTCATTTTTTATATTTAGCGAAACATCGTTTGAAATTCATGGAAGAAAACAAACAATCCCATCAGTAGGACAAACCAAGCAAATCCTTTTCGAAGTATTTTCGTTTCCATTTTTTTGGCAAGTTGGCCGCCAATCAAAATACCAATTACTGCCAAAATAGTGAGTAAACCTAAAAACCGCCAATCCATCAGAGAACCTTGTGTCCAAACATCTCCAGTAAATCCAACTAAGGAATTTACAGCAATGATTAAAAGTGACGTTCCAACAGCCATTTTCATCGATAATTTGCTGAACATGACTAACGCCGGCACAATCAAGAATCCTCCACCAACTCCAACAAGTCCAGTAAGGATACCTACGATGGCTCCTTGTAACATCAATGGATAATTATTCCATTGAAATGCGCGTTGTTCTTGTTCCTGTGCTGTTGTTTGACCTCTTAACATTTTGAAGGCCGCAAATAACATGAGGATGGAAAACAACACCAACATCGCATTCGATTTCGTCAAAATCAAGTGTTCAGAAGAATAAATCAAATCTGGTATTGTCGGTAAAATCCATTTTCGTGTGCTAAAAACAGTCAGCATCGATGGAAGTCCAAAAAGTACTGCCGTTCGCAAATCAACTTCCTTTTGTCGCCATTTAGGCATGACACCTATCAAACTCGTGGATCCAACTATAAAAAGCGAATAAGCTGTACCGAGCTCCGTTTGTACGTGAAATAAATAAACAAGAACTGGAACAGTTAGAATGGAACCTCCCCCACCAATTAAGCCAAGTATCAGTCCAATTAAAACCGCTGCTACGTATCCAAAAAGCTCCACTTATTTCAGCACTTTACTCTGACAAATAAAATCGGTCGTTGGAACAGTCGTTTTGGAAATCGCTGCGAATCCACCATCTACTTCGGTGAAGTTTCTATATCCTCTTGCTTGTAAGATACTCGCTGCAATCATACTTCTATATCCTCCTTGACAATGCATAAAGAAATGCTCATCTGGATTGATATCTTTCGTCCATTCGTTGATGTAAGCCAAAGGTTTACTGTACGCATCCGAAACGTGTTCAGCAGCGTATTCTGTTTCTTTACGGACATCTACAATAACCGATTTTTCCACATCAAATTGAGAAGCGAATTCATCTGAACTAATTCGGTTTACTTCATCTGTTTCTTTTGCTGCTTCTTTCCATGCAGAGAATCCACCAGATAAATATCCGACCACCTGATCAAATCCAACACGGCTTAATCGCGTGATTACCTCTTCTTCCATTCCAGGATCAGTCACCAATAATATTTCTTGTTTCACATCACCGATCAACGCGCCAACCCATGGTGCAAAATCTCCTTTAATTCCAATATTAATGGCATTTGGAACGAATCCTTTGTAGAACTCTCCCGCTGGACGCGTATCTAAAATCAGTGCTCCGGTTGTCTCTGCTACTAATTCAAATGCTTCTGGTGTCAATGGATTCATTGCACGCAATTTCACCGCATCAAAACTATCATATCCACCTTTATTCATCGCGACATTTAAACCAAAATATGCCGGAGGTGCCAACAAACCGTCTGTAACTGCTTCAATAAATGCCTCTTTGTTCGGTTGATTCAAGGCGTAATTCATTTTCTTTTGATTTCCTAGAGAATCGACTGTTTCCTTCATCATGTTTTTTCCACAAGCGGATCCTGCGCCATGTGCTGGATAAACCGTCACATCATCTGACAAGGGCATAATTTTCGTCATCAAACTTTCGTACAAAAGTCCAGCTAATTGTTCTTGCGTCATGTCTGCCGCTTTTTGCGCTAAATCTGGACGTCCAACATCTCCAAGAAACAAGGTGTCTCCTGAAAACAACGCATGATCTTTTCCATTTTCATCCATCAAAAGATAGCACGTGCTTTCCATCGTATGTCCAGGAGTATGCAATACTTTTATTTTTATAGAACCAACTTCGAAGATGTGCGCATCTTCGGCAACGATAGCCTCAAATGCTGGAGTTGCAGTTGGACCGTAAACAATTGGTGCTCCTGTACTCTTACTCAAATCTAAATGTCCAGAAACGAAATCAGCGTGAAAATGCGTTTCGAAAATATATTTCAATGTTACACCATCTTCTTTTAAACGCTCCAAATATGGTGCAACCTCACGCAAAGGATCAATGATTACAGCTTCTTTTCCACTGACAATGTAGTAAGCGCCTTGCGCTAAACATCCGGTATAAATTTGTTCAATTTTCATCTGATTCGTTTTAATAACAGTACAAAGATAAAGTACCTATTCAAATCAAAAGGTGATATAAGTCACAAATTGAAATTTGACCTTTGTAGAAACAAAAAAAGACACCCGAAGATGTCTTTTAATCGTATTAATTGGATAAAAACCTATCCTTTTCCTAACATTCCTTTTTTCAAATTTTCATCAGCAGGTTTTGAACCGAACCAAATGGAGAAAAGTGCTTTTTTGAAATCATATCCAGGAATTGTCCCTTTTACCACACCATTTTTAGTCACTTTTGTTCCTTTTTCAGGAGTATAATCGATGTGAATGATGTCTCCATTTTTGATTTCCTCCGAAAAGAAAGCGATGAATTTCTTTTTATCGTCTGCCGAAACTTTGTTTGTAGCATTCGCAAATCCTTCGTTTACTGATTCAATGAAACGTTCGCGTGTTACACTACCAGAAATAATTTTGATGTGAATCGCCATTTCCTCTGTGCCGTAGATTACTTTGCTCGCATCGGACGTCTTGGACTGTAAATAAAGTGCTGCAACATATAAATCCATCCAATATTTCTCACGAAGTCCACCTCCGTTTAAAACAAGTTCATTTTTACCAATTTTTTCTGTCAATGGAAACTTTACGCCATTAATCGTTTTTGTTTGGGCAAAGGATTCTAAGCCAACTAATAAAAAGAGAAATAAAATTGAATTTTTCATGATTCCGAGTTTGGGTTTCTCAAAAATAAGGATAGAAAACTTAAATACCAAAGTTTTATTTATCTGTCCATTCATCAGGATCAGAAAAGTCTGAAATTAATTTTTTCCAATTGTAATTTAAATCCTCTGTATCTTCAATGATTGACATGTAATCTTTATTATCGATATCGTAACGCAAGATTTCCTCTCCTGTATACGCTTCAATCGCATCTAAAAACTTCACTTCTTCCTCACTACAAAAGGACAAGGCTTGTCCAGTCAGTTGGCCACGTCCAGTTCGACCACAACGGTGCACATAATTCTCCGGAGAATCAGGCAAATCGTAATTAATAACGTAATCCATGTTTGGAATGTCGATACCCCTGCAAGCAACATCCGTCGTAATCAATACTTGATTTTCTGTGGAACGAAAACGATCTAAAATCGCAAAACGATCTTCCTGTTCTTTTCCCCCATGTAAGGCTTCTGCCTTCACTCCTACTCGTTCCATTGCCGAAACAACACGTTCTGCACGTACTTTTGTACGAACAAATACCAAGAATTTAAATTCTGGATATTCCTTGATCATATTTTCCAAAAAGAATCGTTTGTCGTCCATTTCTATGAATGCAACCGCATGTGTAACATTTTTTGAAACAGGATTTTTTGGTGAAACTTGAATACGAATCGCGTCTTTAACCACATCGTATGCTAAAGACTTGATTTTTTTGGAGATCGTCGCTGTAAAAAACAAGGTTTGACGATTTTTCGGGATTTTCTTTAAAACATCGTGAATGTCCTTTGTAAATCCAAGATCCAACATTAAATCTGCTTCATCCAAAACAAGGACTTCCAATTTAGTAATGTCGATAAATCCTTGTGCGATTAAATCGAACATACGTCCGGGTGTCGACACCAATATATCTAATCCGCTTTTTAGTTTTGCAATTTGTTTTTCTTGTTCCACTCCACCGTAAAGCCCAAGGACACTTACTGGAGTTTTCGCACCGATTTGAACCACCACATCTGAGATTTGCTTTGCTAACTCTCTTGTTGGGACAAGCACTAATCCACGAATACCTTTGTAGGAACCTCTTTTCTTTGTAGCAAACTTATGCAACATCGGAATAACGAATGCCGCAGTTTTTCCAGTACCTGTTTGTGCAACTGCCATGACATCTTCGCCATCTAAAATGTGTTTGATAGCACGGTGTTGAATATCTGTTGGACGCTTGAATCCGAGGATGTCAAGTTGGTCTTTTATTTCATCTATAAGGGAATAGTCCTTGAATTTCATACAACAAAGGTAAGAATGTTTAAGTAGGAATCCTTCATCCGATGGACAATTCAACTTTCATTTGAACCTTTTCAAAAGACAGATGTAAGCAAGGAAAAATTGACACATGAAAAGAATCTTCTTATTTACGGCATTAGCGACTTTCAGTTGGAAAGCGTTTGCCACCGAAAAGGACCTAGTGAAAGCAACACTTTCTGAGGTGACTGTTTACTCTCAAGGCGCACAATTGCATCACAAAGCAAATTACACCGCAAAAGTCGGCGTAACCGAAGTGAGCATCGAAGGAATTAGTCCATACATCGATCCGAAAAGCATCCAAGTAAAGGCATCAGGGAATGTTGTGATTCTAGACTCGAAGTATGTATTGTACTATCCCCAACCTACCGCAGTTACAGAAGACGGAGTTCCTTTGAAAATCAAACGAAATATTTCCATACTAGAAGATTCCTTGCGCTCTTGGGGTTTCGACATTCAAGAAATCGATGATGAAATTGGTGTTTTGAATGCGACGAAATACATCATCAGCAACAACGGCTCTATGAAAGGATCAGGAAAAGTTAATGACTCCATTCTTTTATTAAAATCTGCTGTGGATTATTACGCCTTAAAAATGAATGAAATCAACAAGAAACTGTTGGTTTTACAGCGTAAAAAAGCGCAAAAGGTGGATACCCAACAAGAAATGGAAGCTAGATTAGAAGAACTTCGCAATTACCAAAATGGAAATAGATTGAACGTCGAAAGCAACAAAGCCATTCCTCGTGTAGTAATTACCATTTCATCGAACGAAGTCGTTTCTGGAAAATTAAGTTTTTCGTACGTAATTTCCCAAGCCGGCTGGACACCACTCTATGATTTACGCAGTGATTCTTCTACAGGAAAAATCAATTTAACCTACAAAGCGCAAGTTCGTCAGAATTCAGGTTTAGACTGGAATGATATCCGTTTGAATATTTCCACAAATAATCCATACGCCAACAAAACGAAACCAGAATTGAATCCATGGTACATCGATTATCAAGCGGCGTTTACAAAAAAAATACAAGAATCAGTCGTATGTTCAGGAACAAGTGCTGTACTATTCAACTCGCAGCAAGTAACGAACATGGGGTATTCTTTCACACAAAAAGAATCAAACATGGACGATGCCTTATCTGCGGCAAATTTCACCACCGTTGTTCAGATGCTTATTGCAGCCGAATTTAAAATCGATCTTCCGTATTCGATTCCTTCAAACAATGACCAACACATGGTTCTTATTAAACAAACCGACTTAGCGACTACCTTCAAGTATTACGCTGCCCCGAAGTTGGATCCAGGAGTTTACCTTGTTGCTCAAATGACCAAATTGGATGAACTTCAGTTAATTCCTGCAAAAGCAAATATTTTCTTTGATGGATCTTATATTGGTGAAACGTACATTGATCCAACACGCATGGAGGATACATTGAACTTATCTTTAGGAAAAGATCCAAACATTGTTGTAAAAAGAACGCTCTTAAAGAAAGAATGCAAGGACAAAGTCATTCAAGACAAACGCGAACGTACCTTTGCCTATTCAATTGAAGTTCGAAACAGTAAATCGAGTCCCATTGACATCGTGATTCAAGATCAAATTCCAATTACACAAAATACAGACATCACCATTGAATCTGCGAATTTAGCGAAGGGACGCTTGAATGAACGAACCGGAGTCATTGAATGGAGTTTCAACCTGAAACCGAAAGAAAATAAAGTCATCGATTTTGATTATAAAATCCGACATTCAAAAGATAAAGAGATTAATATCTAAATGAAAAAAGTCCCTGACAGAAACGTCAGGGACTTTTTTGTTATTTAAACATCTTTATCAAGGTCATTCATCGCCTCTTGAAAGGAACTAGTGTTCGAGGGATTTCTTTCATATTCAGCCATTCGATCATTAAGCTCATTTATTTGCCATACTGTTAATTCTAGTTCTTCCTCTTCTAATCCAGTATATTTATTTTTTAATTTATTCCAATCCTCAATCGGAATGAACACTCCCGTAGTTTTACCATGGTCATCGGAAATATATTGCACACTCATTTCTATGGTTTTAATTATCCAATTTGACTAAATGAAGTTCACTTAACCTTCTATTAAAGTTATGAAAGAAATTTGAAAGAAATTTCTTTTAACTCGGTAATTTATTAAATCACTTGGGAATTTGAGTGAACAAATAAAATTAAATGAGCTAGCTTAATGACTAGCCACATATTTTCTGTATTCCATTTTACTGGAATCAAAAGTCATTAGTTTCGCTAACGCTGTTGCGTTTTCACGGTCAATTAAACGATCTGACAAAAACTTGGCAATTTCTAATCGATTGGCATCAAACGTAAATAACTCAATAATTTTTCCCGCTTGATCAGTGGTTAAACAGGTATTTTTCAAAGCCAACTTCACCGATTCTACTCGATCATCTTCAAAACTTTGATCTTTCAATTCCTCCAAAAATGTCGGGAGATTATTCAACGTTCGGTTACAAGCAATTAAAGCACCAGATGTATTAACGTTAGACTGAGTATTTACTTGATTTTGTTGATTCGTTGCTTGATAATTGACATTCCCACCTGAATTCGTTGTGGTGGTCGTGGTCGTTGTTGTAATGGTTGTTTGTCCGGAATTCTGTTGGGTATTTAGTCCGTTTGAGTTTACGTTCAGTTGAAGATTCCCATTCGTGTTTTGTGTTTGCATTCCATTCGCATTCACATTCATGTTAATGTTTGCATTATTTGATGGAGTCATCGTTTGATTCATACCAGTAGCATTCACATTCATGTTCATGTTTACATTGGCGTTTGGATTCACTTGTTGTTGATCCATACCCGTTGCATTGACATTCATGTTCAATCCCATATTTCCATTTTGCATGTTCGGATCCATACCCGAAACATTGATGCTAATTCCAACATTTCCATTTTGCATGTTTGGATCTATTCCATTTCCTGAAACATTCATGTTGAAATTTGCATTTCCGTTTTGATTCGATTGAGTTTGAGTCATCCCGGAAGCATTCATGTTGACATTCACCCCAACGTTTCCAGTTTGGTTCGTTTGTTGGTTCATGCCGTTTGCGTTCATATTCAAGTTCCCGTTTATTGGCGCTTGCGTATTGGTATTTGTTGAACCGTTAGTTGTTTGAGTTGTTGTTGTTTGTACTGTCGTCGTTTGTGTAACAGCATCTGTATAAACTGAAGCATCTGATGGACGATAAACAACTGCTCCTGGTGTGACAACTCCTTCCGTTGCTTCTATACTTACTAATTGCAATTTACCTTTCCCTTTTTTGAAGGTAATTCTCGTAGTGATATCACTTGGAGATTCGATGAATAAATTTTTATCTACATCAGCCGTTTTACCATCTGCGAAAATAATCTTCAAGGAATATCCACCGTTCTTAATTCCAGAAATGAAAACATTCGTTTGAGGCTGGGAGTTTTGTTTGATTCCATTCAAAATAGCATAGAATTGTTGTCCACCGTTATTGAAAATAGTCAAGTTGCTTTGTGAAACCGCTATCAAGGACACAAAAGAGAATAAAATACTCGTAATCAATTTCATCTTGTTGTTATTTTTTTCCAAAAATACATAAAATACCTTGCGACTTCAAATTCGCAATTCAAACCTTTTCCTAACTTCGCACTCATGAATTTTGTCATTGTCGATGTGGAAACAACAGGAGGAAGTACCAAAGACTCCAAAATCACTGAACTAGCGATGTACAAATACGATGGTGAAAAAGTGATTGATTCATTTGTTTCGCTTGTAAATCCAGAACAAACGATACCCGAATTTATCGTTCGCTTGACCGGGATTACCGACGCTATGGTGTCAGATGCCCCTAAATTCTATGAGTTAGCAAAAGAAATCATCGAATTCACAAATGACTGTGTGTTTGTGGCGCACAATGTTGCATTCGATTACGGCATGTTCAGAAGTGAATTTAGACGTCTCGGTTTTGATTTTCGTCTTCCACACATGTGTACTGTTCGCGCTTCTCGTTACGTCATCCCTGGACATGCAAGCTACAGTTTAGGGAAATTATGCCGTGAAATTGGAATCGATAACAACGCGCGACATCGAGCAGATGGCGATGCAAAAGCAACAACCGAACTGTTCCATTTGATCTTTCATAAAGACCCAAATAACCTTAGTACCTTCATTCAACAAGAATTAAATCCAAAGTCGATTCACCCAAACTTAAGTTTAGATGTCATCGACAATCTCCCTACAAAAACGGGCGTTTATTTATTATACAATGAATTCAACCAACTGATTTACATCGGTAAAAGCATCAATATTAAAAAACGCATTGAACAGCACTTACGAAATACCAAGACTGCGAAAGGACTGAAAATGATTCAAGATATTTGCAGAATCGAACACGAACTTACTGGCAGTGAACTAATTGCGATGCTATTAGAATCTGAATTAATCAAAAAACATCAACCGATTTACAACCGTAAATTGAGGAAAAGTTTCTTTCCTTTCGGCGTTTTTGATGAAGTAGACGAACACGGATACATTCAGCTAAAGGTTTCCTCTTTGGCAAAAAAAGAGGAGCAAGCCATCATTCAATTCAATTCAAAAAAGGAAGGAAACGATTATTTAACTCATTTAGTACAGAAATTTGAACTTTGTCAAAAATTATGTCACCTCTACCCGACTCAATCTGCTTGTTTCCATTATACCATTAAAGAGTGTAAAGGCGCATGCATTCAAGAGGAAAGTCCAGCTAACTACAACCAACGGATAAACGACTTTTTAGAACACGTTAACTTCAAAGGGAATTCGTTCTTTATCATTGACAAAGGCCGAAATAAAGGAGAAAAAAGCTTAATCTGGATTGACCGTGGCACTTACAAAGGATATGGATTCGCACCGTTTCATTTTCATGGAAAAGAACCCATGCATTGGATGAGGTATGTAGAGTTAGCTACAGAAAATCGAGATAATAAATCGATTATTAATTTGTTCTTACGCAAGGATAAACAACACCGAATTGTCAGTTTATAGTACCTTTATTGTATGATTGGAACCGTTCGTATTTTAGGCTCAGGAACATCACAGGGAATTCCAATGATAGCCTGTAAATGTGACGTTTGTCACTCTGATGATCCAAGAGATAAACGACTTCGGGCATCGATTTTATTGGAAATGAATGGCGCAAATTATTGCGTCGATGCTGGTCCGGATTTTCGATATCAAATGCTGCGAGAAAAGATAACTCATCTCAATGGCATTTTATTTACACACGAGCACAAAGACCACGTTGCTGGACTAGACGATGTACGTGCATTCAATTTCTTTTCCGAGAAACCTATGAACGTGTACTGTTCGCAAAATGTGGACATTGCCCTTCGAAGAGAATTTCACTACATTTTTGATGCAAAAGATTATCCAGGAGTACCAAAGTTGAACGTAATTTCCATCGACAAAAATCCATTTATACTGGATGGGATTCGAGTTGTGCCAATCGAAGTCATGCACTACAAATTACCTGTATTAGGATTTCGAATTGGAAACTTTGCTTACATCACGGATGCCAAAACAGTGACAGCAGAAGAACGTGAAAAAATTAAAAATGTGGATATTCTAATTGTCAATGCATTGCATAAATTCCCGCACATCTCACATTTCAATTTAGAAGAAGCATTAGCGTTTATTGGAGATATTCATCCCAAACAAGCTTACCTCACGCATATTTCGCATCTTTTCGGAAAACACGAGGATATTTTAGATCAACTTCCTGAGAACGTTTCCATCCTCTATGACGGAATGTCCTTCGAATTTGAATTCTAATCACATAAAATATGAATAATTCCTATTCACAACAGACGTTTAAACGCGTGAAAAATTGTAATTTCGAATCGTGCAAGCACCCAAAGCAATTGACATAAAAGAATTAATCCGAAGTAAGAATCCAAAGTTATTGCGATTTTTACCAGGATTCGTCCTGCGTTATTTGCGTAAAACACTCCATGAAAAGGAATTAAATGCATTTATTCAAGCGCATGGAGAACTCGAGGGACTCGAATTCTGTGAGGCTGCGGTGAACTATTTTCATTTCAAATTTGATATCAAGAATATTGAACGAATTCCGAAAACCGGACCTATCATCATCGCAATGAACCATCCATTAGGAGGCGTTGACGCCATGGCATTTATCGTTGCACTGAAAAACCACCGTAAAGATTTGAAATTTATCGTTAATGACATCTTGACTAACATTGAAAATCTAAACACCTATTTCGTTGGAATCAATAAACACGGGAAATTAGGCTTGTCCGCACGGGAGCGAATCAAAGCTGCCTTTCAAGAAGAGCATGCGATTTGTATTTTTCCTTCAGGGATGGTCAGTCGAATCCACGAAGGGGTCATTCAAGACTTCGAATGGAAAAAAACATTCATTACATACGGAAGAGAATTTAACCGGCCAATTGTACCCATTCATATCAGTGGACAACTTTCTCCATTCTTTTACCGCTTATTTAAACTTCGTTCATTTCTTGGAATCAAGGCAAACGTCGAAATGTTTTATTTAGCGGATGAAATGTTGAAACAGAAAAACAAAATCATCACCTATACGGTTGGTGAACCAATTATGGGCAAAGACATCAATCCTGAAATGGATGATTTTAAAGCTGCAAATTGGTTTAAATCGATTGTATACCAATTAAAAAGCGACAAATGAAACCAATCAGAGAAGCTGTACCAGCTGAGTTATTGAAAGCTGAATTGAATGCAGAACGCTTTCTGCGCGTTACACGTAAAGGTGAAAATGAAATTTATGTAGTCAATTGCCATAATTCACCGAATGTCCTAGAGGAAATTGGACGTTTACGTGAAGTTACCTTTCGCGCTGCAGGAGGAGGAACGGGAGAATCCATTGACCTAGATGAATATGATTTAGGAGAATTCGCATATGAACAATTGATCGTATGGTCTGCAGAAGACCAAGCGATTATTGGTGGTTACCGCTTTAAAAAATGCCAAGAAGCGATCGACCAAGAAGGAACGATTCACCTATCAACAACACATTATTTCGATTTTAACACTTCGTTTATTACGGATTACCTTCCAAAAACAATAGAGCTTGGACGCAGCTGGGTTCAACCAGATTTTCAACCAAGTAACAATCCACGAAAAGGACTTTTTGCGCTAGACAATATTTGGGATGGATTAGGTGCTTTAATTCGATTCAATCCTGAAATTGAATACTTTTTTGGTAAAGTAACAATGTACCAAAATTACAACGTAGCTTGCCGGGATTTCTTACTCTTCTTTTTACACCGCTTTTTCCCAGACAAAAGTGGACTCATGAAAGCTTATTACCCATTACAAATCGAGAGTGACCCTGCCATTTTCGATGAATTAATCATGGGAATGGATTATAAAGAAGCGTTTAAAATATTGAATACGTTTACTCGCGAACACGGTGAATTTATTCCGCCTTTGATGAACATCTACATGAATTTATCACCAACCATGATGACCTTCGACACAGCGTTAAATCCGGAATTTGGAAATGTGGAAGAAACGGGAATCCTTGTGAACATCGCAGATATTTATCCGGACAAAAAGGAACGTCACATAGACTTTTAGGACTTGCTATTTAACCATTCAGCTAGGTTCACGTTTCCTGTTTGGCGACGTACCTTTTCTTTGATTCGGGCAATGTAAACATCAACATGCTTTATTCCCATTTTTTCTGAAATATACTTGGATGGTTTATCGTAGCAATACTTCATTTTCAGTACCAATGCATCTCGTTTGTTTACAGATCCAATAACCGCCTCGAAAAGTTGCGTGATCAATTCCTCTTGGTCAAAAACTGGTGTTTCTTCAACGATTACTTTTTCTGATGTTGTATTTTTCCAAACCTGATTTTTTTTCGCCTCACGTTTGCGGATTTCAGAGATGCAAAAATGATGTGTAATCGTTTTCAACCAACCATATGAAGCGAATAGCTCGGGTTGCGCGTCATAACGATCAATAATTAGTTGGAAAAAGTGAATAGAGAATTCTTGAAATGTATCCGGAATTTCATTGCTCGGAATACTTTTGCGCATCACCTGCTTAAAAAAAGTTCCATGCTGTTGCATCAACTCATTATAAACGACGGTATGTCTAGTAGTATCCATATTACTCCCAAAATCAAAAATCAGTCCAAAATTTATTGATTATTGAAAAATCAAAAACTTTTTTGACAAAGGAATTGAATTTATAACTTAAATTCACAATTAATTTCGTTTTTTTTCGTTGTAAAGCCATGATTAAATTATTCGTTACACTTTTGTTTCTGCCGATTGTTAGTTTTGGACAGTACAATATAGGTACTACGACATTTCAGTTTTTGAATGCAGCTAGTTCAGCGAGAAATGCAGGGTCTGGAAATGGGTTAATCAGTTTTTACGACAATGACCTTGGACTTGCGCTAGATAATCCAGCCATATTGAATGAAACAATGAACGGACAAGTTCAATATTCGTTCGGTAAATATCCCGCAGGTGTCACTTACGGCAATGTAAATTATGCGATGCATACCAAATTCGGGACATTTGCACCTAGTATTCGTTATTTTAGTTTTGGTCAATTTGTAGAAACGGACGAAGTTGGAAATGCGATTGGAACTTTCAGTGGTACTGAATATGCCATTGGAACAAGTTATAGTAGAAAAATAAACGAAGTGATGAGCATTGGTGCAAGCGTATCCTTACTCGGTTCACATTTGTATCGTTACAGTGCATTTGGATTGACAGGAAGCTTTAGTGGGTTACTTCTGCATCCCAACAAACAATTTTGCGCGACATTCCTCGTGAAAAACGTTGGATTACTTTTAAAAGATTTCACAACCGAAAGTCAATCAAAACTCTCGATGGATGTTCAAGTGGGAATAAGTTACAAGTTAAAACATGCACCATTTCGCTTTGGTATTCAAGGACATCAACTAAATAAATTAAACAATGTTTACCTTGATCCCTTAGCTGTCCCTACCTATGATCCGCTAACAGGTGATACCATTCCGATTTACTCTCCTTCCATTGGAACAAAAATCGCACATCATCTGAACTTCCAAGTAGAACTTTATGCCTCAAAATCCTTTCAAGTTCGTGGTGGATTTAATTTCATGCGTCGAAATCAACTGCAATTAATCGATCATCCTGGACTTGCAGGATTCTCGATGGGTATGTCCTTGAAATTGAAAAAATTCAACCTTGATTATGGCGTTCAGTTTTATTCAAAAGCTGGTTCAGTACATTCACTCGGACTGAACACATCCATTCAAAACTGGAAGAAACACTAATTTTTATTGGACAAATCGTTGAAATGATACTTCTTTGTTAAGGAAATGTATGCTGAAGTATAATTTCCATCCATTGATCGTATCGTTAATTCAGATTGTTTCAATGTTTGAAAATTCTTGGAAAACACTAAAATTGCTCGGCTATTCAATTTTTCTTTCGTGGCATGAATGGCAATTCTCTCAACGAGCTGTAACTGATTTTCTTTCGCTAACCCACATAAAAAATCAACTTGATTCCCCGGGATTATCACGTAAAACCGACCAGATTCAGTTAAAAGCTGTGCAGTTTTGATCATAAATTGCTCAAATAATTCTCGGGTGATGTGTTTCGCTTGATCGATGCTTTCAATACCTGATTTTAGTCCTTCGAAATAAAAAGGAGGATTACTAAAAATTAAATCGTACTTCTCATCAGCTTGAAATTCCAAAAAATCTTGAGCATATACTTTTGCGTTCGCTCCCCATGAACTTTGTTTCAAATTAAATGCACATTCTTCAGCTGCTTCATGGTGGATTTCTACCGCATCAACGATTAATGTAGGATTATTTTGAAGGACCATTAATGTGAGTACTCCTGTGCCAGCTCCAATATCTAAAGCACGTAAAGCATTTGTAGGATCAATAAATGAACCCAACAACATACTATCTGTCCCGACTTTTAGCGGATTTTTCGATTGAACAACATCGAATTGCTGAAAGCGAAAAACCGACAAATCAATAAGCTTTTGCAAAAATAACGCGTCCGGCAGAAGGATTTCCAGTAACCATACAAACACCTGTTTCCTCTTTGCGATCTAAAGGAATACAACGAATGGTTGCTTTGGTCTCTTCTTTGATTCGTTCTTCTGTTTCAGAGGTTCCATCCCAATGAGCCAAGAAGAATCCACCTTTATCTATTTCCTTTTTAAATTCCTCGTAGGAATCAATTTCACGTGTGTTTTCTTTACGAAAAGCTTTCGCTCGTGTCAATAAATTCGATTGAATGTCCGCTAACAATTGCTCGATGTAATTTTCCAATCCATCAAAATCTACAACTTCTTTCGTTTTGTTATCGCGACGTGCGATTTCAGCTTTTCCGTTTTCCAAATCTCTTGGACCCATCGCTACACGCACAGGAACTCCTTTTGATTCATATTCAGCAAATTTCCATCCTGGACGACGGTTTTCATCATCGTCGTATTTAAAGGAAATGCCTTTGGCTTTCAATTTCGCTGCCAATTCAGTCATTTTCTCTGAAATTGCTGCTAACTCTTCTTCAGTGCGGTAAATCGGAACGGCAACCACTTGAATTGGTGCTAAAGCTGGAGGTAACACGAGTCCTTCGTCATCAGAATGCGTCATGATTAATGCACCCATTAAACGAGTTGACACACCCCAAGATGTTGCCCAAACATAATCTAGTTTCCCTTCTTTATCCGCAAATTTCACTTCAAATGCTTTGGCGAAATTTTGACCCAAGAAATGTGAAGTTCCTGCTTGTAGCGCTTTTCCGTCTTGCATCATAGCTTCGATACACAAGGTGTCATCAGCACCTGCAAAACGCTCATTCGCCGTTTTTCTTCCTTTGATGACAGGCATGGACATATAGTTTTCTGCGAAGTCTTCGTAAACGTCCAACATTTGTTCCGTTTCCGCAATTGCCTCTTGTTTTGTTGCGTGAGCGGTATGTCCTTCTTGCCATAGGAACTCAGTTGTTCGTAAAAATAAACGTGTTTTCATTTCCCAACGGACAACATTTGCCCATTGATTTATCAAAATTGGTAAGTCACGGTAAGATTGAATCCAATTTTTGTATGAATTCCATATAATTGTTTCAGATGTTGGACGAACAATCAATTCTTCCTCCAATTTAGAGTCTGGATCAACAATCACTCCGCTTCCGTCCTCGGCATTTTTCAACCGGTAATGTGTAACAACTGCACATTCTTTCGCGAATCCATCAACGTGGCTTGCCTCTTTACTCAAATAAGATTTCGGAATAAATAAAGGGAAATACGCATTTGAATGGCCTGTCTCCTTGAATTTAACATCCAAGATATCACGCATTTTTTCCCAAATTGCATAACCATAAGGTTTGATAACCATGCATCCACGAACATCTGAATGTTCCGCTAAATCAGCGCGGTAAACCAATTCATTGTACCATTTCGAATAATCCTCTTCCCTTGTTACGTATTTCTGTGCCATAGCTACTTTAATTGAATGTCAAAGGTAGCTAAAATACTTCAAAACAGAGACGTGTTCGGCAATGGATACACGTTGAAAAGACTAGTTTTTTAACGCTGGAGTCATCCGATTTGCAATCAAATCATGCGTGTAATGTTGATACAATGCTTTCATTTGAGCGATAATTAGTTGCTCATGTGAACTTCGTTTTCCTTTCATTTGTTCATTCCAAACTGTATTGAATAAGCCGTTTTTACCCATGTCAAATGAAATTAAGTTCCCTTGTTCGCAAACCATTTTCGGCATTAACTTATTATTGAAGTAAGATGTCCCAAATGAATAATAATCAGTATCTAAACCTAATAAGTCTAAGAGTGTTGGCATGATGTCAATTTGCTGAAACATCCTACCTTTCTTAACTGCAGGAAGCTTCATGGACGCATGGTAAAATCCAATTGGAATGCGATATGTCCAATTCAAAGAATGACGGTCTGGACGTTGTGTCGGTCCCACGTGATCCGCACAAAAAATAAACAACGTATTTTTAAACCACGCTTGTTTCTGCGCTTTCGCCCAAAATTGCTTCAAGGCCATATCAACATATGAAATCGTCGCGCAAAGTGGCTCTGGACCATGTTCAACCTTTGACTTAAACTCCACAGGAATTGTATATGGATGATGAGAGGACAAGGTAAAAACCATTGAGAAAAAAGGTGTCTTAAAACGACTCATTTCATCTGCCGCAAAAGAAAGCATGTGATGATCTTCTATTCCCCAATTCCCATCAAAGTGTTCCGGGTTTGGGTATTCATTTCGTCCATAATAACGATCAAATCCTGCCGCAGAAGTAAATCCGTCAAAGCGCATGGAACCATTACTTGCTCCATGAAAGAAAGAAGAAAAATATCCTTCCTTCTTCAAGATGGAAGGAAGTCCTTGAAATTGATTCGAACTGTAGGAGGACAAAATAAACGATTCGTTCGTATATGCTGGAATCGATGAAACCACAGAAGGAACAGCATCCATTGAAGTGCGTGAATTGGCAATCGCATCCTCAAAAAACATTGATTTACCTAAAATCGAATCCAAAAACGGTGTATAGCTCTCTGGACTATTTGGGCCACAATACATTGTGCCAAAACTTTCCAGAAGGATAAAACAAACATTCGTTCCTTTCGGTAAAAATTGCTGCGGATTTGTTGACTGAACCGGATTAAAAATAGCATTCAATTGCGCTTCCTCAAAATAGTGCTTCTCCTCCACGCCTTTCATATTCCACGTCTTCACTAGTGTAAAAGCTGTATTCAAAACTGCTGGTGCATTTTCAAGACTACTGTAATTAGTTGCCTCGATGATTCCAATGGGTTTTAATTGAAAACCACCACGTCCAATTAAGACGCTGAATCCAAGAATCAGGACAAACGTTATCCAATGCATTTTTCCTTTCCAATCGACAGGGGTTGCCTTCACCTTGAGGAAACTGCGACCGATAAACCAAAAACTGAGCACAAAGAACAATATTAACCACCAAAATTCCAGGATAAAATCACCTGCAAGATTGGACGTTTCGGTATTGGTCAACATGTACACGAAATAATCAAAGCTTGTACGCTTGGCCGTGTATGAAAAATAGGCAACATCCCATGCATTAAATACAAAAATGGAAAAGGTCGTGATAAAAAACACCGGAATTTTTATCCATGTACGTCCTTTCTCCCATGAACTTGGAAGCGGAAAATAAGTCAGAACGATAAATGGAAAATAGAATAACGCAATGGTTATTAAATCGAACCAAGCCCCAATCAAATAGTCTGCAAAATTGAATTGCGGGAACTTTTTAACATTTGATATAACCAAGAAAATTCGATAAACACTCAAGCAAATCAATACCCAAGCAAATGGTCTAAACGATTTTATAATGGAACGAATCATCAAAGAGAATTAGTACTGCATCAAACGATTTATGGCTTCTTCCAGTCGTTCAGAGGCCAAAAACTGTTTCTCCAACGAGACAGCAAATGGAACAGGTGTATCCATGGAAGCCACACGTAAAACGGGCGCATCTAATTGTTCAAAACAATTTTCAGTGATCAAGGCAACTAATTCACCTCCAATTCCACCAGTCAGGCAATCCTCATGTAGAACAATCACTTTACCTGTTTTATTGGCCGCTTGAAAAATAGCTTGTTTATCCAGTGGCATCAAACTTCTAAGGTCAACGATTTCCGCAGAAATATCCGTGTGCTTAGACATTGTTTCAGTTGCCCAATGAACACCTAATCCATAGGTTATGATCGTTAAGTCTGTACCAGAGGTTACTGTGCGTGCTTTTCCAATTTCAACTGTATAATAATCCGTTGGAATTTCTTCTTTCAAGCTACGGTACAAGAATTTATGTTCAAAAAACAATACTGGATTTGGATCTTCAAATGCTGCATTCAGCAATCCTTTGGCGTCATATGGTGTAGACGGATAAAGGATTTTTAAACCTGGTGTATGAAAGAACCAAGCTTCGTTACTTTGCGAGTGAAAAGGTCCCGCTGCAGTACCAGCACCTGTTGGCATGCGCACCACAACATCTGCATTTTGCCCCCAACGCCAATGCATTTTAGCCAAATTATTGATGATTTGATTGAAACCGCACGTTACAAAATCCGCGAATTGCATTTCCACCATCGCTTTCATACCTGAAATAGATAAACCTAATCCTGCTCCAATAATTGCAGACTCACACAACGGTGTATTTCGAACTCTGTCCTTGCCAAATTTATCCACTAAGCCTTCTGTCACTTTAAATGCTCCGCCGTACTCAGCGATATCTTGTCCCATCAACACAAGTCCTTCATGCTTTTCCATCGACTGCGTAAGCGCGTCTTGAATGGCATCAATAAAGCGTTTTTCTTCTTTTTGCCCAGTAGCTTCAATCAATTGTTGAATGTGGGGTGCAAATAAATCATTTACTTCAATTTCCTGATTTGCCTCAATAGCTGGCTCTGCATTCGCTTCATCGAAACCATGTTGAATTTCTTCTTTGATGCGTTCTTTGATGCCTTGTATTTCGCTTTCATTTAATAATCCTAACTCAAGTAAATAGGCTTCGTAATTTGAAACCGGGTCTTTTGTCTCCCATTCATCTTGAAGACCTTCTGGATAGTATTTCGTCCCGGAAGATTCCTCATGTCCACGCATACGGAAAGTCATCAATTCCAATAAATAAGGTTTTGGATCGACACGGATTTCGTCATTTATTTTACGAACCGTTCGAATGACTTCAAGGATGTTATTTCCATCTACTTGAACTGCATTCATACCATAACCAATTCCTTTATCGATAAATTGTTTACATCTAAACTGCTCTACAGATGGTGTCGAGAGTCCCCAACAGTTATTTTCTACAGCGAAAATCACCGGAAGATCCCAAACTGCTGCAACATTCAATGATTCGTGAAAATCCCCTTCTGAAGCACCTCCATCACCAGTAAACACGATGGTTGACTTTTGATTTTTCGTGATTTTATTTGCAAGAGCAATTCCATCGGCAATCCCAAGTTGAGGACCAAGGTGAGAAATCATACCCACCAATTTATGTTCTTGTGTTCCAAAATGGAAGCTTCGGTCGCGTCCTTTGGTATATCCATTTAGTTTTCCTTGAAACTGAGAAAACAAGCGGTTTAAAGGGATTTCACGAGTAGTAAAAACCCCAAGATTTCGGTGCATCGGAAGAATGTATTCATCCTCATTCATGGCATAAGCACAACCAACGGATATTCCTTCTTGACCCCAGCCTGAAAACCACTTCGTAATTTTTCCTTGACGCAATAAGATGAGCATTTTTTCCTCAATGAGTCGCGGACGAACTAATTTCAGGTAAATTCCTTTTAATTCTTCATCTGAGAAACCGTCTCTGTTGAATGCAATTTGTGGCATGCGTTACGTTTTTGTTCCAATAAATTGGATGATGATTTGTTCGAATGGATGTAATGTCTATGGAATAATTAAACTTTCAATCCACGAACAACACGTTCTTTTCGCTTCGTTTTTTGAAGGCGTTTTTTCACGACTAAAAGATGTGCGGATCTAGGAGCGCCACGCAATAAATCTATTTTATAGGTATTTTCACCATAGTTAATTTTCGGTCCACCTTGACTATTCCAATCTGCATCGAAATAGTAACGTTTAACTGAACTTCCTTCTGTTTTTGTTGCGAATGTTAAAAGTTTACCATCACCGATTTCGAAACGTACTTGAACCTCTCCTTTTGGACCAAATCCTTCAAAAATACATTTTGTCATACCAGGTATTACGATACTTTCGCGTTTGCTGCTTGAACTTGCAACTAAGGTTCCATTTTGAGTGGTATTTTGACTATCATCTCTTTTCTCTTGATTCAAGATAATCGTATGTGACGTATAAAACTGAACCTGACGCATTTTCTCATCAGTATCCAAAGTAAATTCATCACGAATTTGGGTAGTGTAAGGAACTTTAACACCACATGAGATTAAAACTGTAGCTAAGGAAAGGAGTAAAAAGAAATTTTTCATTTTGCGTAATTTTGTTCAAATTTACAGAAAATCATCTTGATAAAATGGAAAAAATACAATTAACGATGACAAATCGCCTAACTTTCATCCTATCCCTATTTGTGTTGATATCTTGCTCTGAAAATAAATCCGGAAAGTTGAAGGATTTGGATCATATTCGCTCGAAGTCCACCTACCGCGAAAAGAAAGTAATTGCGCCAATTGATAACTGGAAGGATACCCTTTTTACTATGTACAATCAGGACTCAGTGGATTTAAACATTCAATTCATCGAAAACGATTCTAATCGCTTCTTTTTTCATGAGTTCACTTATTGGGAATCTGCTATGTATAGTTTAATCGACTCAAATAATCGTACGTTCAAACATCAATTCGCACGATTTAAAACAGACTCCGTCAATGTCAAAAACAACTTTTTCAATTGGTTCGACAAAGAGTTTTGTCAACGTGACTTAGCTGTGCGTATTTACAGCCGAATGAATTTTTTTCCGAAAAACATCTTTTTTGTTTGCACCAATCAGAGTATTCACGTGATTAAAAGTGACACTAAAATTGATCCCTTAAAATGGATTAAACTAATTCAACGCACTGAGAAAAAAGTTAAATTCATCTACATTTGTCACCAAATTAAGAACAAGGAAGCTCTTTGGTATCAACTGAATAAAAATAAATTAATTCTAATCCCAGCTTAATGAACATCTTAAATCGAGGTCAAATCGTCATTTTCCCAACTGAAAACTTTCAACAATGGGCAACACAAAACAGTGAAGAAGAACTGTTTTTAACGACAACAGCTGAACCTACTGTTTACCTCATTGAAGAAGAATTTTGGGAAGACGAATTGATTATCGAAAAATACCGTAAGAAAATAATGAAAAGAGAATTCTCTGAAATTTGTTCCGACGAAAGTAAATGGCCAATCGTCAAAGACAACGAACAATTCCGCTTTTATTTTAATGCTTTTCTAGGTCTAGTTGTTGTTGATTTATTGGAATCAGAACTTTATTCTGAAGAAATGGACCTATAGTCCTTTGAATAGATTCACATTCAAGTAAGCTGGATCATTGGTCACCTCTTCCCCTACCCAAGAAGGCAACTCAAATTCGTCGTTTTCATGTTCTAATTCGATTTCTGCTAATACCAAGCCCTCGTATTTCCCTTTAAACACATCAATTTCCCAATCGTTTCCTTTGTAATGGACGACATAACGGTCTTTTTCAAGGCACAGCAACGATGCTTTTTCGATCATCTCTTCCGCGTCGCTGACCGGAATTAAATATTCAAATTCATTCCTTGTAACTCCTTTCCCCATTTTAATCGTCAAGTAAGCTTGGTCAGAACGAATCCGAATTCGAACCGATTTTTCATGATTTTCAAAGAGATATGCTTGTTTAATGTTCGTAATAGACTGAATAGCTTGACTTTTCCAATCCAACGATTTCATCAAATACTTACGTTCGATTTCGAGCATTATTAATTTTTTTCTACTATTTTTACCAAAGATGCAACTTAAAGATGTTATGTTGCGTCAAACGATGTGAAAATTTTAATGTAACTACTAATGAAATTAAACCTATCTATTCTAGCCGTTTGTTTTTTGGGATTCGGATTAAACGCTCAAAAAAACATTGAATCTAACGGAATTAAAATCAGTACGAAACAGATCAATTGCAACATTCCTTCTCAAGGATATGAATCAGACCTGATTCAATTGACAATTGAAAACGAATCAAATTCGGTTAAAACAGTTACATACAGTTTTGAACTTTTCTATGATGACGTTTGTGCAACATGCGACCACGAAGAACAAACATACACGCAAATTTTACAACCAAAAGAGATATTGGTTGGTGAATGTTTAGACCGCACACACTTCGGATTAACTATTTTCCATCACATGCCAGCACATTTGACAAAAACTACGTTAACGGACTTTAACATCAAAAACGTGGTTGTAAAATAATCCCTATGAAATTAAACTCACTACTCGTTTCAATCGTATTATTCATTGGGACAACTCAATCAATTTTTGCACAATGTACCGTTGTTGCTAGCGCACAAAACACGGTAATCCCATGTAATGGCTCGACCATTCTCAGTGTGAATGGTAGCGGAACAAGTCAAGTTGCCTTCGGTGAAACATTTAATAGTGGGCAACCTGTTGGTTGGCAATTTTCTCAAGTTGTAACAATCGCAAATAATACGTGTGGTGTCCCTTCTTTAGATGGATCAGACTTCATGTGGATGGGAGATCAATCAGTTGCTCCGCGTGAAATGACAACAATTCCACTAGATGTTTCTTCAGGTGGACAAGTTTGTTTTGATATGCGTTATGCGATCCAATCGCAAGCTTCACCATGTGAAGGACCCGATTATGCAAATGAAGGCGTTTATTTACAATACTCAACAGATGGTGGACTTTCTTGGACAACAATGCAGTATTGGAGTCCCTTAGGTGGCTATGATCCATTGATGACTTCATGGCAAAATTACTGCATGGCTATTCCACCCGCTGCACAAACTACATCCTCTCAGTTTAGATGGACCCAATTAGCGGTTTCTGGAGCAGGTTATGACCACTGGGGACTAGATAACATAATGATTACAGCAACTATTCCTAATTATACCATTTCTTGGTTACACGATAATTATTCGTATGCGCCAGGAGTTTATACGGGAGACAATCCAACACCTGTTAGTCCTACGGGAACCACATCATACGTTGTTATGATGACAGACAGCATAAGCACATGCTATGACACCATCACTATTTCCGTAAGTTATCCTCAAATTGATTCAGTTACAACGATTAATCCAACTTGTGGTAGTATCAACGGAAGTTTGTCCGCTACATCATCGGGAGGAGCAGGTGGATATACCTATTCGATTGGAACAGCTTTTCAACCAAATGGTAACTTTACTAATTTAGACACAGCATCCTACACCGTTATTATGGTGGATCAAAACAACTGTTCAGATACGATGATTGCCATTTTAGATGGTGTCGATTCACTTCAAATCACCAACTTGACATCTGTTACCACAACCTGTGGATTGGATAATGGAACAATTGATTTTGATGTTGCCGGAGGAACACCAAATTTCCAATATAGCATCGACAATGGCGCTACATACTCGGCGGCGTCAAACTTCTTAAATCTTGCTCCTGGAATTTATCCAATTTATGTCCTAGACCAAAACGGTTGTTTCGACACCGAATCAATAGAAATTTTCTCTTCAACGAACCCGAACATTGACAACTTTAACTCAACACTTGAATTTTGTAGTCTTTCAGACGGAGGAATCACATCATCAACCTCCCTTGGAATTACTCCTTATTCGTTTGTACTTTACCAAGGTCCAACTTTGGTTTCTTTCAATTCAACAGGAAACTTTACCGGACTTTCAAGCGGTGATTACTCCTTACTTGTTCAGGATCAAATCGGCTGTGTGGATAGCGTGATTGTTACAGTAGATTCTATTCCTGCGCCAATTGCTCCACTTCAAGACACGGTTTTGTGTAACTTAACACTACAAATTAACGGAGTTCTTTCATACACAGGAACCACTTGGACAACAAATTCACCATTGATTAATTTTTCTAATGCTACCGGTCAAAATCCAACAATTATTGCAGATACTGCAGGGATTTATTCGATTACATTGACGGACAGTGTATGTAACTTCATCGAAACCTTTAATTTGACGTTTGTTCCTGATCCATTTACAAAGGTGCTCGATACGACTTTGTGTATTGGGGAAACATTTATAATATCTGCCATTGTACAACCACAAAACATGTCTTATGTTTGGTCAACTGATGCAACAACTACGGCTATAAATGTGACGGAATCCGGTGAATACATTGTGTCCGCTTCCAACATGTGTGGTGTTTCTATCGATACTGCTACAGTTGAATTCTATTTCTGTGACCTCGAATTGCCTAATGTATTCTCACCAAATAATGACGGAAATAATGATTATTTCCAACTACTTTTCTTTGGTGGGCTAAAAACATTTAATTGTACCATTTTAAACAGATGGGGACAAGTCGTGAGAGAATATGACAATCCAGCATTTATGTGGGATGGAAAAGACGAAGCGGGAGATGACCTATTAGAAGGTGTTTATTTCTACGTTGTAAATGCCGTAACGAATGGAGGAAAAGAAATCAAAAAACAAGGGAATATAACCTTGGCTCGACCATAGTAATTCATAAGAATCGTTATCTTTACGGGTGCTTAAACTGAAACAAAATACACCAAGATGGGTGGTCACTTTTCTAGACTTATTCATTCATCTATGTGCGCTTACATTCGCCTATTTAATCCGCTTTGACCTCAAAGCGGATTTTTCTTTAATCGAATCTGAATGGGAAATTTTATCGAAATCACTGTGGCTTTACATTATGGTAAAACTCGCGATTTTCCAATTGTTTCAGATTCAAAAAGGACTTGTTAGATATACATCCACAGAAGACCTCAAACGTATTTTCATTGCGGAGTTAAGTTGCTTTTTGTTCTTTTTGATAAGTGGACTTATTCGATTTTATTACTTCGACGGATACTTTTTATTTCCAATGTCTGTGTTAATCATTGAATTTCTAGCAAGTGTTTTATTTGTTGTTGGGGGAAGATTCGTCATTAAATTACTTTACTTAGAATCAATAAAAGACAAAGGGATTCATGAGTCAGTGATCATTTATGGAGCTGGAGTTTCTGGATTGATTACAAAAAGAACACTAGAAAAAGACACAAGAAATCACCAAATTGGAGTTGCGTTTATTGACGACAACGAAAAACTTAGCGGGTCACGCATAGAAGGTATTAAGGTTTACAACACGAAACAATTGACTAAACTCAAAGAGGAATTTCAAGCAAACACCTTGATTGTTGCCATTCAAAATCCGGACGGGGAAAAACTTCAATTAGTACTAGACGAAGCTATATCCTTAAAGATGGATGTTCAAAAGGTGCCGAATCCAAAAAGTTGGATAAATGGAACCTTTAGTTCTAAGCAATTAAAAAAAATACGAATAGAGGATTTACTTGGGCGTGAAGTCATCGAATTAAAAAACGATGAATTAATGAAAGAACTCAGTTCCTCGATAATTCTAGTAACTGGTGCTGCTGGATCAATAGGCAGCGGACTCGTTGATCAAATTGCTCGATATCAACCAAAAAAAATCATCTTACTAGACCAGGCTGAATCACCAATGTATGATTTGCAGTTTGAATTGAACCAACAGTTCCCTACCCTATCTTTCGACGTTGTTATTGGTGACATATCGAATGAGGAACGCATGCATAAATTGATTGATCATTTTCGACCGGAAATCGTTTTTCATGCTGCTGCCTATAAACACGTGCCAATGATGGAATTGAATCCCGCAGAAGCGATTCAAACGAATGTCAGAGGAACCAAAATACTTGCAAACTTATCTGTTCAATTTGGTGTGAAAAAATTCATCATGATCTCAACGGATAAAGCAGTGAACCCAACCAATGTCATGGGAGCATCCAAACGAATTGCGGAAATCTACGTTCAGAAAATGAACGAGCAACAAAAAACATATTTCATCACTACCCGTTTTGGAAATGTTCTTGGGTCCAATGGATCGGTGATTCCTTTGTTCCAAAAACAAATTGAAAATGGTGGCCCTGTTACAATCACCGACGAACGCATAACGCGCTTCTTTATGACAATTCCAGAAGCATGTCAATTGGTGCTGGAAGCAGCTAGGATGGGAAAAGGCGGTGAAATCTTTGTCTTTGAAATGGGGAAATCGGTTAAAATAGTGGATTTAGCGAAAAAAATGATTCAGTTGTCCGGACTGGAACTCGGAAAGGACATCGAACTAGCATTCACAGGCTTGCGACCTGGGGAAAAATTGTACGAGGAATTATTGGCTAATGATGAGAATACAATGCCCACGCATCATCAGAAAATTCTCATTGCAAAAACACGCATGGAAAACGACGAACAATTAGCATCCATTCAGATACTCATCGACTTATCTGTTCAACAGGAAAACGAAGCGATTGTCCGACAAATGAAAAAGATTGTTCCAGAATTCATCTCCAACAACTCCGAATACCAAAAACTCGACAAATGATTTCTCCAGCACGAATTTTCGTTCGCCTAACGGACCTTGACATCCTTGGACACGTAAACAATGCCCTTTACCTCACTTATTTCGAAATCGCACGCATGCATTATTTTGCTGAATTGGTAGGAACCGATTGGAATTGGATGGAAGATGGGGTTGTTTTAGTGAAAAATGAAGTAGAATATTTGAAACCAATCGTTCTAAACGACGTTCCCTTCGTAAAGGTATCATTGATCCAACTAGGAACAAAAAGCTTTACTTTAGGCTATGAAATTACCGTTAACGATCAAATCGTAACTAAAGGCTCATCCGTTTTAGTTGGATTCAATTCTAAAACACAATCGACAATCGAAATTCCAGAGAAAATGAAGGAGGCGATTTTAAAATTGGCGTAATTTTCACTAAAAAAATAGGCACATGACGAAGTACATCCAACTATTTCTTCTTCTTTTATTATCACGAATAATTTTTAGTCAAGAAATAAGTCCTTGTGGAAATACCATTCGTAAATGTGATTTTCGAAACGTAAAAAATTGTTACGATTTCCTTGCCTTTGATGAACAGAAAAATAAGTACGTACTCAAACGTGATTATGCGACACCATATACCGGGAAATGTGCAACCTGTCATCGAAATGGGAATTTAGAAGAATCGTTAAACATTGTTGATGGTTACCGCGATGGGATTGATACTTCTTATTTTGCGTCAGGATGCCGTCAATCCATTCAAGCCTACTCCATGGGTAAGTTAGATGGAAAGAGTACCGTTTTCTTCGAATCCGGACGTAAAGAACGTGAAATCAATCATGTAAACAATCAATTACAAGGAACATATATCTTATTTGATGACAATGAATTAAATGACACCATCGAGCTGCATACCTATAAGAACAACCTGATGGATGGCGTTCAGAAGTTTTATTACATTGGTTCGAAACTCGGAAAATTAGTTTATTACAAGGCTGGACTCCAAGATGGAGCTCACATCACCTATACCGATTCTGGAAAAGTAGAGATGCGTTTGAACTACAAGCAAGGTAAAAAAGATGGTAAATGGATTTATTTTTACGAAAGTGGAAAAGAAGCGCACGTCGAAAATTGGTCTATGGGACTGAAAAATGGTGAGTTTAAAACGATGGATGAAAAAGGAATGTTACTCCAACAAGCTTTTTACCAAAACAACTTGGCCATTGGAAAACATGTAGAATACTATACTGATGGGAAATTAAAATACCAGGCAAACTATACCAACAAAGGTGAAAAACTAGAAGAATTTAGCATCGATCAATTTGGTGTGAAAACGGAACTTTTTAAAAAGGTTGAAAAACCCAAAAAAGGAGAACCGAAAAAAGCAGCGGAAGTGAGCGATGAAAAGACAGAGGAACATTAAATTCCACCTGTCAAAATAAGCAAACTCATCAAAGTCAGGAACAACCCAACCATCCACTTAATAAAGGTATAAGAAACTTTGTTCAAGTACCTTTTCCCTAACAAAGATCCTGCAAAAGCGGATAGTCCACCAATGATTAAATAGCGAACATTCAACTGTCCCCAATCCGTATAACCGCTATAAACGGAAATTCTGGACACATCAATTAACAAGGAAATTAATGCGCTCGTTGCAACGAATAATTGTTTATCGAGTGTTATTTTAGACAAAAACGCAGACCTCAATGCGCCTTGGTGACCAGAAAAACCACCGAAAAACCCACTTATGAGTCCGCCAATGGGAAGAAAATACGGTGAATGTGAAAAAGGGAAACGAATGGACTTCCACTCAAAAACAACAAAGAACAGCATTAGTAATCCGACGAAAAAAGAAACATATGTTACGGACTCTCCTTCCCAAATGGGCGATGTATACATGAATCCAGCATGTCCAACCCAAGTCAATACACTCGCACCAATAAGTGCACCTATAAAAGCTGTGATACCAAAGCGCTTGAAAAGAGTGAAATCCAAATGCTTCGCCATTAAAGACATTTTAAAGATGTTATTGGCGAAATGCACGAGCGCCGTTGCTAAAATTGCGAGTTCTATCGGGAAATATAAACTGAAAACCGGAAGTAAAATGGTTCCTAGTCCAAAGCCCGAAAAAAAGGTCGCAAAAGATCCAAGTAAACAAACGATGGCAATACTGATTTCACTTTCCATTTTCCTTATTTTTGTTAAAAATAATAGGAATGATTGATTTTCGAAGTGATACAGTGACAAAACCAAGTGCAGCCATGAAAGAAGCCATGATTGCAGCAGAAGTAGGAGACGATGTTTTTGGAGAAGATCCGAGCATTATCGCCTTGGAACGCTATGCAGCTGAACTGTTTGGAAAAGAGGCCGGTCTTTTTTGTTCTTCCGGAACACAAACCAATCAAATTGCAATTAATGTGCATGTGCAGCCAGGAGGAGAAGTCATTTGCCACGAAGAAAGTCACATCTACAAATATGAAGGTGGTGGCATCGCTAAAAACAGTGGGGCTTCCGTTCGACTATTAAAAGGTGACCGCGGTCGCATCAACGCACAAACGATTGAACAATGGATCAATCCAACGTTGGATGTCCATTTCCCCTTAACGCAACTCGTTTCTTTAGAAGATACCGCCAATCGTGGCGGAGGTGCTGTTTACGATTTTAAGCAAATTTTGGAAATTAAAGCACTTTGCGACAAACTTGGACTCCCACTTCACCTTGACGGTGCGCGGGTGTGCAATGCATTGGCTGTAAATCAAGTACATCCTACAGATTACGGTACAGCCTTCGATTCAATTAGCATTTGTTTATCTAAAGGACTCGGTGCACCAGTGGGATCCGTACTTGTCGGAACGCGTGAGTTTATACACAAAGCACGACGCGTACGTAAAGTAATGGGTGGAGGAATGCGTCAAGCGGGAATCATCGCTGCGGGTGGACTCTACGCTTTAACACACAACCGTGAACGATTAATCGATGACCACAAACATGCCAAGCAACTTGAAGAAACGTTTTTGAAACAAAATTGGGTCGATACCGTTCTTGGTGTGGAAACGAACATTGTTGTTGTACAATTGAAAAATGCGGCAAAACGAGACGAAATCTTGGCACAGTTTATGTCTTTCGGGATTCTCGCCATGGCTTTCGGACCTGGTATGCTGCGCTTCGTTACGCATCTAGATGTTTCTACCAAGGACATCGATTTTACATGCGAAAAGATTGGTGAAATTATTAACTAATTAGAATATTAAGAAATTAGCACTCCGCCGCGACGGAAATACATAAAACAATTAGCACATTGAAAAATTAGCAAATTAGCACATTATTAAAACGTTCATGACGCAAAAATTACAATTCTTTATCATACTAGTAGTTGCACTAACATCCTCCGTTTGGTCTCAAGATAACCCATGTGGCACCGATGATAAAAAAATTCGTAAACTCCTAACAGAAGCACTTGCGGCATCCGACTTTAAGAATCAAACAACGCAATTTGGAGAATTAATACGAAAGTATCCGAATCATGCCGAAAGTTATTATTACTATGCACAATTGTGTTATCAGCAGGCTAGTTTTAAATTAAAATCTGACCAGAATTCCGAGGAAGGAGAAGCACTTTTGAAGAAGTCTATTTTATTTTATCAAACCACTATCCAAAAATGTGAAAGCTTCCACTCTGATTGTTATTATTATTGTGGGAAGGTCTTGTACAATTACAGGGAAGATGAAAAAGCACTTTCGTTTTTAGAAAAATTCTTAGTTTTTGACAGCATTAATCCCTCGGGACTTTCAGAAAACTATGCGTCCCAAAAAGTAGAAATTCAATCCATTGTGGACGACATCAACTTTCAAAAAGAGCTCGTTGAAAATCCCGTTCCTTTTGTGCCCAAAAAAGTAGGTGGTGTTAGTTCTGAATCCGATGAATACTTCCCTATGATATCTCCAGATAATGATTTACTCTTCTATTCACGCAAGGTTGACAGAACGAATTTAGGTGATATCGCAACAAACATACGCGAAGAATTCACCATTTCAGAACGCGGTGCGACAGATGTGCTTTACAGCGCCGGATCTCCCCTACCTCAACCCTTTAACAATGGAACCTTTTACAATTACGGAACGGCATCCTTGTCTGTGGACAACCGTGAAATGATTATTTGTGCGTGTAAAGTAGAGAAAGTCTACAATAAGGACTATTTGAATTGTGATTTGTATACGACAAGCTATACACGCAGTGGACGTGGTGGAAATGATTTTAAATGGACACCCTTGGTGAATATGGGTCCAAAAATTAACACTAGTGACGGTTGGGAAGCACAGCCTTCTTTATCCGCTGATGGAAAACTTTTGTTCTTTGCAACCTTGCGGAAAGGATCGAGAGATAATGATATTTATTATTCCGAAAAACAAGCCGACGGAACTTGGGGCATGGCGAAACCATTTGAAGTAGTGAATACAGCTGCAAAAGATAAGAGTCCTTTTTTCCACCAAGATGGAGAAACATTGTACTTTGTATCGACGAGTACGAAATCACGCAAAGGACTCGGAGGATTAGACATTTTTTACATTCGCAAGGAAGGAGACAAATGGACAGAACCGAAGAACATTGGCTATCCCATAAACTCCCCACAAGATGAACTCGGATTATTTGTAACCACAAATGGAAAGGTTGCCTATTTTTCAAGTGCGAAGGATGGGGATTGGAATATTTATGCATTTGATTTATATGATGACGCTCGTCCGAAAGAAGTTGTGATTTTAAAAGGCGAATTAAAAGATGAATCTGGAAAGCCTGTGAGCGATGCGAGCATTGACATCACTTACAATGAAACAGGAGAAACAGTCAATTTCAAAGTCAATGCGGAGGACGGGAAATATGCCACTGTCGTGAAAGTTGATCAAAAACAGGACATCACTATTTCTGTAAACAAAGCGAATTTTGCTTTTCAAGCACAAACGGTTAGTAGCGAACAATTACAGGACAAGAGTCAACGACATGTGAAAGTCAAACCAATGCAAGTAGATAGTTTAGTTGCTGGAAAGCCCTATACAATTGCCGACATCTTATATACATCCGACTCGTATGAATTAACAAGAAGTGCCCAAGTCATTTTGAACGGTTTTGCAAAATATTTAATATCAAATCCACAATTGAACATTCGCATCAATGGCCACACAGATGATTTAGGAAACGAAGAAAGCAATTTACAACTCTCACAATCACGTGCAGATGACGTGAAACGTTATTTAACGGAACAAGGTGTTTCTGAAGAACGTATGACCGCAAGTGGTTTTGGGGAAGGCATGCCACGTGTGGCAAATGTGGATGCAGAAAGCAGAGCTAAGAATCGCCGTACAGAGTTCGAGATTGTTGAATAATTAGGATTAAGTCCACCTTTGCATCGCTAAATTTGCTCGAAGTATTGTCATTTTCTTTGCCACTAAATTTGCTGCCCTAAGAAACTTTGTACCGCTTGGATGTTCAAGTCTGCATCTCCCTGTGATGGGCGATATATGGTAACAACTTTGCACAGCTGGATTTGCAATCCGGCTTTAATCCAAAAAACTGGCATAAAAAAAGGGGATTCGATGAATCCCCTTCTGTATATTTTGCTGCGTCTTATGCAGTAAATTTCTTTTTCTCACGGATACGTGCAGATTTACCAGTACGCTCACGGAAGTAGAATATACGTGCTCTACGTACGGCACCTCTTTTCACGATTGTAACTCCATCAATGAATGGAGAATTTACTGGGAAAATACGTTCAACACCGATGTTACCTGACATTTTACGAACAGTAAAGGTTTCTGTTGCACCGTTTCCACGACGTTGTAAAACAACTCCTTGAAACTGCTGGATACGCTCTTTGCTACCCTCAACAATTTTATAAGCAACGATTACGGTATCTCCCGCACCGAAAACAGGCAATTGGTTTGCTACTGTTAGTTCTTTTTGAATTTCTCTGATAATGCTCATTTCACAATTTTTTTGCCGTTCAAACAGAAACGGGGTGCAATATTAGTAATTTTTTCTGAATGCAACCATTTTTTACTGAAATTTCTTCTCGATTTTTAAAATTTAGGTGAATTTAGCTTCGTGTTCACTGAAAACGTGGTAAATACACGAATAAAAGTCCTATAAATAGAGAGACAAAAGAATCACAAGGAAGATGATACACGCATAAATCACATACAATTGCACATTATTTACCTGCGCGGTATTTGTTTTTGTGTCCTGTTTGTTCGGCGACACATTGACACGTTCCGTCACTTCTTTTATATCATTCCTTACTTCAGTGTTTTTATTAGATTGAACAGGAATAAATTCTTCCCATGTAAAGTTATAATTCTGACCAAAACGTACACGATCTCCCCTCTTTAGCAACTGAAAACCATTTAGTCTTCGGTTGTTTACGAAAGTTCCTTGTTCTGAATTTAGGTCCGTAATAAAAACATTTCCCGACGTATCACAAAACAACTCCAAATGATAGGGGGCGATGTCAACAGACTCAATAACCAATTGATTGTCTTTGGCACCACCAATACGAAGGTGAATCTTATTCATGGCTTTCGAGTTAAAATCTAATCAAAGATACGAATAACCAAAACAACTTCTTTACATTTCGTTTAAAACATACTTTGGTTTACAAGAAAAGTTAAATAAATAGTGTTTCGTTAATAAGTTCCTGCTGGAAATTGTGAAACCAAAGACAACAACTCGTAATTTTATGATTCAGAAAAATCGAATGGGAAAAATAATTGCGATAGCGAACCAGAAAGGTGGTGTTGGAAAAACAACAACGACAATAAATTTAGGTGGATGTTTGGGTGTGCTTGAGTATAAAACCTTGATTGTTGATGCCGACCCACAGGCAAATTCAACGTCAGGAACCGGGTTCGACCCTAAAAGTGTCAAGAACATTTATGACTGTTTAGTGAATGGACTACATCCGAAGGATGTGATTTTAACAACGAATAATCCAAATTTAGACATCCTTCCTTCTCATTTGGATTTGGTTGGTGCTGAATTGGAAATGATAAATTTACCCAATCGAGAGTATTTGTTAAAAAGCACTTTGGAAAAGGTGAAAGATAATTACGATTTCATTCTAATCGACTGTTCGCCTTCCCTTGGATTGATTACGGTCAATTCACTCGTTGCAGCTGATTCGGTTATGATTCCTGTACAATGTGAATACTTTGCGCTTGAAGGATTAAGTAAGTTATTGAATACGATTAAAATTGTGCAAGGACGATTGAATCCTGAACTAGAAATAGAAGGAATGGTTCTTACGATGTATGATACACGTTTGCGCTTAGCGAATCAAGTGGTGGACGAAGTGAAAACACATTTTCAAGAATTGGTCTTCGACACGGTTATTCACCGCAATACGACTTTGAGCGAAGCTTCCAGCCATGGAACAACGGTCATTATGCATGATGCATCCTCAAAAGGATCTATAAATTACCTTAACTTTGCCCGCGAATTGTTACAGAAAAATGATTTGACTAAAATTGGCAACGACGATAAAATAATTGAGATTGATCATGAGCTCTAATTCGAAAAAACAACCCGCATTAGGACGTGGGTTAAGTGCATTATTACAAAACTCGGATACAGACATCACTTCGATGAGTGGAGCAACTGTTGGATCCGTTTCTATGATTGAAATTCAATTGATCGAAGCCAATCCATTCAATCCTCGAACACATTTTGAAAAAGATGCATTGGAAGAATTACGTTTGTCTATTTTGACTCATGGAATTATCCAACCATTGACAGTTCGGAAACTCGGTAGAGACCGATACCAATTGATTTCAGGTGAACGTCGATTTCGTGCGTCCCAACTGGCTGGACTTACAGAAGTCCCTGCGTATATTCGTATTGCGAATGATCAAACGATGTTGGAAATGGCCTTAGTTGAGAATATACAACGCGAGGATTTAAATGCCATCGAAGTAGCTATTTCCTATGAACGCTTGATTGATGAATGCAAATTGACACAAGAGCAATTAAGTGAGAAAGTGGCGAAATCCAGATCACACATCGCCAATCATATTCGCTTACTTAGATTACCTGCCGTTATTCAAGCTGGAGTCCGTGATCAAGTGATTACCATGGGGCATGCACGTGCTTTACTAGGGATTACAGATGAAAGTCAACAATTAATGGCGTATCAGCAAATCATTGATGATTCACTTTCAGTGAGAGCTGTTGAACAATTGGTTAAACCGACAAGTTCCTCTGCTCCCACAAAGACTAAAAGTGAAAAAGTAAGTTTGACTTCAACCGAATCTGTATTTGCTTCTTTTTTGAGCGATAAATTAGGGACAAAAGTCACCATCGATAAGTCAGACGCTGGAAAAGGAAAAGTACAGGTCCATTTCAAGTCTGAAGCTGAATTGAACCGAGTAATGGCACTTTTAAATAAATAATGTCTCGTTTCCTTTTCTTATTCATACTTTTTATCCACCTACCAGGTTGGAGTCAGCCGCTTTTGATGAAACGCGATAGTTTACCTGAATACAAAAAGGTGATGTTGCTTTCTGCTGTTCTTCCTGGTGCAGGACAAGTATATAATAGTATGCACCGAGAAAATGGACCAAAACATGCCTTTTGGAAAGTACCCCTCATTTACGCTGGACTTGGAGCGACAGGCTATTTTTTAACAGTCAACAATCAAGCACAGAAGTCATTAAAATTGGAATATCAAAACCGAATGGACAATGTAGCCAACTTAAATCCACAATGGGAATTATACGATGACCAAGGTGTTTTAAGTTTATATCAATCCTACCTAAACAAAAGAGATTTATCCATTCTTGGTTGCGCTGTTGTTTATTTTATTCAAATTGCAGAAGCAGGTGCAGAAGCTCATTTTTTACATTTCGATGTAAGCGACAAACTCACTATTCAGGCTAGTCCAACACTGTTTGGACCATCTTCCGCAGGAATTCACCTTCAGTTGCAGTTTCGTTGAAGTGAAAAACGTATTTTTGTTACCATGAAGATTGGATTAATTGGGTACGGGAAAATGGGGAAAGCGATTGAAGCGATTGCTTTGGAGCGAGGACACGAAATTACTGCACGTGTGAACCGTGAACATCCCATTCAAGAAGTTCAATGGGAAGATGTCGATGTAGCGATTGAATTTACCCAACCCGATCTAGCGGTGCAACACATGGAAACCTGCATGAAAAACCATACACCAATTGTTGTTGGCACCACGGCTTGGCAAAACGATTTACCGAAAGTCAATCAGTTGGTTGCTGATTTAAATGGTTCCCTGTTACATGCTAGTAATTTCAGTGTTGGTGTAAACATCTTCTTCGAAATCAATCGGAAGTTAGCCGAAATCATGAATAAGCACCATGAATACCAGGTTAGCATGGAAGAAATTCACCATGTGCAAAAATTAGATGCGCCAAGTGGAACAGCCGTAAGTTTAGCAAACGATATCATTGTCACTCACAATCAATACACTGATTGGCAATTAGCATCTGAAACGACATCAGAACACCGTATTTCCATAAATGCCGTGAGAGAACCAAATGTCCCAGGAACACATGAGGTCAGCTACGCATCTTCCGTGGACACCATTCGAATCGAACACATTGCACATAATAGAACAGGATTTGCCCTTGGCGCCGTGCTCGCTGCTGAATTTTTACTGGGTAAAAAAGGAGTATTTACCATGAAGGACGTTTTAAACTAAAGATATTATGAGTTTTTTCTATTTCTACCTTTTGATTTTAGTTCATCCATATTTAGCGATGTGGTGGAAGAGTTTTCCGAAAGCAGGACGTGAATCTTGGGAAGCCTTAATTCCTGGATACAATTATTTCGTTGTATTCAAAATGACATCCAATAAACCTTGGTGGTCACTTCTATTGGTATTTCCTGGTGTGCATTTAGCCATGTGGATGGTCGCAAACGTGAGTTATATTCGTCGCTTTGGATACTTTTCCTTTACTGACACGCTTCAAGGAATTTTCTTTCCATATTTAATCATGGCGAAGATTGCGAATACTGAATCGACTTTTGGAAATGAAACAAACTGGTCCAATTCTCGCGAGGTCGAAATTAGAAAATGGGGAGATCACATTGTGTTATTTATGTGTTTACCTGTTGTTGGACATATTTTAGCCTTGGCTTTTGATATGGTCAGCAGAGATAAGCCAGGAGAGAAAACACGTGTAAAAGAATGGGGAGATTCCTTTTTATGGGCGCTCGTCGCAGCAAGTGTGATCCGCACATATGTATTTGAACCCTTTCAAATTCCAACGGGATCCATGGAGAAAACCATGTTGGTAGGAGACTTCTTATTTGTAAACAAATTAGCATATGGACCAAAAGTTCCAGTTACTCCCCTATCCTATCCACTTGTACATAACATTGTTCCATTAGTAAACATTAAATCCTATACGACTTTTGAAAAAGGAACGTATACGAGACTTCCTGGCTACCGAAAAATCAACCGCAACGATGTCGTTGTATTTAATTATCCTTCTGGTGATACGGCGATTGTCGATCCACGCACACCAAATGGACTTATGGGGCATGATTACCATGGAATTGTCAATGAAGAAGCGCGTTATTTATTCGAATCCTCTGAAGAAATTCAGTCTAAGGTGATTCAAATGAGAAACATGATGCAAGAACAGAAAGTTTCTTCTGAAAAAATTGACAGCACAATTGGTGCGCAGATGTATAGTTTATTCATCGAAACACATGAACAGTGGAAAAAGAAAGCACGAGCAAAATTAGCGGCTGGTGAATTTCCTGGTGGTCCTGAAAACCACGCTGGATTACCTGCGAAACATGGTGGTGTGACATTTAGACCAGTCGATAAAAGAGAAAACTACATTAAGCGTTGTGTTGGAATTCCAGGTGATGTGTTGCGTGTAGAGAACTCAGTTTTGTACGTAAACGGGAAACCTTCGAAAATAACCCCGGGACAATGCTTGAAATATACCATTGAAAAATCCAAAGTTCAATTTCCATCTGCAAGCGAAATGATGACGCGATACGGACTAGAAAATGCTCCGGATGGAACACGCACTGATTTCGAATCCCGTGAGGCTGACGTGTACATTTTAACACTGACAAAAAGTGAAAAAGCACGCATTGAGAAAGACTTTCACATTAAACTTGCCACGTATTTAATGCCGGCTTACCGTCATAAAAAAGGATACACGCCAACATCCATGGAGCGAATCGCAAATTTAAGCTACTTCCCGAAAGACTTTAACGTGAATAACACGCCAACTGATTTTCAAAAGTTCAGAGTCCCACGCAAAGGACAAAGAATCAAATTGACAGCAGCTAATATTCCTTGGTACCGCCGCATTATTACAGCCTACGAAGGACATCAATTAAAAGAAACAAAAGCTGGTATTTTCATTGATGGAAAAAAAGTCACAACGTATACGTTTGGCCTTAACTATTATTGGTTGATGGGAGACAATCGCTACAATTCAGCAGATTCACGTGTTTGGGGCTTTGTACCGGAAGATCACATTGTTGGGAGAGCATCGCTTGTTTGGTTCTCCAAGAGCGCTTACATGGGAGTACGTTGGAATCGAATCCTGAAGATGATTGATTAATGACTGTTTTTCCAACAGCATACTTTCCGTCTATTGCTTACCTGCGTTCTTTTATTCACGCTCAAGAAGCGCAAATAGAAATGCATGAACATTTCCAAAAGCAGACCATTCGAACGCGTTGTGAAATCCTAACGGCAAATGGAATTCTTCGTTTAACGATTCCTACCTTACATGAAAGTGGACGAAAAATCCCTCTGAATGAAGTCAAAATAGATCATTCAGGAACTTGGAAAAACGATCATTGGCGCGCTATTACTAGTGCATATGCACTTGCTCCATACTTTGACGATTATGCCGTCGAAGTAAAGGAAATCATTTTCGCGAACGACACGTATTTATGGGAAAAGAATGCCCGTTGTTTGAGATTAATGGAAATCGTTCTTGATAAGTTACTTTCCATTCAATACACGGATTCATTCAGGGGTGTTGATGGTGAACAATCGAAAAACACCTATTTAAAACGAGATCAATTGGGATTAGAAAGTTATCAGCAAGTATTTTCTTATGACAAAGAATTCAGCCCTAATTTATCGATGATTGACCTACTTTTCAATGAAGGTCCTTTTTGTAGAAAGTGGATTTTATCTTCCGAAAATTAATCCGTGACCAGCTTTCGACTGGAACAACTTATTCCATTTCACTTGAATCACTGTCGGATTCATCATGTTTCCATCGGTAATCACTAAATCTCCATTCTTTTTGAATGTCATAGCGGATGGATTTGAAAACGTTGTTTTATCTAATGACGTAAAGTTGACAATATCACCAAACTGATTAAAAACAACGAGCGAGTGATCTCCGCGAGAAAGCACATAAATTTCATTTGTCTTTGGATGAACAGCAATAGCCGATGGTGTGAAATTCATTGTTTCCAACGTATCATCAGAAATACTTAAATCAGAATGTGGTGCAATGAGTTTGTTTTGGATAGCAAAAGCTTCAATATCCTCACCCGAGATGGAGAATAGTGGTTGTGCATTTAACTTCTGTTGATTTAAATTGTACGCATAAACCGAACTACTGCTATACCCTTCCGTTCGTTCCTCATTTGACGTCATCAAAAAGAGTCGGTGAGATTCCTGGTGAAAACAAACACTCGTTGCTTCAAACTGCTCATTTTCCAAATTTAACGTTGTTAAAGAAGCTTCGTCGTACGGAGAATGAAGAAAATGAATATGTTTCGCATCGTCCACCAATAACACTGTGGAATCAACCGTTGAAATGTTGCAGATTTTAGAACCCAAGTCCCAAGATAAAAATGGTGAAACACTGTTTGCATCCATGTCATACATGAAAAGCGAACCATTCTTCTCATCTAAACCAATTAAATGAGTAGAATCAAGCAAGGTTACATCCGAAAATGGCTGAACCCCCATTGGAAGTGTTCGCACAGAATTCGGGTGTTGCAAATCAAAATACCCATCTTCTTTTTGAAAGTTCGTTGCTTTTTTGACGTAGTAATTTTCCACTCCGACTTTTTGCAAAGAACGCGCTGCAATGAAGGACATTGTCGCTAAAACAAACGAAAAGAAATACTGTTTTTTGTTCATGGTTACAACAAATTTAAGAGAAAAATCGCGTATTTTTATCATCCTATAAAAAATTGTTCATGAGCTATTGTGAATATTGCCAAAAACTACCGCCAGGCAACATACATCGCGTATATCACGACACGAAATATGGGGTAAAAATATCTGATGATTACGCACTTTTTGGACGTCTCATTTTAGAAATTAATCAAGCGGGATTGAGCTGGGACATCATTCTCAAAAGAGAAGTCGAATTTGAAATTGCTTTTGACCAATATAATTTTGACAGGATTGCACACTATTCCGCAGTAGACATCGAACGGCTTATGATGAATAAAGGAATTATTCGCAATAGAAAAAAAATTGAAGCCGTCATACACAATGCAAATCAAGTTATTGCGTTAAGAAAAGAATATGGCTCCTTTTACGCATGGATTGAATCCGTACAAACAAAAAATACCGAAGATTGGGTGAAACTCTTCAAAAAGAACTTTAAATTTGTTGGAACGGAAATTGTGAAAGAATTTTTATTCAGCATTGGGAAATTGGAAGGTGCACATGAAAAAGATTGTCCAATGTCTCTACATTAAAATAAACATTATGAAATCACTTATTATTACAAGTTTTCTATTTTTAGTTCCACTTTTTTCATTTTCTCAAGTCAGTTTTGATGCTGGCACAGGTTTTTTACAAGGTTTTGGAGCAACAAAGGGATTTACCAATTTACATTTAGGTTTTGAAATTCCAAGATCGACAGACCAGTCCATTTACGGTAGATTTAGTTATTTTTTCCCGAATAAGGAACAAGACCTACTCACGCAAGTTTATACGGACAATGTGAACGTCAGTCCTTATACGCTTGATGTAAACTATGACAGATCCACGAATTACTCCATATTTGAAGGTGGTACTCGCCGATACATTGGTAACGACTACGACTATGGTTTTTCTGCTTATACTGGATCAAATTTCATGATGATTGTCAACAAAGTAAAAACAAACTATTCCTCCACCAGTACAACCGGACAATCTTGGGAGAACAACTACATTTTAGATCCTGCATTAGAACCACGTGAAGGAACGGTTTTAAGTATTGCACTAGGACTACAAGGAGGAATTAAATACACTTTTCCAGCAGTTGGAACTATTTACGCAGACTTAAGTGGACAATATGTTCTTTTTGGATTAGCAAGTAATAACACGGCATCCAGTAGCGGTTTATTATCGAACCTCTTTTTTGTATTCAATGTTGGATTTAGAAAAGACTTATATTAAGCCAAGTTTCTGAAATTCTTTTACCAAGTTATCTGTTGATTGATTTCCATTTATGACGAAATCTGCCATCTCGTATATTTCCGCTCGTTCTTTCAGCAGACGAGATAACTCATTTAGTGGATCATTCGTTTGCAACAAGGGTCTATTCTCAACACTTTGAATTCGATTATTTAATTCTTCCGGTGTCAATTTCAAATAAACCACGGTGCCAAGCTCTTTCATTTTCAACATTAAGTCATTAAAACAAGGGAATCCACCACCTGTTGAAATCCATTGAGCTTTTGATGTGAGTGTGTAAAAGAACTCTTCTTCCATTTTGCGGAAAGCAGCCTCCCCTTTCGTTCTGAAAATTTCAGAAATCGATTGTCCGGCCTGAACCTTAATGTAGGTATCCGTATCAAAAAACGGATGTCCAGTTTGCTTTGCCAAGGTCTTTCCAATACTTGTTTTTCCTGCACCCATCATCCCCACTAAAAAAATCACACCCTTCAAAATCCTATTTTTACTTGAAAATCAGTTAATTGGTTTTTTTTCACAATTTAATATCAAATTTACTGCAATAATGTTGTGATAACAAAAGAATAATCATATCTTTGCACCCGAATTAAATGATTCCTTAGCTCAGCTGGTAGAGCAATACACTTTTAATGTATGGGCCCTGGGTTCGAATCCCAGAGGGATCACAAACAAAAGCCCACTTCGAAAGAAGTGGGCTTTTTTTGTTTAAAACGCATTTGAAATTCATTTCAAAAAGCGGAGAAAACAAAAAAAGCACAAACTTTGCAACGCAAAGTGGACTTTTGTTTGGCATGAGCCCCATTTAGGGAATACGCGCCAGCGCATTATCCATCATTTTTAGCTAAAATCATGCAGAAAATTCTCTCTCCTTGTCTTGGTTGGGTAACATCCTATTGGATGAAATAACATTCAATGATATTCTGAAATTCTGTTTATTAATCTGTGATTAATATTTTAGAAGTGTAGGTACTGTTTTTATCCATGATTTGAATAAGGTACAAGCCATTTAACAAACCATCCCTTGTAATGGTGAATTTATTACCTGATATATTGTCAAATCGCTTTATTGGAAGTCCACAGGAGTTAAAAATCAAAAGTGTGGCATTCTCCATTCCAAGTTTGAATTCAACTGTGGCCTCATTGCTAAATGGATTTGGGTAAATAACCAAGTTTTCTCCTGAGTTTTCAAGATCATTGGTGCTTCCGATTGACAAACATGGTGAACAGCCATCATCCATGGAATATTTCCACAAATCACCTAAAAACTTATAAGTGATTCCTTTGAAACCTCCAAAAAACCAAAGATTTCCGTTCAAATCTTTAAAAGGCATGGCTCCGGATCTTGCTCCAGGTTTGTTTAAAGCATTCGAAGTTCCTTGAATGCCAAAAACCGAATTACTATTGAATGTGGTGTCGTTTGATACCCATACCCATTTTAATTGATGTGTATCGAAATAAACAAGGTCATTCAGGTCTCCATTCGTCGTTGCAGTAGCTGAACTCCCACCCATTACCCATAGATTATCACATTTATCCGTCCAACAAGCCCTTGCCTCATTTCTTGTCCAAGGCTTCAAATTTTTATCCATTTGACAGCGCTCTTCATTGTATTCGGGATACCAATTGGCTTGAATGGTGTCTCCCCACATCCAAGTCCACATATTCATGCTGATGTCGTATTTAAATAGTACGGAAAAATTAAGTCCATTTGCGTAAAGCATCCAGAAATTGTCATTGGAATCTTTCCACTTTGTAAAAGAGTAATATGCATTACCTGGAGTATTGTTTGCCGCTGGAACGCCTTTTACGCCGAAAACGGTGATTGCAGCGGTATCACCATTCATCCAAGTCCAATTATTAACGGCAATTTTATATTTCCATAAACAGCCACTCTGATCTACAAGCCATAAATTATTCAAGCTATCACACCACGTTAAATTCGATTCATAAGAACAAGGGGGCTTATTAGAAGGTGCTTCTATCCCTTTTACACCATAACTGGGACTTCCAATAGGTATCGTGTCACCCTTCATCCATGTCCACATATTTGTGGCAATTTCATATTTCCATAAATCATTGTAAGGAGAACCAGTACCAACATCCAAATAACTGGCACCTCCGAATAACCATAGATTTCCATCATTGTCAGTCCAGGTTTGTGGAGTAATTCTGAGCCCTGGTGAATTTGTTGGACTGGGAACACCTTGTTGACCAAAGACAGGTTGTTGATTTGTTGAGGGCCCAGTACCTTTTATCCAAGTCCAAACATTTGCATTGACATCGTATTTCCAGAGGTTATCATTGACCCCTGTTACCGTTTCGCCACCATAAAGCCAAAAATTACCGTCATGATCCGTCCATTCCCCCGCTTCGTAAATACCAGGAGGTTTATTGGAAGCAGCAGGAATCCCCATGGTTCCAAAATTCCCGATATAATTACCAGAACTCACCCCACTCATCCAGGTCCATTCACCCGGTGTTTGTGCATGTGCACCTGACATTAGCACCAAAAAACAACCGAGTATTGTCCAATTAGAACGTTTTTTTGTCATCTTATTTTACTTTTTAACATGAATTCTATTAAGAATAAAAAGACCCTTAGTTAAATTTACTATTTTTTTGATTGGCTTTCAAAGTATTTTTTTCAAGTTCTATTACGACTTTAATGATTTCTCCATTGCGTTCATGATGCATTGTACGCTCAAGTTTATGCTGTCGGAATATAAAACCTTGATCTCAGCAAAGTGCTTTTGGCTAAAAAATTTTGCTATTTCACCATCTTTTATTAATAAAATCTCATCACAAATACTATTCAGCGAATCCAAAATATGAGAAGTAATGATAACGTATTTGGTACAGAAAAATGAACTCATAAGGAGTTTTTGAAGCATTTCATAACTCTCAAAGTCCAAACCGTTGAAAGGTTCATCAAAGAAATAAATATTCTTGTCAACGATTAAATTTGCTATTATCGCAAGTTTTTTCTTTTGTCCCGTTGAAAGTGTATTTGTTAAATTGTCCATCGGCAAGCTAAAAGCGTCACACAATGTTATAGATAGCTCCATGTTTTTATCACAGACCAATTGAAGATATTCTTTAACTGTCAAAAAAGGATAAAACTCGTTTTCACTTTCTATATAGGCAATATCATCTTGTTTAACTATTGTTCCATTGTTTTTGAAAAAATGTTTCGAATGATTTAGGTAAAACAAGGTATTAAACATCGTTGTTTTGCCAGCTCCGTTCACACCAAGTATTCCAATCTTATCTCCCTTTTTAAGCGAAAAAGTGATTTCTTTCAAAACCTTCAAATTACCATAATTAGCGCTTAGTTTTTCAACCTCCAACATACTTCTTAATATTTAACATTGATTTTTTGTACAAAGACGAAATTTCAACTAGGGCAAAAACCACGCTTAATGACAAAAATAAAAATGACAGAGATTCAGTAATTGACAAAGGTTTGCGAGCCTTATAGCCCTGATAATTACTAAACTTATAAGTAATAACTAAAATAAGGTAAAGCATCGTATAAATTAAACCATAAACGGAGAACAACAAAAACCGCTCGTGGAAATAAGCCACCAATAGAATAGCTAAAAGAAAAAATGTACTATGAAAAATACAATACATCATGATTTTGTATTTTAATGAATACAATTTAAAAAAGCCGGTAATAATCTCTTTGTTCTCATTTGTTGAAAATATGTTTGAGAACATATCAATAATAAATATTGTAAAGAATAGAAAAAACATAAAATGTTGAGGTATCAGAACTAAACTTCCTACAGTTAAAAAAAGCGAATAATGAACGCTTCTTAAGAACGATTTAAGTTCATAAAACTTTGTAGGCAGGTAATTAAAGCTATTAGAATGTATAATCTTTCTTAATTTTTCTTGAGAAATTTTAAGTAGAAAATTTAAACCAAGAACAACAGAACAATAATACAAATCTAACTCTCGATAAAATAACAACAAAAAAATCAAAACGTTAACCGAGAAAAACTCTAATGAATTTATGAACCTTAGGGTATTTCTGGAATAGAAAATTCTTTTCAATTTTGGATCGGGAACTTTATAAAAATTCAGGATTACCACGAAAACAAATGGAATTGAATAAACTATTATTTTTTCTTCACTAAATACTACCAGAAAAATAAAAATTAATGTAGTAATTAATTTATCCATCGTGTAGCCACGTGAAAGATTGAGAACATTAAGTTTTAAATATTTATTTAAAGGGTTACTCATTAAAACGAAAAGCGTAAAATTAAATTTGGCTGTATTGCATGATCTTTTTTTTCATTTAAATCTGTAATCCCCATGGTTCAAAAATCACCAATATAATTAACAGAACTCACAACACTCATACAAGTCCATTCACCAGGTGATTGTGCAAACGTACCTGACATTAGCACCAAAAAACAACCGAGTATTGTACAATTAGAACTTTTTTTTGTCATCAAATTTCACCTTTTAAATATGAATTCTATTAAGAATAAACATGCCCTTACTCAAATTTACTTTTTTTTGATTGATTTCAAAAGGTTAACTAATTAAATTGAAGATTCTCAAGAATTGGACATCACATAGTTCACAAAAGCAGAAAAACAAAAAACCGAAGACAACTCATTATCCTCGGTTTTTTTTTTCAAAATTGTTATTCAATAAATACCATTCAATTTTACTTTTGGCCTAAACTATTTCATTGCTTTAATAACCGATAATCCAGAAGCATCTTCTTTAATTTTTGTGGGGTTCCCATAATATTTCAATTTACTTTTTCCACTCACTTCTGCGTCTAAAGTATTTTTCACTTGTATAACCGCATCGCTTTCTCCAGTAACATCAATTGCCATGCTTTCTACGTAACAATCTTTGGCTTTTAAGTCACTCATACCTGAAATATCCGCTTCTACATTGGTAATAGTCCCAGTTATTTTAGCACTTGATTGCCCAGTTAATTCTAATTCCAAATCAGCGCTTTCAATTGTTAGATCAAGTTTTGACATTCCGCTGATTTCTAAGTCCATCTTAGTACATTTCCCAGAAAAAATAATGGTCGATTCTCCAGATATTTCCGCATCAAAAAGCGATACATCCCCAATAAGTTGACAACTGGAGAATCCATTTACATCAATTTCAAGATCTTTTGAATTTAACGACGAGTTCATAATCATTTTACTAAAGCCAGTCAATTCTATTTTTTCAAGCTCAACAACGGTAATAATGATGGCATTAGGATCATGCTCATTCATTCCTGTTATTTCCAATTTTCCATCCTCAATATCAAATGATACTTCAGAAGAATCTAGGCTGGTTGTAACACTGCAGACGCTGCCTTGAATCAACGTAAAGGAAGTAAAACCGCTTGTTTCAATGCGACTGAAGGATTGATTATCCGTAGCCTGAGCAACAATTTGCTTAACAGATGGCATTGGCCGCAACGTGGAGGCATTCGAATCCTTAAGATACACAGGGCTGAGGTAAACCAACGGCTCTTCTACATTTTCTACTTCAATAACTGTTTCTTCTAGATAGGCAACGGAACCTACTAAGACTTTTTCCGTTGGAATGATCGTTTTTTGACTGGTGAGAAATTGATTTTTTTTATCAACTTTCTGATTCTTCATTTTTGAAGGTGTGTTAGTTGTCATAACAACAATCACCACAACTCCTGCTAAACTTGTTAAAATACTTGTCATAATTACCCAATTTTTAATAATAAATACTTTCAACGTGGCAGTAAGCCCAACCCCAAGCACCGCAGAGGCAATCCATTTATCGACATCAGCCGTGCTCGTTTCCAAAGGAGCATTTCGTGCTGAATCAAAAAGAGTTGTATATCTATCTTCTGTCATACTTCTACATTTTTTTCTAATTCAGGCTTTGACAATAGTTGAATTAAGGTTTTCCTGCCTCGACTCAGTCGTTGTTTTACTGCATCTTCTGAACATCCGTGTATCTGTGCAATTTCTTTCACGCTAAAACCTGAAAGTTCATAGAGCACTAAACTTTCTTTTTGAATTTCGGGTAAATGCGCCAATGCTGCGAATAGTTCTTCGTGTTCAAATTGTTGTTCTGAAAGATTATGAACAATCAATTCATTGGCAACCAAATTCCCGTCCTTCGTTAAAAGTGCGCGCTTTTTCTTACTTGCATTTGACAATAAACGAATGGCGATTCCAAACAAATAGTACAAGAATGCATCAGCTTGCTGTACTTTGTCGAATTTCTCGTACGCCACCACTAAGGTATCGTGCATCAAATCTTTAAAGTCCATTTCGCCATAAACACGTGCTTTACAGAATCGCTCGAAACGGGCATGCACCGGTTCGTAATACGTCATGAAAAGCTTTTTCTTGTCACCCATTTCTTGGTCTCTAGGGTGTTAATGTAGCGAAATTGAATTTGGTGACAAAGAATGGAGAAAAAAGTAGGCAAAAGGTTATGACCCGTGCGTTTTTTATTTGCAGGATAAGGGCATGACCGGTTCGTTTTTTTGTAGGGTAAGGTCATGCCCTTACCCTACAAAAAAATCCGTTATTTGAAACACAATCATAGGTATTGAATGTTGAAACAAAAATCCCCCCCTTACATCTTCACCACAATAAACTCCGTGCGACGATTTTGCTGATGTTCCTTTTAGGACATGAAGAAATCACATTATCTTGACATTCGCATTTATTTAGGGGATTTAACTCGCCAAATCCTTTGCCAGAAATTCGCAAGGGTTTGCTTATTCGCTGTTGAATGTAACTAACTGATTCTTGCGCGCGCAAATCAGATAAATATTGATTGTAAACTTCTGATCCGCGGCAATCTGTGTAGGAACTTAAATTTACTTCCATGTTTGGATTTTCATTCATGATTTCTACAATATCGTCTAATGAAATGGTTGCGTCTTTTCGTATGTTCGACTTATCAAAGTCAAAATAAATGGACTTCAATTGCATCATTTTCTTTGAATCTGCTTGAACGACAATTGGCGTTGATATACTATATACCCCTGGAACTAGAATTTGTCCATTTCCTAATGCCGAAGCTGGGAAAAAAGTCGGGATAGCTGTATTCAAAGCGGAATAAGCCGCGAGTACATCGATGTTTAACTGCGTATTTGCCACTAAATTACTAACCGTGGTTAATTTTCCATCAATGTTTCCAAATCCTGGCAAAGTCAGATCACTTGATGTACCCACATTACCCGTTACTCTGGTTTTGAAGACTGTCCCGCTATTGCTTACCGCTCCCCTAGTAGAATAAATGGCATAATTTGCGGCGCTTCCCAAATTAATTATTTGAGAATAACCAATCCTAGAAAGTGCGAATAACAGAACAATGAATAGGATGATTGTCAGTTTTTTTTTCATATCAGGTCTTTTACAAGTGAACAGTTTTTCATCTTGCAAAGCTGATTTGATTTAGCCGTAATTATGTTGTGTTTTCTCGGTTGAAACTTGTATAATTTACGGCGGCACATTTGTAGTGTAAGATCATTTCCTTAAACTACAATATAAAAAAACACCTACCCATTCGGTTTCTCCATACGTCCATCGGCGTGCTTCGCAAAGCGACCTTCTGATGACGCATGTACCTGATCGTAGCGAGACCATGGCCATCCGCCGAATTGTGTTTTTTGGTAATCTTCGAACGCTTGGTAGATTTCATCTTTGGTATTCATGACGAATGGTCCGTGTTGAACCACTGGTTCGTTGATTGGACGCCCTTGTAAAACAAGCACCTTAGAGATTTCTGTGTTATTTTTTAACGTCAAAGACATTGTTGGATCCACTTCTACCGCGTGGTAATGTGGGATTTCTTGACCATCGATGCTTAAACGATTTCCTTCATAATAAAACAAAGTGCGATTCACACCCGCGGCTGTTGCTGGAAGAATCCATTGTGCGTTAGGCTCCATGTGAATGTTGTAAATCGCCACGTGATTGTTGTCATCTGCCGCCCACGAATTTGGTGGCGAACCGATGTAACGGTGCTCGTTTAATTTCCCCACTAATACTTCGAGGTGACTTTCATTCCCTTGTGCATCTTTGGTTGCGAACTTTGGAACAGACTCCGACCAAATCATTTTGAAATGTGGTTGAACCATTTTGCTTTTTTTTGGCAAATTCAACCAAATCTGAAATAATTCCAAGGGATTGTCTTTGTCTTGATTCAACAGTGGAAACATCTCCGAATGCTGTACGCCTTTTCCAGCGGTCATCCATTGTACATCGCCGTTTCCGTAACGTCCTGCTGCGCCCAAAGAATCCGCGTGATCAACAAGTCCTGTGCGAACAACTGTAATCGTTTCAAATCCACGGTGTGGATGTCCAGGGAAGCCAGGAACCGTTGAACCGTGGTACATGCGAAATCCATCTTTCACGATGAAATCTTGTCCCATGTGACGACCATTGAATAAACTTGGATCGGGTCCGAGTTGCGCATTTCCTTTCGGGAAGAAATCCTCGTGGTGGACACAGAATAAAAAAGGATCTGCAGTTTCCCATTGGAATCCAAGTGCACGTATTTTTCTGATGCTATTTTGTGTTTCTTTCATGTCTTCTTTTTCCTTCGACCAAGAGGCAAAGGGTATGGCAACCAAGGAAGATATTCCGAGGCCTAGTCTAGTAATGAAATTTCTTCTTTCCATGCGATGTGAATTAACCTATCAAAAATACAGGTTTTTGCATAGATTTTTCCTTAACGGAGGTTAAGAATTCTTGAAAGATGAATATGATCTTAAAACTAGGAAAGTTCTAACTTGAATTCAGACGTTTTGTGGAACACCAAGTCTGGATAGTCTTGCTCTGCCATCTGCAATAAGAACGTTGTTTCAGCTAAGAAAACGAGGTTGTCGTCTTTATCTCGTGCTAAGTAATTGGACTTCGCACGCATGAAGCTTTGCAACTGTTCATTATTGTCAGTAGTGATCCAACACGCTTTGAAGTAATTTCTTGGAACGAAACGACAATTCGCGCCATATTCGTGGATCAAACGGTAATTGATGACTTCAAATTGAAGTTGTCCAACCGTTCCTACGATTTTACGGTTACCTGGTTGTTGCACAAATAACTGAGCAACTCCTTCATCGATTAACTGACGGATTCCTTTTTCTAATTGCTTGGATTTTAATGGATCTAAATTCTCTAATTCTTGGAAAATCTCTGGTGAGAAACTTGGAATTCCTTTGTACATCATCACTTCTCCATCGGTCAAGGTGTCGCCGATTTTAAAGTTTCCGGTATCGTATAGACCAACGACATCGCCTGGGAAAGCCTCATCGATGACACTTTTATCCTGCGCCATGAAAGAAGTTGGATTCGGGAATTTCAGTTTTTTACCTAAACGTACATGCTGGTAAAAAGTGTTACGCTCAAACTTTCCGGACACAACGCGTAAAAATGCGATACGGTCACGGTGTTTTGGATCTAAATTCGCGTGTATTTTGAAGACAAATCCAGAAAAACGATCGTCACTTGGTTCGACCATGCGTTTGTCGGTCTCACGTCCACGTGGGGAAGGTGAAACTTCGCAGAAGGTATCTAATAATTCTTTGACACCAAAATTATTGACGGCTGAACCAAAGAAAACAGGTGCAACATCTCCGGATAAATAAGCTTCGCGACTAAATGCATCGTAAACACCTTCAATCGTTTCTAATTCTTCACGCAATTCTTCCGCAGGATTTTCTCCAACAATTTCGTTAAGTGCGGCATCGTTGATGTCTGAAATGGATACAACGTCGTCTGAAATTTTCGTTTTATTCGCAGAGAATAAATTCAAGCTTTTTTGATAGATGTTGTAAACACCTTGGAAGCGATCTCCCATTCCAATTGGCCAAGTCAATGGACGAACGTGAATGTCTAGACTTTGTTCTAATTCATCCAACAATTCAAAGGGATCTTTACCATCGCGGTCCATTTTATTGATGAAGATGATTACCGGTGTTTTACGCATGCGGCACACTTCCATCAATTTTCGCGTTTGTTCCTCTACCCCATTGGCACAGTCAATTACGAGAATGACACTGTCTACAGCAGTTAAAGTACGAAAGGTGTCCTCCGCAAAGTCTTTGTGTCCAGGAGTGTCGAGGATGTTAATTTGTTTTCCATTGTATTCAAAAGCCATTACCGAAGTCGCAACGGAGATTCCACGTTGCTTTTCAATTTCCATGAAATCCGAAGTCGCGCTTTTCTTGATTTTATTGTTTTTAACGGCACCAGCTGTTTGGATGGCCCCACCAAAAAGCAACAACTTTTCTGTCAGCGTCGTTTTACCTGCATCGGGATGCGAAATAATCCCAAAGGTTCTTCTTTTTTCGATGGCTTCTTGATTCTTCATGGTATGTTATGGAAAATGAAAAAAGACCGCAATGCGGTCTTTTCAAAAATATGCTTTTTCAGAAATTAGAAAATCTCTGCTGCTGTAAAATGGAATAATCCTTCGATTTCTGCATTCTCATCTGAGTCAGAACCGTGAACTGCATTTCTTCCTTTGCTTTCAGCATATGCTTTACGGATAGTTCCGTCAGCAGCTTCAGCTGGATCAGTAGCACCAATTAAGGCACGGAAATCTGCAACAGCGTTATCTTTTTCTAAGATTGCTGCTACAATTGGACCTGAGGTCATGTATTCAACTAATTCTCCGTAGAAAGGACGCTCAGCGTGTACTTCGTAGAATTTTTTCGCTTGATCATCAGATAAAGTTGTGTATTTCATCGCTTTAATCTGGAATCCTGCAGAGATAATCATGTCAATGATTTTTCCCATGTGCCCGTTTTCGATTGCATCAGGCTTAAGCATTGTAAAAGTTCGGTTCGTTGCCATTTTTTTTCTAATTTGGATGCAAAGGTATGGATTTTTTCGCGATCCAACATTGCCTAGGTTACTTCCGTGTTATTTTTTCTTGTTGGCAAATTCAACAATGATTCCCAATGTTGGTTGAACAATTCCATTGGAGTTTTCAATGAACTTTGCTTTGTAATACCCAGGCTTAACCGGATCAACAATTGGCGTTCCATTAGAATCTGTTTCTACTAGCATGATTGGAGCCAATTTCGCCTTGTAACCGTACGCATTTTGAATGTCCAAATAGAAATTCAAGGTCAATTTTTCCAAGTACCATTTTTTATCTACACGGATATTCAATTGATGAAAACTAGACTCACGTTCTGTGTTTAATAACGAATAATCTAAAATCCCTTGGCCATTTATATCCCAGTTTTGAATCATCGTTGATGTTTCTACATCATACGGTGTGTAAGGTGATCCACCAGAGAACAACCAACGCATACCTATTTCCCATCCATTTTTGAAGCGCTTTCCACCTGTCAATGAGACAATGTGTTTGCTATCCCATGCTGTTGGAACGTATGTTCCATTTTTGTCTTGGAATTCGGAATTCACAAACGTGTAAGCAAGAATGGCGTAATATCCTTTAAATAGTTTTTGTTGAAATAGGAATTCCATCCCGTACGACCTTCCTTTAGAAATAGATTTCACTTCTTCGTTTCCAATCACACCGAAATCAGATCCAACATTCGCAAGGCATAAGGAATCCTTCAAAGAGAAGGGATATCGGTTATACTTTTTGTAGAATCCTTCTAGGGTAAATCGAGAGTTCATTTTTGTCAAGAATTCAGTTCCAATCACAAAATGATCCGCTTGAATGTACTTTACTTCATTTTGTTGATTGACCAAGTTCCCTTGCGGATTTCGGTATCCTAAAATCGTGTAAGAAGGCAATTGATGATACCTAGCCACACTTCCATTCAATGAAATTTGTTCTGTCAGACGGTACGATAAAGCTAAACTTGGGGACAATTGATCCAATGGATTCATCATACTTTTCGAGTAATTAGAAAAATCCGTTCGCAATCCTAAGGATGCATTTAAGCGCTCTTTGAAAAAAGCCTTACTTACTTGACCAAAGGCTGCCATTTTACTCATGAATAAGTTTGATTTGAAATCAATCGTAACCGGATTCCCTTGAATGGTGATTTTGTTGTAAGTTGATGAGAAATAGCGTGCATATTCATACGCAAATCCCGCGTTTACTTTCCACCCGTTTTTTGTGTATGTATGTTCAAAACGGAATTTATTTTCTGCTTCAAAAGAACGGTAATCTTGCAGTAAATTCGCTGGTGTTTCGATGCGATCTTTATAGCGGTATGCAGCGTTATTTAACATGTTTCGACTGACAACGAAATTCTGGTATGAATTCTTCGAAAAGTGAATCCAATTTACTCCCATCGTGTAATTCCATTGTTTTTGAATGGGCAAGTTATTGATGATGAAATTATTGTATTCCTTTGCCGCAGTATCTGTAACCGACGCATTCACGTCCGTATTCACATCGAAATTGTCTAAAGCGCCAAGTCCAATGATGGTAACCTTGTTTTTCTCGTTGACTTTGTAATTGATTTTAAACTGGCTGTCATTATAAGATGGTAAAATCGGTAATTTCAAAGCCATGAATAAGAATTGCAAATAGGACTTACGAGCTGAAAAGATAAAATCTGCTTTCTTACCCAATGGACCATCAAACGTTAATCCTGCGTCACTCGAGCCTAAGGTAAAATTAGAGATTAGTCCGTCCTTGTTCCCATCTTTCTGTTTAAATGCCAATACAGAACTGAGTCCATTTGCACGATTCGCAGGAAAAGCACCAGAGTAAAAGTCCACTTCGCGAATAAAGTTCACGTTCAATAATCCAACCGGACCTCCACTACTTCCTTGTGTGGCGAAGTGATTGATGTTGGGCACCTCGATTCCATCCAAATAAAACTTATTCTCTCCTGGGGATCCACCGCGGATAATGATGTCATTGCGAAACGTTGCTCTGGAAGCTACTCCTGGTAATGCAGCAATCACTCGACTCACATCTCGGTTCGCACCTGGAAGTCGTTCAATTTCTGTTGCGTTTAACGTTTTAAGTGAATTGGGAGACTCGGCTTTCCGTACAAAAGGAGATGCTTTGACAACTACTTCTTTTTGGTTACTGACCAATTCTTCCATCGCAAAATCCAAATCTACTGCTCGGGCGTTCGTTACGGTGATTTCGTTAAAAATGAGTTCTTTAAAACCTATAGAGACAGCTTTAAATGTGTAAACTCCTGGTTTTAATCCTGTGAGTTCAAAAGTTCCGTCTACATTCGACAAAGTGCCTTTTGCCTGTTCGATGATTTGCACTTTTGCACCTTCAACAGAAGCATTTGTTTGTGCATTGTAAACGCGTCCACGGACGATTCCGTTTTGCGCTTTAAATCCATTGATGATGAATAAAGAAAGAAAGATGGTAAAAAATAACTTCATTTTGTTTAATGTTTTATGCTAATTTGATATAAAACGTTAAACAAAAGAGTTGCGAAAAAGTTTTAATCTTCGGGTATTTTTTCTGTTTTCACCCAAGTTTGTGTTCGGAATACAGGTCCAAAGTATCCACGCACATTGAGTTTATTATGATTTTCTGGATTGATCCAAATCTTCGCGTCATATGTTTTCCCATTATTCGGATCCAAAATGGTCCCCCCCACCCATTCGCTGTTATTCCACGATAAGTTTTTTACGATTTGCATGCCCATAACCGGTTTGTTCTTAAGGCTTCCTTGACATTGTTCGCACAAAGAATGAGGTCCATCCTTCCCTCTTTTATAAATGTAAACGACTTTCCCGTACATTTTCCCATCCTTTTTGTACAATTCTACTACGGACTTTTTTAATCCTGTTTCGTCGTCGATGGTGGTCCACAATCCCAAGCAACTTTGTGCTTGTCCAATAAAGTGTATACTGAACATACATAAAGTTAAAAATAGCATTCGTCTCATTGCTGCACTAATTTTAGGAAGTTTGATAATAATTCAAGTCCATGATCCGTCAAAATAGACTCCGGGTGAAATTGAACTCCGTATATTTTTTTTTCAGGATCTTCGATAGACATGCATACACCAGATGCCGTTGAAGCCGTTTGAAGATGCGTTAATCCTTCCACTTTCCAACTGTGGTAAAGTCCAATACGAAAATCAGATGGTAGACTCGTAAATAAACCTGAATGTTCCGTAACATGAATCATTTCTTGAACACCATGCTTTACGATGGATTGATTAACCAATGAACCTCCAATGTATTCGGCCAACGCTTGCATGCCCAGACATACGCCCAAAATTGGTTTGACACCAACAAATTGCGCCAATAATTCATTCAAATTTCGTTTTTCCTTTGGCAAACCTGGTCCAGGAGAAAGTACAATCGCATCGTAGGCATTTAATTCATCAAGTTTCAAATAATCGTGACGAATAACCGTTACATCTACGTTTAATTGTTCAAAATAATGGGATAGATTGAAGGTGAAAGAATCATAAAAATCCACTAGTACTACCTTCACGTTCATTGATTTTTGTTACTTTGCAAAAGTAGAAAAAATCGCTTAATCCGAAGGATAAACAAATGACGATGAAAAAAGCCATACAGATTCCCAATGCACCAGCTCCCGTTGGCCCATATAGTCAAGCTATTTTAGCAGGTGGAATGCTGTTTGTAAGCGGACAAATTCCATTAAATCCGGCTACCGGCGAATTAGAAATGGACAGCATTGAAACAGCCACTCACCGTGTGATGAAAAACATTGTGGCTTTGCTTGAAGCAGCAGAATTAAACATCGAACACGTGGTTAAAACGAGCATTTTCTTGAAAGATTTAAATGATTTTCAAGCTGTGAACGCCATTTACGCCTCTTATTTCCCAGGAATTCCACCTGCAAGAGAAACGGTTCAAGTCGCTCGCTTACCTTTAGATGTGAACATAGAGATTTCTTGCATTGCGTTAGCGAATGGATAAACAAGCACCAACATTTGACTTGAGTGTTGTCATTGTAAATTACAATGTCACGTATTTCCTCGAACAATGTTTGAATGCTGTTTTAGCAGCGAGTAAAAACTTGAAGGTCCAAATTTTTGTGGTCGATAATAACAGCGTAGATGGATCTGTTGAAATGGTCCAGGCAAAATTTCCCAACATCAATTTAATCGCCAACAAAGACAATGTTGGATTTTCACGTGCCAATAATCAAGCACTTGCTCTTTCTGACGCTCGTTATTTATTGCTATTGAATCCTGACACCGTTGTCGAAGAAGATACATTTTCCAAAGTTGTTTCATTTATGGATGAACATCCAGACGCAGGCGGCCTTGGCGTTCGCATGGTCGATGGCAAAGGACGGTTTCTTCCTGAATCCAAGCGTGGATTACCAACACCTCAAGTAGCATTTTTCAAAATTTTCGGACTAGCGAAACTCTTTCCAAAGTCCAAACGCTTTGGCCGCTATCACCTAGGCTATTTAAGTGAATTCGACACAAATGAAGTGGACGTTCTCAGTGGTGCATTTATGCTCATGCGAAAGGAAACGCTGGACAAAGTTGGTCTGTTAGATGAAACCTTTTTCATGTACGGGGAGGACATCGATTTATCCTACCGCATACAATTAGGAGGCTACAAAAACTTCTATTTCCCTGAAACAAAAATCATCCATTACAAAGGTGAAAGCACCAAGAAAAGCTCGGTGAACTATGTCTTTATTTTTTACCGTGCGATGGTGATTTTTGCGAAAAAGCACTTTTCTCAAAACAATGCCAAATTGTTTTCCTTCGCGATTCACTTGGCCATCTACTTAAGGGCGTCCTTGTCCATCATACGGCGTTTCATCGAACAAATAACCTTTCCCTTACTCGATTTAAGTGTTAGCCTCACAGGACTTTACTTATTGGCTGAACGGTGGAAATTAAAGTCCATCCTTTTCCCAGAAATCGCTACCCATTTTTTGATTCCTAGCTACGCCTTTATTTGGATGTTATCGGCTTTGGTCTTCGGGATATACGACAATGGAAGCCGTCACCGCCTGATTTTTAAATCGGTATTCTTCGGTACCATTTTCATTTTATCAACTTATGCATTACTTCCGAAGGAATGGCAATTTTCACGCTTGTATATTTTGCTGGGATCTCTCATTTACATTGCTAGTTTTTTCCTAGTTCGTTTTGCATATGAGTTGTTTTTCAAAAGAAACATTGGACTTTCTAAGTTGCCAAAAAAACGATTTGCCATCATTGGAGATGAAGACGAATTCATTCGAGTGAAACAATTACTGGAAAACACCTATCCACAAATTGAATCGATTATGGGAATTAGCTCCAAAGCAAAATTCTCAGGTAGTGTTGGAAACATTGAACAATTAAGTGAAATTGTTGCCGTACATAAAATAAATGAGGTGATTTTTTCTGCAAAATCGTTGAGCTCATCTGAAATCATCCATTGGATGACACAAACATCTGCAGATGACTTAGAATTTAAAATTGCGCAACCAGATACCAGCTTTTTAATCGGAAGCAATTCCATTGATCGAGCGGGGGAATTGTATGTCTTGAATTTTAATTCCCTTAGTCATCCAGAAAATAAGCGTGTCAAACGTTTAATTGATGTGGTCTTTTCGTTGCTTTTCATCTGCACCTTACCGCTACACATTTGGATATTTGAACACCGAAAAAAACTCATACATCAGTTATTCGCCATCCTCATTGGAACGAAAACATTTGTTGGATACACTGACAAAGAGACAGTTACAAAGTCCAAACAAAAACAAAGCTTAATTGGACCCTTCGATCACCTTCACTTATCTTCAAAAGAAGACCGCGAGCGTTTTTTCTTGATTTATTCAAGGGATTACACTCCATTGTTTGACGTTCGTAGCATCATCCGAAATTTCCGCTCACTCGATCGCAACTAAATGTACGATTTGCGCAATTTTTCACTAACTTTGCGCCCAAGTAAAAGACATCAATTTACACGTATACTATGGCAGAAATAGAAATCCGTCTTCCCAAAATGGGAGAAAGTGTGACAGAGGCTACCATCACCAATTGGTTAAAAAACGTAGGCGATTCAGTTGCAATGGACGAACCTTTAGTAGAGGTAGCGACCGATAAAGTAGACAATGAGCTTCCATCTGAAGGCGCTGGTGTATTAATCAAAATCCTTTTTGAAAAAGACCAAGTAGCTCAAGTTGGAGACGTGATTGCCATTCTATCTACAGATGGTGCAGCAAGTGCTGCTCCAAGTACAAAAGAAGAAACACCGGTAGTTGCTGCGTCTGCTAGTCCTGCTGCTGCTGCTGCTGCGGTAGCTGCTACAGTGGCAACTTCAAACGAAAAAACTTCGATTCCGAAAAATGGAACAAGTGGAAAATTCTTTTCTCCATTGGTTCGAAACATTGCGGAAAAAGAAGGGATTTCTGCAGTTGAATTGGAAGGAATTTCTGGTACAGGTCAAGATGGACGAGTAACGAAAAAAGATGTCATTTCTTATTTAGAAAACCGTGGCTTAGCACCAGTGGCTGCACCTGCACCTACTGCTGTAGCAACTTCGGCAACTTCGGCAGCAACACCAGCTGTGAACGCACCTTCAACGGCTGCTTTTATGAATGTTAAGGAACCAATCGTATTACCGAATCCAGGTGATGAAATCATCGAGATGGACCGTATGCGTAAATTGATTGCGGATCACATGGTGATGTCTGTTCATGTTTCTCCACACGTTACTTCGTATGTGGAAGCTGATGTGACAAACATCGTTAAATGGAGAGAAAAAGTAAAAAACACCTTCAAACAACGCGAAGGACAAAATATCACATATACGCCAATTTTAATTGAAGCGATTGTAAAAGCTATCAAGGACTTCCCGATGATCAATGTTTCTGTCTCTGGAACGACTATTATCAAACGTAAGGACATCAACATCGGAATGGCAACAGCACTTCCATCAGGAAACTTAATTGTACCTGTCATCAAAAATGCGGATCAATTAAACCTTGTTGGGATTACGAAAGCGGTAAACGGACTTGCGGATAGCGCACGAAACAATAAATTGAAACCAGAAGACATCCAAGGAGGAACGTACACTGTTACGAACGTAGGTTCTTTTGGAAACGTCATGGGGACACCGATTATAAATCAACCACAAGTAGCTATTTTGGCGCTTGGAGCGATTCGTAAAGTTCCTGCTGTCATAGAAACGCCGGAAGGAGATTTCATCGGAATTCGTCACAAAATGTTCTTGTCTCACTCTTACGATCACCGTGTCGTTGATGGAGCATTAGGAGGACAATTTGTTCGTCGAGTTGCTGATTATTTAGAAAGTTTCGATCCAAATACAACAATTTAAGCGCGGATGAGCTTACAACTGACGCGTCCCTTGTGTGTGTTCGACTTGGAAACAACCGGACTTCAAATTACCAAGGACCGAATTGTACAAATTGCTATACTAAAAGTATTTCCTGATGGAAAAACCGAGGAATATAGTCGTTTGGTCAACCCAGAAATGGTCATTGCCGATGAAAATGCTGCTATTCATGGTGTAACGAACGAAATGGTAAAGAATGAACCGACGTTTGTACAACTTGCACCTGAGATTTTAGCTTTTATTGGTGATGCTGATTTAGCGGGATATAATTCCAATAAATTTGATATTCCTGTTTTATCGGAAGAATTACTTCGAACTGGAAATGATTTCGATTTGTCGAATCGCCGCTTTGTAGATGTTCAAAACATCTTTCATAAGATGGAACAACGTACACTCGCCGCAGCTTATCAATTCTACTGTGGTAAAACCATCGAAAATGCACACAATGCTATTTACGACACGTTGGCTACTTACGAAGTATTATTGGCGCAATTAGAAAAGTACCCAAGTTTAGCAAAGGACATCGATGCATTAGCTGATTTTTCCAAAGCTGGAGATTTCCAACTTGCTGATTTTGCTGGACGTTTAGCGTACAACGCAAAAAAGGAGTTAATCTATAATTTCGGAAAACACAAAAACAAAAGTGTTGTGCAAGTACTGAAAGAAGAACCTGGTTATTACGGCTGGATGTTGGAAGCAGATTTCCCTTTGTATACAAAGCAAATTCTTCGTAAAGAAATGGAGCGAATCAAAGCTGAAAAAGATTCAATTCCAATGGAGGATAAACTCGATTTACTCAAGCAAAAATTCAATAAATAATGAAAATTATTTGCATTGGTAGAAACTACGCAGATCATGCGAAAGAAATGAAATCGGCTGTTCCAACAGAACCTTTGTATTTTTTAAAACCGGACACCGCCATTTTACGTGAAGGTGATTTCTATTACCCAAATTTTACCAAGGATTTACATTTTGAATGTGAGTTGATCGTTAAAATTGACCGTGTCGGCAAGCACATCGACAAAGCATTTGCACATAAATACTATTCAGAGTTTTCCTTAGGAATTGATTTTACGGCGCGTGACATACAAGAACACTGCAAAGCAAACGGACTCCCATGGGAAAAAGCGAAGGGATTTGATTCCAGTGCGGCGATTTCCAATCAATGGATCAATAAAGCTGAATTGGATTTGGAGACGACCGAGTTTAAATTTTTTCAAAACAACGAATTAAAGCAAACAGGACATCCACGTGATTTTATCTTTAGCATTGATGAAATCATTTCATATGTATCTCAATTTATGACCTTAAAAACGGGTGATTTAATTTACACCGGAACACCAGCAGGGGTTGGACCAGTGCAAATAGGCGATCAACTTCGTGGTGAATTAAATGGGACGACTTTCTTTGAATTCGCGGTTAAATAAGCTTAACGTTTCCAGAATTTCTGATGAATACCACTTGTTCGTCCCTTGAGGATATACAAACCGGCATCGAAACCAGATAATGAGAAAACATTCGTTCCGAGCGAAACATCCCACCTGCATATCCATCTTCCATCAAAGGAATACACATCCATCTCTTCTGAATTTTGATCACTCAAAATGGTGATTTCAGTTGTAGCTGGATTTGGATAAACACACAATAAAGGTTGGATTTCATCCGCGATCGATAACGTACTTCCCGGTTCGTCCTCCAAACGATATAATCCGCCTAAATCTTGACCGAGAAAAAGATCCAAATGTCCATCTTGATCAATGTCAGTTACAAAACAAGAACTATACGCACCAATCGCTGCCTTCAATCCAAGAAAATCAGCACTCCTTTCATGAAATGACTGTCCTGTATTTAAAGACCCATCAATGGAATCATAAAAATGAATCGCTCCATCGTGGGCACCAAGCATGAGATAAGTCGTATCTAAGTAACGAAAGAAATGAGGTACAGAATAACCGTCAGGAGTCAAGGAATCTGTATCGACCAAACCTAAGGCAGTGTTCTGTAGTAAAAATGCTGGATTTGTCGTTGAACCAGTATTTTCATAATACATTAATTCCCCTGTTTTCTTTCCAAGAATGAGATCAAACTTCCCATCCTTATTTAAATCGAACAGTTGTGGTGATGCATACTGTCCTGCACTAATGATTGCGCCAGTTTGATCAGTAAAATTTAAAATTGGTGCAGCGAATGTCGGATTCGATCCGGACGTGGTGTTTTGATAATATGCAAGACTACCATTTTCCAATCCAAGCAACATATCAACCTTTCCATCTCCGTTCACATCACCAAAAGCTGGAAAGAGTCTCAATCCAAGATTCGCTTGTGCAAGGTTCAAGAAATTCACGTCTACCTGTGTGAATGCTGGATTTGTTAGTGACCCTGTATTTTGATAGTACGCCACCCTACTCTCCTTCAAATTCGTGGCTTTATATGCGTAAAAATTGGAAACGACAAGGTCTAGAAGTCCGTCATTATTCAAATCAACGATATGTGGACTAGCGGCCGTTCCGTGCTCAATCATTTCATTTTGCAAAAACGATTTCGTTTGGTACACGAAATTGGGTTGCGTGTTTGCTCCCGTATTTTTATAAAACAAGACACTGGATTCATTTTCAGACACATTGTTTGCATTGGGCGTCACGATTAGGTCTTTTTTACCATCAAAATTAACATCCACATAAAATCCAGCTGGGAAAAGTTGCATGTTCACGGGTGTTGTATTGCTAGGGAAATTTGTATTCATCGAAACCATATCTGAATTCGAATTTGGAACAGTCCCACCATTGATGAGCAGCATCATATTCGTGTAGGAAACATCACCTAAAATCAAATCTAGCACACCTGAATTATCATAATCTAAAGCAAGAACGGTTGATCCGGCATGTGCTTTTGGTGTGTTACCAACTGGCAACTCAGGATTTGGTACATTGGAACCGTTACAAGGTCCAGAAATAGCAAATAAAAACACACCATTTGTAGTTACATCTTCTCGGTAGCCACCCCAACAAGAGTTTTTAAGCTCAAAAATCAATGAATCCGAGTGACCATAAAGTTCTTGGCTTTGATTCTGATGGTATTGCAAAAATTCACCTCCGATGTGATACGTTAAGATATCTAGATCGCCGTCTCCTTCTACATCTACAATTGCAGGAATATCGGCTGAGCTTATGTATAAATTCAATTCGGGTCCGTTGTAATTTGACTTAATGTAGTTACTATATTGTTCCCATTGCAATCCTGTAGTAGCATTCCCAATGTTCTTGTACACCCTTAATCCACCAATCGTGTAACAAAAGAGATCGTTTTTTCCGTCTTGATTGTAATCTGCACAATAGGCGCGGTAACGCAAACCAGGAGGGAAACGTAAAAATCCCGCCGGATCTGAAACATAATAATGTTGCACGTTCGCTACTTCATGACGGTATAAGTGAATTTGATCATGGCTGCGGTCGAATACAAAAAGATCATTATCTCCGTCAAAATCGTAATCAATTTCCGAAAACTGGGCATTGTTCTGCCCTCCACCCCAAGCTAAATTCAAGTAACTACCATTCTTTAAAACAAGAATTGAATCATTAAAATTGAACTGAAATTGAGCGTTTAATTGAGCGCTAATGACTAACAAAAGAAGAAGTATGTACTTTTTCACGTAGAGTATTTTGTTAAAATTACGCACAAAGTGCTAATCTTGTTTACCGAAATGGCATAAGTGAATCAATTTATCATCTCCCGCATAGGCAAAATATCCATTTTTATTGCTGCACAAAGCATTTATAGATCTACGGTGACCTGAACTTTTATCCATTATTTTTTGGATTACTGTTCGTTCTTCTGCCTTCCAAACTTTCACTGATTTATCTCGACTGACCGAAACAAAATGACTGTTATCAATATATTCGAGTCCATAAATTGTTCCTTTATGTGCGGGAAGTGCTTTTTTCAATGTAAACGTTTCAGAGTCCCACCAACGCAAGTAACCATCCTTTCCTCCTGTGATTAGTTCTTTTCTATTTTGATCCAAACAAAGGACACTTGTCCCAGCCTCATGGGCATAAAATCGGTGTAACTCATTAAAGAACTCTGTTTCTAGTATTAAAACCTCCCCTGTTCCACCAGCTATTAAGATACTCGTTGGATTTAATTGACGAATGGATCGTATTTTTCCACACGACAAAGGGAGAATAATGAGCAATTTCATCGTGGATGTTTCCCAAATACTTAAGAATCCATCCGCGTCACCAATGCACAAAAATCGATTGTCGGACGTCTCATAAATGGCAAAAATTCCCGCTTTATGTTGGGTAAAATGATGCGTTTCTCGTTTTTGAACTACATCAACAATGTGAACTTGTCCAGATGCTAATCCGACGGCAAGTTTGGTCCCATTTAAAAAGAGCTGAATGGAAAATGGAACTGCTTCACAACGTATTGCGAAAGAATCTTGTTTACCCGTGACTTTATCCCATCGAGTTACATATCCATCCGCTGCTGCTGAATAAATGTAATGCTCATCACAATCAATGTCATAGATTGGACCGTTATGTCCTTGAAAAAGCTGTATAGGAATCAATTCCGAAGTGGAATCAATTATCGTCTTCGTCGACTTCATCACCCTCATCGTTGACTTGTTTCAAGCGATCTGCATAAGATTTAGGAAGGAAATCGAAAAAAGTATCACCACGTAAACCCAAACGAAGGCATTCCAATGGAATCATGTCGTTCGGTGCAATGTTTCCTAAATTCACTTCAGCGCCAAATAATTTAATGAACCAAACTTGTTGGTTTTTCTGCGGTGCCTCCCAAAGGATGTCTTCAGGTTTAACACTTGCGATGATTCGATTGATCAAAACACTATGTGCTGTGCCATTTGGACGAAATACGCCAACATTTCCAGCTTCCCTTCCTTCTGCAATCACCTTCCAACTTCCAGCATCTAATTCACCTTTCATAAGTCGAACCCATTTAGCTGGAGAAATTAAAATTCCGGAGTCCTTTGATCCAACTTCAGACATTACTGTCATGTTTTTTGACAGCTCATGAATGATTTTACATTTTTCATCATGCGGAATAACAATTGAACCATCTGAAACTTCTACCAGGTCTAATTTATATTTATCGATTACCTTTTGGTACTCGTTAAATTTCCCGCGTGCATAAAATGCTTCAAACAAGGTGCCTCCAAAATACGGACGAATTCCTGCAGCCTTGTATAAAGCAATTTTCTCCTCTAAATTATTTGTAACGTATGAAGTACCGAAACCAAATTTAACAATGTCAGTTAGGTGTCCAGATGCTTCTATAAAATGTTCCACCTCACGCAAACCTAAGCCTTTATCCATCATCATGGTAACGCCTTTACTTCTTGGTTTTTCGCTTCTTTTGGGAATGAATGATAAATTAAAATTCATATTTATTCAGATAAATTAAGGAAATCATGATCATCCAATAACTTCGGATTGATTTCAAAGATTGTTTTTGCTTTCACGGAATCTCTTTCCAAGCAATTATTGAATAAGCGAATGGCTTCAGAGCGTTGTCCAAGCATCCATTGCAAATTCACTTCTAGCACGTGAGCGATGCCATTTTCTTTCTCTCCCTCCAAAAAAGATTGGAGCGTTCTATAAGCTTCAATTGGAGATTCACCACTTAAAAAGTCGATGTAATCAGACAAACATTCTTCATCTGCAGGATTTAATTCCAAGGATTTCTCATAATGAAATTTCGTCTCTTCTCTTAAATCGAGCTTTTCATAAGCACCAGCTAAAACGTGGTAGATCCCTGCGTTTTCTGGGTCAAAATCGAGTGCTTTCTGAATGAGAACTATGCCTTCTCGTGTGTGACCTAAAAGGTCTTCAACGATACCAAGACCCAACCATGCTTCCGGAAGCATTGGTTCCATTTCAATGCTTTTCTTATAGTAATGCTTTGATAAATTAAACTCATTCAATTGCTCATACGCTTCACCAATGTAACACATCGCCATAGCATCGTCTCCATCGTGTTTTTGACACAATTCAAAATGTTCGATTGCTTTGTGGTATTTCTCTAGTGAAAGGTATGAATTACCGATATTAAAATGTGCCGGTCCAAATTCGTCATTAATTAGAATGGCATAATCATAGGCCCAAACTGCCTTCTCGAAATCTTCTAATTTACTATAAGCATTGCCTAAATTATACCAAGCCGTTGCAGAATATGGTTGTTCGTCAATAAACTCTGTGTACGCTTTTACCGCTTCTAGATTTTGTTCCATGACGTCGTAACATCTGCCCAATTCATACAAAGCGCTTTCATTATATTTATTAATGCGTAATGCCTCTTTCAAAACATCAATTGCTTCCGGATACATCCGCATGCGTTGGAATTCTATCGAAATGTCTAGAAAAATGAAATCTGTTTCATTTGGTTCCGAAACTTCAATCGCAAGATGAAAATACTTGATCGCATTTTTGTGGTCTCTTAATTGAGAGTGCAACGATGCTTTGGTTAAATACAATTCTGATGATGGTGTCATTGTTTTTTCAATGACCTGAATAATTTCCAATGCTTCGTTTAAGATTCCAAGTCCACCGAGCGATTGCGCTTTACGTAATTGAAAAAGTGGATTGTATGCAAATTGATACATCCCTAACTCAGACGCGGCTTTCGCCTTTTGGTATTGTCCTTGTACCAGGTAATGATCGATGATATTCTCGATTCGATCGCTATCCATAAATTGCAGGGTACTTCCCTGCAGGTGTGCCTCAAAGCGTTCAATATCTTCGATCAAACTGCCATCTGCAAATTCTTCTTCGTCGTCATCGAACATTCACTCAATTTTTAGTTAAAATTAAACCCTTTGAACCTAAAATAAAAAAGAAACAAAGTGCAGTTTTCAACAAATTGACGATTTGTTAAAAACTCTTTCAATTTTACAATTTTGACAAAATGAAGAAAGTGTCAAATATACACTTAGATTGCGTTAAGTGGCACATTTTCAAATGCTAAACTTAACTTTCATACATAAATACTAAAAAAGGCTCGATTGATCGAAGACAGGAGAATCTATAATAATTCTTCAATAATTCGATCCATAGAATATCCTTCTGCTTCTGCACGGTAATTGCGAACAAGTCGGTGACGAAGGATTGCTTTCGCTACAACTTTTACATCTTCGATGTCTGGAGAATATTTCCCTCGAAGTGCAGCGTGACATTTTGCACCAACTATTAAATACTGAGAAGCTCGTGGTCCAGCTCCCCATGTAATGTAATCTTTGGTTAATTGCGTTGCTTCAGGAGCATTCACTCGGGTTTTCGCAACTAATTTAACCGCATATTCAAGAACATTATCAGCGACAGGAATGCGACGAACTAACTCTTGGTATTCCATGATTTGTTCTGCATTTAATAATTTCTGAAAGCTTACCTTGTGATCAGACGTCGTAGCTTTAACAATTGCTAACTCCTCTAAATAAGATGGATAATCCACCCAAATATTGAACATAAAACGGTCTAGTTGCGCTTCCGGTAGTGGATACGTTCCTTCCTGTTCAATTGGATTTTGTGTCGCTAAAACAAAAAATGGAGCCGGTAAATCATATGTTTTTCCTGCAGCAGTAACACGACGTTCTTGCATCGCTTCTAGCAAAGCGGACTGTGTTTTTGGTGGCGTACGGTTAATCTCATCTGCAAGGATGATGTTCGAAAACAAAGGTCCAGGGATGAATTTAAATTGCTTGCTTTCATCCAAGATTTCTGAACCTACGATGTCTGATGGCATTAAATCCGGCGTAAATTGCACACGATTAAAGGATAAACCTAATGTTTCTGCAATCGTATTTACTAATAAGGTTTTTGCCAATCCAGGCACACCAACAAGAAGACAATGTGCTCTAGAAAATATCGCGATTAATACTTGATCAACGACATCATCTTGACCTATGATTACTTTGTGTATCTCATTTTTTAGTGCTTGATAATCTACAACGAGTTGGTCAATTTTCTCTTTATCCGTCATGTTATTTTTCGTTTGTTTTCGTCCATTTGTTTCTAAAATCACATGTTTCATATGATTTATCAATGCGAACGTAGGCATTTCCAATTTTACTATCTACCCAATTGTCAATAGTTTTTTGCTTTTTATCGTTTTCAGCGGCTAATTTAATCAACGCATAGTCATCATTTAAGTTCGCTTGATGTGCTGGAAATCGCTCAGCTAAACGAACGATTCGAACACCTTGTTTGCGCTCGTAAATATCAATATACATACTTGGTTGGGTGACATCTCCTTTGTTCAATGCATCTGTTAAAAGATATATTTGTTGATCCACCTCATTTAAATCCTCCATATCCCAAAGTTGGTCTCCGGAAATAGGATTGGTAATAATTCCTCTATTTTGTTTTGTTAAATCATCATTTGAAAAGCGCAACACCGCTTCATCCCAAGTAATGCGGTTTTCCTTCAACAATGTATAACAGGAGTCAATTTTATTCGAGGCAATGCTGCTACTCTCTGCATTAAATTCAGGCATGATTAAGATGTGAGATACAGTATAATCATTTCCCTTTCTTGAGATCAGTTTAATAATGTGGTAACCATATGTCGTTTCAACGATTTCAGATACTTCACCAACGTTTAGTTGAAACAAGGTTTCCTCGAATTGTGGAACCATCATACCTTTTGTAGCAGATATTTTCCCTCCTTGGCTCGCACTTCCCGGATCTTGAGAGTGAATACGTGCCATGGTTTCAAAGTTTTTACCCTTTGTTAGAATCATGTCACGAATTTCAGCTAATTGATCATGCGCTCTTTTTTTATCATCCTTGGTAATTACAGGGTACTGTACAATCTGTTGAAAACTCAGTTTCATATTTATGTAAGGTATACTATCTTTTGGCAAAGAATTGAAGTAGTTGGAAACTTCTTTTGGCGTTACAGATACTTCAGATACGATTTTAGATTCCATTTCTTGCGCCAGCAAGCGTTGTTTTATTTTTTCGCGAAACTCCTCTTTAATTTGAGTAACAGATTTACCATAATACGCTTCTAATTTATCGCGTCCACCCATTTTTGATTCGAGAATACGCAGACGATTTTCCATTTCGTAATCTACGGTTTCATCTTTAATCACCAAACTATCTAATAATGCCTGATTGATGAGTAATTCTTGAACCATTAACTGCTCTAGGATTCCACATTCCATAGCCGGAGTCACTTTTGTTTGACTTTGTTCGGCTTGCAACAACTGAGACTCTATATCGGAAAGTAATATGATATTATCTCCTACTTGTGCAACAATTTTATTCACCACCTTAGATGGTTGAGCAAAAGAATTGAAACCTATAAACAAGCTAATAAACAGTGCGTATCTTTTCATTACTTAGTTTCCAATTTGATAAAGAACGTCCTTATTCACCTTAACAGCATGTGAACTTTTTAACGCTTCCAACCACGAAGTCTCTAGGTAGTTTTGATAATCAGATGTTGCCATTCCCTTGGCTTCAGAGAACTCTTTTAGTCCTGGTTCTAGAACAGCCGCTACTTTCACAACGTAATACTTACCTTCAAATTCGTAGGCTTGATTCACACCTTTGGATAGATTACGTCCAGCTAGAAAAGGAGTTTGAGCGATGTCAAACTTGTTCATTTTCACCTTTAAATTCAATTCTGAATCCTTATTTACAACATCCAACACATGTTTAGAATTAATCGTGTCATTTTTCAACATCCCAGTCACATTTGCTGCGATGTCCTTAGTCAAACATTCATATACCGTTGCATCCAAGCGCTTTTGCCACGTATATTTAGATTGATTTGCTGTGAAATACGCACGTAATCCAGCGGTATCCTTTACTGCTTTGTTCCATACACGGTCTTGCATAATCTCATAAAGGATTATTCCATCGTGGTATTCCTTTAATAACGCACGGTATTCTGGATATTTGGTCGGTAGGATCGCTTCTTCATATTGCAAAATGGCTGCTTTTTCCCAACTTTTATATTGTTTCGCTACGACGATTTTATTTTCCTCACGTTTTACAGCGCGGAAATTTTTCTCAAGGTATTCTGCGAAGGCTTGTTGCGTAAAATCTGCTGTTTCTCCGTTTAATTCGAACAATACTTTATTTGATTTCAACTTTCCATCTGCTGTCCATTTCCCTTGAAAATAGGTGGAATCCAATTTATCGTTAAACCATTTTAAGTTTTTATCTCCTTTGTACGCGTAATGATAATTCGCTTTCAATTTAGACACAAACGCATCCTGTGTTTTTTTCGAACGCTCATCCTTATTCACTTTCGTTTGCAATTCTTTTTTCATGCTTTCAAAAGAAGAAACCTCTTTCCAATCCAAAAGTTTTATGATATGAAATCCAAAATCTGTTTTTACTGGCTTACTAAATTGACCCACTTCCTTTAATGAAAATGCTGCGTCTTCAAAGGCTGGAACCATACGTTGTGTAGTACCAGAACCGAATGTTGGCAACTCACCATTTTTTTTCACGGAATTTGCATCATCTGAATGAAGAGAAACCAATGATTCCCACTTTTCCCCTGCTACTAATTTATCATATATTTCGTTGATTTTTTTCTCAGCATTCCCTTTTGCCTCAGCTGTTGCGTCCTTTCCCGTTGAAACCATAATGTGTGCAACACGGATTGTCCCACGTGATGGACGTTTATCTGTAACTTTTACAATGTGGTAACCATATCGTGTTCTGAATGGATCTGAAACTTGACCAATTTGCGTAGTAAAGGCCTTTTCTTCAAAAGGATATACCATTTGAAACGCTGTAAAGAAACCTAGGTCTCCCCCATTAGATGATGCAGATGGATCCTCGGAACCATTTTTCATTTTGGCTACGGAAGCAAAATCTTCCCCTTTTTCAATGCGTGCCTTTAAGGCCATAATTTTGTTGTAAGCTACTAATGTATCTTTTGGACTCGCATTTGCATCAACACGAATTAAAATATGTGATGCACGTACCTCATTTTTGATACGGTCATAGGCTTGAGTAACCATTGCTTGGTTCTCGACGGAATCAATTAAATAAGGTAGAGCTAATTGTTTGCGGTAACCATCTAATTCCTTTTTTAATTTTGGAATAGTGTCGTATCCTAATTTTTCAGCCTCAGCTACCTTTAATTTGAACTTCGTAAACATTTCCACATACTCATCCAAAGAAGCTTTATCAAACTGAGGATTTGGATTGTTTTTTAAGTAAATCTGTAAGAACTCACTTTTTGTGACAGGATTGCCATCAATTTCCATTACTACTGGTTCCTTTTGAGCAATGGCTCCTTGAATACCAGTGAAAATCAACAATAAAACGATAACTTTTTTCATTGTACTTTTTATTTTTATTTCAGTTACTCACTGCGAACGTAAATTTCGCTGATTTATTTGATACTATAATTTGGTGCTTCTCTTGTAATTGTAACATCATGCGGATGTGATTCACGTACTCCCGCAGAAGTAATACGAACAAACCTAGCTCCTTGTAACTTTGAAATGGTTGGAGCACCGCAATATCCCATTCCAGCTCGAAGTCCACCGATGATTTGAAACATCACTTCAATCAACTTTCCACGGTATGGAACACGACCTGAAATTCCTTCTGGAACTAATTTCTTAATATCATCTTCCGCATCTTGGAAATAACGGTCTTTTGATCCTTTTTGCATGGCTTCGATTGAGCCCATCCCACGGTAGGACTTAAATTTTCTTCCTTCGAAAATAATGGTTTCACCTGGTGATTCCTCCACACCAGCAAACATGGATCCAAGCATTACGATATCTGCTCCAGCAGCAATTGCTTTGACAATATCGCCGGTATAACGAATTCCACCATCTGCAATAACAGGAACGCCTGTCCCTGCAATAGCTTGTGCCACCTCATTTACAGCTGTTAACTGTGGAACACCTACCCCAGCAATCACACGAGTAGTACAAATCGACCCTGGACCAATTCCTACTTTTACAGCATCCGCTCCTGCTTCTACCAAATATTTTGCAGCTTCTGCCGTTGCAATATTTCCAACAACAACATCAAGTTGAGGGAATTTCGCTTTCACACTTTTTAACTGTTCAACTACTCCTTTGGTATGTCCATGTGCTGTATCTATCACAATTGCATCTACGCCTGCCTCCACCAACGCTGTAACACGCTCCATCGTATCGTGAGTCACACCAACTGCGGCAGCAACACGTAGTCTTCCCAAAGAATCCTTACACGAATAAGGATGTTCTTTTACTTTAATGATGTCGCGGTAAGTAATCAAACCGATGAGACGATTCTGGTCATCGACAACTGGTAATTTTTCAATTCTATTTTGTTGCAAAATAACTTCTGCTGTTGTCAAATCTGTCGTTTCCCCGGTTGTAATGATGTTTTCAGCAGTCATAATTTCTGCCACTGGTCGCATCATATTTTTTTCAAAGCGTAAATCGCGGTTTGTAAGAATTCCTTTTAGGACCTTTTGCTCATTTACTACTGGAATTCCACCAATGCTATTTTCCTTCATTAATTTAAGGGCATCTTGAACCAACGCATTTTCCAATAACGTAATTGGATCGATGATCATTCCACTTTCCGAACGCTTCACCTTACGTACTTGCATTGCCTGCTGTTCGATCGTCATGTTTTTATGAACGACACCTATTCCACCTTGCTGTGCAATTGCAATCGCCAATTCGGATTCCGTTACAGTATCCATAGCCGCCGAAACAATCGGTGTATTCACTGTAATGTTACGTGTGAATTTACTTTTAAGGGAAACTTCACGAGGTAAAACTTCTGAATAAGCTGGCGCCAACAGAACATCATCGTAAGTTAATCCTTCAGAAATTTTTTGTAGGTTATCGAGAGACATGTGAACTTATTTTTTTTGTAATAAATTCTTGCAAATTTAGTAATAAATCGGCAGGTTTTTCGTTTTAGCAGCGGTCAATTGTTAAATAATTCCTAATATATGAGCAATTGGTACATTTTACTTAACCTTGTATTGAAAACACGCCTATGAAGACTTTACCATATATTCTGTTTTTTGCATTGAGCTTTGCTGCTTTTGGGCAAAAAAACACACAATTAATTCAATTATCAGGTGTCGTTGTAACAGAAGAAGCAATTCCTCTTCCGTACTCCACTGCTTATAATCGTTCATTAAAGAAGGGTGTAGTTTCGGATTTCTATGGTTTTTTCACGTTGGTTACGCAACCAGGTGATACTGTTTTCTTTTCTCGCGAAGGATTTCAAACATCCCCGTTTATCGTGCCTGACACCCTAAAAGACAATCGCTATAGTATCATTCACATGCTTGTTCGAGATACGTTAGTATTACCAACCATAGTTGTTCACCCTTGGCCGACGCGCTCACAATTTGCCGATTACTTTGTTAATATGACTCCATACGAGGACGATGTGCGTCGCGCGCAAAAAGAATTATCGGGTGAATCTCTCGCATTTGTTGCCGCTCGCCTAGAATCTGATGCTTCTCTAGCATCCGGAAACACGTACAATGCTAGAAATACGCGATTGTATACAAACGGACAACTTCCTGTAAACAATTTATTGAATCCATATTCTTGGGCGAAATTGATCCAAGATTGGAAAGAAGGAAAATTAACGAGGCAATAAATCCTAGGACTATTTCAAGTTAAATTGTTTTTCCGCCTCATCTGCGATGTATTGTCCGATGGCAAGCGACGCTGTAGCTGCCGGAGAAGGAGCATTCAACACGTGAATGGATTTTCCATGGTACTCGATTCTGAAATCATCTCTTGTGTCCCCATCCTCCGCTAACAACAATGCACGTACACCAGATCTTCCAGGATGAATATCGTCCATGGTTAAATCTGGAATCATTCGCTGCAAGGTTTTAAGGAATAATTTTTTCGAAAAAGCACGTCGGTATTCGTTGATTCCAAAACTCATGTTATTGAAGAACAATTTCCATGTCCCACCATAAGTCAATGCATCATAGGTGTCTTTCAATGAAAAATCTGTTTTACCGTATCCTTCGCGTTTGAATGTAAAAACGGCATTTGGACCACATTCAACTTCTCCGTCCGTCATGCGTGTAAAATGTACACCAAGGAATGGGAAATCGGGATTAGGTACAGGATATATTAGGTTTTTCACTTTATGCTTGGCCTCTGGAGTCAATTCATAATAATCCCCTCTGAATCCAACAACTTGCTCCTTTAACTTAACGCCATCTTTTCTCGCCAAACGATCGGCTTGTAATCCTGCGCAAAAAACCAAGTATTCCGCTTGAAAAGAACCTTTTGTTGTATGAATTGTCGAGTTTTCCTCTCCTTTGTCAATGGATAAAACTTCCGTTTCAAGAAAAAGCTTACTGTTCTCCTGTAAGGACAATGCAATCTCAACCATTTTAATCGTCGCTCCTCTAAAATCAATGATTCCTGTACATGGAACATGAATGCCACCTATTGACCTCACATGTGGCTCGATATCTCGCACTTCATCTGCGGTAATCATTTGAATGCCTTCGATTTTATTTTCGAGACCTGTTTTAAACACGCGCTCCATGTTTGGAAGTTCGCTCGCATCCGTCGCTACAACGACTTTTCCACAGACATCGTGTTTGATTCCATGTTCTTTTGCAAATGCCACTAATTCGTGACGTCCTTGAATGCAATTCCGCGCTTTCAATGATCCCGGCTTATAATAAAGTCCAGAGTGAATGACTCCAGAGTTATGTCCGGTTTGATGATCCGCTAAAAGTGCTTCTTTTTCAAAAAGAGCAATTTTTAAATTTGGGTATTTGACTTGCAGCTTATAAAAGGTTGCCGCGCCCACAATTCCACCACCAATCACTGCTATATCGAATTTCATTCTTCTTGTTTTTAACAAAATTAGCAATTAAACGAACGCATCATCTCATTGAAAACACATTTTGAACGCGGAAAGCAGGAATGGAAGGTTTCCTTTCACAAAATAAGTCCTTAACTTTACACCCTCAATGAATCAATTCAAAAAAGTCGCTTTTTATACGCTTGGATGTAAATTAAATTTCTCCGAGACTTCAACCATATCCAGATTGTTTGAGGACGCTGGATTTGCGAAGGTTGGATTCGAAGAATCTCCAGATGTTTACGTCATCAATACATGTTCCGTAACGGAAAATGCAGACAAGAAATGTAAGCAACTTGTGAAACGCGCCAAGAAAATAAATCCAGAATCATTTATTGTCATTGTTGGCTGCTATGCCCAGTTAAAACCAACTGAAATTGCGAAAATCACAGGTGTTAACATGGTTTTGGGAGCAAATGAAAAATTCAATATCCTCGAACATTTAGAAAATATAGATTTACAAGCGACGGAAACAATTGTCTCCTTCGATAACATTAAAGAAACGAAAGATTTTGTACCATCTTATTCTTTTGGCGACCGCACACGTTCCTTTTTAAAAGTGCAAGATGGCTGTGATTATTTTTGCACCTTTTGTACCATCCCCCTTGCCCGTGGAAAAAGTAGAAATGCAACAATTGAGGAAACGGTACAAGAAGCGAAAAAAATTGCTGAAACCAAAATTCGAGAAGTTGTATTAACAGGAGTTAATATTGGTGATTTTGGACAAGGTGGAAACGAAGACTTTTTCCAACTGATTCAAGGACTTGATGAAGTAAATGGCATTGATCGTTTTCGCATTTCTTCCATAGAGCCCAACCTTTTATCAAACGACATCATTGATTTTTGCTTATCGAAATCGAAACGTTTTGTACCACATTTCCATATACCACTTCAATCAGGGAGCGATCGTATCCTCAAGTTGATGCGAAGAAAATACGAACGTGCTTTGTATGCGGAACGCGTGAATCAAATCAAATCACTTCGTTATGATGCTTGCATTGGCGTAGATGTAATCGTTGGATTTCCCGGAGAAACAGATGAAGACTTCATGGAAACGATAGAATTCCTTAAAGAACTAGACATATCCTACTTACATGTATTCACCTATTCTGAAAGAGCCAATACAGGTGCTCCAAAATTAGGCGAAGCAGTACCAATGGATGTTCGTCGCGAAAGAAGCAAACAATTACATTTGCTTTCAGACCGTAAAAAAAGACAATTTTACACAGAAAACATTGGTTCCGAGCGAACTGTGCTTTTTGAGCAAGAAGAAGATGAGGGAGTCATGTACGGATTCACCGAAAATTATGTAAAAGTAAAATATACCTATCAGCAGGATTTGGTGAACACATTTCAATCCATCAAACTATTAGACATGGACCGAGATGGAATCATGAAATGTGAACTAATATCTAAAATCATTGAATAAGCTATGAAAACAGTTTACATCACCCGAAGAGAAACGTTTAATGCGGCGCATAAACTTTGGAGACCTGAATGGAGTAATGAGAAAAATCAAGAAGTTTTTGGGAAATGTTCCAATCATAACTGGCACGGACACAATTTCCAATTGTACATTACCGTGAAAGGTGTTCCTCATCCTGAAACTGGTTTCGTGATGAACCTAAAAGTACTCAGTGTACTCGTCCGCGAACACATCATTGAAGCTTTGGATCACAAGAATTTAAATTTAGATGTCCCTTTTCTGGAAGGAATAATGGCCTCAACGGAAAACTTAGCGATTGCCATTTGGGATATTCTAGATCCTCTCGTTCAAGAACATGGTGGTGAAATGGCTAAAATAAAACTCATCGAAACCGAAAATAACTTTGTGGAATATTACGGTGGCAAAGAACCTTTTTAGCTTTCCTTCGTTGTTAGTTTAAACAAAATACATTGAATCAAGAAGGAATGGAAGAACATTATCGCTCAATTATCGAACAAATCGGTGAAAATCCGGAAAGAGAAGGATTATTAAAGACACCGGAAAGAGTAGCAAAAGCGATGAAGTTTTTGACGCACGGTTACGATATCAATCCAGATGAACTAATTCGTCAAGCCATTTTCCATGAGGACTATTCCGAAATGGTTATCGTAAAGCACATCGAAGTTTATTCCATGTGTGAGCACCACATGTTACCATTCTTTGGAAAAGCACACATTGCTTATGTTCCAGATGGGAAAATTGTTGGCTTAAGCAAATTACCTCGCGTGGTTGATGCATATGCTCGTCGATTACAAGTGCAAGAAAGATTAACTTTAGAAATTCGCGATTGCATTCAGCGCACACTCGAACCAAAAGGTGTAGCTGTCGTCATTGAATGTTGTCACATGTGTATGCAGATGCGTGGAGTACAAAAACAAAATTCTGTCACTACGACAAGTGCATTTACGGGATTATTTTTGGAGAACGACGCAACTAGAAAAGAATTTATTAATTTAGTACAAGCTAAATTAAATTAACATGAATGATTATTTAAACAATGACCAGTCTGTTTCCTCAGACATCGCTAGAGATTTTATCCGCAGTGTGTATACCTATATGTTTGCTGCCCTGAGTATTTCAGGAATCATTGCGTATACAGTTGGGACGAATCCAGCATACATTGCCACTTTGTTCTTAACTGAAACAGGTGTTTCTCCGTTATTTTATGTCGTAATGTTCTCACCTATTGTGGTTGTTTTTGCCATGAGCATGGGATTGGAACGCATGTCAATGAAGACCATTTTATTGCTTTTCATTGTTTATTCTATCCTAATGGGATTGAGTTTATCCTTTATCTTCATGATCTATTCAATGGGGTCGATTGCCATGACGTTCTTTGCTGCATCGGGAGCTTTTGGAATCATGGCAGTGTTGGGATATACAACGAAAACTGATTTAACGAAATTTGGTAGTTTATTGTACATGGCACTTGGCGGAATCATCATCGCTAGCATCATCAACATGTTCATGCATAGTTCTAGTATGGATAAAATGATCACCTACATAGGTGTATTTGTTTTCACGGGATTAGTAGCATACAAAATGCAAATGTTAAAAGAAATGGCCCATAATGCAGAGATGAATCAAGAACAACGCAGCAAAATGGCCTTGTTTGGAGGTTTGTCTTTGTACATTACGTTTATTAATTTATTCCTTACTCTTCTACGTCTTTTTGGAAGCAGAGATTAAGTTGGTATTAAATCACTTTAAAAGCCCTTTTTAAGGGCTTTTTTTTTGTCCAAACTGAAGGATATAAGCAAAACAATTCCTACTTTTGAAGTCTAAAACAAACATTATGTCAGATAATTTCTTTGAAGGGTCGACTGCAGCAGTAGGAACAATTTATACGATTATTATTTTATCTATTTTGATTTCTGTCCTTATTTGGGGATAGAATCGACTTCGTTTTCCATTCATCAACTTCGTTGAATTATGCCTTTCAACTCCGTATTTTCTTGGTTGATTGGAAGACGCATGGCGCGCATCAATGATTACCGCCAAAATCCCATTTCGAATCAACTGAACACCTTTAACTTTCTAATAAAAAAAGGAAAGGAAACAGTTTACGGCCAAAAATTCGGGTTAACCAATGTTGATGATGTTGACTCATTTCAACGCCACCTACCTTTAAGCGATTATGGAACGTTAAAATCCTATGTCGAAGCATCTATTGAAGGCTCAGAATCCCAATTATGGCCCGGAAAAACGAGTTGGTTTGCCAAGTCTTCAGGAACCACGGCAGACCGGATTAAAATTTTACCCATCACTCAAGATTCGCTTTTACAAAATCATTATGCGAATGGCAAGGATTTACTTGCACAATACTACGCCAATCATTCCAAGCGTAAGTTATACAATGCGAAACATTTGATTATTGGAGGTAGTGGGAAAATTGAGCAATCCGAAGATGGTGTTTTTATTGGTGACTTATCAGCAATCATTATCAATCATTTACCTACTTGGACAGAATTAAGACGCACACCAAAAAAAGACATTGCTTTACTCGAAAACTGGGAGGAAAAATTAGAACGAATGGCCGATTCCGTTCTAAACGAGAACATTTGCATCATAGCTGGAATTCCAAGCTGGACATTACTGTTACTTAAAAAAGTTCTGGAGAAATCTGGAAAAAAATCCATCGTTGAAGTTTGGCCAAATTTGGAACTTTACATCCACGGTGGTATGTCATTTAAGCCTTACCAAACTGCATTTCAAGAAATCCTACAAATTCCATCCATGAATTATGTAGAATCCTACAATTCATCCGAAGGATATTTTGGACTTCAAGATCAAATAACATCCAAAGAACTTTTACTGCTAACGAATTCACAGGTTTTCTATGAATTTATTCCCATGACGGAATTCGATGGATTAAATTCAAAAACAATTGTACGATTGGAAAACGTTGAAGTGAATAAAGAATATGCTTTAGTCATCACTACTTCATCTGGTTTATGGCGCTACATCATCGGTGATACGGTTCGGTTTAGTCAAACTCATCCCTTTCGGTTTGTAGTTAGTGGCCGAACAAGTCATTACATCAATGCATTCGGAGAAAAACTCATCATTGAACATGCCGAAAAAGCAATCAGTACTGCAGCACTTCGAACGAATGCCCAAATTAGTGATTACACTGCCGCGCCTTATTTTGATGAAGAAAAAGTAATTGGCGGACATCATTGGCTAGTTGAATTTAAAGAGAAACCTGACGACGAACACCATTTTTTGAGGGAATTAGATCAGTTATTAAAAGCTGAAAATGCCGACTACGATGCGAAACGCAAAGACAACATAAACATTGGATTTCCAAAATTGACCAGCGTTCCAACTGGAACCTTTCATCTTTGGCTGAAATCCAAAGGAAAATTGGGTGGACAACACAAAGTTCCTCGCTTGATGAATGACGCCACATTATTAAATGAAATTTTAGCCTTAACACCATGAAATTCATTTGGCTCCTTCTTAACCTTCTCTTTTCAACCGTTATTTTCTCTCAAGAATTGACGCTTGTAGAAACCATTACATCCACTACTCCAATCGATACCTGGACCATTGATGGACAAAACAACCTATTCATTGTTTCTGAAAATAACATTCAAAAGAAAGCAATTAACGGAGACCTAAAATTCAACCAAACATTCAAGTCACTCGGGAATATCCAATCCATTTCGCCGATTAACGCCATGAAAATCTTACTTTTTTCGGATGTGCAACAATCCATTGCGATCGTTGATAATACGCTTTCCCAACAAGGGGACATCATTGATTTAAGTGAATTAGGATTCTCAAATGTTGTTTTTATAAGTGCATCCAATCGTCCGAATTTAATTTGGGTTTTTGATCAGTTTCGTTCCTCCCTAAATTTAGTGGATTTTCAAAAGTCTCTAATCATACAGTCCATTCAGAATGTAGAGAACAAGGGAAATTCCATTCTTGAATTAAAAGAATACAAAGATCATTTGTATGTGCTTTTTTCGGATGGAATGATGAATCGGTATGATTTTCTACTAAACTTCAGCAAATCATATGACCTTGGAAGTTGTCAGAAATTCGATTTTTGGAACCAACAAATAGTTTGTTTGGACCCAAATGCAGCGTCGTTTCGATTCGTCCTCATGGAAATGAAATCAAACCAAAGAATTCCAGAGTGGGATGAACTCGAAATGCTGAATAAAAAACCAATTACGTCCTTTAATATTCAAGGTAACTTACTCGGAATCCAAAAAGGTCAAGAAATTTCCATTTATTCCATCAAATACTAGCTTTCCGCTTTTTTTCTTCTTCGGAAATATCGTAATTTAGCTTTTCTAAAATTCAGAATATGCACGTTGCAATCGCAGGAAACATCGGATCGGGTAAAACCACATTAACAAACTTATTGTCAAAACATTATGGCTGGGAAACACACTATGAGGATGTTGACCAAAATCCGTATTTGAATGATTTCTACGACGACATGCAACGTTGGTCTTTTAACCTTCAAATTTATTATTTGAACAGTCGTTTCACTCAAATCCAAGAGATCAAAGAAACGGCACATACCGTTATTCAGGACAGAACAATCTATGAGGACGCGTTCATTTTTGCTCCGAATTTACATTCCATGGGTTTGATGACAACAAGAGATTTCGAAAACTACTTTTCCTTGTTCAACTTGATGGATGGATTTGTCTCTGCTCCAGATTTACTCATCTATCTTCGTGCGAGCGTGCCAACGTTAGTAAGTCAAATTCAACAGCGTGGACGCGATTACGAAGAAAGCATTCGCTTAGATTATTTGAAACGTTTGAATGAGCGATATGAAGCATGGATTTCCACGTATGATAAAGGAAAAGTACTGATTATCGATATCGATAACAATCGTTTCCCGGAAAATCAAGAAGATTTAGGTAAAATCATCAATTCAATTGATGCTGAAATCAACGGTTTATTCTAAAATAATCACATGATAGTTGTCACAGGTTCAGCCGGATTTATTGCAAGTTATTTAGTAGATCACCTCAATGGACTCGGACATACAGACCTTATTCTAGTCGATGATTTTACGAAAATCGACAAAGAAGAAAATTGGAAAAACACACAGTTTAGCCAGAAAATAGAACGTTCCGAATTTATCGAGTGGTTCAAACATCATGCAAAAGAAGTAGCATTTGTTTACCATTTAGGTGCTAGAACAGATACGACAGAAAAGGACTTAGACATCCTTGATCAATTAAACCTTTCTTACACCAAATCGATTTGGACCATTTGTAGCGAAAATGCGATTCCCTTGGTTTACGCAAGTAGTGCCGCAACCTATGGATTAGGCGAATATGGTTACGAAGACACGAATGAGGTCATCCCGAATTTGAAACCGTTGAATCCATATGGAATTTCAAAAAACGATTTTGACAAATGGGCGATTCAACAAACAAGCACACCACCTTTTTGGGCTGGACTGAAATTCTTTAACGTTTACGGTCCAAAAGAATACCACAAAGGCCGAATGGCTAGTGTTGTTTTTCATACGCACCGTCAAATTAAAGAGAAAGGACACATGCAGTTATTCCGATCACATAACCCTGACTACAACGATGGTGAGCAACTGCGTGATTTCGTTTATGTAAAAGATGTAGCGAAAGTCTGTGAATTCTTAATGAATAATCAGAATCAATCTGGAATTTACAACCTTGGATCAGGAAAAGCGAGAACATTTCTAGATTTGGCAAGTTTAACATTTCAAGCGCTTGGACTCGATCCATCCATTTCATTTATAGATACCCCGATTGACATTCGCGATAAATATCAATATTTCACCGAAGCGAACATGTCAAAATTACTCTCCTTAGGCTATCCACATGACTTTTACACATTGGAAGAAGGCATCTCAGATTACGTGAAGAATTACCTAGAAAAACGTTAAGAAATCATTCCCACAGCAATCGTTTGATTGGATTGTTCGTCAATGAGTATGAATGAGCCCGTTGCCTTGTTTTTTCGATAAGGATCGACGTAGATGGGTCCTGCTAATTGCAATTCCACCCGTGCAATATCATTTGTCCGTAACTCAGACGTTTCTTCATCTCGCTTCAATGTTTCCATGTCGTAGACATAAAAAATAGACTTTAGCATTGCTTTTACTTCGTTCGTGGTATGACGCAATATGTATTTACGCCCGGGAATATATGCCTGTGAACTCATCCAGCAGATCATCGCTGAAAAGTTTCGCAGGTCTTCCGGTTGATTATTTGGCTTCACAACCATGTTTCCACGCGAAACATCCAATTCGTCTGTCAACTCAATTGAAATGGATTGTGGTGCGAAGGCTTCTTCTTGTGCCCCACTCATACCCATAATTGATTTGATTTTGGAATGTTGTTGCCCCGGCAGCACCATAATTTCATCTCCAACGCGAACAATTCCACTTTCAATTCTCCCGGTATAAGCGCGGTAATCCTGAACCGAACCTTTATCCACTCGAATGGGATGCTGAACGGGAAATCGAAAATCAATTAGATTAATTTCATTCGCTACTGATAAGTTTTCAAGCGTATGAAGTAAAGTTGCACCTTGATACCAATCCATTCTTTCAGATCGGTGGACAACATTGTCACCTTGCAAGGCCGAAATCGGAATAAACTGTACATCGACGATGGCCAACTTGGCTGAAAAATCTTGAAAGGAGGATACAATTTGCTCAAATGCTTCTTTACTATAATTGACCAGGTCCATTTTATTTACACAAACAATTAAATGCTGTATTTGAAGGAGTGATGCAATAAAGCTATGTCTACGCGTTTGCTCAATCACCCCTTTTCGTGCATCGATCAGAATAATTGCTGCATTAGCAGTGGATGCGCCAGTGACCATATTTCGGGTATACTGAAGGTGTCCGGGTGTGTCTGCAATGATGAATTTCCGGTTTTCGGTGCTAAAGTATCGATAAGCAACATCAATGGTAATTCCTTGTGCACGCTCATCTTTTAGTCCATCGGTGAATAGGGACAAGTCGATATCTGTTAATCCTTTGCGTTCAGAAATTCGTTGAACTATATCAATTTGATCTTGAGGAATCTGCTTGCAATCATAGAGTAAGCGCCCAATCAAGGTGCTTTTACCATCGTCTACACTGCCCGCAGTCGTAAACCTCAATATGTCTTTCGTGTGTCCCATCAGAAATACCCCTCTTTTTTACGGTCCTCCATGGAAGATTCCGAGCGAAAATCATCTGCACGATTTCCTCGTTCTGATTGATTCATTTCCTTAAGTTCTGCAATAATTTCGGTTATTGTTGATGCCGTTGATTCCATCGCACCACTAATTGTCATATCTCCAATAGTACGGAAACGAATAGATAAGTCTACTAATTTATCCGACTCATGAGGAATCAGGTATGAAGATTGAGCCAATATGCTTTCTTTCCTTCTGACACAAGAGCGTTGATGCGTAAAATACAAACTTGGCAGTGCAATATTTTCCTTCAAAATATATTCCCAAACGTCTAATTCGGTCCAATTACTGATTGGAAATATCCGAAATTGCTCTCCTTGATTTTTACGACCATTATACAGATGCCAGATTTCTGGACCTTGATTTTTAGGATCCCATTGTCCGAAAGCATCTCTGTGTGAGAAAAAACGTTCTTTTGCACGTGCTTTCTCTTCATCTCTTCGTCCACCACCAATCGCCGCATCAAATCCATTTGATTCCATGCTTTCAAGAAGGGTAATCGACTGTGCGCGGTTACGATTTGCATTAGGACCATGTTCTTCTTGAACAGTTTGGTCTTTTATGGAATCTTCTACTTTTCCTACAACCAATCGCACCTGTAGACGCTCAACTAATTCATCGCGAAACTGAATTGTCTCTGGAAAATTATGACCTGTATCGATATGCAGCAAAGAGAACGGGATTGGTCCTGGTGCAAACGCTTTTGCAGCTAAATGCGTGACTACAATCGAATCCTTTCCACCAGAAAACAAAATACACGGATTTTGGAACTGGGCATAAGTTTCACGTAAAACAAATACTGCTTCTGCTTCTAATTCCTCTAAATAATTAAGTCGATAGTTCATCTAATCCGAAAAATAGGTTTTTAAGAGTTCAAACAAGCATTCTGTTTGCGTTTTTTCATTGGTCTTAAGGACCAAATCTACCTGAGATGGATATTCAAAAGGAGCTGAAATCCCTGTAAAGTTAGTCATTGTTCCACTGTCCACTTTTTTATACAATCCTTTCACGTCTCGTTCTCGACACGTATTTAAATCCGCATCGACAAAAATAAAACGAACGGATGTACCGAGTATTTCTCGCACCTTTTCACGATGTTGTTCTTCCGGTGTGATAAAAGAAGCGATTACAATCTCATGATTCTCGAGCAATAATTTGGCGATTTCAGCAGATCGTCGAATGTTTTCCATGCGATCTTCGGATGAAAAGCCAAGATCTTGATTAATGCCATTGCGTAATTGATCGCCATCGATGCAAACGGTGGAAATCCCTTTGATTTTCAGCTGATCGTGCAACAAATTCGACAAGGTAGATTTACCCGAGCCCGAAAGTCCGAAGAACCAAAAAACGGATGGATTATTTCTACTTGTCATGAGGCATAAAAGTAATAAATTCCGAAGAACAAACTAGGTAGGCAAAAAAAAACTCCTTCCAAAAGGAAAGAGTTTTTTAGAACGTTTTGTAAAGCTTATTCGCTAACAACTTCAAATTTGAATGATTGTTTCACTCCTTTGTAAATGTTTGCTTCAACTTCGTATGTTCCAATCTCACGGATTGGCTCATCTTTAATTTTCAATGATTTACGGTCAATATCATGTCCAAGTGCACGAAGTGCATCAGCCAATTGAACCGTGTTAACAGAACCAAAGATTTTACCATTCTCACCAGCTTTTGTAGCGATAGTGATAGTAATATCAGCAATTTTAGCAGCCAATTCTTGAGCTTCAGCTAAGTTTTTAGATTCTTTGTGAGATTTTTGACGCATAATCTCTGCGTGTGCTTTCTTAGCGCTAGCTGTAGCAAGCGTCGCGTATCCTTGAGGAATCAAGAAGTTACGACCGTATCCAGGTTTTACGTTTACGATTTCGTTTGCGTAACCTAATTTATCAACGTTTTTCTTTAAGATAATTTCCATGACTTTCAGTTTTTCTGTTCAACAAATGATTATTTCAACATGTCACCAACGTATGGAAGGATCGCAAGGTGACGAGCACGTTTGATCGCTTTGTTGACTCTCTTTTGGTATTTCGCAGAAGTACCAGTGATACGACGTGGAAGAATTTTACCTTGTTCGTTTATCAATTTCAACAAGAAGCTTGCATCTTTGTAATCGATAAATTTAATTCCGCTCTTCTTGAAACGGCAGTACTTGTCCTTCTTAATATCAATATTAATCGGGGTTAGATAACGAATATCGTTTGACATCTCTTTTAATTTTTTAGGGTTAACAATTAGTTAGGCAGTAGCTCCAGCTTTTGCACGTCTTTTTACTGAGTAGTTCACATGATCAACATCCATTTTAACCGTTAAAAAACGTAAAACTCGTTCATCACGCTTCAACATCAATTCGAAGTTCGCAACAACATTACCTTCCGCTTGGAATTCTACTAAAAAGTAGAAACCAGTGGATTTTTTCTGGATCGGGTACGCCAACTTGCGCAAACCCCAGTTCTCCGAATGAGCGATTGAACCACCAAGTGATTTAATCTCACCTTCGAATTTCTGTACTGCTTCCTTTGCCTGATCATCAGACAAAACGGGAGTTAAAATGAAAACAGTTTCGTAAGAATTCATAAGATTATTTTTAAAAAATTTATTAATCGGGTGCAAAGATACACATTCTACTTTAATCGTGCAATAGCTTTTTATCAGCTTTTTCTAGCATCTATCTTCGGAATTTCCATATCTTCGTCCTATGTCATTTTTTACCGAAGATTACCTACATTTCTTTATAGAGCTTTCTGGAAACAACCACAAAACGTGGTTTGATGAGCACCGTAAACGTTACGAGACATCGGTCAAAAAGCCGTTTTATGCTTTCACTCAACACTTGATTGATCAGCTGGCAAAAAAGGATCCTGCCTTTGCTGAATTACAATCAAAAGACTGTGTGTTTCGCATCAATCGAGATATTCGTTTTTCAAAAGACAAAACGCCCTACAAATTAATGTGTTCTGCTGTTGTAGCGCCGAATGGGAAAAAAAGCAAAGCAGTCAATGGCATTTACTTCGAATTGAGTCCGGAGCATGTCCGAGCATATGGTGGCATTTACGAAATCGAAAAAGAAGACTTAGAGGCTGTGCGCGAGGGCATTGCGGCAAACATGGATGATTTTCGTTCCATTTACACATCCAAGACCTTTAAAAAGACCTTCGGTGAAATCCTCGGTGAGAAAAATAAAATCCTTCCAGCTCATCTGAAGGATGCCGCGAAAGAGGAAAACCTCATCTTTAATAAACAATGGTATTTTTATGCCGAATTTCCAGCTGAACAGGTTCTTTCCGAAGACCTCGATCAAATCATGCTTGCGTGTTACGAAGCTGGGAAACCATTAGAACAATTTTTTAATCAATTTATACAACGCTCATGAAACGATTCATTCTTCCTTTCATATTTTTCTTCACTCCATTCGCCTTCTCTCAAAAAAAAGAAATGACGGTGAAAGAGTCTGTACTTTTACAACGCAGTGTCTCTCCAGATCGCATCTTGAATTTCCTATGGATGAATGATAGCGAATATTCTACGTGTAGCAAGGATTACAAAACCATGTACAAGTCATCTGTTGCAAGTGATAAATCCTTGGATCTAATTACGATTGATGAAATCAACAAAGTTCTTGAAAGTTCTTTCGGTAATTTCTTTGGTGCGGAATGGGAAAATGATCATTCTTTATTATTAAATGATGGACAAACCATCGCTCGTTTTGACATTCAAACGAAAACGGGGAAAATTCTTAAAAATTCCGTTTCAAACTCCGAAAACCATTCCTACCATGCTGCATCGAATCAATTGGCATATACCATTGAAAACAATTTGTATGTCGATGGTCGTGCAGTAACGAAAAATACAGACAAGAATATCGTGTCAGGACAATCAATCGCACGAAATGAATTTGGGATCTCTGGTGGAATTTTTTGGTCAAGCAAAGGTTCCATTCTTGCTTTTTATCAAAAAGACGAGTCCGAGGTGCATAATTACCCGTTGCTCGATGTCAATACAACACCCGCATCGTTGGTATCCATTAAGTATCCAATGGCCGGACAAAAATCAGAGAAACCACGCGTAGGTATTTACAATGTAAAGTCAAAAAAAGTAATCTACATCTCACCAAGTGGGGCATCGGACGATTACTTTACCAATTTAGCGTTCACGCCAGATGAGCAATTCATTATTGTAGCAGAGGTCAACCGAGATCAAAATCACATGTGGTTAAATGTCTATTCCACGAAAACCGGAAAGTTTGTTAAAACCTTATTCGAAGAGAAAAACGACAAATGGATCGAACCAGAACACCCCGCTTTCTTCCCAAGTGCAACATCAAATTCTTTTGTATGGATTTCCGAACGCGATGGGTTCAACAATTTGTATCTATATGACTTTAACGGAAAAATGATGCAAAAACTGACCAATCATACTTTTGTAGTGAAAGACATATTGTGCGCCACAAAAGATGGATCTAAATTGTATTACACAGCAACAGGTCCGAACGCGACCAATACTTTAGTTTACTGCTGTGATTTGACTGGCAACACCGAATTGATGACCAAAGTAGAGGGTACGCATAGTTTTAGCTTGTCTTCCAACGGCACGTATTTCATGGATGGCTTTTCTAGTTTAACCGTTCCTTATAAAGGAATGCTATGGACCAACAACGGAAAAATGGCAAAGCTGTTGATGGAATCAAAAGAAAAATTAAATGACTACAATGTTGGCACGACAGAAATTGGCACCATTAAAGGAAAAGATGGTTCAGATTTGTATTACCGAATGATCAAACCAAGCAATTTTGATGCAAGTAAGAAATACCCAGTTATGGTCTACGTTTACGGTGGTCCACATGCGCAAATGGTCACGAATTCTTGGTTGGCTGGCGCGAATCTTTGGATGCATTGGATGGCGAATCAAGGCTACATTATTTTTACGCTAGATAACCGAGGGTCAGGTGAACGCGGATTTGCCTTTGAATCTCAAATCCACCGTCAATTAGGCACCGTTGAAATGGAGGACCAATTAACAGGTGTTGACTTTTTAAAATCCTTAAATTACGTTGATGGAAATCGTTTGGCTGTGCATGGTTGGTCTTTTGGTGGTTTCATGACGACTTCGTTAATGTTACGTCAAGCAGGTGTTTTCAATGTCGGCGTTGCAGGCGGACCAGTTACCGATTGGAAATACTATGAAATCATGTATGGTGAACGTTACATGGATCGTCCAGAACAAAACAAAGCAGGTTACGACGCAAACTCTTTGATGAACTACACGAAAAACTTGAAAGGTGAATTGTTATTAATTCATGGTTCGATTGACGATGTAGTAGTGATGCAACACAACGAAGCATTACTGAAATCCTTTATTGAAAATGGTGTTCAAGTAGACGATTTCATTTATCCAATGCACAAACACAACGTCACAGGAAAAGACCGTGCGCATTTAATGGAGAAAGTACTAATGTACATCCTAGATAACAACAAGTAAGAATGGAAACGTTGGTCATCGCGTACATTCCTTTAATCCTAAGCATTTTTTTGAGTAGAAGAATGTTGCAAAATGCCATTCGTGAATTAGATGATTCATTGAAGTTAAAACTGATTAATTATACCACAAAAGACAAATCGCTGCAACTTGGATTTGTTGCAGCGATTTTAGTGCTCTTTTTAGTCAATATGAAATTGGACTGGATGCCATTTGTCCTTTCAAGTTACATTGCGCTAGGAATATTATTTGTCTTAGCGATTATTTCGGTGCTACGTGCCCACCGAAAATTGAAAGCTGATGGATTTCCATCTTGGTATTTAAAGGATATGGTCAAAGGGAATTTAGTGCGTTCCCTTGGATTAATCCTTTTCTTGTTGATTTTAACTTTTGTTTAAAGCTTACTTTTCAAGCTCATCCAACCTCCTCCATTGTGCACTTCTGCATAGCCGGCCGATTTCAAAACGCTTTTAGCGCTTGCGCTTCTCATTCCTGAAGCACAGCAAGTAATGACGGTTTTGTTTTTAGGAATTTTTCCTAAAGAGCCTTGCAAACTTTGCAAAGGAACATTCAGCGAACCTTTGATGTGTCCACCTTGGAATTCTTCTGGCGTACGCACATCGACAATGATTGCTCCATCTTTCAATAGTTGTTTGTAATCAACTGACTTCATTCCAAATAATTTACCTAATAGGGACATACGTTTTTCGTTTTAAATGGTGAGTATTTAGATGCGGCCGTTAACTTCCATCCATCCGCCACCGTTTTCACAGTCTACGCCAAGAGATGTAAAATACTGCGTTGCTTGTCCTGAACGCATTCCAGATGCGCAACAAAATAAAATTGGCTGAGGCATTTCTTTCACTTCCTCTACCCTTCCAGCAATTTCTTGCAAGGGAATATTAATTGATCCGGCTACATGGCCTCCGCTGTACTCTGCGTGCGTGCGCACATCGATAATTGTAGGAAAATTTGACATATTTATTTTTGTTTAACGATAAAAAATTCATGAATAAATTGAAAAAGAAAACCACCGATGAAAAATCCAAAAATCACATTATAAACTGGACTGGTTTTCATGTAGCAACCGGTTTCACATTTTACATTTAAAAAGTAAATGTATCCACCAATTGCTCCTAAAGTGTATCCAAGGATGGTCCAAAATGTACGCGTTTTTAGAAAAGACATTTGCTGTTTTTTTTTGACAAAGGTAATTGCTCTTTAAGAATTCGTTTGTAGCACAAGTTACATAATTTAGTTTCGCCATTTTTTCTTCTTATTTTTGTAAAAAAAAAGTAAGTCATGAAACAAGTAAGTCTAGCATCCATTGAGAAAGCCATTGAAATCGTTGACAATTTAACGGATGATCAATTAGAAAATGTATCCGAAAAATATGCTTTGGCGCAACAAGAATTGTTGGATTATGTCATGACAGCACCTTCCGAATACGAGAATGAAGATCTAGAAGGATTATTAATTTATTATTTCTGTGTTATTTCAGAATGTTTTACGCAGGAAGGAATTAAACTTCGTCAAGTAACCGAAGCTGATATTGACGAAATCGAAGAACCATACTTTGATATGTTAGAGCAATACTTCGATGAAGAAGACGAAGAGATCATCGAATCATTCTGCGACCAACCATTTCTAGCTCAATTCATGGCAATGGAAGTCTCTACAGAAGATGAAGATGGCTCAAGTTTGGATGAAGAAACTGCTACTCAATTGTTTATTGTAACATTAGCAATGGTTTCTTTAATGAATCGTGCAATCGAAGCATAGTAATTCATTGATTTTTTCGTTCGAATAAAAAGAAATCCCTACATTTGCACGGGGTAAGTCTTTTACGACCAGCTCCCTCTTAATCCTCCAGGACAGGAATGTAGCAAAGGTATGAGGTTGAGCGGTGCGATAAGAGTAGCTTACCCCTCTTTTTTTTAGGTAAGTTCCCCTCAAAAATCCCCCGCATCTTTTCCATCAGGATAAATTCAGTATCTTTGTTACATGAAGATTTCCGCATCTATTTACAGCGATAAAAGTCGCTCTTTGAAAGAAGTGATTCTTGATTTAGTTGCGCATCAAGTGGACCTATTGCATGTCGACTGCAACGATGATTTGAGTGTTTTTGAGGACATTGCACTCATTCGAACATGGTGCGACGTACCCATCGACTTGCACATCATCACGGAAAATCCATCAAAGTATTACGATTTATTGGAAAGAAATCCAGTAGAATACGTGACTTTTCAAGTGGAAAATTTAAAGGAACCGTTAGAAATCCCTGCAAGTATTTCAGGAAAAAAGGGATTGGCTATCATTACCCCCACTCCTATTTCTGCTTTTGATCCCTATGCTGACTTTGATTTTATTTTAATCATGGCAACAATACCTGGACAGAGTGGAGGGAAATTTGACCGCTTGAATTTTTCAAAAATCCGTCAGTTTCGAACAAAGTATCCAAGTAAATCCATTCACGTGGACGGTGGAGTAAACGGTGAAGTATCTTTTATCCTCCGAAACATGGGTGTTAGCTCGGCAGTTTCTGGCTCCTACCTATTCAATGGACCAAGTGTCGGTCACGCGTTAATGAACTTAACCAAACGTGAAATTGAATCTAGCTTCGAAATTGGTGATTTCATGATTCCCCTAAACGAGGCGCCAAGCTTCGAAGTGGCAGATTGCTCTACCAGAAAAATCCTCGAAGCAGTAGAAGTTGGTCAAATGGGATTTGCCTTGGCTTTGGAAGAGGATCAACAACTATTCGGACTCGTGTCCAGCGCAGATATTCGCAAAACATTCTTGAAACATTTAGAAAACACCGCGGATATTGACCCAAAAGAATTTATCAATCGTCAGCCCATGTGCGTTCAAGCAACGGCGACTGTAATTGAATTATTACATACCTTAAAAAAATCGAACTTCCCTGTCATGTACTTACCTGTCGTAAACGACAAAGGCCAGGCAGTGGGAATCATTAATTTTGTCAACCTCATCAAGGGAGAACTATGATCATTGAATTAAAATCAACCGTTAGCGCGAACGACTGCGCAACATTCGCTGAAAAACACAAGGCTTTTCACATCACATACGAAGGAAAAAACTACCTTATCACCGGTTCTGGCGTGAAGGAAGTTCCTGCAGAACTAGAAAACCTATGCGATGAACATTGGGTATTTGCGAATGACATTCAATTGGCTTCCAAACGATTTCGTTCTGAAAAACGCGAAGTGAAAATCGGAAATGTGAGTATTGGTGGGAACACCAAGAATACCATCCTAATCGGTGGGCCTTGTTCAGTAGAATCGGAAGAACAAATCCGTTCGTCTGCAGAATTACTTGTTGGAATGGGATTAAGCACGCTTCGCGGCGGATGCTACAAACCAAGAACGAGTCCCTATTCGTTTCAAGGATTAGGATTAGAAGGATTGCAACTATTAGCCAAAATGAGAACCGAATACGGTTTGAATGTCATTACGGAGGCACGCGACGCGACGCACATTGATGAAATCATTGAACACACAGACATCATTCAAGTCGGAGCAAAAGCAATGTACGACCAAGGAATTTTACGTGCGTGTGCAAAAATTAAAAAGCCTGTATTGATCAAACGTGGATTTGGAACAACTTTGCAGGAATTTGTTCAAGCGGCTGAATTTGTATTAGCTGGTGGAAACGAGAATGTGATTTTATGTGAACGCGGTATTCGTACTTTCGAAACTGGAACGCGTTTCACTTTGGATCTTTGTGGCGTTGCGTGGTTACAAGAACACACGAATCTTCCAATCGTTTTGGATCCTTCTCATGCGATGGGATATGCATATGGCGTTAATCCATTAGCTCGCGCCTGTGTTGCAATGGGAATTGATGGACTTTTAATCGAGGCTCACCCAAATCCGAAAGTGGCGAAATCAGATGCTTCACAGCAATTGAATTACGAAGAATTCAAACAATTACAAAAAGACCTACAAGCTGTTGCGGCAAGTGTTGGTTACAAAATGATATAAGATGTTATTAGAACAAAACATAAAAGGACTTTGTCAAAAAAATGGAATCGAGTTCGATGACTTCTTGTCCGATTTGGATGTGGAACATGTGAATGAACTTTCTGTGTACGATTTAGAAGCAGTTTGTGAAGAATACGAAGTGGATTTAACTGCACTACTTTTCAAACCACTATTTCGCAACAAACATTTCAAAAAGCAACTTGACCAACTTAAATTACTCATTTTGGATGTTGATGGCGTTTTAACCGATGGCGGCATGTTCATGAGTGAAAAAGGAGATCAATTAAAACGATACCATACACAAGATGGACTTGCGATCATGCACGTTGTGAAAAATGGCCCTGTTCAATTGGGAATTATTTCCTCCGGATTCACCGAACACATGGTACAAGATCGTGCCACAGTTCTCGGAATTGAACGTGTATACGTTGGACGCGAGCCGAAATTAGACATTCTCAACACGTGGTGTAGTGAATTAGGAATCAGCTTAAACGAAGTGGGAATCATCGGGGATGATGTCAATGATTTGGCTGTAATGAAAGCAGTTGGACTAGCCATTTGTCCTTCCTCTGCTGTAAATTCCGTTAAAACAGAATGTCACATCATTCTTTCTCGTAAAGGTGGAGATGCGTGTGTTCGAGAATTCATCGACCAATACTTACTACCACAAGGAATTTAATTTATGAAATCAATCACATTAGGTGTCATCCGTGAAGGAAAAGTACCGCCAGATTTTCGTGTGCCATTGACACCGAAACAATGCAAAGCAATTGAGGTATTGTATCCAGAGGTGAAAGTTGTCGTTCAACGAAGTCCCATTCGAACATATCCAGATGCAGCGTATGCAGCGCAAGGAATTGAATTAGTGGATTCATTAACGGATTGCGATTACATTTTTGGCGTGAAAGAAGTTCAAATTGCGGATTTAATCCCGAACAAAACCTTTTTCTTCTTTTCTCATACCTTCAAAAAACAACCTTACAACCGTTCCCTTTTAAATGCCATTTTGGATAAAAACATCCGTTTGGTAGACTACGAAGTATTAAAAGACAAATACAACAAACGAATCATTGGATTTGGTCGCTACGCTGGAATTGTGGGGTGTTATAATGCATTCTTAACGTATGGATTAAAATCCGGACGTTACTCGATGAAACCTGCACATGAATGTGAGGACAGAAAAGAAGTCGAACAAGAATTAAAAAAAGTTGATCTTCCTGCTGATTTCCGTGTCGTCTTAACGGGATTCGGTCGTGTTGGACATGGCGCAAGAGAAATCATCGACCTGCTGCCAATTACGGAGGTCAGTCCAGAAGAATACCTGAAAAATACGTTTGATGGCCCTGTTTATGCGCATTTAGAAGCGGAAGATTATTTCGCGCCTCAAGATGGCTCATCGTTTGTGAAAAAGGATTTCTATGCGACACCAGAAAAGTACTGTTCAACATTTGGACGCTATTCGCGAAAATCTGACATGTACATTCCTTGTCATTTTTGGAGTGCAAAATCTCCGTTCATTTTAACGAACGAAGATTTGCTTCACGTTGATAATCGCATCAAAGTAGTTGGTGACATTTCTTGTGACATCGCTGGACCTATTGCTTGTACCATTCGTCCAAGTAAAATTGGAAATGGGATTTATGGGTATGATCCAATGACTCAAACTGAAGTGGATTTCATGCAAGAAGGGGCGATTGCCGTTATGGCGATTGACAACTTACCGTGCGAGTTACCCAAAGATGCATCCGAAGATTTCGGAAACGAGTTATTGAAACATGTACTGCCATGTCTGTTTGGAAAGGATCCTGATGAGGTTATCGCAAGAGGTTCACAAACAACGACTACAGGTGAATTAACAGAAGGATTTAGCTATTTGAGCAATTACATCGCTGGTTTAGAATAATTTTCTACATTCGTATATGATTGAAAAAGGAGATACAAAAATCATCCGAGGTTGGGTGATGTATGACTGGGCAAATTCCGTTTATCCACTTATTATCAGTTCGGCTATTTTTCCAATTTTATACGAAACACAGACAAGTGTTAAGGATCCAATTACAAAAGCAACGATTTTTGATACCATTTCTGTCTTGGGAATGGAATTCAAAAATACCGAGTTTTACGCCTATTTGATTTGTTTATCCTACATCGTAGTCGCATTGCTTTCTCCTGTTTTATCGGGAATTGCAGACGCCGGAGGAAAACGAAAAATCTTTATGCAGTTCTTTTGTTACTTGGGAGCAATCTCTAGTGGACTATTATATTTTTTCCACGCAGACCGTGGATCAGTTGAAGGCGCACCATTCTACATCGATTGGAGCATTCTCGCGTTGTTCTTCGGGTCCGTTGGATTCTGGGCGAGTTTAGTCTATTACAATTCCTATTTACCCGAAATCGCTGAACCGAAAGACCACGACAAAATAAGTGCTCGAGGATTTTCCATGGGTTACCTTGGAAGTTCCATATTGCTGATCATCATATTGATTCTTACGGTATTCACAAAAGCAATTCCAATCCGTTTTGCGTTTCCATTAGTGAGTATTTGGTGGATTAGCTTTGCTACCTATTCATTTATTCGATTGCCAAAATCTACCGCTACGAGTAAAGTAGAAGGAAATATCATTTTAAAAGGATACCGTGAAGTGTACAAGGTTTGGAAAGAAATCAAATTAAATATTCCCTTAAAAAGGTATTTGTTTTCCTTCTTCATGTTCAATATGGCTGTTCAAACAATCATGGTGATGGCGGTTGCTTTTGCTAATAAAGAAGTCCGAGGAATTAAACAACAGGACCTAATCATTTCGATTTTAATCATTCAATTTATTGGTATTCTTGGCGCTTATCTTTTGTCCAAAGTTTCCCGTAAAATTGGAAACTTAAAGTCCATAGGAATCGCCATAGTTATTTGGATTGGATTATGCCTTGGCGTATATTACTTGGTTTATGAACCATGGCAGTTTTACATTGCCGCAGCAATCGTTGGTCTCGTTATGGGAGGGATTCAATCCTTAGCAAGGTCAACGTATTCCAAATTATTGCCAGAAACCAAAGATTTAACCTCTTATTTTAGCTTCTACGATTTAGCCGAAAAAATCGGTTTAGCAGTCGGCACTTTAACATTCGGACTCATTGAAGGAATGTTAGACATCCGAACATCTATATTAGCGTTGGTCATCTTCTTTTTAATTGGGTTGGTCATACTTCTTTTCATTCCAAAAACAACAAACTTACAACATGAGACAAGAAATTGAAGCAGCATGGGACAACCGTGAATTATTGAAAGAAAAAGAAACTATTCAAGCCATTGAAACGGTCATTGAAGATTTAGATAAAGGTTTGTTACGTGTTGCGGAACCAGGTGAAAATGGCGAGTGGATTGTCAACGAATGGGTAAAAAAAGCTGTTGTCATGTATTTCCCGATTCGTCAAATGGAAACCATTGAGGTTGGTCCATTCGAGTTTCACGATAAAATGGCATTAAAACGTAATTACAAAGAATTAGGTGTGCGTGTTGTACCACATGCAATTGCACGCTATGGTGCTTTTGTTGCACCAGGTGTGATTATGATGCCTTCTTACATCAACATTGGTGCATATGTCGATTCGGGGACGATGGTAGACACTTGGGCAACGGTTGGAAGTTGTGCTCAAATTGGAAAAAATGTTCATTTAAGTGGTGGTGTTGGAATTGGTGGCGTACTTGAACCTTTACAAGCTGCTCCTGTCATCATCGAAGACGATGCGTTTATTGGCTCTCGTTGTATTGTCGTGGAAGGAGTACGTGTTGGAAAACAAGCTGTTCTTGGTGCGAATGTTGTTTTAACAAAATCTACTAAAATCATTGACGTTACCGGAACAGAACCAATCGAACACCGAGGATATGTACCAGAGAGAAGCGTTGTCATTCCTGGAACATATACCAAAGAATTCCCTGCTGGATCTTACCAAGTTCCATGTGCCTTAATCATTGGACAACGCAAAGCATCCACGGATTTGAAAACATCCTTGAACGATGCCTTACGCGAACACAATGTGGCCGTTTAATGAATGATTAACCTGCTCCGTTTTAGCTTTTATTTTGGATTGATTGTGATTCTTTCATCTTCCACAAAACGGATCATACCAGCTATTTCTGGAATTTGGTCTGTGCACTGGATTGAAAGCGATGTGGATTATGTCGACACCTTGCGATTGGCTCAAAAAAACGATTCCCTTTTTATTTCCCTTATTAATTCACAACTGAATTGGGATCCGAATTTCCACAAGATAAAATTTGATGGCGCAATCTTGACATATCAAATAGATGCGAACAACATCACTAATTTCTTCACATATCAATTGTCCAACGATCAAAAAAGATTCGAAGGCAAGGTTCATACCTGGAGAGGTGAAATTCGGAAAATTCACTTATCGAAAGTAGGGCCTTAAACTTCCCAAACAGCTGAACTGACGGAGAAATTTGTATTCATTAATTTCTTGTTTGTGTTATTCACGGGTATTCCCTTTCGTGGACTTATTATTCGAATCGGCTTGCGTACATTTCGTTTTTTAGATCTTATCTAACACACCAAACGTCATGGAATTCACCGAAATCACCGATCAAATTCATATTCGCGACATCACGAAAAACAACTTCCATGAACGATGGATTAAACCAAATAAACCCGTTCTCATCAAAGGAATACTAGAAGATTCACCAGCGAAAAACTGGAGTTTAAATCAACTAGAAAAAGAACTTGGACATTTTCCGGTGAAAGTTTTTGACGGACAACGAAAAAACAATACCTCTTTTTTAGTCGGAGACCACAAAGTCCCCATGAATCACATGCTTCATTTGATTCGCGAAAACAAAGCTTCGGACTTGCGCATGTTCGTTAACCCAATCTTGACTAAAAACAAACGATTAGCAAGTGAAATTCCTTGTCCAAGTTTTTTTAAATGTGCGTTCCAATTACCCAACCTCATGTTTATCGGTGGAAAAGGGACTATAGTACCACTGCATTATTACTTCATGTATGACAATGGATTACTTACCCATCTTTTTGGAAGAAAAGAAGTAATATTGATTGATCCGAGTCAATCTAAATTCTTACATCGCTTACCGTTCAATTCTACCTCAAAGATTAACTTATTTAACCCAAAGGAGCAGGAAAATCCAACACTTAAAAACCTTCGTGCTTACCGAATCATGTTAGAACACGGTGATACCATTTTTATTCCTTCTGGATATTGGCACCAAATGACCTACGTCGATGCGAGTTTGTCCATCGGCTTTCGAAAATGGCATTCATCACCCCTCGTTTCAGTTAAAACAGGTCTCCTACGAATGGCACAAATTCCTTTTGATAAAATCCTAGGTTTAATTCTAGGGAAGGTCTGGTTCAACTGGAAAGTAAATCATACTAGATGATGCAAGAATTGGAGTAAATGAAGACAATTTTCCCATACATGACTTTTGTCATTTTTTTCAGCCACCTCAATTTGCTACCTTTGCCTTGTTAATTATTTAATTCAACATAGTATGCAACTGTGGAATACATTAAATAAGGAGGAATTAGAAGCGCATTTGCGTGCCGTTGGACATCAATTTATTACGATTTCCTTCTATCAATATGCGAAAATTGAAAACCCTCACTTATTCAGAGATCACTTATTCTTAATGTGGTCAAAATTAGAAGTCGTAGGTAGAACCTATGTCGCTCACGAAGGAATAAATGCACAAATCGCAGTCCCTACGGATAAATTAAGTCAATTTAGAGAAGATTTATATGGCATTGATTTTTTAAACGGTGTCCGCTTAAACTTTGCTGTAGATGATTCCGAAGCAGAGTTTCCCTTTTTAAAGTTAAAAATCAAAGTGCGTGACAAAATCCTTGCAGATGGATTAGAGGACAAGACATTTGATGTCACCAATAAAGGAAAGCACTTGAATGCACAAGAATTCAATGAATTAACTGAACAACCGGACACCATCCTTATTGATTTTCGCAATCACTACGAATCCGAAGTTGGTCACTTCAAAGGCGCTATACTGCCTGACGTAGACACATTTAGAGAATCACTTCCTTACATTGAAGAGACCTACCTGAAAGGAAACGAGGATAAAAATATCGTCATGTATTGTACAGGGGGAGTTCGTTGCGAAAAAGCTTCCGCATGGTTTAAACACCGTGGATTTAATAATGTGCATCAATTAGAAGGTGGAATTATAAAATATGCAAACGACGCAAAAGATCAAGGGATTGAAAATAAATTCATTGGGAAAAACTTTGTGTTTGATGAGCGACGCGGAGAACGAATCTCCGATGACATCATTGCGGTTTGTCACCAATGCGGAGAACCAGCAGACACACACACCAATTGTGTGAACGACGCATGTCATTTGTTGTTCATTCAATGTGATTCTTGTAAGTCAACAATGGAGAACTGTTGTTCATCTGAATGCCTTGAAACGATCCATTTACCTGAAGATGTACAAAAAGAACTGCGCAAGGGAATTGAGAATAGTAACCGAATTTTCAAAAAAGGACGATCAAATAAACTTCCCTTTAAACACAATCCTGAAAAACCATTATCTTTGATTGAACTTTCAATTAGAGATAACAAATGATTTTAGCAATTAACTGGACCGTTGATTCGGAAATTATTGATGGTTGGCGTACGCCCAACCTCTATGGATTATTATTTGTAACTGGACTTATTCTCGGTTATTTCGTAGTGAAACGCATGTTCAAACAAGAACAAATTAGCGATGAACTATTGGATAAACTTGTTTGGTTTATGATTCCAGCCACGGTTATTGGCGCTCGACTAGGACACGTGTTTTTCTATGGTCCTTTATTCGACGTTGTACAAAACGGTGTTGTTGTCGATCGTGGTTACTTATCTCATCCTGCGGACATTTTCAAAATCTGGGAAGGTGGATTAGCAAGTCACGGTGCGGCGATTGCCATACTTCTTGCACTTTGGTATTACTCCCAAAAAATAGTGAAACGTCCCTTTTTATGGATGTTAGACCGAATTTCAGCACCGGTAGCAATAGGCGCAACGTTTATCCGCCTTGGAAATTTAGTTAATCATGAAATGGTTGGAGATCCAACTAATGTACCATGGGCCTTTAAATTTCAAAACTATTGGAATGATCAATTGCACATGTTCGATCCAACGCCTAGACACCCAGCTCAATTGTATGAAGCGATTTGTTACTTGATTGCCTTTGTTATTCTCTTATTCTTGTATTGGAAAAAAGAAAAATGGCAGCAACAAGGATTCATTTTCGGAACATTTTTAATCTTGATTTTTGGAGCTCGATTCTTCATTGAATTCGTTAAAATAGGTCAAACTGCAAGGGATTTTCAATGGTCGCTTAATACTGGTCAATTATTAAGTATTCCATTTGTTTTGATTGGAATTTACTTGATTTATCGTTCAATATCAAAGAAACAAACCGAAGAATTATAACAACATCTCTTTTAAAGAAAAGATGGTTGATATAACAAATTATCTATCCTTATAAATATTCACTTAGTGTAAAAATGACAATTTGTAATTATATTCAAATTCATTCTTATATTTGTGACCGAAAATAACAGACGTAATTATGCCCGCAAAAGCTACAACAAGCGCAAAAAAAGCAAGCACTGCTACTAAATCTACTGGAAAGCCCAAATTTTCCAAAGAAACGTACATTAAATGGTACAAAGACATGTTATTAATTCGTCGTTTCGAAGAGAAAACGGGTCAATTATACATTCAGCAAAAATTTGGTGGATTCTGTCACCTTTACATTGGACAAGAGGCCATTGTTGCAGGAACAGCAAGCGCATGTCGTCCAGGCGACAAACACATGACAGCTTACCGTGATCACGCACATCCAATTGCACTTGGAACAGATCCACGTGTATTGATGGCGGAACTTTATGGCCGTACGACTGGTTGTTCAAAAGGAAAAGGTGGTTCCATGCACTTCTTTGACAAAGAGAAAAACTTCATGGGTGGACACGGAATTGTTGGAGCACAAATTGCGATGGGAGCTGGTGTTGCGTTCGCTGAACAATATAACGGAACAGATAACGTAGCATTTGTATCAATGGGAGATGGAGCTGTTCGACAAGGAGCTCTTCACGAAACGTTTAACATGGCGATGAACTGGAAACTTCCAGTAATTTTCATCATTGAAAACAACAACTACGCGATGGGAACGTCGGTAGAGCGCACAACAAACGTAACCGATCTTTCTAAAATTGGACTTTCTTATGAAATGCCATCGAAAGTTGTGAATGGAATGCGTCCAGAAAGTGTTCACGAAGCGATTGAAGAAGCATGTATTCGTGCTCGTCGTGGAGATGGTCCAACGCTATTAGATATTCGTACATACCGTTACAAAGGACACTCAATGTCCGACCCACAAAAATACCGTACAAAAGACGAAGTTGCTGAATGGATGGAACAAGATCCAATCGAACATTGTTTGCTAACCATTCAAGAAAACAAATGGTTAAACGAGAAACAACTTGAAGAAATTGCTACATGGGTTAAGAAGGAAGTGGACGAATCAGTTGAATTCGCTGAGAATTCTCCGTATCCTGAAGCACACGAGTTATATGAAGACGTATATACTCAAACGGATTACCCGTATATCAAAGAATATTAAAAACTTAAAAAATATTAGAATCCATGGCTGAAATCGTTTACATGCCGAAATTGAGTGATACAATGACCGAAGGGGTTGTTGCAACTTGGAATAAAAATGTGGGTGATACCGTAAAAGCTGGTGAAGTACTAGCGGAAATTGAAACGGATAAAGCAACCATGGAATTCGAATCATTTTACGACGGTGTTTTATTACACATCGGTGTTGAAACAGGGAAAGCTGCACCTGTTAATAGCGTATTAGCAATTATCGGTCAAGCAGGAGAGGATATTTCTGCTGCCTTGGCAAGTGCTGGCGCAAATGCTCCAGGCGCTACTTCAGAAGCTCCAAAAACAGAAACACCTACTTCAAGTCCAGCGCCTATTGCTGCGACACCTAGTCAGGCGCCTGTTGCTGCGGCACCTGCTCCAGTTTCGACAAGTGCACCAATCGCAAACAATACAAACGGACGCGTATTTGCATCGCCGTTAGCGAAAAAAATGGCAAGTGAAAAAGGAATTGACATTCATTCAGTTGCAGGAACAGGTGAAAGTGGACGCATCGTGAAACGCGATGTCGATCATTACACACCTTATACTCCAGCTGAAAGAACTTTTTCAGCAGCGACAAGTGGTGTAGAATCTTACACAGATGAACCAGTAAGTCAAATGCGTAAAACCATTGCACGTCGTTTGGCGGAAAGTAAATTTACTGCTCCCCACTTCTACCTGACAATGGACATCAATATGGATCAAGCAATTGCTTCTCGCAAAGCTTTAAACAGTATAGATGGAGTGAAAGTATCTTTCAACGATTTAGTCGTGAAAGCTGTAGCTATGGCATTAAAACAAAATCCTGGAGTAAACAGTTCTTGGATGGGAGACTTCATTCGTCGCAACCAACACGTACACATTGGTGTAGCGGTAGCTGTGGAAGATGGATTATTGGTTCCTGTGATTCGTCACGCTGATACCAAAGGTTTGGTGCAAATCTCTGCTGAAGTGCGTGAGTTCGCCCAAAAAGCAAAAGATAAAAAATTACAACCAAGTGACTGGGAAGGAAATACATTTACAATTTCTAACCTTGGTATGTTCGGAATAGAATCCTTCACGGCAATTGTGAATCCACCGGACAGCTGTATTTTAGCTATTGGAGGCATCAAAGAAGTTCCAGTTGTTAAAAACGGACAAGTTGTTCCAGGAAATGTAATGAAAGTTACCTTGTCTTGTGACCACCGTGTAGTAGATGGCGCAACAGGATCTGGATTCCTTCAAACGTTTAAAACGTACATGGAGAATCCTGCAGCAATGTTGTTGTAAGTTTATTTAAACGTCTTTTCCAATCGAGTGCATGTCATTGTGGTTTTCCTCAATTTCATCTTTCACGCGTTGTATTGATTTTGTGAGAATGCGAATCTCTTGAGATGCATACTTAGCTAACCAAAACCAACTATTGTCTTCATGCTCAATTGCCAAGGACATGTGGTAAAGCATTTCAAAGTTATTGTTCAATAACCATTCTTGTGCTTTCAGGTTCCCTTCTGCCCCATTGATCATTGCCATGAGATGAGCATATCCATTTTCGATTAACCAATTTCGAGCTTCGTCTTTCAATAGAATGGCAAAAGTTGCCATGTATAATTCAGGATAGCCATTCTCTTTTAACCATAGCTGAAGATCCTCATTCCCATCAACTGCTTTTGCCCAAGCAATCAATACCAATGACGGATAATTCACATCGTGCAGAGGAGCAGCAGAAATAGGTGCAGACGATTTCTCTTGGGCTTTCTTCCCAGAACCAAATAATTTTCTCAACATACGCTTATCTTAGAAAAACCACAATGCCACAAAGATTGCAGTTACAACACAAATTAAATCTACTAATAACATTGTTCCTAGGGCATAGCGCGTATTTCGGACGTTAATCGAACCAAAGTAAACGGCAATAACATAAAACGTCGTTTCTGCACTGCACTGGAAGATGCTACTGAGTCTTCCCGCTAAAGAATCTGCGCCGAAATTATTCATCGCATCCAACATGAATCCACGTGAACCACTGGAACTAAATGGTCGCAACAAGGCAACAGGCAAAGAATCAGTTATTTCTTTGGAAACACCCACAAAATGAAATCCAGTCGCAATCCAATTACTAATGATCTCAAATAATCCACTATTTCTGAACAACGAAATCGCGGCTAACATTCCTAAAACATAAGGAAAAATCGCAACACCAGTGCTAACACCACTCTTGGCTCCTACCACGAAGGAATCAAAAACGGTTGTTTCTTTTTCCTTGAATTTCTTTTCATGGATGAAGGCAAAAATCAAGGTCGCGACAATGATGCCTAACAAAAGTACACTGGAGAAATTACTTGAAAAAAAGTTCTTGCCAATTAAATCTAAACTGTTCACATACATTAAAAGCCCAATAATTGCCGCTATAATTGATGTCAATGCAATCAATAAGGTTGCGCTTTTAAACTGAATGCGCTGACGGATTCCAACAATAAAAAATGCCGCTAAAGTTCCAATTAGGGAAGTTACAATACACGGCAACATCACATCCGCTGGATTCGCTGCATTTGCTGCTGCACGGTAACCAATGATGGACGTTGGAATCAAGGTCAATCCTGCTGCGTGCAAACACAAGAACATGATTTGCGCATCCGAAGCTTTTTCCTTATCTGGATTGATTTCCTGCAAACTTTGCATCGCTTTCAATCCAAATGGTGTCGCCGCAGAATCTAGTCCTAAAAAATTTGCCGAAAAATTCAAGGTCATATAAGAAATGGACTCGTGATTATTCGGGACAGAAGGAAAAACCTTCACAAAGAATGGACTTAATTTACGCGCCAGTCTTTCGGTGGCACCAGAGTCGATCAATAACTGCATGATTCCACAGAAAAAAGCCAAATAGGCCATCAACGGCAAGATTAAATCAAATAAACTCGCTTTGCACGTTTCGAGTAATCCATCTGCTTTTTGTTTTCCTTTGTAAATCAGAACTGTTTGATTCTTAATGACATACGTTGTGTCCACATCATCTGTATTCTCGTTCAGTACCAAGGTTCCTTCCGGCGCAGTCTTCAATTTCTCTTGAAATCCTTTCGAATAAGAACTCAAATACTTTTCCCCAGTCAGAATTGGGCTGTCTTTTTTTCCGTTTAATACAAATTCAATGGAATATGAATTGGACAAGAAAAGTCCAGCAAAAACGAATAATACGGAGCTAATAAAGATAATTAGCCAAAATCTACTTAATACCATAAAACGAATATCTACAATTTTATGACTCAAAGCTTCATTTCGACAAAAAAGAATTAACACAGGTTATTGAATTACGTGAAAATGGACAAAATCAACTGAAGCAGTAAGATAGTCCGTACTTTTGTCCAAACGAAAGATCAAGCATGAAAAAAGTATTCCATTCTTCACAAAGTCGCGGCCATGCGAACCATGGTTGGCTAAACGCAAAACACTCCTTTAGCTTTGCTCAATGGTACAATCCGGAGCGCATAAACTTTGGAGCATTGCGTGTATTGAACGATGATATTGTTGCTCCTTCGATGGGATTCGGCAAACATCCACACGACAATATGGAAATCATCACCATTCCATTACGTGGGTCCTTGCGTCACCAAGACAGCATGGGATTCAGCGAAGTCGTTAAAGCTGGAGAAGTACAAGTGATGTCAGCTGGTACGGGGATTTTTCACAGTGAAATGAATGCTAGTCAACAGGAAGAAATCAACCTTTTCCAAATATGGATTTTCCCAAACAAACAAGGAGTAACGCCACGTTATGAGCAAAAACCATACGACTTAAAGGACGCCGAGCAACGATTTTTGCAATTGGTTTCTCCAAATGCAGGTCAAGAAGGAGTTTGGATTCATCAAAACGCATGGATTCATATTGTGAACATGGAAGAAAACACAGCACTTACCTATACTATTAAAGGTGAAGGCAACGGTGCGTACTTTATGAGTATTAATGGGCAATTTGAGATCGAACAAGAAGTTTTAAACGAACGTGATGCGATTGGCATCTGGGACACAAAAGAAATTGTGCTTCGAAATAAACAAAAAGGACAAATGCTAGTTATAGAAATACCAATGATATTTTAGACATGAAACAGATAATAGAGGATTTAAACTGGAGATATGCTACAAAGCAATTCGACGCAAGCAAAAAATTGACAAACGAGCAATTGGAAACCATCAAGGAATCCTTGAGACTGACTCCCTCTGCTTATGGCATTCAACCGTTGAAATTTATTTTTGTTTCTAGTCCAGCTTTAAGAGAGGATATCAAAGAAATCGCCTTTAACCAAGGTCAAGTTGTCGACGCCTCTCACCTATTGATCATTTGTTCCTACAAATCCATTGATGAGTCTTACCTTGATACTCACGTAGATTTAGTGACTGGAATCCGAAACACTCCAGCCGATAGAGCTGCTGGATTCGGTGAGTTTTTAAAGAAAAACATTTTGAAAATGCCGGATAGTGACGTAGAACCATGGAACGTTCATCAAGCGTACATTGCGCTGGGTCAAGTTCTTCACACCTGCGCGAGCATGCGCGTGGACGCAACACCAATGGAAGGATTTAATGCGAAAAAGCTCGATGAGTTACTAGGATTGGCCGATCAAAACCTCAAAAGTGTGTTATTGTGTCCAATTGGATTTCGTTCCAGCGAAGATAACTACCAACACCTCGCAAAGGTTCGAAAAACAAACGAACAACTATTCGAAACCATTTAATTTATTCACATTTTTACGTGAATAAAAAGCTTAACGGATTTTACCTCTAGACGTCTTCTCAGCCTCAATTATACTTATATTTGAGAATGGTGAGCTTAAAAAAATACTTTTTCCTTGTACTCCTTTCTTTTCTATGCAGTAGTCTTTCATTGCATGGACAAGTAAAAATGAGTGCTGGCAATCGAATAGACTTAGAAAAAATTCAACAGCAATTGATGGTTAACAAAGGAGAGGTGCATGCGGACCTCATTTCGCGTTATCCCATTTACAACATAAACGGTACGTATTATTTATCCTTTTTAGGCAAAGTTTCAGAAGGATTTGACCGATCTGATCTAATTCAAAAACAATTTATCATTGGAACACCGATTGCCAATTTAGTGAGTATAAAAGTTCCTTTATCAAAAACGAGTCAACTATCGACTATTAAAGGATTAAGCTATTTGGAAATTGCTTCAAAAATCCACAACTCACTAGACAAAGCCATCGTTGATATGCATGCAGATAGCGTACATCAAGGAATTGGCCTTCCTCAAGGATATTCAGGAAAAGATGTTTACATAGGAGTAACAGACTGGGGATTTGACTACACTTCTCCCGTATTTTACGATACATCCATGCAACAATCACGTATCGTTGCCGCTTGGGACCAATACAAAACCAGCGGACCACACCCACAAGGATTTGCGTATGGAACAGAATACGCAACATGGAATGAATTATTGACTGCAGGAAGTGACACCTCAAATATTTACTCGTATGCAACGCATGGAACACACGTTTCCTCCATTGCTGGCGGAGGTGGTGCAGGAACTACACATAGAGGTGTGGCTTTTGACGCGAATTTCTTATTTGTGACCTTTTTAGTCGATGAAGCAGCCGTACTTGACGCCTGGGAATGGATGTATCAAAAAGCACAAGCGGATGGAAAAAGATTGATTATCAACATGTCTTGGGGACTTTACCATTTTGGGACTTTAGACGGAACTTCTATTTTGAGTCAGGCAATTACTGCGTATACAGATTTAGGTGTTGTATTTGCGAATTCCGGAGGAAACAATGGAAACGTCAATTTCCACATCAAAAAAACCTTCAACCAAGATCAGTTCAAGTCGCGCATTGAATTTTATTCCTATTCAGCCAATGCGAATATGTGGGGACAAAGCATTCATGCCTGGGGTGAAGCAGGGAATTCATTTGAAAATGGATTAATCGTAACCAATAACGCTGGAAACACTTTAATTGAGAGTCCATTTTACAACACGGCAACAGTAACAAACTATATAGATTCCTTTTTAGTATCTGGAATTGACACCATTTGGTTCAACATCACTGCGGATGCAGCACATCCATTGAACGGACGTCCACAAATGCGTTTGCGCGTGAAAAACACCAATACTTCATTGCGTGTGCTTTTAAAGTCTAAAGCAAATGCCGGAACCGTACATTATTGGAATGTCACAGAACTTTCGAACGATGTTGGAAATTGGGGAATGCCTTTTTCTTTTTCCTACGGAGGTTCCATTGCTGGTGATAATCTAAACGGAATCAGTGAACCATCGTGCTCCGAAGATGTGATCAGTGTTGCTGCCTATGCATCCCAGTATTTGAGTGGAAGCGGAAATCCAATTGGTGGTGGAATTGCCTCTTTCTCTTCTGTGGGTCCACGCTATGACGGACAAATGAAACCCGATATTGCGGCACCTGGAGTTGCGGTGATTTCTGCCATGTCTTCGTTTACGGATGCTACCTTTTCCTCTGTGGACAACATCACTTTTAACAATAAAACGTATCACTTTGCAAAAATGTCTGGAACTTCCATGGCGTCACCAATGGTTGCTGGAGTTTCTGCGTTAATTCTTGAAGCGAATCCGTATTTGTCAGCAAGACAGGTGAAAGAAATCATCATGTTGACTGCTCGACAAGACAATTTAACGGGAACCATTCCTGCGGAAGGAAGTCCAGTTTGGGGAGCAGGAAAAATCAATGCGTATGCTGCAGTGAAATTAGCCCTACAAACAATGGGGATGGAAAATGTTAAACACGACATCGACTGGAACGTGTATCCAAATCCAGTAATGAATGAATTGCATTTCACAATCGTTGAACTTCCAAAAACAACGGAAATCATCGATATGGAAGGAAACCTATACGAAAAGAACATCTATGATGGAAAAGTGTATGTATCAGACTTACCAGCAGGAACGTATTTCATTCGTTTGATCATCGATGAGAAAGTACAGCAAGAACGTTTTATCAAGCAATAAATGGACATTCGTCTCGCAACAGCAGTTGAATTGCCGATTCTTGAATCCTTGGCACGTGAGATTTGGCCGCATACCTATGCTGACATCATCACCATAGAGCAAATGGACTTCATGTTGAACTGGATGTATTCCACGGAAACACTCATCAAGCAACAAAATAACGGACACGAATTTTACATTCTCCAAAAGGATTCAAAGGACATTGGCTTCCTCGCTATTGAACAAGCAGGCTACGAATTGAAGGTGAACAAAGTGTATGTCCTGCCAACCGCCCAAGGTTTTGGCGCAGGCAAAAAACTCATGGACAAAGCCATCGAACGCGCAAAAACAAAGCAGTGCACTTATATTTTCCTTCAAGTGAATCGCGCCAATAAAGCGAAGTTTTTTTACGACAAACTGGGATTCACCATTCGAAGAGTAGAGAAATTCGACATTGGACATGGCTTTTTCATGGATGATTATGTGATGGAGTTGAAAGTTGAAAAGGCTCTTTAGTTCTAAAGGCATTTTCCTTATCTTCGCTACCAAAATCTGACCTATGCTGAAAATCGACATGCACTCTCACATCATTCCGAAGAATTTACCGAATTGGACGGAGAAATTTGGCTACGGGAAATTCATTTACTTGAATCATAACGAGGACCGAAGTGCAGATATGATGCAAGGTGGACAGTTTTTTAGACGCATCAAAGAAAATTGTTGGGACGAAGACTTACGATTGGGTGAATACGAACAATTTCAAACACAAACACAAGTAGTTTGTACGATTCCCGTGCTTTTCTCCTATTGGGCAGAACCGAAACACGGATTAGAATTGTCCGAATATTTAAATGACCACATTGCCGAATTGGTGGCGAAATACCCAAAAAACTACATTGGACTAGCGACCATCCCAATGCAGGACACCGAATTAGCCATCAAAGAATTGGAACGCGCCAAAGCCATTGGACACGTCGGAATTCAGATTGGATCCAACATCAACGACGAGAATTTGAGTGAAGAACGTTTCTTCCCGATCTTCGAAGCCTGTGAACGCCTTGGAATGGCGGTGATGATTCATCCTTGGCAAATGATGGGATTTGACAGCATGAAAAAGTATTGGTTGCCTTGGTTAGTGGGAATGCCTGCAGAAACGTCTCGCGCAGCTTGTTCGATGATTTTCGGTGGTGTACTGGAACGCTTGCCAAACCTACGCGTGTGTTTTTCGCATGCCGGTGGGTCATTTCTTCCCACTTTAGGCCGCATCGAACATGGATTCAATTGTCGTCCCGATTTAGTAGCGATTGACAATGAAGTGAATCCACGTGATTACGTTGGTAAATTCTGGGTAGATTGCATCACACACGACATCGACGCCTTGAAGTATATCCTAAAGATGCAAGGATCGAAACGTGTTTGTTTAGGTTCTGATTATCCTTTCCCCTTAGGAGATTTGGAAATCGGGAAATTCATCGAAGAAAGTGATTTGTCCGCACAAGACAAAGAAAACATCTTTTCCAATTCCACCTTGGAATGGTTGAACTTAGATAAATCACTGTTTTTATAGTTGAAATCGATTCTTTAAAAGAACCATTTCCAGCTTCCATTGTTACAAGTCTATGGAAACGAAAAACTATTTCATCGTAGGTGCGTCGTCTGGAATCGGACTTGAACTAGCGCTTACTTTGCACGCCGAAGGACACCAAGTATTTGGTACCTATTTCACGAAAGAACATGCAGATCTTCCCTCTGGAATCCATTACCAGCAGTTGGATGTCCGTTCAGAGACTTTGGACTTTTCCTTCCTACCCGACCGTTTAGACGGAATTATTTATTGTCCGGGGGCCATTTCATTGAAGCCATTCGCACGCATTTCCCCTGCACAATTCAAAGACGACTTTGACTTACAAGTGTTGGGTGCCATCAAATGCATTCAAGGGAACGTGGCAAGACTAAAAACGGGATCCACGCCATCCATACTACTTTTCAGTTCCATTGCAGCGAGTCAAGGATTGAATTTCCACACGCAGGTTTCCGTTTCAAAAGCGGCTTTAGAAGGACTCACAAAATCGCTAGCAGCAGAATTAGCGCCGATCATTCGCGTGAATTGCATTGCTCCATCGCTTACTGATACACCATTGGCACTAAACCTTTTGAATTCCGATCAAAAGAAAGAGGCAAACGGATTGCGTCATCCGATGAAACGTGTTGGGACAGTTGCAGACATGGCAACCTACGCTGCATTTTTACTTTCCGAAAAAGCTTCTTGGGTGACCGGTCAAATCATTGGCATCGACGGTGGCTTATCGACTTTACGGATTTAATCAATCATCAGTTTTTGTCGGCTGAAGGTTCCAATTCGACTCGCTATTTCTAGCACATACATCCCTGTACCCAAATCAGTGTGCACGTGTAGCTGATCGGAACTTTCTTCCGTTACCATGGAAAATACTTGCTTGCCATCCATGGTGCTAATGGTAATGTTTTGTCCTTTCAGGAATTGACCAGTAAGAACGAAATTTCCATCATTTGGATTTGGACCAATATTAAATTTCTGTTTATCAAGTTCATCGATTCCAACACAACCAACAGTGACCGTAACCGTATCCGTTGAGAAAACCCCGTTAATGGTCATCGTAACAACATAAGTGGTCGTTATGCTCGGTGCCACATAAACCCCAGCCGTATTTGTATCGACTACTGTACCGTCTAACAAATACCAATTAGCAGGAAGATTGCTGATTTTTTCACCGATAAACACCGTATCTCCAATGCAAATAGATTGATCATTGCCAGCATTGACTTGCAAGCCACCAGGGATGCTATCGAGGGGAGTGACGGAGAATTTATCAAATAGCATATAACAACCTCCTTCAGCTGGCCAAAAAGGTGCTAAACATATAAAATCTGTTTCTAAATCATTATTAAAATTGCCGACAGTCATATATTTCTCTCCACCATGGGCATTAAATAGTCCACAAACTTTAGTCCAAGAATTGGTATCTGTTATTATTTCATTGTTGAAATATTTGATTTGAGAATCCAAAGGAAAATAGTTCCAATTAGTACTATGAAGTATTGTATCGCTAAAATGCAAACCAATGTTGTTAGCCAAAAAAGATCCATTAAAAGATGGGTAAAGTCCCGCAATGGTATAAAATTCTATAAGATATTGTTTGTTAAAGATTAGACTATCAATTAATTCGGTTTGTAAATATTCCCTAGCATTAGCCCATTCAATGGGACTGAACAAAGAAAGGTATGTTGCAGCTCCAATCATTGAATTACCATCAAAAGCTTGAACACCATTTTCATTAAAATGAAAATAATCGGGTGATCCTCCACTTAGCATAGAAGTTGACGGATTATTCCAATATGGTAAGATAACATTGTTAGTAAAATCAAGACCGATAACCGCTCCACCATTCGTTGGACAATTTACACATTGCTCAAAACTAGGGTTCTGAACCAAATTATATTGCCCAATTGCAAGATGATCAAAAAGTAAACTAAAAACGAAAACCTGAAAGATTGCCTTCAGGAATGTGCTTTTTATGTTTGAAAGGATTGTGAGCATAAACGAAAGTAGCAATTATTTAACTGATAATCAAAATAATGCGCGTGAAAAATAGTGTTATGAACTAGGCGTTTAAGCGAACAAGCACCGCGAAAACAGAAATTCCAGCTAATATAGAAACGAGAACATTCAGTGCGAAGATGCTGTAATGTCCGTTCGAAAGCAAGAGAAAATTCTCGTAAGAAAAAGTACTGAAGGTGCTGAAACCACCACAGAATCCAGCAAGTAATAAGGGATGAAGCCAATCTGTTTTGGCGATTTTCGAACTGAAGAAGAGCACCAAGGCAAAAACGACACACGCCAGTAAATTACTCCAGAACGTTGCCCATGGGAATCCTTGTTTGTAAGGCAAGGCTTTGCTCATGCCAAAGCGCGCCAAGCTTCCGAGTCCACCGCCAATAAAAACGAATATCCAATTCATTCCTTGTTGATTTTAACAAAACGTGACAAAACAAAGCGACGCATTCCATATGCGATGAGCATTCCGAGGAGCGCTCCGACAAACACATCCGTGAAGTAATGCACGCCCAAATACATGCGGCTGTACATCACCAAAACGACAAGCGAAACAAGAGTCCATTTCATCCACGATTTTACGTAGAATGGCCAAAAGAAAACGGCGAATCCAGCAAAATTAGCAGCGTGAGAGGAAACAAATCCGTACTTTCCACCGAGATAGGGAGATCCATCCGAAAACAAATGATAATGAAGTTGCTCCGCGATTCCAACATTGTGTGAAGGACGAAAACGGTGAAAAACTTCTTTAAAAAGTTGCGTTGAAATCACATCGCACAAAATAATCATGAAGGTTCCAAACAGCAGGAACATGCCGATTTCCTTCCATGATTTTTGCTGTGTACGAAAGAGAAAAATGAGTCCAAGTAAAATCGGTAAAATCAACCATTTAGAAGAAAGTACCCACATCAGTTGATCAAGGAATCCATTGTGCTGGGCATTTACCCACAACACCAGTTGTTCATCCCACGAATTAAGCTGGGAGATCATTTGTTAAGTGCTTCCAAATCAAATCCTTCAATTCAACGATTCCTTTTTGAGCAACAGAAGAAATAAAGACATAAGGTATTTCTGGAATATCCTTTTTCATTTGCGCAATCATCACGTCGTCCAACATATCACTTTTCGTGATCGCCAACAAACGTTCTTTATGCAATAACTCTGGATTGTATTGTTTCAGCTCATTTAAGAGAATTCCATATTCTTTTCGGATGTCATCACTATCCGCTGGGATCATGAATAACAACAAGGAATTTCGTTCAATGTGACGCAAAAATCGAAGTCCAAGTCCTTTTCCTTCGTGCGCACCTTCAATAATTCCCGGGATATCCGCCATAACAAATGAACGGTGATCGCGGTAAGAAACGATACCCAAGTTTGGACGCAATGTCGTAAACGCATAATCACCAATCTCTGGTTTCGCTTCAGAAACAACAGAGAGCAAAGTGCTTTTCCCCGCATTTGGAAATCCAACTAGACCGACATCCGCAAGGAGTTTCATCTCCAAAATCTTCCATCCTTCTTGTCCAGATTCGCCTGGCTGCGCATAACGCGGTGTTTGATTCGTTGGAGATTTAAAATTATTATTCCCCATTCCACCTTTTCCACCTGGCTGAATGATGACTTGTTCTCCGTCCTGTGTAATTTCGAAAAGTATTTCACCCGTTTCACCATCTTTCGCAAGCGTACCGAGTGGAACATCGATGTATTTATCTTCTCCTTGAGAACCTGTTTTCAAGTTTCCAGCACCGTGAGCACCGTGTCCGGCTTTCACGTGTTTATGAAATTTTAAGTGAAGTAAAGTCCAAAGTTGTTTGTTTCCACGCAAGTAGATGTGTCCACCACGTCCACCATCTCCCCCATCAGGACCACCTTTTGGGATGTATTTTTCACGGCGAAAGTGAGTAGAACCTCCACCTCCGTTACCAGAGGTACAGTGGATTTTTACGTAATCAACGAAATTGTCAGATGCCATTGTTAGGCTTTAAATTGAATCAATTTCTTGAAACAAACGGTTAGTAATTTCATCAATACTTCCAATTCCATTGATGGATATAAACTTATTTTGAGCGTGGTAAAACGATTTTACAGGAGCTGTTTCCTGGTTGTATACATTGATTCTTTTCTCAATCACCTCTGGATTCGCATCGTCCGCTCGTCCACTTACCTCTGCACGTTTCAATAAACGCGTTTTCAACTCATTCTCTTCGACTTCCAATGCCAACATCACGCTGATGCCTGTTCCTAATTCATTTAAAAAAACATCTAAAGCTTCTGCTTGTGCATTTGTACGCGGGAATCCATCAAAG